>NZ_JBILJM010000041.1:0-15307 GCF_044377215.1 Aquirufa sp.
CAGAATAGGGTCTGTTGCGTGCTTCCATTCTTTGATGGCGGCCCATACATCGTGATCGTCTAAATCTGTGAAGGCTAGCCATAGTTTATCGGTGCTTGCAAACTCTTCCCAGGTATAATCTTTCTTGAGGAAAGTCATGAGGGCGGAGGTGCATGTTAGTTTTTTGCCTTCGTGAATAAGGGTTTTGGCCCGACGAAGTATTTGGATCAACATGGTTTCTGCGGCGATGGCTGTTTTGTGCAAGTATACTTGCCAATACATCAGTCGGCGTGCCATCAAGAAATTTTCAATCGAATATATTCCTTTTTCTTCCATGACCAAATTCTCGTCTTGTAGGTCAAGCATACTCAATAGACGTTCGGAACCGATGAATCCTTCGCGTACGCCGGTATAAAACGAGTCACGGGAGAGGTAATCTAATCTGTCAACGTCCAGTTGGCTCGAAATCAATTGATGAAAAAATGGTCGTTCGTATTTTCCGCTAAACATATCGATGGCTAGTGCTAATCTGCCATCAAAATGTTCGTTCAGCTTTTTCATGAGGAGGTTTGAAATCTCTTCGTGGTGAACGTGATTGAGCAGTGTATATTCTAGTACATGTGAAAAAGGTCCGTGGCCTATATCGTGCAAAAGTATAGCGATAGCGGCGGCTTCTTTTTCTTGTTCGGTGATTGTATAGCCTTTCGCTTGCAGATTAGCGAGTGCTTGATCCATCAGGTGCATGGCGCCGAGGGCATGGTGAAAACGGGTATGGTGAGCACCTGGATAGACAAATTCAGCAAGTCCTAGTTGCTTGATTCGTTTGAGTCGCTGCACAAAAGGATGATCAATCAACTTGAGGATGAAGGGGTTATTGATCTTGATGAACCCGTATATGGGGTCGTTAATAATTTTCGTTGGAAACATACACGTTAAAATATTACCCCAAATGTAGTTAGAAAGCCAATAATTAATTAATTTTGCACCACATTAGTTTTAGCTAATGCGGACTTGTAGCTCAGCTGGTTAGAGCACCTGACTCATAATCAGGGGGTCCATGGTTCGAGCCCATGCTGGTCCACGAAGACACTCATCTGAACAGGTGGGTGTTTTTTTTTAGACGCTGGACATTAGACGCTGGACGTTAGACTGTGGACATTAGACCAATAGTCATTAATTCCTTCTAAGCTGTAGAGAGAATATTCTGTTTAACATCCAGAGTCCAGAGTCTAATGTCCAGCGTCTAATTCGCGTCTATTTTGCTTCTAACTTAATTGACAATTCCACCTTCCCGCCTAATCCTAGTTCAACAATTTTTTGTAGCGTCGAAAGCCTGACTTCCTTGATGTTATTTTCAATCTTTGAAATGTAGGATTTTGTCGTGCCTGCTTTTTGAGCTAACTCATCCTGTGTTAATCCAGCTTTTGTGCGTGCTTCTTGTAGCAAGATTCCAATTTTGAAATTTTCATAACCTTGTTCAAATTCATCGCGCTTTGTTGATCCTTTTAGGCCATAATGTTTCGTGACAAATTGATCCAATGTAGATGTATTAGTTTTCGCTTTCATATGCTTGTTTAATTGCAATTGCTTTGTCAATTTCCTTTTTAGGTGTTTTTTGTGATTTCTTTTGAAATCCATTTATAAGAATAATCAACTTACTTTCATCGAAAAAACAGAAAATTCTAAAAATTTCTGAACCGTATTGAATTCTTAATTCATAAATACCTTTTGTTCCAGTTACGTGCTTTATATATTTCTCAGCAATTTGATTATGTGACTCAATCACTTTGATTGTCCAAATGATTTTATCTTGAATCTTTTTATTCTGAGCAAGATAAAATAATTCAAAATAGTGCTTGTAAAATATTACTTGTCTGATTTTTGGCATGTCAAAGGTAATAAATTTATGTTGCACTAAAGTGAAACATGTCAATTATTTTTAGTGGGATTTTACTTTGCCAATAGTAATCAATTCGGATGATTGATCTATTTTAAAAACTGATAATCATGTAGAGACGCGATACTTCGCGTCTTACCAAATAAAAAGACGCGAAGTATCGCGTCTCTACAAGAGAACATATTTTGTTTAACGTCCAGCGTCTAATGTCCAGAGTCCAGCGTCTAACGTCCAGCGTCTAACGTCTGACGTCTAACTTGCCTCTAATTTATAAACTCAAAATACAATAGCGCCCCAGCAGCTAGCGACATGATGATCAAAGCCGCAAAACCCAAGACATTGGAGATTCGCGAGTTCACATATTCACCCATAATTTCCCGATTATTGGAAATATGAAGAATGATGCCAATCAATACCGGAGCAGTAATGCCATATAAAACGGCAGTGTAGATTAAGGCGTCTATGGGGGAGATGCCCACATAGTTCAGCGATAAACCGAGTATGAGTGAAATAGCAATGATGACATAAAAGCCTTTGGCTTCATGGAATTTTTTATCCAAGCCTTGCTTCCAACCAAAAGTCTCTGTGAACATATAGGAAAGTGATCCACTTAAAACAGGTATCGCGATAAGCCCTGTCCCAATAACCCCAATGGCAAAAAGAACATACGCCAAATCGCCAGCCAGCGGTTTCAACGCCATCGCAGCTTCTTCAACGGTATTTATTTGATGCATACCTGCTGAATACAATACCGTCCCGGTGGTCAGAATGATAAAATACATCACGAAGCCTGAGAATGTCATTCCAAAATCGACGCTTTGTTCCATATCATGTATGATTTTTTTATTAATCATCAGTGCCCGCCTATGATTCATCTCTTCTACTTCAATGGAGGCCTGCCAAAAGAATAAATAGGGTGAAATAGTAGTGCCTAATATGCCAACTAAAACCAGTAAGAATTCCCTATTCCATTGGATGGTGGGGATGAAAGTTGCTGCTATGATTGCCACAAAATCTTGCTTATATAGAAATGGGACAATAAAATACACCAGCATAACGATGCACAGGTATTTCAAAACGGCAGTGATTTTTTGATAGGGAAGGTAGATAGTGAGTCCGAGCAATAATACCGTAAACAGGACACTGAAATACGTCGCATCAATCGATGGGAAAAGTAAATTACCTACCGCCCCCATGCCAGCAATATCCGCACCGATATTCATCACAATGGCAGGGAAACTAAAAACCAACATCACATATAGAACGGGTTTGGGATAATGTTTTTTCAATGTCCCTGACAGTCCTTGTGAGGTAACTAACCCAATGCGCGCACACATTTGTTGGATCGCTGCCATCAGCGGAAAAGCCAAAATTGCCGTCCACAAAGTCTGTAAGCCAAAAGCAGCCCCCGCCTGAGAATACGTGGCAATTCCGGAAGGATCATCATCACTGGCACCTGTAATTAAACCTGGCCCGATGATTTTCCAGAAACGCTTTAATTTTGATTGTATTTTCATAGTGTTAATTTCACCTTTTAAAGGTTCACTTGCGTTATATGAAATTACAAATCTCTTTCAGAATTTTAATTGTTCTAGGACAAAAGACTGTAGAGACGCGATACTTCGCGCCTATTAACTCCGGACTAATGACTAGCGACTAGAGACTAGAGACTGACGTCTAGCGTCTAGCGTTTAAAGAAAAAGCTACATACTGATTCCCCTTCTTCGTCCCCAATTTCGTACCGCCACAAGCAATGACGATATACTGTTTTCCGTTGACTTGATAGGTGGCAGGCGTGGCGAAGCCAGCTGCGGGAAGTTTGGTTTTCCAGAGAAGTTGGCCGCTGTGGCGGTTGTAGATTCGGAACATGCCGTCTTTGGAAGCGGCGATGGCTAGTAGGCCATTTTCAGTAATTAGTGGACCACCGTAATTTTCGGTACCTGTATTTAGAATGTTTTTAGCAGCGAGTATCGGTTCATCGCCAAACGGTATTTTCCACAGGTATTTACCCGTATTCATATCGATAGCCTGTATGGTTCCCCAAGGTGGGCTGATGGCTGGTAGTCCCTGACTATCCAAAAACTTATTGTAGCCCGTTATGCGGTAAGGAAGAACTGGGGTTTTTCCATTGGTGGACACCACCTCTTTAGGCGTTTCTCCCGCTATAAAATTTACTAATTCCTCCCGTGTTGCTTTATCAATTTGTGGAAATCCGGGCATCATTCCTTTGCCTTGAGTAATGATTTGACTCAAAAATACTTTGTTTCTACGTTTGAATACCTCCGTGAGACTTGGGTATCCACTTGCTGGATTCCCTTGTAATTTATCCCCATGGCATGAGGCACAATACTGCGTATATGTTTTTGATGCGGTCGGGGATGTCTGTTTGGTAGACACCATCGTTAGTATCCATGGCATCTCATTACTATTAATATATACAATTCCTTTTTTAGGATCTGCGCCCGCTCCGCCCCATTCGGCACCCCCATCAAAACCCGGCAAAATCAAATTGCCTTGTAATGTAGGTGCCGCATGCCATCCCTTTTCTATTTGGCCAAATTTTTGACGGAGTTCTGATTGATTGTTGGCATACGGATTAATGTCTTTTGCCGTTATTTCGTCCGACTGCCTTGCGTAAGGTTTTGGTATTGTTGGCATCGGCTGCGTTTTCCATGCATGTTCGCCCAAAAGGGTTGAACCTTTTACCGGACGTTCAATAATCGGGAAAAGTGGTTTTCCTGTAACGCGATCAAAACAAAATACATAGCCTTGTTTCGTAACTTGAACCACTGCATCCACTGGTTTTCCACGATGAATCACGGTAATTAAATTAGGAGGTGCTGGTAAATCTCGATCCCAAACATCATGATGTGTCGTTTGAAAATGCCAAAGCCTTTTACCTGTTCGCGCATCTAAGGCCAATAGACAATTGGCAAATAAATTACTGCCTTTCCGATTTCCACCATAGAAATCAAATCCCGCGGAGCCTGTCGGAACATATAGAATACCACGTTTCTCATCTAAAGCCATGCCCGACCAATTATTTGCGGCGCCTGTATATTCATTTTTGTAGGCATCTTTCGGAAAGGTTTCATATCCAAATTCGCCTGGATAGGGAATCGTATGAAATGTCCAAGCAACTTTTCCCGTGTAAATATCATAGGCGCGAATGTCGCCTGGTGCCGCATCTGCTCCTTCAGATAAGCGGAGTGGCATGACAATTAAGTTCTCAAAAACGGTTCCTGGTGTATTGGAAATAATGAATTTGTTTTGCGCGATGGCAGGCAATCCGGTATGTAAATCTACTTTTCCCTTGTCGCCAAATGTGTCAATGGGCTTTCCGGTTTTGGCATCTAAGGCCCAGAGATTGGGGCCAACGGTATAGAGTATACGTCCTTTGGCATAACTTACGCCGCGTGAAGTACTTGCCCCGTTTTTCAAAGGATCCCCAAATCGCCAGATTTCTTTCCCCGTCGCCGCATCTAAGGCAAAGGCCTGCACAGACGCGGAAACCCCATATAAAACACCATCTACGATAATGGGATTCGCCTGCATTTGGCCTGAATCAGGTAAGGAATAGGTCCATGCAACTTGCAAATCCTTTACATTTTCAGGTGTGATTTGATTCAATGTGGAGTAATGATTCCGATCCGGACCACCCAAATAGGAGGCCCACTGGGTGTAATCGGTATCTTTTTGCGTCCAAGCAAGGAGTGCGAGTGCAATGAGAAGCGATGGAGGGTAATGTAATTTCATAGGCCAACTGTCCTACTATATCTAAGGACTGTTATTTTGAATATTAAAATAGATTTGTAGCTTGCTTTCAAATCTAGACCTTGAAATTTATGAAAATTCTGTTGCAGAAATTGTTCGACTCGAACTTTTTTATTTGTTCCAACTGATGCTTCTATCTTTTTTGTGCACATTTAGATTTAGAAAAATTTAGTTATAGCTATAATTATAAGGTATGGGATCGTTATTGGGATTATTTTTTCATTCGTTGGGTGGTTTCGCCTCTGGCTCATTTTATATACCCTATCGAAAAATTCATGTATGGTCTTGGGAAAGTGCTTGGATTGTTGGCGGCGTATTCTCCTGGTTGATTGTACCCATAATTGCCGCTTATTTAACTATTCCAGATTTTATGGTGATTATCCAACAAGTTGATTCGGATGTATTTTTCTGGACGTTTACGTTTGGAATTTTGTGGGGAATTGGAGGCTTGACTTTTGGATTAGCCATGCGCTATTTGGGTATGTCGCTGGGCATGTCGATTGCCTTAAGTTTGTGTAGTATTTTCGGAGCTTTGGTTCCACCCATTTACCGTGAATTAGCGGGTGTAAAAGGTGACACGATTTCGCATATTGTGGGTAGTTCAGGTGGTCAGGTTGTTTTGCTAGGTATTTTGGTATGTGTTTTTGGTATCTATTTATGTGGTAAGGCGGGCATGATGAAAGAGGGGGAATTATCTACGGAACAAAAGCAGGAAACAATTAAGGAGTTTAGTTTAATGAAGGGATTGATTGTGGCGACGATTTCAGGATTATGTAGTGCGTGTTTTAATTTTGGTATTGAGGCGGGAAAAGATATGGCGGGTGCCGCTGTGGCCAATGGCTGTGATCCCTTGTTTCAAAATAATGTTATTTTTATCGTCGTACTTTGGGGTGGTTTTTTAACCAATTTCGTGTATTGTATGTATTTGAATTTTTCGAATAAGACTTTTGGTGATTATTTGAATGCCAAAGCGCCGCTTCGAATGAATTATTTATTCGCGGCAGTTGCCGGGACGACCTGGTTTTTGCAGTTCTTTTTTTATGGAATGGGAGAAAGCAAATTGGGCAATGGCGCTAGTTCATGGATTTTGCACATGGCAACCATCATTATGACTTCAAATTTTTGGGGCTTGTATTTTAAAGAGTGGAAGGGTGTTTCATCTAACACGTTTCGAACGGTGATATCGGGTATTTTAGTAATTTTGATTTCGGTTATCATTGTAGGTATAGGTAATTCCATGACTGATTAACTATGTTAAAACTGATTAATATCGATGTATTTTCCTCAACGCCAAAATATCGGCAGTTGGCAAATTCCATTATCAAAGGAATTCAATCCGGTCAGATTAAACAAGGTGATGTTCTGCCTTCGATTAATGAATTAAGCTTTGAGCATTATATTTCGCGGATTACGGTGGAGAAGGGATATAATTATTTGAAGTCGTTGGGTATCGTAGAATCGGTTCGAGGCAAGGGCTTTTTTGTGAGCGTCGGCGGCGTCCCCCCTAATTTTCGCATCTTTTTGTTATTCAATAAGTTATCTGTTCATAAAAAAATTATTTATGATTCCTTTGTGGCCGCAATGGGGCCTGGGGTAGGTATTGACTTTTACATTTACAATAATGATTTTAACTTATTTAAGCGAATTGTATCGAAGCGTGAATTAGACTATTCTCATATTGTTATTATTCCACATTTCATGGAGGGTGATTCCATCGCGGTTGATTTCATTAATTCGTTGCCGAAGGAAAAGCTCATTTTGGTGGATAAATTAATTCCGGGTATTCAAGGTTCTTATGGTGCCATTTATGAGGATTTTGAAAATGATATATATAAAACATTGGTAGAAGCGAAAGATGCGCTAATGAAATATCATAAAGTACAACTTGTGTTTCCTCAATCCAGTTATTATTCAATAGATATCTTACGTGGTTTTGAGCACTTTTGCCGTGACTTTGCATTTGAGTTTGCTGTCGTGGAACATGCTGAGCCTGAAGTTGGTAGCGTTTACATAATGGTTATGGAAGATGATTTAATAGACATATTGGATAAAATCAAAGAAAAAAACCTAACGCTTGGGAAAGACATAGGATTGATTTCCTATAATGAAACTCCGATCAAGCGACTTTTATTTGAGGGAATTTCAACGATATCTACTGATTTCGTAAAAATGGGTGAAATGGCAGCTGAACTAGTGATTACCAATTCGCGCACAAAGATTACAAATCCATTCTCATTCATTCGCCGCGCATCCTTGTGAGACGTGGTATTTACCAAATTTTATTTGGTAAAATTCTAATTTGACAGCCCTATATCTTTGTATTTTCGCTAAAATAATAGCATTTTTGTAGCTTAATTTTAGTGAAAGCGCTTAAAAATTTAAAATATAGAAATGAGTAATTCTCCAAAAACCTTGTTTGATAAAGTTTGGGATTCCCATGTGATTCGGAAGATTGAAGATGGTCCGGATGTTTTCTTTATTGATCGTCATTTTATTCATGAGGTAACTAGTCCGGTTGCTTTTTTGGGCCTTAAAACACGCGGTATAGGTGTTATGTCCCCTGAGCGTACTTTTGCGACGGCTGATCACAATACGCCTACGATTAACCAACACCTTCCTGTTGAGGATGCGTTGTCGGCGAATCAATTAAAACAATTAGCTACTAATTCTGCTCAGCATGGTATTACGCATTGGGGTTTAGGTGATCCCAAGAACGGCATTGTACACGTAATTGGACCAGAAAATGGAATAACATTACCAGGTTTTACGATTGTTTGCGGTGATTCACATACGTCTACGCATGGCGCATTTGGTGCGATTGCATTTGGCATAGGTACATCAGAAGTTGAGATGGTTTTATCTTCTCAATGTATTATGCAACCTAAGCCTAAAAAGATGCGCATCAACGTGAATGGCGTATTAGGAAAAGGTGTTACGCCCAAAGACGTCGCTTTATACATTATTTCAAAGTTAACAACATCCGGTGCGACAGGTTATTTCGTTGAATATGCGGGCGATGTGTTTGAAAATATGTCGATGGAAGGTCGAATGACAGTTTGCAATTTAAGTATTGAGATGGGCGCTCGTGGAGGAATGATTGCACCTGATCAAACGACATTTGATTATATCGAAGGACGTGAGTTAGCGCCTAAGGGTTCAGATTGGGATACGCAATTAGCTTATTGGAAAACATTGAAGACTGATCAAGGAGCTACTTTTGACGAAGAAATTAATTTCAATGCCGCTGATATTGAACCGATGATTACCTACGGAACGAATCCAGGAATGGGTATGGGTATCTCGAAACATATTCCAAAAGCAACTGATGTAGAAGGTGGTGTAGCCACATATGCAAAGTCATTGGATTACATGGGATTCTCGGAGGATGATGCGATGATTGGTAAGCAAGTAGATTACGTGTTTATTGGGTCGTGTACCAATGGTCGGATTGAAGACTTTAGAGCTTTTGCATCGATTGTTAAGGGACGCAAAAAAGCGGATCATGTGACGGCTTGGGTAGTTCCAGGTTCACATATTGTGGAAGCACAAATTAAGGAAGAAGGTATTTTAGATATATTGACGGAGGCGGGATTTGTGTTGCGCCAACCGGGTTGTTCGGCATGTTTAGCCATGAATGACGATAAGATTCCGGCTGGAAAATATGCGGTCAGTACATCGAATCGTAATTTTGAAGGCCGACAAGGCCCTGGGTCTCGTACGTTATTGGCAAGTCCATTAGTAGCTGCAGCTGCAGCTGTGACCGGGGTTGTAACAGATCCAAGACATTTTTTATAAGATTTAACAGAGAGCGATATGGCTTACGATAGTTTTAGTGTTTTGACAAGTACGGCGGTTCCCATGCCTATTGAGAATGTGGATACCGACCAAATCATCCCAGCGCGTTTCTTGAAAGCAACGGAACGTAAAGGCTTTGGTGATAATTTATTTAGAGATTGGCGTTACGATAAAAACGATCAGCCTAAGGCGGATTTCGTTTTGAACAACCCAACCTATTCAGGAAAGATTTTGGTGGGAGGAAAGAACTTCGGTTCAGGATCTTCACGTGAACATGCTGCTTGGGCGATTTATGACTACGGTTTTCGATGCGTGGTATCGTCTTTCTTTGCAGATATTTTTAGAGGTAATTCGATCAACATTGGCATTTTACCTGTTCAAGTTTCACCTGAATTTTTGCACCAAATTTTCGAAGCTATTGAAAAAGATGCTAAGTCTGAATTAGTGGTGGATTTGCCAGCGCAAACCATTACGATTTCGTCAACAGGTGCTTCGGAATCTTTTGAGATTAATGGCTATAAGAAACATAATTTATTAAATGGTTTCGATGACATTGATTACCTACAAGCGATGAAATCAGAGATCGCAGCTTTTGCAACTAATCGCTAATCAGATGCGTCATATTGAAATCATGGATACCACCCTTCGGGATGGGGAGCAGACAAGCGGTGTGTCTTTTTCGGCTACCGAAAAGTTGACAATAGCCCAATTGTTATTGACTGAATTAAAGGTCGATCGCATTGAGATTGCGTCAGCGCGTGTCTCTGAAGGTGAATTTCAAGCGGTTAAAAAAATCACAACCTGGGCCAATTCAGTTGGTTATCTAGATCGTGTCGAAGTTCTGACATTTGTGGATGGGGGAACTTCAGTGCAGTGGATGGTAGATGCGGGAGCGAAGGTGATGAATTTATTGACGAAGGGGTCATTGAATCATTTACAACACCAATTGAAAAAAACGCCGGAACAGCATTTTGCTGAAATCGAAGAAACTATTCGGTTGGCAATTTCAAATGATCTTTCTGTTAATGTGTACTTAGAGGATTGGAGTAACGGCATGCGTAATTCGAAGGATTATGTGTTGCAATACTTAGACTTTTTGACTCAATTGCCCATAAAGCGCGTCTTACTACCTGATACATTAGGTGTGTTAACACATTGGGAAACAGCAGCTTATGTGAAAGAGTTGGTTGATCGTTATCCAACTACCCATTTTGATTTTCATGCACATAATGATTATGATTTAGGGACAGCGAATGCCTTAGAAGCTGTGCGAAATGGTGTTCATGGTCTTCATTTAACAGTCAATGGAATGGGCGAACGTGCTGGAAATGCACCTTTAGCTTCTGTCATAGCTGTTTTGAATGATTATCAAAAAGATATCAAAACGTCGGTTTGTGAGAAATCTTTGTATACCGTAAGTAAGTTGGTGGAATCTTTCTCGGGATTTCGTATCCCTGTCAACAAGCCAGTTGTAGGTGAAAATGTATTTACGCAAACTGCCGGAATTCACGCGGATGGTGACAAAAAGAATAATCTCTACTTTAATGAATTGATGCCGGAGCGTTTTGGTCGTGCGCGTAAATATGCGTTGGGTAAAACATCTGGAAAAGCAAATATTGAGAATAACTTGTCGGCACTGGGCATTCAGTTATCCGACCAAGATTTAAAGAAAGTTACCCAGCGCATCATTGAATTGGGTGACCGTAAAGAGGTTGTTACGCAAGATGATTTACCGTATATCATTTCGGATGTATTGGATTCGAATACGATTGAAGAACGAGTTCAGGTATTGAATTATGTGTTAACACATTCCAAAGATTTACGTCCATCTGTGACGTTAAAGATATCCGTAGATGGAGAGATTTTTGAAGAGCATGCGCAAGGTGATGGTCAATATGATGCATTTATGCATGCTTTGGCCATAATTTTTGAGAAGAAAGGTCAGAAATTAGCTCAGTTAACAGACTATGCTGTTCGAATTCCGCCTGGAGGAGAATCAGATGCGTTGTGTGAGACGATTATTACGTGGTCATTTAATGGGCGCGAGTTAATCACACGTGGCTTAGATAGTGACCAAACCGTGTCTGCCATTAAGGCGACGCAAAAAATGTTGAATTTGATTTAATTAATATCATGGCAAAAAAACATATCCTAATTGTTCCAGGTGATGGAATTGGACAAGAAGTTACCGAAGTAGGTAAAAAAGTATTAGAAAAAATTGCGGCCAAATTTGGTCATGATTTTACGTATGACGAGGCGTTAATTGGTCACGTGGCGATTGAGGCGACAGGAGATGCTTTACCAGCGGAGACGTTGGAAAAAATGAAAGCGTCTGATGCGGTACTTTTTGGTGCAGTAGGGCATCCAAAATATGATAATGATCCATCAGCGAAGGTTCGACCGGAGCAAGGATTGTTGAAGATGCGTAAGGAGTTAGGTTTGTATGCGAATCTACGTCCGATTAAATTGTTTGATGAGTTATTGTCTGCTTCAAGCATTAAGCCTGAAATCTTAAAGGGAGCTGATATTTTGTTTTTCCGTGAATTGACGGGAGATATTTATTTCGGTGAAAAAGGCCGTAAGAACAATGGCGATACGGCTTATGATGTAGCAGAATATAGTCGTTACGAAGTAGAGCGTATCGGTCGTAAAGCATTTGAAGCTGCTCGGACACGGAAGAAGCATTTAGTTTCAGTGGATAAGGCAAACGTGTTGGAGTCTTCGCGTTTATGGCGTGAAGAGATTCAAAAGTTGTCCTTAGAATATCCAGACGTAACCGTTGAATATCAATTTGTGGATGCTACAGCGATGTTGTTAATCAAGGATCCAAAGCGTTTTGATGTGGTTGTTACGGCCAACTTGTTTGGAGATATTTTAACGGACGAAGCTTCTCAAATTGCAGGATCAATGGGTATGTTGGCCTCCGCATCTATCGGTGATGGAACGGGTGTTTATGAGCCTATTCACGGTTCTGCGCATGATATAACAGGAATGGGTTTAGCTAATCCAATGGCCTCTGTATTGTCGGCAGCCTTGTTATTAGATATATCGTTTGGTATGAAGGCAGAATCTGAAGCAGTGATTAATGCAGTAGATCAAGTTTTAAAGAAAGGTTTCCGTACGGGAGACATCGCTGATGCGTCAACTGATAAATCAATGATTCTTGGAACGGATGCGATCGGAGAAGAAATTCTAAAGTTGATTTAATCTTTAAATTTTATTTCTAATTTTAAGGCTTGCGATATATTTCGTAGGCCTTATTTTTTTTTCTATGCGTATTTTATTCTTCCTGCTTGTTTCATGCAGTGTTTTTGCCCAACAAACCATTCAGGTTACTGATTTGCTTAAAATTAAAACGGTTGGGAAACCTGCGTTTTCGCCGGATGGTAAATCAATTTTATATACGGTTACCTCGATTGAGGATGACGCGGAGAAGAAGGGAGATTTTGTCTATCAAACACATTTACACGTGGCAGATTTGGCTACTAAGACGAATCGTCCCTTGACGGCTGGGAAATTCAGCATTTCAAATCCTACATGGAGTCCAGATGGACATCATATTCTTTTTTCGCGTGACCTAGGGTCAAAGTCGCAAGCGTACATTTTATCGCTTTCTGGCGGCGAACCCATGGCGGCAACTTCCGTTGTATCGGGTGTTCAAAATCCAGTTTGGGCTAAATCTGGTGATGCATTGTTTTTTCAATCTTCGATTTCATTGAAGGATTTTTATACGGATACTACGTGGAATAAAGCGAAAAGTAGACCTTCGTGGGCGCTCGAAAAACCTGGAATCATTACGGCTAATTATGTACCTCAGTCAAAAGCGAATCCGAACGGGAGTTTAGAGGAGATTCGTGCGTATTTGGCACAAAACGAAAAAGATAAAAAGGCCAAAGTTATTAATCGTCTTCAATTTCAAGAGGAGACGGCTACTTCAGGTGAAATGATGTTATCGGCACTGTTTATGCAGCCGACTACCCCTGGCGCGAGACCGGTTCAAATAAATAATCCATTACACCGCTGGTCGGATTGGGAGCAATTGAATGCCAATGAGTTACTGGTTGTGTTACCTGCGGATAGTTTAATACATCCCGACAAAGTTCAGGAGAGTCAAATTGTATCCTTTGATCTCCGTACTAAATCGTATAAATCCATTCTGATAAAGCCGGGTTATCGCTATTCTAATTTAACCTTAAGTTCGAAAGGGGACCAGTTGGCCTTTTTCGAAGCTAAATCATCAGGTGTATCAAATCCAGTCTTGAAGCTGTTGAATTTTAATACGGGCTTGATTCAGACGGTGAATTTGGACAGAGTGATTACCCAAGTAAAGTGGTCGGCAGATGATGCCAAATTATTTCTTACACCGCAGGATCACGGCGCCGTACCGATTGTCGCCTATACGATTAGCACGCAGCAGTTTGAAACACTGACATCGACGGAAGATGGTGTATTGGGTTTTGATTTTAATGGCGTTGATTTCGTTTATGCCAAAACTGGTATAACAAATCCATCTGAATTGTATGTACATACGGGAGGAAAAGTGTCTCCATTGACGGAATTAAATTCAGGATGGTTAGCAACTAAAACACTAACCAAGGCTGAAAAACATGTGTTTACGAACTCCAAAGGTCAAGTTATTGATTATTGGGTCATGAAACCGATTGGCTATGAAGCTGGCAAGAAATATCCATTAGTTACTGAGATTCATGGTGGTCCTACGGCTATGTGGGGAACGGGTGAGGCAAGTATGTGGCATGAATTTCAATATTATGCAGCACAAGGTATGGGCATCGTCTATTGCAATCCGCGCGGCAGTGGTGGCTATGGAACGGCATTTATGGCAAGTAATGTGAAAGATTGGGGAGCTGGACCGATGGCTGATGTAATGAAAGCTACCGATTTAGCCATTAAAGAAGGTTGGGCAGATACGACGCGTTTGGCAGTAACAGGAGGTTCGTATGCCGGTTATCTTGTGACTTGGATTGTTGGCCATACCAATCGATTTAAAGTTGCTGCTTCACAGCGTGGCGTATATGAATTGTCAACGTTTTATGGAGAGGGCAATGCGTGGCGTTTGGTGCCCAATTATTTTGGCGGGTATCCGTGGGAAAAAGCAACACGTGCTATATTAGACCGCGAATCACCGTTGACCTATGTGGCCAATATCAAAACACCGCTGATCATTTTCCATGGTGAAAATGACTTACGTACAGGTGTGATTCAAAGTGAGATGTTATATAAGAGTTTGAAGCAATTGGGTCGCGAAGTTGAATATGTGCGTCATCCAGGTGCTTCGCATGAAATTACGCGTGCGGGTAACAATCGCCAACGGATCGATCAGATGTTACGGACGTGGGAGTTTTTTGCTAGATATTTAAAATAGTAATCAGTAATCAGTAGTCAGTGGACAGGAATCTAATTTAATATTTAGAGACAAAATTAATCGACTACTGTCCACTGACTACTGACTACTGACTACTGACTACTGTCCACTGATTACTGACTACTACTTTAGCTAAAATACCTCCAATCCTCATTACCTTTTACCTTCAGTAAAGATTGATAGATCAATTCAATAACCGCCTCCATATCGCTTTTGGCAATTGTTTCGACGGTTGTATGCATGTATTTTAGTGGCAATGAAATCAAGGCTGAAGCGACACCTTCTGTTGCATAGGCAAACGCATCGGTATCCGTTCCAGTGGAGCGTGAAACGGCTTGACGTTGGAAGTCAATGTTGTTTTCTTTCGCTACATCAATGATAAAATCACGCACATTATTTTGAACCGCTGGTCCATAGCAGATAACTGGCCCTTTTCCGCACGACATATCACCTTGTATTTTTTTGTTGTACATGGGTGA
>NZ_JBILJM010000042.1:0-15016 GCF_044377215.1 Aquirufa sp.
CATTTATATAGTTCTGAAATTATCATTACAGATTTCCCGGGCAAAATTTATGAAGTAATTGAATCGGGGCCTGTTCAAGCAAATTGGCTATCGGTCAATCAAGCGAATATTAGTACCCGAAATTTTCCGATAAGCCCGGAGGCATTGCGCAAAAAATTAAAATTGAAAGACGGAGGTGCCTTTACGCTCTTTGGGATACAAAATTCAAGTCAAAAAAATGAGTTGATTCTCACCAAAAAAATTACCTTTGCTGATTGAAATTAACACATCAACACATTTCATCATGATGAAAAGTATATTATTCGGTCTATTATGCACCTTGGCGACGAGCACAATGTACGCGCAAGTTTTTTCGGGTTTAGAGGAAATTGATAAAGCGAAAAAAGAAGGTTTTTATACGTATGTCAATTCAGAAGAAAAATACGTGATCGAAGCTTGGAAGAAATACTTAAAACAAGCGGGATCAGTAGAAAATGGCCGCAATGGCGGTACGCTAAACGTATATTCAGCTAAAATTAAGGAAATATCAGATAAGCCAGTAAGCTTATTGTCGAAGGTATCTGAGGAGAAAAATAAGACCAAATTGTTTGTTTCAATCAGTACTGGCCCAGATGCCTACATTCAAACAGGGCATGAATCATTTAGAGAAGCGAGTAATTGGGTAGAGGAGTTTGTTCGACTCATCAACTTAGAGGAGGATGTGCGTATGGAGGAGAAAAAATTAAATGAATTAATCACCAATAAATCAAAACAGCAGAAACTTGCGGATCGTTTTGTTCGCGAATTAGACTCAAATAAGCGTCAAAATGAACTCTTGACAAAGAAATTAGAGGAAGCGAAAGTAGAGAAAGAAAAGATTTTAGCTAACCAAGAACAAAACAGATTGGATTTGAAATCCAATGAAGATGCGATCTTATTGCAAGCACAAAAGCTGGAAACGGCTAAACAAAAAATCAAATGAGAGTAGTAAAAATTTGGCTTTTGGCCGGAATCTTTTGCCTATTCAACTGCAATTTTGGCATGGTTGAATATACCGCCTTACATCCCCAAGTAGAGAAAACAGTGCAGGTAGACAGTACCCAAAAGCCGCTTGTTTATGCGCCAAACAAAGAAGTTTCAGTCGTAAGTGAAACGAATAAACCGACAGAAAAATCGGATATTTCTATTTCACTTGTCATTTGGTCAGGCATCAAATACTTGACAGCTATGTTGCTCAAAATAATTACTTCGGTTATATAATGCCTTCATTTCGAGTTCGAACACGGGTTAATGCCCCAATGCAAGACGTTTGGACTCAGTTCGATGCGGATTTATTAAAAAAGCTATCGCCTCCATTTCCGCAGGTTCGGATTGTACGCTTTGATGGGTGCCAGACAGGAGATATCGTCACGCTGGAATTAAACCTAGTTTTAGCTAAGCCCTTATGGACGTCTAAAATCACCGATTCAGTTCAAAATGAACAAGCATGTTACTTTGTCGACGAAGGAGTCGAAATGCCTTTGGGACTTACAGCGTGGCGCCATGAGCATCGCATCGAAAAAAGAGATGAAAAATCCGCATATATTGTAGACAAAATTTCCTTCAGAACGAAGAATTGGCTTTTAGATTATCTTTTACTTCCTTTGTTTTGGGGAATGATTGTGTATCGAATTCCTTTTTATAAAATGTACTTAAACCAACAAACTAGCATATGAAATTAACATTGACTCAAAAAATCATTCTTGGATTTGTCTTAGGTCTAGCGTTGGGTGAATATTTTTATTTAAGTCTTAGCCCGGAAGTAGCTCATCAATGGGCGGGATATGTACAAGTAGTTTCTAAGATTTTCTTACGATTGATCAAAATGATTGTAGGTCCATTAGTATTCTGCACCTTGGTCGTTGGCATTGCTAAACTTGGCGACTTCAAGGCCGTAGGCCGTATTGGAATTAAAACAATTGGTTACTTTTATTTTGCAACAATTTTATCTTTGGTGACTGGATTGGTGGTCGTGAATATAACCAAACCAGGAAGTTTACAGAGTTGGCCCAAACCCGCAGCTGGTACTGAAACGGGTATTGATGCAAGTAAAACTAAATCCCTTGAAGACTTTATTTTACACATTTTCCCAGATAGTTTTTTCAAAGCATTGGCTGAAAATGAAATTCTTCAAATCGTTATTTTCTCCTTATTTTTTGGTGTGGCGTTAGGCTCTATTGGAGAAACCGGAAAAAAATTGATACATGTAATTGAGAACTTAGCTGAGGTTGTCTTTAAAATGGTGAATTACGTCATGGAGGTTGCTCCTTATGCCGTTTTTGCTGCGATGACGACGGTGGTTGCGAATAAAGGTTTGAGTATTTTAATTAGTTACGGTTACCTCATGATTTGCTTTATGGGTGGACTACTCTTTTTTACCGTGGTCATTTTATGGATCATTGCTGCTGTGAATGGAATTAATTACTGGAAGCTACTGAAAGAGTTAAAAGAGGCCTTATTGATTTCTTTTTCAACAGCCAGTTCGGAGGCTTCGTTTCCGCAAACGATTGCTGCCTTGGAAAAGTTTGGTTGTAGCCGGAGAATTGTAGGTTTTGTTTTACCGCTGGGATATAGCTTCAATTTAGATGGATCGATGTTGTATATGACATTTGCCACGGGATTTATTGCGCAGGCTTATGGGGTTCATTTAAGTTTAGAACAACAAATCACTATGTTATTGACCCTGATGATTACATCCAAAGGCATTGCGGGAGTTCCGCGTGCGTCCTTGGTTATCATCGCGGGAACTTTGACCATGTTTAATTTACCGGCGGAGGGAATTGCATTATTGCTTGGTGTAGATCCATTCTTGGATATGGGCCGCACGGTGACATCTGTGGCTGGAAATGGTGTAGCAACTTGTGTCGTATCGAAGTGGGAAGGGGAATTCAACCCAACTACGTAATTGACTTAAAAGTTAATTGGACAGCTTTGCGTGCAGGAAATAAGGCGGCTAATCCCGTAATTAGAATCACGACCAAAGCTGTCCAGAAAAAATCCCAGAATTCCATTTTAATTGGATAAGCATCGATTAATGCATTTGGAATGCCTAACGAAATGATGCCAAATTGTTGTTGGATCGTCGCCATCACATAGCCCAAAAGCATTCCAAACGCCGCTCCTGAAAAACTAATTAACGCGCCCACCCACAAAAATGCCCGAAAAACTTGTTGGCGAGAAACCCCCATTGCCATAAGCGTAAATAAATCTTTCCGCTTTTCAATGACCAAAAGTGAAAGTGCATAGAAAAGCGTAAATGAGGCGATTCCCATGACGAAAGCCATAATTAAAAAGACAAATAGCTTCTCAATCTTGATGGCTTTCAGGAGAATGGCATGTTGTTCATCGCGTGTTTGAATCGTAAATTTAGGCCCAAGAATTGGTTGAATCTGATTTTTAATAACCTGGTCGTCTGTAGTGGCGGCAAGCATAATTTCATAGGCAGATCGGTTGCCAGGTTGGCCCACTAATTCTTCCATCCAGTCTAAGGGCACGATAACGGTTTGATTATCAAAATTTAGTTCAACCTCGAGCACTCCAGCGGGAAAAAAGAAATTCCGACGAATGGTATTTTCATTTAGTGCGGCGCGTTTCAATTGCGTGTGATTCGGATACCATGCTTCGATGGGATCGAATACATTCTCAAAACTCATCCCCATGGCCAAGAAAACTCCGATGCCCACGAGGGCAAATGGGTGTTCGCCCGATTCAACAAAATAATCACCCTCTACCACCTGTTTCTTCAGTCGGCCTGCTGCCAAATACGAGGCATCCACCCCTTTCATCCGTACAACTAATTGCTTTTGATCGTAACGAATTAGGCCTTGGTCTTCTAAAATGGGATTGACAAATTTAATGCCGGATATTTTTTTTAACGCGCCCACTTGACTAGGAGAAAGCTGAAACCGATCGCCTTGTTTATGGACAATTTTAAGATCTGCATCAAAAGAATTAAACAATCCCTTTTGGAAATCTTCGAGGCCATTAAACACAGAAAGAATTAAAACGAGCGCCATGACTTCCACGCCTACGCTAATCATGGCAATACGTGAAATTAAGGAAATAAAGCTCGCCTTACTTTTTGAAAAAAAATACCTTTTTGCAATAAATAAGGAAAAATTCACGGGTCAACACATTAAAGTTCTTCGGAAGGAATTCCGTCAGAAGGAGGAATAACAAGACCTTCAAATAAGGCTTCAATTTTTGCTGCATAGGCAGCGGTATCATCTAAATAAAAAGCTAAATGAGGGATAATTCGTGCCTGTTTCCGAATTCGGATCGCTAATGCGTTTCGAATCGCTTTGTTGCGCACATCCAATTCATCCATGATTTGGTCCACATCATCAGCCAATAGAAAGCTTAAATAACAACGGGCGGCAGAAAGATCTGGACTCATTTTTACATCTGTGATGGTAACCATCGCTTTGCCAAAAATCTCTTTGAATTCCTTTTGAAAAATATCACTTAAATCCTTCTGGATTTGTCTTCCAAACTTTTGCTGACGCTTACTTTCCATAATTGCTCCGATTCGTTTTCTACTCAAAAATCCAACAAATTTCAGAATAATAATTGGAATCACCGTAATTTAGCAAATTCAAAATGCGATAATGTTCCAATTTCTCAAATCAAACGCTTCGATTACCCTGTTCCTACTGGTGGGCTTTTGGGCTATTGCTACCTTTGCGTTTGTACAAGCCGGTATTTCACCACTTGTTTGGGAATTAAAATATTACCTGTTAGGCCAGAAATTAAATGAAGGCTTTCGGATGTACCAAGACATTCGTGATAATTCTGGGCCATTAACAGCAGGATTTTTTCAATTGATTGAATTTTTAAACTTCCCAATTTCTTGGAATGCATACTGGGCAACAGGCATCATACTATTTCAAGCGATTGTATTCCAGCGTACGATTAATCGCTATGAATTAATGGCCCCACTCGGGAATATGCCATTTTTCATGTACATGTTATTTTTACATATTTCACTCGACTTTTGGGTACCTAGTGCCGCGCTACTTGGATTAACATTTTTAATTCTTGCTTGGCGTGAGATTATACGCCAACAAAGCACACTGCAAGTAGAAGATCGCGTATTTTTAATTGGTTTATTTATTGGGGCTGCAGGGTTATGCTATCCAACTTACTATTTGTTTATATTCTGGGGCTTCCTTAGTTTATTATTTTATTCGGGAATTAACCTTCGCCAAATGCTATTGGTAGTAGTCGGTTTTCTTATTGTCAATGGCATCACAGCACTTTTGTATACGTATAACGGCAACTTAAGTTACCTGGTAGATGTATTCCAAAAATCGGCTTTGGTGTTTCATACTCCAGCGTGGGCGGACATAAAGCACATTGCTTCTACCTATGTACCAGCATTAATTTTGGGATTTTATGGTTTATGGACGGTGATCCAACGGCCCAAAATTAAATCGAACGGGCAAAAGGCCCAGCAAACCAATTTCATTTGGATCATCATTAGTTTTTTTGCGGCATTCACCTTACCTGCAAATTATAGCCACAATTTCCTGTTTATCTTGCCGGCATTGGCCTATTTTACGCTTAACTTATTCTTTCTACTCAAACGGTATTGGATTCAAGAACTGATTTTAATTGCCATTATGGGAAGTGTATGGTTCAGCTGGCAATCTGAATGGAAAAACAGTTCTTATAACCGAGTTCAAGCAGGTAAGCTTCCGATCAAAAATGAACGCTTGATGGTCTTGGGAGGGCAAATTGATGAATATCAAACGAATCAAATGTCAGGTCCATTTGTTAATTGGGAACTTTCGAATGATTTATTTCTGGAGATGAATACCTACCAAACGGTCGTTAAATTGCAGCGTTATTTGGAGATGGATTCGCCTACGTATATTTACGATCCAGCTGGAAATTTTCCTCGCATGCGCTTTTACCTACCCTATTTAAAGGATAAATACGTTGAAGTACAAAAGCATTTGTATAAACGAAAGAATTAAATGCAGCCGATTTTATTGACACGACCTGCGTGACGCCCTCCTTCAAATTCGGTATCGATAAACATTTGAAGACAAGCTTTCGCCTCGTCCAAAGTAATAAATCGAACAGGTAAACAGATTACATTAGCGTCATTGTGCTGACGCACTAATTGGGCAACCTCTACATTCCATGCTAATCCCGCACGAATCCCCTGATGTTTATTGGCCGTTATCGCCACCCCATTTGCACTTCCGCACAACAATAATCCCCAAGAAACTTCGCCTGACTCAACGGCATTTGCCACAGGATGCGCAAAATCGGGGTAATCCACTGAATCCGCAGAATAAGTGCCGCAATCTTTAATCGCAAAACCCTGGTCTTTTAAAAAATCAATTAATTGATCTTTGTAGTCAAAACCAGCATGATCACCGCCTACAGCAAAGGATTTAGATAAAGTCATAAAATGAATGGGTATAAATTTTGACAAAGGTCGGGGATATCAATTACATTTGCACGGAACAAACCGATTAAATTATGACTGACAATTGGCAAGAGGAAGAAGATCGAATCAAAAAGGTATTTGGGGACAAGACCTGGTCTGAAATTAAATCAGAAGAGTCCTGGCGAATCTTTAAAATCATGAGTGAATTTGTGCAAGGTATTGATCGTTTATCAAAAATCGGTCCTTGCGTTTCCATATTCGGTTCCGCGAGAACCTCCCCCGAAGACAAATATTACCAGTTGGCCGAGCAAATTGCCGCCAAACTTGTCCGTCACGGCTACGGTGTCATTACAGGTGGTGGCCCCGGAATCATGGAAGCGGGAAACAAAGGTGCATCCAGCGAAAATGGTCGATCAGTAGGCTTAAACATCGAATTACCATTTGAGCAGACGCCTAATCCCTATATTGATGCGGATAAAAATATGAATTTCGATTTCTTCTTTGTCCGCAAAGTGATGTTTGTCAAATACTCCCAAGGTTTCATTATCATGCCAGGGGGATTTGGTACACTCGATGAAATGTTCGAATCACTAACCCTAATTCAAACGCACAAAATAGGCCGTTTCCCTGTAGTGCTCGTGGGCTCTGACTATTGGACCGGGCTTTTGGACTGGATGAAAAAAACGATGGTTGGCCACGGAAACATCCATGCCGAAGACCTCGAACTTTTTGCGGTGGTAGACACCCCTGCTGAAGCCGTCAAAATCATTGATGATTTCTATGCCAAATACCTATTAAAACCAAACTTCTAGGCCTTTGAGAAGAATTTCATAATGTCGGCAAGTGGTAACGCATTCAGGGTTAGGCTTTTTAATAATCCACCTTTGCGCCCTACGCGAACACCATATTCCATATCTTTCAGACCATCAATTTTATGCGCATCTGGATTAATGGAAACAAAGACTCCTTTGTCCATCGCGGCATAGATATAACGCCAGTCTAAATCCAATCGATAGGGGCTTGCATTCAATTCAATGCTCACACCATTAGCTTTGCAAGCGTCCAAAATCTTCATGGTATCAATGGGATAACCAGCACGCGTTAATAATAATCTACCGGTCGGATGACCCAAAATCGAGGTATATGGATTTTCAATCGCTTTCAATAAACGATCCATCGCACGATCTTTATCCATAACCAATTGCGCATGTACCGAGGCAACCACATAATCGAAACTCGCCAAAATACGCGGATTATAATCCAAACTTCCATCTGGTAAAATATCTGCCTCAATCCCTTTTAAAATTTTAAAATCGGCCCACTGCGCATTCAACGCATCTATTTCGGCATGCTGGCGCTGTACATCCTCTTCCTTCAACCCACCCGCATAGGCCGCATATTGCGAATGATCCGCGATACCGAAGTAGTGTAATCCCATCGCCTTACAAGCTTCAGCCATCTCTAAAAGGCTGTTTTTCCCGTCCGAGTACGTAGAATGATTATGCACACAACCCTTTAAATCACTCATTTCAATAAGATCATTCGGGGAAAACTTTTCGCTCCAAGCAAATTCTTGCAAGCCCTCCCGCATGGCAGGAAGGATGAATGGTAAGTTTTGGCTGCTATATACTTCCTCAGGTGATCCAATATTTTTCAATTTGAAAAAATTGACTTGACCGAGGTGTTCGGGGTGTGCCGACCACTGATAGACTATCATGTCAAATTGCGATGCATCCGTAAAATGAATTTCGATGGGGATTAAATGACCGGTAAAATGGCCACGCCAGGTAAACGGAGAGGACTGTTGGTGATCCGTCTGAAATCCTTCAATCGCTTCAATCAAAAACTGACTTCCAAAAATATCGTCTGTTTGGGCAACAAAAACTAATGCGTTGACAACTTCACAATCACGAGCTAATTCACCAGAAATGGCAATTTTACTAAATTTAGGTGCAAGTAAACCCATTAATTCATCGCTGAGCTTTTCCGCTTTATTGATCCGCAATTTCTTGCGATTCTCCTGTAGAAAAAGAATGTAGGTGCGGATATTTTCGGTCACCGACTTCCCAAATCCTTTTACTTGCTCGAGTTGGCCTGATTCACAGGCGGCTAATAAATCGTCTAATTCGGTGATTCCGAGTTCTTTCCAAACAAGGCCCACTTTCTTTGGCCCCATACCTTTGACTTTAAGGAGATCTACAATTCCGGGAGGGCTTTGTTCGATCATCGCCTCCAAATCAGGGCAAGTTCCTGTTTGCGCTATATCACGAACTAGTTGACTGACCACCTTCCCAACGCCCGGAATCGCAACTAATTTGTCTTCTGAGAGATTGGTTATTCGACCTGGAAATTTATCTAATCCACGTGCAGCAAAACTCAAGTTTTTACTCTTGAATTCATTGATACCGTGCACATCCCATAATTTGACGAGTAGTTCTAGTGCGTCAACAATCTGTTCATTCTCCATCAGCAAACAAAGTCATTTGTTGGTTTACCCCCTCAAAACCCTCATGGGTCAATAACCATTCTTTTCGCCACAACTCCCCGGCATAACCCACCATGGAACCATCGGAACCGATGACCCGGTGACACGGGATACGCAATAAGAGTGGATTTTGGCTATTTGCTCTTCCAACTGCCTGAGCGGCGTTCGGTTGGCCTATTAACTGTGCAATTTCTTGATAGCTTCGCGCCTCTCCTGCGGGAATCATACGCAAGGCTAACCATACTTTTTCTTGAAAATCTGTCCCCAAATACCTAGCGATCGGGCTTTCCCACCGGTGCTCCGGATTTTGAAAATAGGATTGTAAGTCGGCCTGAATCATTTCTTCCATCCCTAGATCATCCGTATGATTATCCCCTTTCGTGCTCACAAAGCGTACACTATGCAGACCAGATTCAGCATATTCAACACGTATGATGCCAATCGGACTCTCAAAATAAAGGAAATTCAATAAAACCATGAGGCAAAAATACAATCAAAATCTGTCGAAAATGGTAAATTTCTACTATTAAAAAGTATATTTTGGGAAAAGTTTTAAAAAATCAGAAATTCGATTCCGATAATCAAAAATTAAGTTTTAAATTATTTCATTATCAAGCATTTACACGATTTTTAGCCTATGAATTTTTCATTTAACAACTACGATACGGAGGGATTTTTCGATGAAATGTTCACTCCAGAGGGTCAAGTTCGAGCCGGTTATTCACATTTTAAGAATCGAGTTGAACAATTAACGCAAGAAGAATTTACAAGACGACAGCAATCTGCAGAACGAGCGCTCATGGCGATGGGGATCACGTTTAATGTTTACTCAGAAAATGAGGGAACGGAGCGAATTATGCCGGTAGATATTATACCGCGGATCGTGGAAGCCAAGGAATGGGAAAAGATTGAAAAGGGGCTTATTCAACGCATTACCGCATTAAATTTATTCTTAAATGATATTTATTCGGATCAAAAAATCATCAAGGATGGGGTAATTCCTGCGGAGGTGATCGAGTCATCTAAAGACTTTTTAAGACCTTGCATAGGCATTAAACCGGCTAAAAATATTTACATACACATTACAGGAACAGATTTAATCCGTGGTGCAGATGGGGAATACATGATTTTGGAAGATAATTTGCGTTGTCCATCAGGTGTATCTTACATGATGGAAAATCGGGAGTTATTGAAGCAAACATTTCCGGAAGTCGTAGCCAAAACACAGATTCGACCGATATCGGATTATCCGCACAAATTACTTGAGATGCTGCGATTTATCAGCGATCGACCGGAGCCAACGGTGGTGGTTTTGACGCCTGGAATTTACAATTCAGCTTATTTTGAGCATTCGTATTTGGCCCAACAAATGGGTGTGGAATTAGTAGACTCCCGCGATTTAGTTGTGCATGAGGGCTATGTCAAAATGCGGACAACGAAAGGATTTAAGATTGTGGACGTGATATACCGTCGGATCGATGATACATTTTTAGATCCTTTGGCATTTAATCCAGATTCAATGATCGGAATTCCAGGAATTTTTGAGGTCTATAAAAATGGTAAAGTGGCGATTGCCAATGCCCCAGGAACGGGTGTGGCTGATGATAAGGTGATTTACGCCTACGTACCGCGGATCATCAAATACTATTTGAACGAGGAGCCCATCATTAAAAATGTCAAAACCTACATTTGCTCAGAAGAAGATGACCGCAACTATGTATTGGCCAATATTGAAAAACTGGTTGTCAAAGAAGCCAATGAAGCAGGTGGCTATGGTATGTTGATTGGACCTAAATCCACGAGAGAAGAACAAGAAAAATTCAAAGCCTTGATTTTGAGTAATCCACGAAATTACATTGCCCAACCGACCATCTCGTTATCCCGCGTACCTTGTTTGATCGATGATCATGCCGAAGGGCGGCACGTAGACTTGCGGCCTTACATCCTTTATGGTGATGGGGTAAAGGTAATGCCAGGTGGATTAACGCGTGTGGCTCTCCGCAAAGATTCGCTGGTAGTTAACTCCTCACAGGGTGGTGGTTCGAAAGATACGTGGGTGCTTTATTGAAGTAAGAGGTAAGAAGTAAGAGGTAAGAGATAAATAATTAGTATAAAATCAACTCTCACCTCTTACTTCTCACCTCTTAATTCTCCTGTCCTCTAAGCAAATCCTCCATCGTCTCACGCCTGCGTACAAGACGAGCAACTCCGCCATCCACTAACACCTCAGCTGGCAAAAAACGTGAATTATAATGCGAAGCCATCGTAAAACCATACGCTCCGGCATTGGCCATGGCGATGATATCCCCCTCTTTAACCTCATTCAATAAGCGCTCATCTTGCTTACCCTTGATATCAAATGAAAAGGTATCCGTTTCACAGATATAACCTGTTACCCTATATGATTCTTGTTTCGACGTATCTTGGTTTGATGCATTAAAAATATAGTGATACGAACCGTACATCATCGGACGAATCAAGTGATTCAAACCGGAATTAATTCCCACAAAAGTTTTCACTGGATCGCGTTTTACAACATTGGTTTCAGACAAAAAAGTACCTGATTCACTCACCAAAAACTTGCCCGGTTCTACCCAAAGGCGTAATTGCCGACCGTATTTTTGGCAGAAAGTATGAAAGGCGTTGCTCATGATGAGGCCAACTTCCTGCATATTCACACCTGGATCTTCCGGTGAATACGGAACTTTGAATCCGCCACCTAAATCAATTATTTGCAAATCCTTGAAGTCATACGCAAAATCAAAAAGCGCTGAAGCAGCCTGCTCGAACGTTTTTCCATCCTTAATATCCGATCCGGTATGTTGGTGCAACCCAATCACCTGCATCTTATACTTCGCAACAATCGCTAAAATCTCAGCCTTTTGATGAATTGAAATTCCAAATTTTGATTCCGGATGCGCCGTCATAATCTTCTCATTTCCTCCACCAAAAACGTGTGGCTTAATGCGAATTAAACAAGGTTGAGACGAACCATACATCGCACCAAACTTTTCTAAAACCGACAAATTATCCAAATTGACAATAGCTCCCTTTGAAACCGCATATTCGATCTCTGAAAAATGAACCCCAGATGGCGTAAATGTAATCGAAGAACCCGCATAACCCGCAATCAATCCCATCTCCAATTCTTGTGGTGAAACCACATCCATATCCACCCCATTTTCACGCATCAAGCGTAAAATAGACAAATTCGTATTCGCCTTAACAGCGTATTTAATCGTCAAGTCAATTCCCTCAAAAGCCGCTCTTAAAACCGAGATTTTTTCCCTAATTTTGTCGGCATCGTAGACATACAAAGGCGTACCAAATTCTTTGGCCAAATCTGTTAACGGAATGTTCTGAATTGAATAATAAGCCATAGGGAAAATTTAAGCCACAAAGATACTAATCTAACAAATATGAAAAGCATATTTATCGCCTTATTACTGCTTGCGCCCTTGTTCCTTTCCGCTCAGATAAAAAGTGGCCCTATGCTTGGGTACGCTGACATGAAAGAGGTGCTTATTTGGGTGCAAACCAAACAAGCTGCGACCGTACATATTCAATACCATGAAATAGGCGATCAATTAATCCATAAAACGGATCCAATCCGTACTGAAAAAGCGACAGCCTACATTGCACGCATCATCGCCGATGAAGTTTCCATGGGGAAAAAATATGCCTATGAAGTCTGGGTAAACAATAAAAAAGTGTCCTTCGATTATCCACTCGAGTTTCAAACACAGGAACTTTGGCAATACCGTAAAGATCCACCGGCGTTTTCATTCATTTTTGGTACCTGTAATTATGTGAACGAGGAAGCGACAGATCGTCCAGGCCGACCGTACGGTGGGGCGGATGAAATTTATGCCACGATGCATGCGCAGAAACCTGATTTCATGTTGTGGGGCGGTGATAATTTATACTACCGAGAACCAGATTATACCCGTACGGGAATGATCCATCGTAACGACCACACGCGCGGTGCCAAATCCCTTCAACCATTATTAGCCAATGTTCATCATTACGCGATTTGGGATGATCACGATTATGGCCCAAATGATTCAGATCGCTCATTTCCTCTAAAACACACCTCCCTGGAAATGTTTAAAATGTATTGGGGCAATCCGAACCTTATCTTCCCCAATGAAGGCATCACAGGGAAATTTCAGTGGGCCGACGTTGAATTCTTTTTGATGGATGATCGCTGGAATAAAGCACCAAATGACTTAAATGACCCAAATAAAGACTATTGGGGTCAAAAACAAATGAATTGGCTAGTAGACGCATTACTTACATCTAGAGCTAGTTTCAAAGTGATTGTCAATGGTGGCCAGGTGGTAAGTCCTGCCAAAGTATTCGAAAATATGGCCAATTATGAGGGAGAGCGAAATCAATTGTTTAAAGAATTGAAGAATCGCAACATCCCAGGCGTCCTATTTTTAACAGGCGACCGACACATTTCTGACCTAAATAAATTGGAGCGTCCAGGCACTTATCCATTATATGATTTGACCGTTTCGCCGATGACGGCAGGAAAGGCAGATGCGGTAAAATTAGATTACAATGAAACCTTAGTTGAAGGAACACTCGTTCAAGAACGCGCATTCTCTAAAATTGAAGTAACGGGACCGTTAAAAGATCGTACATTAAACATCACTTTGTACAATGTCAAAGGGGATGTTTTATGGACAAAAGCAATTAAATCCACTGAACTAAAATAACATGGAAGTAGTACTAAACCGATTAGATCAAGATTTTCATTTTGAGGCCACAGGCTCCTCACCCATTTCGGTACACATCGATGCAGCGGAGGGAATTGGCGGGCATAACGCAGGTGCTCGTCCGATGGAACTTATATTGATGGGACTAGGTGGTTGCACCGCTATCGATGTCATTCTGATCTTAAAAAAGCAACGTCAGGTGGTCGATGATTTCCAAATTCGCGTACAAGGTGATCGTGAGAAAATCGAAGGAACAGAGATGATGCCATTTAGAAAAATCAATATCCAATTTGAATTGCAGGGTGAGATAGATGGTAATAAAGCTGTAAGAGCAATTCAAATGTCCATGGATAAATACTGCTCCGCAACAGCGCAGTTGGCACCAAGCGCTACAATCACCCATTCATTACTTTTAAACGGACTTAAATTCGAAGCCTAATGCAAGCATATTTAGATTTATTAACCCATATCAAACAAAACGGAACCTTCAAATCCGACCGTACGGGAACGGGTACAACCAGTGTTTTTGGTTACCAGATGCGCTTTAATTTGGCTGAAGGCTTCCCACTCGTAACCACAAAAAAAACACATTTAAAATCCATCATTCACGAATTACTTTGGTTCTTAAAAGGAGAAACAAATATTGCTTACCTAAAAGAACACAGCGTTCGTATTTGGGATGAATGGGCAGACGAGAATGGTGATTTAGGCCCAGTCTACGGAAAGCAATGGCGCTCTTGGGAAGGCGCTGATGGCCAAGTAATTGACCAAATAAAAGAAGTGATTCACACGCTAAAAACGAATCCGGATTCACGCCGCATTATCGTGAGTGCGTGGAATGTGGCCGAATTACCTAAAATGGCGCTGATGCCGTGCCATGCTTTTTTTCAGTTTTATGTGGCTGATGGCAAACTTTCGTGTCAGTTATACCAGCGATCGGCAGATGTATTCTTAGGTGTTCCCTTCAACATTGCCTCATATGCATTATTGACGATGATGGTTGCTCAGGTATGTGAGTTGGGTCTAGGCGATTTCGTTTGGACCGGTGGCGACACACATCTATACAGCAATCACATGGAACAGGTGGAAACACAATTGACCCGCAGCCCACGTCCATTACCCACCATGCACCTTAACCCAGCCAAAAAAGATATTCTTGATTTCGTATTTGAAGACTTCACATTGGAAGGCTACGATCCACATCCGGGGATTAAAGCGCCAGTAGCTGTTTAGACGCTGGCAATATGGTAGAGACGCGATACTTGAACTGCACCCAAAAAGTTGGACAACTTATTGGGTGTTTTTTTATGTCAAGAAAAATCAAGTACTCCTACGATCTCAAGCTTTCAAGTGTTAAAGCATTTATTGACGATCATCAGCCAGCACGGG
>NZ_JBILJM010000060.1:0-3707 GCF_044377215.1 Aquirufa sp.
TTGGATTTGAATTGAATTCATAAAGTGCTTTAAACCGCAAAAGATTTCAAAATTAATTAAAATTATGGCCAATCGCTCATTTTTCTTGCATGTTGAAAAATGCCAACGATCTTATTATCCTAACACTACAGCTTTAGGGAAAAATCCCGGTCTAGTAAGCGTATACTGATTTTTAAGCGCGCGAAGCGAGTAGATAAAGAACCGCCATGCGCACGGCCACTCCATTTTCTACCTGATCTAGGATGATCGAGTGTGGCGAATCTGCCGCATCGGAACTTAATTCCACCCCGCGGTTAATCGGGCCTGGGTGCATTAAGACAATTTCTTTAGGCAACTCGTCCAACATTTGACGGGTGATGCCAAAGAACTGGGAATATTCACGTAGACTTGGGAAGTATTTGATTTGTTGGCGCTCCAACTGTATCCGCAGCACATTCGCCGCATCGCACCATTGTAACGTACTTTTTACATCGTGCGACACCTCGACGCCAAGCGACTGTATATGCTTGGGAATCAGGGTGCTCGGGCCGCAAAGGCGGACATTTGCACCTTGTTTCTTCAGTGCGTAGATATTTGAAAGGGCTACCCGGGAGTGCAGGATATCCCCGATAATCGCGATGTTTTTCCCTGTCAAATCCCCCAATTTTTCCTGTAACGAATAGGTATCTAAAAGTGCTTGCGTGGGATGTTCGTGGGTTCCGTCGCCCGCATTGATAATATTGGCTTTGATATGTTTGGCCAAATAATGCGGAGCACCTGGGCTCGCGTGGCGCATGACGATCATGTCGACCTTCATGGCTAGAATGTTATTGACCGTATCGAGTAACGTTTCTCCTTTTTTAACTGAGCTTCCGGAGGCTGAGAAATTAATGGTATCTGCTGAGAGGCGTTTTTCGGCTAATTCGAAGGAGAGTCTGGTACGGGTTGAGTTTTCAAAAAATACATTGGCAATGGTGACGTCACGTAGGGAGGGAACTTTTTTAATCGGTCGGTTGAGAACCTCTTTAAATTCTTTAGCCGTTTTAACGATTAAGTGGATAGACGCTTCGTCTAAATCTTTAATCCCTAACAAGTGTGGCGATTTCAACATATTTTTATTGGGTGATTAACCAAATTTTATCAGCTTCATGGCCTTGTTCTTGCCATTCTACAAGTACTTTTTCCGTAGGCAGTGTGTTCACCGCTTTCCCCACATAGTCTGCATTAATGGGCAGGTCTCGGTTGTAAATGCGGTCAATTAGGACACAGAGCTCAACTTTTGCGGGTCTACCGAATGAATTCATGGCATCGAGTGCGGCACGAACCATGCGGCCAGTCGCCAATACGTCATCGACTAAAATGACGCGTTTATTTTCAATCAAAAAGGAAATGTCGGTGGAATTAGGCGCAATTGTATCGCGTCTCCGGTAGTCGTCGCGGTAGAACGTGGCGTCTAATTTGCCCACTTGAAATGTCTGGTTGAGTTGCTTGCCAAGTTCCTTGGCGATGCGTTCAGCGAAATAGATACCACGGGGTTGTAGCCCTAAAATAACGGTTTCCACATCTTTGATTTGATTTTCAATGAGCTCTTGGCATAACCTGGATATGGTTATCTCCAATAATGGGCTTGATAGAATCAGCTTGCGAGTCATTGGCACAAAGGTATAAAAATTAATTAAATATCACTTCGTTTGGGTCAAATAGGGGTAAGATTTGGTCTTTATCTGCAACGATGGGGTTATCGATTCCCCATGCAATTTGTAAGCTTGGGTCATTCCAGCGTAAACCTGATTCCGCTTCTTTATTCCAAAATTCGGTACACTTATAGACAAAAATCGTTTCTTCTAAGGCTAGAAATCCGTGTGCAAAGCCAACGGGTACATACAGCATATTGCCTTGATCTGCGTCTAGAATGAAGGAAGCGTGCTGTCCGTAGGTGGCTGAGCTTTTGCGCAGGTCCACAATAACGTCTTTAACTTTTCCAGTCATGCAACGGACTAATTTTCCTTGCGCGTGGGGATCTTTTTGAAAATGCAGTCCACGCAAAACACCCGGCGTTGAAAATGAGAAATTATCCTGAACAAAATCTTCTGGTATGCCGTTGGCAGCAAAACGCTTTTGATTATATGACTCGTAAAAAAAGCCGCGATCATCGTGAAATTTGGTCGGAATACATTCAATGACGCCTGCGAATGGGTGGTTGATAAATTGCATAGAATTAAAATTCCTTAAGTTTGAAAATGGCTAGGAAAGCCCTTAATTTGTGCCAAAATTATTGATATTTACGCAGTAAACCAATTCCTATTTCCCAATTCCGTATGAATTCACATGAATTAGTCAATCAGATAGAACGAAAGCGATCTTTTTTGTGTGTGGGTTTAGATACGGATCCCCGGTTAATTCCATCCAAATTTAAGCAAGAAGCAGACCCTGTGTTTGCCTTCAATCAAGCGGTGATTGACGCAACGGCTGATTATGCGGTGGCTTATAAGCCCAACATTGCTTTTTATGAGGCATTAGGACCGAAGGGCTGGGAAAGTTTACAGAAAACAATGGAATATATGCCCAAGGATGTCTTTACGATAGCAGATGCGAAACGTGGGGACATTGGCAATACGGCGTATATGTATGCGCAAACGTTTTTTGACCCCAAGTCTAGTGGCTTGAATTTTGATTCCATTACGGTGGCTCCTTACATGGGTCATGATTCGGTGGAGCCTTTTCTGCGTTTTGCCAACAAATGGGTGATTTTATTAGCGTTGACATCCAATCCAGGTAGTCATGATTTCCAAATGACCAAGTCGGAGGATTACATACCCATGTACGAGCGCGTGATGCGTTTGGCACAAACCTGGGCATCGCCGGAGGAATTGATGTTTGTGATTGGGGCAACTCGAGTAGACTTTTTACAAAAAGTGCGTGAAATTGCGCCGGACAACTTCTTTTTAGTTCCGGGTGTAGGTGCGCAAGGAGGGAGTTTGGAGGATGTGGCGCGTTATGCCATGAATTCACGCGTAGGCTTATTGGTTAATTCTTCCCGCGGCATAATTTATGCGGGTGACAATCCAGCCGTAGATGCGAAGCGGGAAGCCCAAAAACTACAAGAAGAAATGGCGATGCATTTAGACGCTTTTTATATCAAATAACATGGAATTAGGAATCGGAACCCCTGCCTTATTGTTTTCAACGGTTTCATTGTTGATGATTGCCTTCACCAACCGCTTCATGTCGATGGCCTCGCTGATTCGTGGTTTGCATGAGAAATTCCAGCAGAACCCGGATGAATCGATTTTGAAGCAAATTCAAAATTTACGCTTGCGCATGAAATTGATTCAGAATATGCAGATCATTGCGATTATTAGTTTAATTCTGAGTGTGATTTGCATGTTTTTCATCTTCTTTGAAATGCAGTTAGTTTCACATTGGTTCTTTGGTACGGCTTTAGTGGGCATGTGTGCCGCGCTCATGCTCAGTGCATGGGAGATTACGATATCGACGAAGGCGCTCGAAGTGGAGCTTTCCGACATGGAAGATATCTTGGCCAAAAAACATTAATTATTTGAATAGTATAAATTTTCCCGCTTAATATTTCAAAAATTGAAATATAGTAGTATTTTTGTGTACAATTTTGATTTGAAACAGCGGTTAAACCGCTACATCATAAAAATACTACTTAGGCGGATTGAATAAAGGCTCGGAATTTTTCTGAGTCTTTATTGTTTCCGCCT
>NZ_JBILJM010000043.1:0-14468 GCF_044377215.1 Aquirufa sp.
AATCGAAGTTTTTGGGCCGATTATGCGAAAGGCATTGATGGGAATAATTCCATCCAAAGCCGCGGACTTTTTCCCAAAATCGAATTACCACCTTCGATTGATCGAATTTTTGGCGGATCTGAAATTTACTTTAAACCGAACGGGAGTTTATTGTTGGACATTGGTTACATGGGTCAGTTTGTTGACAATCCCTCGATTCCAGTACAATTGCGCTATGTGGGCAATTTGTTTTTCAACGAACAAGCACAAATAAATTTTCAGGGTAAGATTGGGGATAAGTTGAATTTGAATACAAACTTTGATACGAAGGCTAGTTTCAATTTTCAGAATCAACTTAAGCTGAATTGGAAGACGCAAGAAGAAGATATTTTACAAAATATTGAGGCAGGAAATACGTCTTGGACGTTGAATTCTCAGTTAATTCCTGGTGTTCAGAATTTATTTGGCTTAAAGACATTGATGCGTTTTGGGAATTTGGATGTGACGGTTGTTGCCGCGCAGCAGCGTTCCAAGCAGGATTGCATTACGTTAAAAGGCGGTACGCAAGGAAGATCCTTCGAAATCAGGGCTGATCAATATGATGAAAATAGGCATTTCTTTTTATCAACCTATTTTCGAAATAACTACGAGCGTGCGTTGCGAAATATGCCTGTGATAGTGAGCGGTATAACGGTTACCCGTGTTGAGGTCTATGTTACAAACCGTACCCAGAGTACAGAAACCTTACGAAATTTAGTTGCTTTGAGCGATTTGGCAGAACCTAAGCCCTATAATCCACGCGTTCAAGTCAATGCTGGATCTACGTATGTAGATAATAATGCAAATACGTTATTCCAAAAATTGACTAATGACGCGCAAATTCGTCGGTCTGATCAAGCTTCTTTTGAGTTAGAATCAACATATGGTTTTACCCGCGGAACAGACTTTGACATGTTAAAAGGTGCCAAAAGACTAAATGAGCGTGAGTTTAAGTTCAATTCGCAGTTGGGTTACATCTCTTTAGTAGCTCCTTTACGAAACGATGAGGTACTTGCGGTTGCATACGAATACACCTTGAATGGCCGCCGGTATAAAGTAGGAGAGCTAACGGAAGATTATCAGATTCGTCAGGACAATGAGGTTTTAGTTTTAAAAATGTTAAAATCATCTACTGTTCGAAACCACTTGGAACATCCAATGTGGGATTTAATGATGAAGAATATTTACACATTGAATACAAGTGCGCTATCCAAACAAAATTTTCAGTTGCGCATTGTGTATAAAGATGATGCAACCGGCATTGATAATTCAAATATTATTGAAGGAATAGCCCCTATCAAGGATACGCCATATGTGAATTTATTAGGCTTAGATAAATTGAATTATGCGGGTGATCCCCAGCCAGACGGTAATTTTGATTATGTGGAAGACATAACTATTGACTCAAAAAATGGTCGGATTATTTTCCCTGTTTTGGAGCCATTTGGTTCAAGTTTGGCTGAAAAATTAAAGTCCGATCCAAGTCTGCTTGATAAATACATTTTCACGGATTTATATAAAAAGACGCTTACCGACGCACAGCAGTTGGCAACAAAAAACAAATTTTTCTTAAAAGGTTCATTTCAAGCTGGTGCGGGAGGTGATATTAATTTGCCTTTTGGTGTGGAACCTAAGTCGGTGACCGTTTCTGCAGGAGGCCAACTCCTTAGTCCAGGATCTGATTTTATTGTGGAAGGGCAATCGGGAAAAGTTAAAATTATCAATGAAGGGGTATTTAATTCGGGCCGCGAGTTAAAGATTTGTTATGAGAAACCAGATTTGTTTACGAATCAAGTGCGTTCATTACTGGGTACGCGACTCGATTATAATTTAGGTCAGGATATACATTTGGGTGCGACTGTCCAGCGAATGAGTGAAACGCCACCTGCCTTTTTGCGTCGTGTAGCGATAGGGAATGAGCCGGTAAATAATACGTTGTTAGGTTTTGATGTATCACTTTTGAAGAAATCAAATGGCTTAACGCGGATGCTGGATGCGCTTCCATTCATTTCGACCAAGGAAACTTCAGTTATTGATTTTCAAGGTGAAGCGGCAAAATTACTTCCTAACGTAAATGATCGCGTACAGGGAAATGCCTTTATTGACGATTTTGAGTCTGCTCGGGTGGTTTATTCGATGAGTAGCCAGCCTACCATGTGGAAACCTGGATCTGTGCCAGTAGATTTTTCAGCAGGAACGAATCCGCGTGAACTAGCTTCTAATTTTAAGCGAGCAAAGATTTCAGCATATACAGTAGATGCCAGTTTGTATGGTCAGGGAGGCTTTGCATTAGATGTTCCTGGACTCGATGCGGCGGAGATTAATGCGTATGCCTATGAGCGGGTAGTTACGCCAAAAGGTTTATTTCCCAACAAAGATTTTGCTAATAATATTACGAATTTGCCCATTGGCGTATTGGATGTGGCCTATTTCCCAGCAGAGCGTGGTATCTATAATTTTAATCCAAATTTATCGGCCGACGGGCTACTCGTAAATCCAAAAACGAATTTTGGGGCAATTACACGTGCCATTTTAGCGGATACTGATTTTGATAATGCAAACGTTGAGCAGATTGAATTTTGGCTAATGAATCCATTTGTGGAAGGAGAAACAGGAAAGATTCGCGATGGAATTTTTAATAAAAATAATACCAAGGGTGGAAAATTAATGTTCCATTTAGGGGATGTATCAGAGGATTTTGTGCCTGATGGATATTCAAATTTTGAGAATGGAATTCCAGCGGGGGAGAAGATTATCGATGCGGTTCGAGGTAATGTGGAAAAGACAAATTACGGTATTGCACCCAAGCGCCAGTTTGTCATTAATGCATTTGATAATCAAGGTGGCCGTGCGCAGCAAGATGTTGGTTTAGACGGTTTGCCAAACGTGACCACTGAGGCAGGCAACCTATCTGAAACGACTTATTTTAGTAATTATTTAAATCAGACGCGGACGAAAGTTACCAATAGCGCAGCTCTAGCGGCCATTCAAAAAGATCCTGCGGGAGATGATTTTGTCCATTATTTGAGCGACTCATATCAAACTACCCCAAGTGTTATTCAGCGATATAAGCAATACATGGGTTTAGAGAATAATTCACCTAATACGGATAATCCAACAAACGCGATTATTACGGAAGCGAATAGCATGATGCCAGATCGGGAGGATTTGAATAATGATAATACCATTAATGAAGTAGAATCTTATTTTGAATATGAAGTTGATTTGAAAAAAGGCATGCAAGTTGGCCAAAACTTCATCGTCGATAAAATCACAGAGGGTGGTGTCGACTGGTTTTTATTCCGTATACCAATCAAGGACAAGAGTAAGTATAAAGCTGTCAATGGCATTACGGGTTTTAAATCGATTCGATTTTTCCGGATGATGTTGAAGGAGTTTGAAGAGCCTGTCGTACTTCGTTTTGCTCAATTACAGTTGTCGGGCTATTCATATCGTAAGTTTATTGGGCAATTAGATCAAAGAAATGGACAGGATATTCCAGAAACACCGGGCACTGAATTACGTGTGACAAGTGTAAATATTGAAGAAAATGGTCCCGCGTCTAAGGGTGTGAATACGATTCCGTATGTTGTGCCGCCAGGATTTGTTCGTGATCAAGACGTCACTACCATCAATAATGCACGTTTGAATGAGCAGTCGATGAGTTTATGTGTCGATAATCTTCGTCCAGGTGATGCGCGCGGTGTATTTAAAAACACAATGTTCGACTTTATTAATTACAAGCGTTTGCGCATGTTTGTTTCGATGCAAAGTCAAGATGCGAATGTGGGTAATGTAGCTGCATTTATGCGGATAGGAACGGATTTGACTGACAATTACTATGAGGTGGAGAATGCGAATTTGATTCAGACACAAAAGGGGCAGAGTTTGGACTTAGAGATATGGCCCATGGAGAATGAGTTTGATGTTGAATTCGATTTATTGAAGCAAGTAAAAATTGAGCGTGACCGACAAGGGAAATCGTTGGATAAGCGATTTAGCCTGATTATGACAAGCTCAACGGGTAAGAAATATAAGATTACAGTGATGGGTCGGCCTGATCAGAGTGCCAGCATGACCTTGATGATTGGGGTGCGTAATCCGGGAGAAAATACACAGAACAAATCATTCTGTGTTTGGGTGAATGAGTTGCGAGCATCTGGTTTTGACCAAACTTCCGGCTCGGCGGCATTGGGGAAAATGGCGATTAAATTAGCCGATTTAGGTCAGGTGACATTTAATGGAGCATTTAAAAACTATGGTTTTGGTGGTGTTCAGTCCAAAATATCGGAACGTTCTCGGGATAACATGTTAGAATATGGGATTACAGCTAATTTGAATTTGGATAAGTTTTTGCCTGCCAACTGGGGTTTCCGTATTCCATTCTTTATTACCTATGATAATCGGGCTATCTCTCCCCAATTTGATCCATTGGATCCGGACATATTCTTGTCGGATAAACCTTTGGGGGATGATTACCGGCGTTTAGTGGAAGATCGTTCTACCCGACAAGGTTTTAATTTTACCAACGTACGTAAGGTTCGGTCTGCTTTAGCGAAGCATGCCTATTTATGGGATTTCTCAAATTTCTCCTTCTCGTATGCGCAAGCTGAAATGATACGATCAAGTGTGTTGATTGATACCTATCGGCAGCTTAGTCAGCGTGGAAGTGTCCAATATACGTATGCTGCCAATTCAATTTTCTGGGAGCCATTCGGAAAAACGAACTGGAATTCGCAATGGGTGAGTTTACTGAAAGACTTTAACATTAATTTAATTCCTTCTTCCATTGCTGTGCGGGCGGAAATGGATCGATCATTTGTCAAGACCCAATTGCGTAATTCTGATTTCTCTACGCTGGGTGTGACTCCTTTATTTGAAAAATACTGGTTTTTCAACCGACAGTACGCTGTCAACTGGAATTTGACGAAGAGTATGGTGCTGAATTATAACACGCGGGTTAATGCGATTATTGATGAACCCCTTGGTGATATTATTGTACCGGGATACGATGATTATGTAATTACAAATATCAAGGCCTTGGGTCGGGCAAAGGAGTTTGACCAACAAGCGGGAATGATTTGGCGCTTGCCATTGCAGAAATTGCCTCTAACTGATTGGATGAATGCGGATTATACGCACCGTGTGGGGTATAATTACTATGCAAATTCCTTGAATATTAGTGATGACGATGGAATAGCTTTTGGTGATATTATTAAAAATACGCGTGAACGAGGCATCTCAGGTAAGGTAGATTTTGTTTCGTTGTATAACCGCATCCGTGCATTGCGCTGGGCAAATACGCCATCGACCGACAGTAAGAATGTGGCGCGTAACCCCGGTGATGAGGATGATATTTACATCGCACCTAAAAATGCATTACGTTCTGTGACGCGTTTATTACTGACTTTACGCGGTATTCAAGTGAATTATTCGATTAATGAATCAACGACCCTGCCGGGATTCTTGTTGCCTCCCGGGAAATTTGGAATGAATGGAAATTTTGGAGCACCTGGTTTTGATTTTATTAGTGGTGGCCAAAGCGATGCCATTCGTTTTAAAGCCGCAGAAAATGGTTGGCTTTCTAAAAGTACGTATCAAAATATCCCTTTTACCCAGTTACGTAACCAGCGGTTTACATACACGACGCAGCTGGAGCCCACCAAAGATTTCCGTGTGACGTTAGATGGAAATTATACCAAAGGCGATAATTATCAAGAATTTTATAGGCCAACAGTTCTCGGTGGACCATTTAGGAGTGAGAGTCCTTTACGATCAGGGAATTATTCGATGTCCTTTCTTTCATTTGTTACTGCATTTAAAAATGCGGAAAGTGTTTTTGAATCGTTTCGGACGAACCGACAAGTCATCTTGGATCGGTTAAATCGTGCGAATTTTGGAGAGGGTGGGGCTTATAATAAAAATTCCCAAGATGTATTGATTCCTGCTTTTTTTGCGGCTTATTCTGGCGTTCCTGCGGACAAGGTCAAATTCTCACCTTTCTATAATTTGCCGCTTCCTAACTGGAAGGTTGACTATAATGGCTTGAATTTATTGCCATGGATCACGAAGAAATTCAGTTCATTTACCATTACGCACATGTACTCAAGCACGTATAGTGTGGGTAATTTTGTGTCTTCATTGGAATATGGTCAATTTGAGAATGACTTCCGGAATTTGACATTGAATAGTTTATTGTATCCATTATCATCTCGATTTGATCCGGTAACAAATAATTTAATTCCAGTTTACGTGATGAGTACGATTTCATTCACGGAACGTTTCTCACCATTAATCGGCGTAAATGCGATAACGAAAAGTCGGGTTACCCTACGTTTGGAATATAATCAGGACCGGAATGTGGGATTGAATTTAGCCAACTCGCAAGTTGCCGAATTGTCCAATAAAGATTTGACCTTTTCGATCGGGTTCACGCGAGCTAATATGTTGATTCCTTTTAAAATTAATGGTCGGTCCGTTCGTTTACCAAACGATTTGCGATTCAATATGAATTTAACCATTCGAGATACGCGAACCTTGCAACGAAAATTAGATGCAGAGACGATTGTGACGCAAGGATTTATCAATTTCCAATTCCGTCCTCAATTAAGTTATGCGGTTAGTGACAAATTATCGGTAACAGCTTATTTCGATCGCATGATGAATAACCCATTAGTTTCCAATGCTTTTTTCCGATCAACAGCCGCAGGTGGTTTCCAAATCCGATATAGTTTAAGTGAATAATTAGAAAAAACTATTGCATTCACGCGTGATTTTCGTGACCTTTGCAAGCAAAAAAACAGTACATATGAATTTCCCAGCAGAATTAAAGTATACGCAAGAGCACGAGTGGATTAGATTAGAAGGTGATATTGCGGTTGTGGGTATTACCGATTTCGCTCAAGGTGAATTAGGAGATATCGTTTTTATCGAAGTAGAATCCGTAAGTAAATCGGTCGCTAAAGATGCCGTTTTCGGTTCAGTAGAAGCGGTGAAAACAGTTTCTGATTTATTCTCACCTGTCGCTGGCGAAGTGGTTGAGTTTAACACCGAATTAAACAATAGCCCAGAATTAGTAAATTCTGATCCCTACGGTGCTGGTTGGATTATTAAATTAAAACCAAGTGATTTAGGCGACTTAGATTCCTTAATGGACGTAGCAACCTATCAAGCATTTGTAGCTCATTGATATTTTAAACCCTGATTTTCAGGGTTTTTTTTTAGTTTAGAAACGACATGCGGATATTAATTAAGCAAGTTACCATTCAAGATAGTCGCTCCGAATTTTTCGGTAAGCGCATGGATCTATTGGCTGAAAATGGACAGTGGATTGAGATTTCTGCCTCCATTCAAGCTTCGGCGGATGTCGTGATTGAGGAAAAGGATGCCTCATGGTCGCCTTCCGTAGTTGATTTGCGCGTTCACCATACGTTACCGGGTGGTGAGTTTAGGGAGGATTGGTCCACATTGCAAGCGGCAGCTTTGCATGGTGGTGTTTTGGATATGGTTTTATTGCCAACGGGAGAGCCGGTGGCGCAAACGGCTGAATCGATCCAGTTTATTAGGCAGAAAGGGTTCCATGCCATGGCTCCACTTACTTTGGATAATAAAGGCGAAAATTTTGCGGAGTTATTTGATCTACATCAATCAGGAGCATCGTGGTTTGGCCACGGGGCTGGTTCGTTGCAGCACGTGGATTTAATGGCTAAGTGCCTTCAGTATTTGCAGACCTTGCCGGTAACCGTGGTTTCTCGTCCAGATACTGTTTCTCTGTCAATGTATGGTCAAATTCATGAAGGACTTCAGTCAACACTTCAAGGTTTAAAAGGAATTCCTGTACTAGCAGAAACACTAAGTATCAAACGCGATTTGGATTTACTGAGATATGTGCGCACCCATGACTTTGGTGGGGCCTCCAGCTCGTTTAAATTACATTTCTCTTGCTTATCATCGGCCGAATCTGTTGAATTAATTCGAGAAGCGAAAGCAGAAGGTTTACCAGTGACTTCAGATGTTGCGGTGCACCAATTGGTTTTTACGGAAGCTGCGGTTGCTGATTTTGATACAAATAGAAAAGTTTTCCCTCCCTTCAGAACGGAGGCAGATTTAGAAGCTTTGTGGAATGGAATTAAAACGGGCGTGATTGATGCCGTTGTTTCTGATCATCATCCGATTGAGTTTGAATCGAAAGCGGTGGAATTTGATCATGCATCATTTGGTACGATTGGCCTTGAAACGCTGTTTGTCGCTTTTGCGCAAGCCGCTATGGATCGTAAGATTAAACATGCACTCGATTTTATAAGCCTTAAACCTGCTCAATTACTTGGAATTCAGTTACCTGAACTCAAAGTAGGTGCGACTTGTCAAGGTTTGGTCTTTACTGAAGAACCTCAAGAACCATATGCTGAGTCGATGATCAAGAGTAAATCCAAGAATAGCTGCTTTCTAGGACATACCTTCGCACATCAAATACGTTATGTCATTCAAGGTGACTCGTTGACCAAAAACTAAGATGAAAGATTTTGTTTCTCAATTGCCTCGCTTGGTTCTAGTTGCCATAGTTACTCTATTTTCATTAATCGCCTATTGTTATATTGTTCATGAAAATGGCATTATCCCGTTAGGAGGAAAGAAGGCACCTAATTATGTGTTCATTTTATGCGGACAGGTGATATTAGCGAAATTGTTTGTGGGTAAAAACCGCGGTAGTTCCGTTCACTTTTTGAAGTTGTTTGGTTTTCAATATATATATGTAGTATTTACGGCCGCCTTATCAGCTTCGCTTTTGTATTTCTTTTATCAAAGTCCAACTGGTATTTTATGGTTACAGGAATATGTTGGTGGTAGTTTACACGAGTTGGTTCAGTATCAGAAGGAAATCATCCAACAGGAAGGAGCGGGGTATTACACACAATTGCAAGAAGGAATTCGCGGAATTGATGCGTATAGTATTGCCAAAGATGATTTTAGCCAAAAGTTGGCCTTAGCTTTTTTACCTAATCTATTAATTTCATTATACTTTAAACAATAAATAACATGGATACTCAAAGATCGTCAACAAGTATAATCTTGTTAAAATGGGGCGCTATAGGCGGATTATTGAGCTTTATTTTTACACTTATAACCAAATATAGTGGGTTGGAGGATGATTTTTCGGAGACCCTAGGATGGGTTACCACAATTGTCACGCTTGTCATTAATGTAACAATTTTAGTTTTGGCTTTGCGGGAGGTGCGTGCTGAAAATGATGGGTTTATGAGTTATGGGCAAGGTTTAGGAGCCTCTGCTTTATTGGGTGCTATTTGGGGGTTAATTGCAGGGGCATTTAATTACATCTATTTACAATTTATTGATAATGGGGTAGTTCAAAAGCAACTTGATTTAGCGCGGGAGCGATTGGAAGAACAAGGCTTAACGGAGAGTCAAATTGAGGACGCGGAGAAAATCACGAAGATGATGATGGGGCCTGGGGTTCAATTTGTGATTATTGTATTCGTTACAACCTTGTTTATGTTTATTCTAGGTTTGATTGTTTCAGGTGTATTGAAGCGCGAAAAATCTGTTTTCGACGAATAGGTATGTGGGTTATTATTCAAAAAGAATTTAAGGCATTTTTCAGTTCGTTCATTGGCTTAGGCGTCATGGTGGCTTTTTATGTGCTATTGAGTCTGTATGTTTGGTATCTGACTGGAAATATTTTGGAGTTTGGTTTTGCTGAACTAACCGTATTTTTTGATTTAAATCCCTGGTTCTTTTTGTTTTTTATTCCAGCTCTTGCCATGCGTTCTTTTGCGGAGGAGTTCGAGTTAAAAACATTTGATTTATTGCGCAGCTTGCCTATTTCGATGGAAGCGATAACCTTGGGTAAATTGCTAGGTTTGTTTATTGTTGTGATGGTTGTTTTATTGCCTACTGGAGTATTTGTTTATTCGATAGGCCAACTGGGCAATCCGATAGGTAATTACGATGCTTCGTTAGTTGCAGGTGGCTATATCAGTATTCTCCTACTTTGTTTTTCATTTATATCGCTTAGCTGTTTAGCGTCTGCTTTAGTTGAAAAACAAGCACTCGCATTTGTGCTCGGCGTACTTTTCAATTTTGTTTGTTGGCAAGTCCCTCAAGAACTCCCTTACCTCGAATCCATTTCCCTTTTTGAACATTACCAAGTAATAAGTAAAGGAGTACTAGAATTAGGTAGTATAAGCTTTTTTGTTGGTTTTAACCTAGTCTTTTTTGCGCTGATTCAGTTGCGCTTGTGGCTGAAGTTCCGTTAGTTTTTATAATCGGCGATTGCTATCAGGTGATCACATAGCCCGATTTCTATGGTTTCATTCGAAGCGATGAAAATTAGTTTAGATCTATTTTCGTAGAGTTTGGCAATAAACCATTGTTTAGCTTGTTCGTCCAAATTGGAGGTTGGTTCATCTAGGCAAAGAATTGGTCGGGGAGAAAGGAGTGCACAGGCCAATTTAATTTTTTGCCTCATGCCTGATGAATAGTTTTTAATCAATTTCCCCTTTCCTGGGCTCAATTCCATGTATTTTTCGAAGCTGAGTAGGTCTAGTTCGGCGGAAATAAATCCGAGATTTTGAAGAAAACCGATTAATTCACTAAGTGTAAACTCTTCGATAACGTCAGCATAGGGAGCAGCAAAGGCTACGTACTGATGCGCCTTGTCTGTTGGAATGACCGTTCCATCAACATGCACGAATTCAACTTTACCGTGGGTAGGTAATGAAAATTGGGCTAAAATCTTTAGTAAAGTGCTTTTTCCGGTGCCGTTGGGCCCAACTAGCGCATAAGATTGTCCAGCGGAATATGTTCCATCTAGTTTTCTGAAGATCCATTCTTTGCGGAATTTTTTCTCAACACCAGTTGCAATGATCTTCATAGGCTATTTACCCTTTCATGATACCACGTTCGGAATCGCGAACGAAATTGATTATTTCATCGCGGTAGGCCGATGCGGGAATATGTTCTTCGATTTGCGTAAGTGCTTCTTGGTTATTTAATCCCTTTTGGTAAATGTAGCGATAGGTTTCTTGGATCTCAGCAACTTGCTCATCGCTAAATTCACGTCTACGTAATCCGATGGAATTGATACCTGCATAGGAAAGTGGTTCACGCCCAGCTTTCGTAAATGGTGGTACATCTTTGCGGACTAAAGATCCGCCTGAAATCATGACATGCCGACCAATATGTGCGAATTGGTGTACAGCTGATGAGCCACCAATAATCGCATAATCATCCATAATTACATGACCAGCTAATTGTACCGCATTTGCTAAAATGCAGTGATTGCCGATTTGGCAATCATGCGCTACATGGACATAAGCCATGATTAGGCAGTTTTGACCGATTACTGTTTTAAGCTTGTCGGCCGTACCACGATTAACCGTTACACATTCACGAATGGTTGTATTATCGCCAATCTCAGCAGTTGTCGTTTCGCCACCAAATTTTAAATCCTGTGGTATCGCTGATATAACGGCACCTGGGAAAATACGCACATTTTTACCGATTCGGGCTCCTGGATAGATGGTTACATTGGAACCAATCCACGTTCCGTCTCCTATTTCAACATCAGCATGAATGACTGAAAAAGGCTCAATGGTTACATTGGTGCCAATTTTAGCCTCTGGATGGATGACAGAAAGTGTTTGCATATAATTTACCTAAGATTTTTTAACAAGACTTGCTGTCATTTCAGCCTCACATACTATTTGTCCAGAAACGTATGCTTTACCGATCATTTTGGCAATACCTCGACGAATCGGTGCCGTTAATTCACATTTAAAGATGACGGTATCACCGGGAATGACTGATTTTCGGAAGCGGCAGTTTTCGATGCCAACTAAATAAGGCCAGTAATTTTCGGGATCTGGTACGGAACTTAATACTAAAATACCACCTGTTTGCGCCATTGCTTCGATTTGCATAACGCCTGGCATGACCGGATTGTTGGGAAAGTGTCCCATGAAATAATTCTCATTCATGGTTACATTTTTCACGCCAATTACACTGTTGTCGTCCAAATAAATGATTTTATCAATCATTTGAAAAGGATAGCGATGAGGCAGTAATTCGTAGATTCGTTGATGCGAGAAGATCGGAGGTTGCTTTTGATCGTAAATTGGAACATTATTTTTCTCCGCTTCTAACATTAATTTCTTAATCTTTTTAGCCAATTCTATATTGGATGCATGACCTGGACGTGACGCTAAAATCTGCGCTTTGATTGGTCGGCCTACTAACGCCAAATCGCCCATTACATCCAATAATTTGTGGCGTGCCATTTCATTTGAGTAATGCAAACTGGTATTGTTCATGATACCGGCATCTTTTGAAATGGAAACTTGTGGTTTGCCTAGAACTTTCGAAATATGACCTAATTCCGCTTCTGTGTAATCGCGATCTGCGATGACAATGGCGTTATTTAAATCCCCTCCTTTAATCAAACCTGAATTATAAAGTGCTTCTAACTCATGCACAAAACAGAAAGTCCGGCACATGGAGAAATCTTTTTCAAATTGGGACACATGCGATAGGTTGGCATGTTGGCTCGACAAGAATTTCGAATTATAATCCACCATTACCGCGATGCGGTAATCGTTTAGTGGCAAAGCGGCTAATTCAATTCCTTTATCTAAGTCTTTAAATCGGACTTCTTCAGGTAATTCAAAGAATTTACGGTGTGCTTCTTGTTCAATTGGTTCGGCATCGCGTAAAGCTTCAACGAATTTTATTGAGCTTCCATCCATGATTGGAGGTTCGGGCCCATCTAATTGAATTAAAATATTGTCAATTTCAAGACCTACCATGGCAGCCAAAACATGCTCAACGGTATGGATACGCGCACCATTATGTTCGATTGTCGTTCCACGTGACGTGTCTACTACATAGTCTACATCGGCATCTGCGATGGGCTGACCCGGTAAATCTACGCGTTGGAATTTAATTCCGTGATTTGCTGGTGCTGGCAAAAATGTCATATTTGCTACGACACCTGTATGCAAGCCTACGCCGGATAAGGATACTGATTTGGTAATGGTATGTTGCTTATTATACATAAGAAAGTAAGCCTATTTAATGTTTTTTATTTGATCAAATAATTCGGGTAGTCGGCGAATTAACGCACTTCTTTTTAAGTATTCGGCATTATTCACGGCTGGATATCCGCCTATTACTTGTCCAGCTTGCTTGATCGATTTGGTTACGCCAGCCCGACCTGTTATAATTGTTTTGGCTGCAATCGTTAGGTGGCCGGCGATGCCTACCTGACCAGCGATTAAGCAGTTTTCGCCAATTTTCGTAGAACCTGAAATGCCTGTTTGTGCAGCGATGGCGGTGTTTGCACCTATGTCTACATTATGTGCAATTTGAACTAGATTATCGATTTTGACACCTGTACGAATGAACGTAGAACCCATGGTTGCACGATCTATCGTGGTATTTGCGCCGATACTGACATTATCTTCAATGACCACATTGCCTAGTTGGGGAATCGCTTTAAACGATCCATCTGCTTGTGGCGCGTGGCCGAATCCATCGGAACCGATTACCGCATTGGAATGAATGACTACATGATTGCCAATGATCGTGTCGTTATAAATTACAACACCTGGATAAATGATGCAATTTTCGCCTATGTGTACGTTTTTGCCAATGCTCACGTGGTTATGAATACTTGTGTTTTTGCCTATTTTACAGTGTGAGTCAATGCTGGTAAATCTACCTACAAAAATGTCTTTTCCTACGTTGACTCCTGCTTCAATAATGGCGTGAATAGAAATACCTGTTTCGCGCTTGGCAGTCATTTCTTGGTATTTTTGCAATAGGATGGTAAATGCTACGTATGGGTCATCCACGCAAATGAGGGTGGATTTTACTTTATTTTTCAATGCCAAATCTTTGGATACAATGACTGCTGTGGCATTGGTATCGTATAAATAAGATTCGTATTTGGGATTGGACAGAAAGGAAATACTTCCGGGTTTACCTTCTTCGATTTTGTCAAAAGCAGTAATGAATTGAGAACCATCGCCTGATACTGTGCCTTGGAGGATTGTCGCTATTTGGTCAACAGTAAATTTCATGCGTGATGAATATTGGCTTAGGTGAAAAAGAATCAATTTAAGAACTCAATTCGCCTTGCAAATATACGCTCTTTGGGCAACAAAAATAGTATTTTTTTACAATCTTACTTAATGCTTGGATGGTCGGTAAGTCAGAAGCCTCTGCTAACTCGACCACTTGCCCTTGTTTATCGACGATCTTGATGGTATTATCGCCTTGTACATAGGCTGAATTGCTGGTTGTACCCTCGACAACAAAGTAAGATAACTCCTCTTCGTTTATTTTAAGGCGCTGTGTAATTTCTTGCGCCAGCTCGGTACGCTTCGATTTTGGGATAGGTTGCGTACCTAATTTGCAGGTGAACAGTCGGCGCG
>NZ_JBILJM010000012.1:0-62766 GCF_044377215.1 Aquirufa sp.
CGCTGATTTCGGCAATTGAATGCACAATCGTTCGATCTTCGTAGCGAAAAGGAAAATATTGAATTAAGTCGGCATACGTAAACAACCCCAGCTCCGTTTGTAACATAGGTAGCCGCGCCGGCGTCATGCCGCGCAGGTTGGCTAAATCTGTTTCAAAAAAATGGGTCAAAGACATGGGGCAAAAATTTTGTGAATTTAGGTATATTTACAAAACCATTGATGCGAATTCGAAAATCGTTCGCAGGTATGACCCAATTTAATTGTCTCTTATGCAAAAATTAATCTGGCTGTTCTGTTTGTTAAACCTACCAGGTTTTGTTTTTGGGCAAATTGATTCATGTTATGTTGTCACTGAGCCTAAATTGATAGCTTTTGCAGATCAAGTGGAAAAGAAAGTGCCCATTGTCGTAAATGGGTCACTAAACCCCAAATCAACTTGGATGTGGTCCGCCAGTTTAGGCCCAGATAATGTAAAGCCCAGCGAATTTATTATACAAAATCCAAATTCATTTGCGGGTATGGTCGACATTGAGAAAATAATTGAAAAATATGGTAATGCATTTTTCGATGAATATTTTTACATACATGAGTATATTAAGAAAAGCGATGGGACACTTTTTAAGTGCCCGCCCAAAGAAGTCCGTGTTAAAATTTTTGCTCGCGTAAAGACTTACGAGGCGATAACGCCTAATGACGACGATCTTAATGATTACCTCGAAATTGAAAATTTAGATAAATATCTGTTCGCCACAGTAAGGATTTTTGACCGCTGGGGTCAGCTCATCATCGAACGCGTAGGCTTCGATTACTACGAAAAAATAGATAAATCCAAAGCCAATAAAGCCGGTAATATGAAAGCCTTCAACGGATATTTGAATGGGAAAACATTGCCAAGCGGCGTGTACATGTATTCCATCAAGCCCGACGAAGACTACCCAGAAATCATCGGTTCCGTGACCGTCATCCGCTAACATGAAAAGTTTTTTAGACCAACACATGCAATCTGAAGGCTTTGTTGTCAGCAAAGTCGAAGACCTATTGAACTGGGCTCGTGCTAGTTCGCTATGGCCGATGAGCTTTGGTTTGGCATGTTGCGCTATTGAGATGATGCAGGCGTTTGCGTCCAATTACGATTTAGATCGTTTCGGCGTTTTTCCACGGCCTTCCCCACGTCAGTCCGATGTGATGATTGTTGCCGGAACAGTAACATTCAAGATGGCGGATCGGATTCGCCGCTTGTACGAACAGATGCCCGAACCGCGTTATGTGATTTCGATGGGTTCATGTGCCAACTGCGGTGGCCCGTATTGGGAACATGGCTATCATGTGGTGAAGGGCGTTGATCGCATTATTCCTGTGGATGTCTATGTGCCCGGCTGCCCGCCACGCCCAGAAGCACTTCTAGGAGGTGTCCTGAAATTGCAAGAAAAAATTAACCGGGAAACCCTCGTGGTTCCGCAACGAATCCTAGATGCAATTAGCTGAAATACCTGAGTTGATTCGCCTACATACCCATGCTGAATGCAGCTGGGATGAGAAAAACGCGCAAATTACTGTCGGTGCAAATGATCTCGTGGCCATTTGTGACCTCTTATGGCGCCATCCAGAAACATACTTCGATTCATTGTCATGCGTAACAGCAATCGACCTTGGTCCTGAACAAGGCCAAATCGAAGTGATCTATACCTTATATTCCATTCCCAAACACGTCACTGTGCACCTGAAGGTCGTGGCAGAAAGAGATAAAGCCGAGATTCCATCGGTGAGTTCGATTTGGAAAACGGCCGACTGGCATGAGCGGGAGGCGTATGATTTGGTGGGCGTGCAATTTGTGAATCACCCGAATTTGATACGAATTCTATTGCCTGCCGACTGGGAAGGACATCCCTTGCGCAAAGATTATGTGGAGCAGGAACGCTATCACGGCATTCAGGTAAAATATTAATATGAAAATCTCGGGCTTCACTTTTATTCGGAACGCCGTTAAAAACGATTATCCGATCGTTGAAGCCATTACCTCGATTCTGCCTATTTGTGATGAATTTGTGGTCGCGGTTGGGAAGTCGGACGATGCAACTTTGGCATTAATCCAATCGATTCCTTCCGATAAAATTCGAATCATAGAGACCGTTTGGGATGACCAGCAGCGAGAGGGTGGGCGCACGTTTGCGCTCGAAACCGACAAAGCTTATCAAGCCATTTCACCTGACACGGATTGGGCTTTTTACATCCAAGGAGATGAATGTGTGCACGAAAAGGATTTGTCGGCGATCCAACAAGCCATGGAAACCTATGCATCTGATTCCGCGGTGGAAGGCTTACTTTTTCACTACAAACATTTCTACGGGTCCTATAATTATGAAGCTGTTTCTCGCCGCTGGTATAGACGCGAAATTCGAGTAGTCAAGTATGCCAAAGGCATTCATTCCTACAGAGATGCGCAGGGTTTTCGCTTGCATGGGCGTAAGATTCAAGTCAAATTAATTCCCGCGACCATCTATCATTATGGTTGGGTAAAACCACCACAAGGGATGAGTAAAAAGGTGCGTAATTTTCAGCAATTCTACCACGATGACACCTGGTTAGAAACTCATGTACCGGAGGATTTTACCTTTGATTTAAGCAATGCGGAGCGTCTGACACGCTTCGATGGAACGCATCCGGCTGTGGCCCAAAAACGAATTGACTCCATGCAATGGCCATTTCATTTTGATCCGGTAGCCTTGCGTCAGCAGATGAGTTTACGTCGGCAATTGCTCCAACAAATCGAAGATTGGACCGGCTGGCGAATCGGAGAATATTGTAACTATAAAATCATTTAGGTGAAGGTTCCTGTTTTTTTTGATGCCGAACGCTTAAAATACCCGAATACGGGGTTGTACCATTTTTGTCTTCAATTAGGTCAGGCAATTGCTGATCGCTTTTCGCTTACTTTTTTTACTTCAAGCGACGAATTAAGTCCGCGTGTTCCAGTTCATTTTTGGCATAAATGGTGGCTTCGTCCTGCGAGCGGATCGTACATTTGGCATGCAACGCATCAGGATACGGAATACATGCCCACAGGTTCTGGTGCTTCGATAGTATTGACTATTCAAGACCTAAATTATTTGCATGATGGTCGGAAATCGGAAGCTAAAAAACAGCGATTCAAGGCGAAATTGCAAGCGAAAATAAATCGGGCTAATTACCTCGTATTTATTTCGGAATATACGCAGCGCGATGTACAAGCGCATTTTGAGCTGGGTAATACGCCCCAAAAAGTTATCCTGAATGGGTGTAATTTGGCTCAAATTCCGCCTGATATACCTTTTCCTTTAATCGCAAATGGGCGTCCTTTTTTGTTTACCATTGGAACGATTGCGGAGAAAAAGAATTTTCATGTGTTGCCGCAATTGTTGGTTGGAAATGATCGATTATTGATCATCGCGGGCATCACCCAACAAGCCCATTATTTGGAAAAAATCAAGCAAGAAGCGCAAGATTTGGGCGTTTCAGATCGGGTAATTTTTGCCGGAGCGGTATCTGAGCAAGATAAAATGGCGTTGTACGTGCAATGCGAAGCTTTTGTATTTCCATCGCTTGCTGAAGGATTTGGCTTGCCGGTGGTGGAGGCCATGCACCTCGGAAAACCGGTGTTTTTGTCTCAATTTACCTCGTTGCCGGAAGTGGGTGGACCAGAGGCCTATTATTTTACAGATTTTGATGGGGCTTCGATGCGCGAAACGCTAACGAAAGGCTTGCAAGATTATCAGGTAAATGATAAAAAACAGGCTATTCAGGCATGGTCCAAGCGTTTTGATTGGTCGGTGGCCGCAACCAGCTATGTTGAAGTCTATGCCAAACTAGCCGAACGCAAGTAAATGTGAAAATTGTCGTAATTTGCCTCAAATTTTGAAATAACTCCTTTGAAGACTTATTTACGCTTATTGTCTTATGCTAGTTCGATCCGAAAACATGTATTTCCATATTTCGGATTTTCGCTGTTAAGCAGTCTTTTTGGGATTTTGAATTTCACCTTATTGATTCCCTTGTTGAATGTTTTATTCAACCAAGCATCTACGAGTCAAGCCGCTTTATATCGCTCGCTACCTGATTTCTCGGTTTCGCCGAGTTATTTTTCGTTTGTTTTCAATCATTACTTTTATGGGGCTTTAGAGTCTTATGGTCGTTTGGGTGCCTTGCAATATGCCTGTGGCGCAATCATTACGTCCGTTTTATTAGCTAATGTCTTTCGGTATTTTTCGCAACGAATCTTAAAAACGGTGGAGGCGGATACCATCGCATCCTTGCGTCAAGCGGTATTCGAACGTGCCATACGCATGGATTTGAGTTATTTCTCGGAACAAAAGAAAGGAAACTTAATGTCGCGTTTGACGACGGATGTACAGGAGGTTGAAAATAGTATCGGTCGGGCTTTTACAGCTACGTTCAAAGAGATATTCACCTTGATTATGTTCTTCGTTTTCTTGGCAAGCATGTCGGTTAAATTAACTTTGTTTTCTTTAATCATTTTGCCTTTATCTGGTGGAGTCATCGCGTTAATCACGCGTCGCTTGCGCCGTGCGGCCGGAGAGGTTCAACAGCATTTGAGTGGTATCATTAGTTTGTTGGATGAGACCTTTGGTGCGATGCGCGTCGTTAAGGCGTTTCGTGCGGAACCGGTGATGGATGCGAAATTTCAAGAAACGAATTTGCGTTACCGTCATTCCTTATTGCGCATGGTGTTTCGCCAGGAATTAACTTCGCCAGTTTCGGAGAGTTTGGGGGTTTTGGTGGTGACGGGGATTTTGATGTACGGGGGAATCTTAGTGATTATGGGAGATGGCGAATTAAGTGCTTCTACGTTTATTGCGTTTATTGCCACGTTTTCGCAGGTTATGCGTCCAGCCAAAGTCATTGCGGATGCATTTTCGGGTATTCAACGAGGTGTGGCTTCTGCAGATCGCATCATTGAAATATTGGATACGGAGTCTGAAATTCAAGTGGAAGAGCCTGCCATTCCGGTGAAGGAATTTACCCAATCGATTCGTTTTGAATCCGTTGGTTTTGCATACGTCCCTGGCCGTTCTGTGCTAAATGAAGTTTCGTTTGAAATTCCGAAAGGCCAAACCATTGCGCTCGTTGGCGCTTCCGGCGGAGGTAAGTCGACACTTGCCGATTTACTTCCTCGTTTCTACGATGTTACTTCCGGTAAAATCACCGTGGACAACGTGCCTTTAAAACAAATCCCATTAGTGGATTTAAGAGCTTTAATGGGTATTGTGACACAGGAATCGGTTCTTTTTAATGATTCGATTTTCAATAATATTGCTTTTGGAACAGATGCCACGCTTGAGCAGGTTCAAGCGGCCGCGCAAATTGCGAATGCCCATGAATTTATTGAAACGAGTGAGGATGGGTATGCGACTATAATTGGCGATCGAGGGTCTAAATTGTCGGGTGGACAACGCCAACGGATCTCCATTGCACGTGCGGTTTTATGTAATCCGCCAATTTTAATTTTGGATGAAGCGACGAGTGCCCTCGACAATGAATCTGAAAAATTGGTCCAAGCAGCTTTAGGAAATTTGATGAAAAACCGGACGGTCTTAGTGATTGCCCATCGCTTAAGTACGATCCAACATGCCGATCAAATTTTGGTCGTGGACCAAGGGCAAATCGTCGAGCGCGGAACGCATAAAGAGCTCATTTCCATTCCGGATGGGGCGTATGCGAAGTTAAGCCAACTGAAATAAATGCCCTATTTTTTGCGTTTTTCATTAGTTTTTCCGTTCATAAAAAACTAATTTGCACCCGTTTTTAACCCATATTGAAGTATACAGACATGTCAACATCCCCATTAGCGCAACGCATTCAAGCCTTAGAAGAATCATCCACATTGGGGATGACGAAAAAAGCGCGCGAATTAGCTGCATTAGGTCATAAAGTGATTAGTTTATCCGTAGGGGAGCCTGATTTTAAAACTCCGGATCATATTTGTGAGGCTGCTAAAAAAGCAATCGACGATGGTTTTCACGGCTATTCACCGGTTGCTGGTTATCCTGATTTACGCATGTCAATTGCGAATAAGTTAAAGCGCGATAACAATTTAGAGTGGGGCTCAGAAAACATTGTGGTTTCGACGGGAGCTAAGCACTCATTAGCAAACGCAATCGCTGCCTTGATTAATCCAGGTGACGAAGTGATTATTTTTTCCCCTTATTGGGTTTCTTACTCTGAGATGGTCAAATTAGCCGAAGGAACTTCTGTGATTGTTCAAGGAGCTTTTGATAATAATTTTAAAGTAACGCCTGAACAATTCGAGGCAGCGATTACTCCCAAAACGAAAATGGTGATGTTCGCATCACCAAATAACCCAACTGGTTCCGTATATACAGAATCTGAATTGCGTGACATCGCGAATGTAGTGGCTCGTCATGAAAATATTTATGTGTTGGCAGATGAGATTTATGAGTACATCAACTTCACACAAGGTGGTCATTTCTCGATCGGATCGATTCCAGAAATTAAAGAGCGTGTGATCACGGTTAATGGAGTTGCCAAAGGTCATGCAATGACTGGCTGGCGAATTGGTTTCATCGCAGCGGCGAAGTGGATTGCAGATGGAATCGAAAAATTACAGGGCCAAGTAACTTCGGGGACGAATTCAATCGCACAAAAAGCAGCCGTTGCAGCATTCAATGGCACATTGGATCATGCGTACGAAATGAAAGCAGCCTATGACCGTCGCCGTAAATTAGTCGTAGGTTTATTGCGTGAAATTCCAGGGTTCAAAGTGAATATGCCAGAAGGTGCTTTTTATGCATTTCCAGATATCTCTTATTATTTCGGAAAATCGGATGGAACAACAACTATCAACGACTCCGATGATTTTTGTACGTGGTTGTTGAACGAAGCGTATGTGGCTACCGTAGCTGGTTCTGGTTTTGGTGCTCCAGATTGTATGCGTATTTCAACTGCGGCAGCAGATGAGCAATTAGAAGAAGCATGTGCGCGTATAAAAACGGCCGTGGCTAAATTGAAGTAATTCATTTTTGAATAAAACATTATTAGAAGTCAGGGCTTTAGTCCCTGACTTTTCTTTTTATATTTACCGCATGGAACTAATCTCTATTGTGATTTTTATTGTTGGGTATCTTGCCATCGCGTTTGAACATCCCTTAAAAATCAATAAAACGGCTTCTGCTTTAGTGACTGGAGTTCTTGTTTGGGTCGTTTATGCACTTGTAAAAGGACCTCACGAACTAGAAGTACTGAGTCATCATTTAGGTTCGACCTCTGAAATTCTATTTTTCTTATTGGGCGCCATGACCTTGGTCGAATTAGTGGATGCGCATCATGGATTTCATTTTGTCAGTCGTTTAATTAAAACGAATCAGCCCGCTAAATTAATGTGGATTACGGGTTTTATCGCCTTTTTTCTGTCTGCCGTTCTAGATAATTTAACGGCCTCTATCGTCATGGTTACCCTCTTACGCAAGTTGGTATCCGATAAATCCACTCGAATGTTTTTTGTGGGCGTCGTCGTTATCGCCGCGAACTCAGGTGGTGCGTGGTCTCCTATTGGAGATGTGACGACAACCATGTTGTGGATTGGAGGTCAAATCTCCGCATCAGGCATCATTAAAACGTTGTTTATACCTTCTTTGATTTCGCTCATTGTCCCGTTGGCAGTAGCCGCATTTTGGGTGCGCGAACGGAAACTTGGTTCGTTTCACCATCGTGCAGAGCTTACACCAGAAGAAGATCGCCATGGTAAAATCATGTTGGCCGCCGGCGTATCAAGTCTGTTAGGTGTACCCGTCTTTAAAACTGTAACTCATTTGCCGCCCTTCATGGGGATTTTACTAGCACTGGGTGTGGTTTGGATATTATCGGAGGTGTTGCATGCCGATAAAGATGCGGAAACTAAGAAGCCATATACAGTAGGACATGCCTTAACGAAAATCGACACATCGAGTGTCCTGTTTTTCCTAGGAATCTTATTGGCAATTGGCGCTTTGGAGTCTTTTGGATATTTAACGCAGCTAGCTGTTGTATTGGAGCAAACCTTTGGTAATCAATACATTATCGTTGCATTGATTGGCCTAGCCTCTTCGGTTGTGGATAATGTTCCACTGGTTGCGGCAACGATGGGGATGTATTCGCTTGCCGACTTCCCTATGGATCATGCCATGTGGGAGTTTTTGGCTTATTGCGCGGGAACGGGTGGAAGTATTTTAATTATAGGTTCTGCAGCAGGCGTTGCTGTGATGGGTATGGAGCAAATTGAGTTCGGTTGGTACGCGAAAAAAATTGGCGTATTAGCCTTGCTCGGATATGCAGCAGGAGCTTTGACCTACATTATGTTGCACTAAAAACGGACTTGAACACGCGCTGCGTAGAAATTAGGGGTGACAATCGGATCCCATTCAAAAGCACTCTGATGGAGTGCTTTTTTTAATTTTGGATAAACCCAATACGCCGCTTCCGCAGAGGCAATTCCCATCGCGGCACCCATAAGCACATCTGAAGCCCAATGCTGATTGTTGGCCATCCGCAAAATACCCGTTGTTGTTGCCAAGGCATAACCTGTAATCGCGATTCCTGGATGTTCCTCCCAATATTCTTTAGCTAGTGTATGTGCGCCAAAAAATGCAGTGGTGGTGTGTCCGGATGGAAAACTATAGGGTTCTCCGTTTGGTCTCGTTTCGTTAATGACATATTTCATCGACTTAACTGTCACATAGTAGATTCCGGTTCCAAGTACAAACATGGCTGCCTGATCCTTCACTTCGTTTTGTGCTTTTGCTCCCATGAAATGTAGGCCTACACTGGTAAGCATGGGTAGGTGCTGTAAGTAATCATCGGCAGGCGTACGGAAATTAGGTAAATTTTTTGCCCGAAAATCACTTTGTGTTGTTCGTGAAAAATCGTTGTATACCAAAGCGCTGGTGGTAGCTAGGGCAGCTGCCGCTTTCCAACCACGTTTCGATTTAGATTGTCCGAGTGAAAAAAAGCTACTTAATAAGAACAGGCAAATAAATAGTTTATTTTTCATTCAAAAGTGTTTGAATCGTCTTCTCAAATTCTTGTGTCCAATCCGTGTAGTAAACCCCAGTGCCTGGTCCTGTAAATCCAGTATGAATTTCACGTACGATTCCTTTTTTGTCGATGATGAATGTGGTCGGATACCCATTGATTTTGTGCAACATCGGTAGCACTTGGGCGATCGTTTCATCGTTAGGAGTTCCAGCAAAGACTACCTCGTAATCTATGCCGATCTTCTTTTTGAAATTGGCAATTTTAGGTCCAGAAACCGCGATATCTGGTGAATATTCAAAAGCCATACCGATTACCTCGACGCCTTTGCTTTGGTATTTCCGGTAAAAAGGTGCGAGAAAGCGGGATTCGTCAATGCAATTTGGGCACCATGAGCCCATTAATTCAATAATCACCACTTTATTTTGGTAACGGGCATCGCTTAAGCTGATACTTCTGCCGTCTGGTGTAGGTAGTTTGAAAGATACCCGATCAAAACCAGGCTTTAAATAGGTTAACTTTTTCAAATCAGGGAGGCTTGCTTTGGCATCCTTTTGCGCAATCATATTTCGTTTGCCTGCCAATCCCGTATAAAATAACCCTTCAATTTTTGACTTAGTTACTTTGGTTTTAAATAGATAAACACCGCTTCCATCAAAGTAACTTAAGAATAGGCTATCGGCAATGACATTCCCTTGCAAAAAACGGTAATCACCTGAAGGCTTTAAAACCGTCCCCGTAACATGATTTCCTTTTTGGTCTAGGATTAATACCCCGGGGCTATGGCTAGATTCATCGGCCCAGAAATCAGCGCTGTATTTTCCAGTAACATTTACGTTTGCTGCAGCTGGCGCTATAAATCGCTGGGTTGAACCGGCGATGGCTTGAAATGGAATCCGAAAAATAGCTTTCCCGTTTCTTTTTTTAGTCCAATACCCATTCATTTGATTCGGGCTACTCAGGGCACAACTTATTTCAGAATCGTATAGGTCAAAGGGGATAATCAAGGAGTCGCCTCGGAAAAATGATTCGCCTAGGTTGAATTTCTCCACGCCATTTTGAAGGTTAATGTTAAACCGTTTCGCTTCGCTACCTTTTTGAATGATGAAATTAAATGGCAATGCACCGCCCATGTGGCTCAATTCACCTCGCCAAGGGCCTATTTTGGGATTTTGAGCGAGTGCAAAAAAGGGAAATAGTAGTAGTAGAAGATATCGCATGGGTATAAATTTGTCAACAAATATAAGGTTAAATCTTGTGGACAAAAAAATCACCAATAGAGCTAAAATTTGGTTGAACGCCGAGAGATAAATTTGTAATTTTGAATTTATGTCAGAACAAACCTACCATACCTCCGTCATGTTGCATGAATGCATTGATGGGCTCGCGATTCGTCCTGACGGAATTTACGTCGATGTTACTTTTGGAGGAGGAGGACATTCGAAAGAAATTTTAGCTCATCTCGGGGCGAGCGGTCGGCTGCTAGCCTTTGATCAAGATCCGGATGCATGGAATCAAGCAGAAAAAATCGAAGATGATCGCTTGACCCTGATAACAGCTAATTTCCGATATCTGGAAAAGTATTTACGCTTGCATGGTGTGAAGCAAGTGGATGGGATTCTGGCCGACTTTGGTGTATCATCTTATCAGTTGGACGCCGCATCGCGCGGATTTTCAACTCGTTTCGATGGCCCTTTAGACATGCGCATGGGTCCTTCGGCTGCGATGGATGCTAAAAATGTATTGAACGAGTATTCGGCCGAGCAATTGCAACGGATTTTTGGGATGTATGGGGAGATAAAGAATGCACGTACCTTGGCGCAAGCAGTGATTCAAGCGCGGACGCAAAAGACGCTGGAAACGACTTCGGATTTCAAAGAAATTCTTACTAAATTAGCCCCAAGAGGCAAGGAATTTAAGTATTTCGCACAAGCTTTTCAGGCTGTACGAATCGAAGTAAATCAAGAATTGCAAGTGATTGAGGAGTTTTTAGCGCAAGCGCCATCGGTGCTTGCTGTGGATGGTCGCTTATGTATTATGTCCTTTCATTCCTTGGAGGATCGTTTGGTGAAAAATTTTATCAAAACAGGCGACTGTTTTGGCAAAGAAGATAAAGATATGTTTGGGGTGGTGCACAAGCCGCTTGCGTCTGAAATTCGCAAGCCAATGACTGCAAGCCCAGAAGAATTAAAGGCAAATCCGCGTTCGCGCAGTGCCAAATTAAGAATCGCACGTAAATTGTAAAATGGCTAGTTCAGTAGAAACCGAAGCACAAGAAAAAAACACCGCTCCCCCCAAGGAGAGTCCGATGGAAATGCTCTTTAATATTGATTCCTTGACGGGTGGTCAAATGCCCATGGAGTTAGTTAAGCACATTACGTTTATCGCTGGATTAATTTTGATATACATTTATTATACGATGTTGGCCGAAGGGCGAATGCATCAAATTGTTACTACAAAACAAGAATTAGAAGAAATCAGGGCGGATTACACGACGCAAAAGGCCGACTACATGAAGGTTGGCAAGCAGAGTTACCTTGCCATCGCTATGCGAAGATATGGGCTTGAAGTTAGCCTAACCCCACCCATTAAAGTAGTTGCAGATCCCGTTAAAGAATAATTGATATGGCCGCACCGAAGCGACAAAACATCCGGCAAAACATTACCTTCCGTTTCCGGATTTTCTTTATCATCATGCTTGCCGCGTTCTTGCTGCTCGTAGGGAACTTATATAAATTAGTCTTTATTCAAGGGCCCGAATTGCGCGAGGAGGCCTCCTCGATTTACATCAAAGAGCGGATGGTAGACGCCACTCGTGGGAATATCTACTCAGATGATGGAAGTTTATTGGCAACTTCTTTGCCTAAATACCGCTTAGGCATGGATCCTTCGGTGTACAACAAATCAACGAAAGCCGAAAAGTTATTTACTGCTCATGTACGGGAGTTGGCGGAGCATTTGGCTAATTTTTTTAAGGATCGGACTGCAGATGAATATTACGACAAAATTGTCTCAGCGAAGAAAAATAAGCGAACCTATTTATTACTGAATAACCGCTTGCTCGACTTTCAGGAGCGAAAGCTTGTTATGAATTTTCCACTATTTCGGGAGAACAAAAAATCACCTGTGAAGACTGGAATTGTCTTTGACAAAGTAAATGTACGCTATGCCCCTTTCGGCCAAATGGCTTATCGGACAGTTGGCTACATGAAAGATAAAGTTAAAGTGGGGCTCGAGGGAGCTTTTGACAAGGAATTACGCGGGGTTCCTGGTAAAGGGTATTTCGCCAAAATGGATAAAAATACGTGGCGTCCGATAGAGAATACGCCGGAAATTATTCCGCAGCGTGGGGTAGACTTGCAGACGACATTGGATGTGGATATTCAAGATATTGTGGAATTGGCATTAATGAAGGCTTTGGCAGATTTTAAAGGTAATTATGCAACGGCCATTGTAATGGAGACAGCTACGGGTGAAATCAAGGCAATTTCGAATTTAACTAAAAATGCAAGTTCCCCCACAGGCTATTCTGAATTTGCGAATCATGCCATTGAAGTTTCAGAGCATGATCCGGGTTCTGTGTTTAAATTGCCTTCCATGATGGCTATGTTGGAGGAGTCTAAAATGCCCTTGACGGATATGGTTACGACAGGCGGGAAATACACGGTGTTTAATAGAACTATGTCAGATTCGCACGATTATGGTACGATTACGGTTCAGGGAGTTGTTGAGCATTCATCAAACATTGGTACGATTAAATTGATGCAGCGTGTTTTTTCTCAAAAGCAGGCCAAGTATTATGATTATTTGAAAAAATTCCATTTGATCGAGCCTTTGGATTTTCAAATTAAACCCCGTTATTATACCCCTAAATTTCCACTTCCTCCGAAATGGGATGCGTTGCAATACATGTGGTCCTCCGTTGGCTATTCCTCTAATACATCGCCACTTCATTTGCTAACATTCTATAATGCCATCGCAAATAATGGCTATTGGATTCAGCCCATTATCGTTAAAAAAGCTACCATTGGAAATGAGGTCATTACGGATTTTACGGCGACGCAGAAAAAAGATAAAGAGCCCCTTTGTTCCGCGGAAACCTTAAAGAAAATAAAGATCATGCTAGAGGGCGTGGTCGAACGCGGGACAGGAACAAATCTTAAAGGTACGGCGTATGGTATTGCTGGAAAAACAGGTACCGCGCAGCGACGGGGGGTTAATGGTCAATACATTAAAGGGACGTACTATGTGTCGTTTATTGGGTATTTTCCTGTGAAAAATCCAAAATATACCATGCTAGTTGCCATGGATAAACCAGAAGGAAGTTCCGAGGGAACCTATGCGCGTCAAGTGACGGCTCCCGTTTTCAAGGATATTGCAGATCATATTTATTCCCGTGACATGAAGTTGCAGCGCCGCTTAAGTGGCTATCTGCCTGATTCATTGAACAATGCAAAACTAGGTCATATGATTCATCCCTTAGATCACGGGGTCTTATATGCCAATCTTGGTTTTCCAAAGGTCGAAGAAGATGGTCGGTGGATGCAATTTACGTTGGATAAAAAGGCGGTTCAAAATGTACCAATCAGCTTGTTACCCAAAGTCGTCCCTAATGTCATGGGGATGAATTTGCGTGATGCACTTTTTGCTTTGGAAAATCGTGGATTTAAAGTGCGTGCGCAGGGGATAGGGAATGTGATAGCCCAATCGATTCCTGCTGGTACTCCGCTTCGAAAAAATGCCCTAATGCTTATTCAATTACACTAAATATGGCGTCATTAGTTGAATTAGTGCGCGGGGTGAAAGGTGCCCAATTGTTTGGTGCAGATGCAATCGTTGCTCATTTGTGTTTTGATTCCCGTAAGGCTGTTGCCGGCAGTGTGTTTTTTGCTATTCCCGGGACTCAGGTAGATGGGCATCAATTTTTACCTCAGGTGTATCAGCAGGGATGTACAGCCTGGGTGGTGGAGACATTACCGGCTGAGATCCCCTCCGATGTTACTTGTATTGTAGTTCCAGATTCTAATGAGGCGCTGGCCTTAGCAGCCGGGGAATTTTACGGCAATCCATCCGCGAAATTGAATTTGATAGGTATTACTGGTACGAATGGAAAAACGACTAGCGTGACTTTGTTATTCGAACTTTTCAAACAATTAGGCCATCGCTGTGGGTTGATTTCAACGGTTCAAAATAAAATTCAAGACCGAGTTATTCCAGCAACGCATACGACGCCAGACGCATTGGCATTGAATGGATTGCTGGCTAATATGCTTGCCGACGGGTGTACCCATGTTTTTATGGAGGTTAGTTCACACGCCGTGGTGCAGAAACGGATTCATGGTCTAGTTTTTAAGGGGGCTATATTTTCAAATATTACACGAGATCATCTGGATTTTCACGAGACTTTTGATTCGTACATTAAGGCCAAAAAAGGATTTTTTGATGACCTGCCTAGCGGTTCTTTCGCATTGACTAATGTGGACGATAAGCGCGGAATGGTTATGTTGCAAAATACCGCAGCACGGAAATACAGTTATGGAATTCTGAACGCAGCGGATTTTAAGGCAAAGATCAAAGCCAATGTCATCTCCGGATTGCAAGTTGAATTCGATGGCATTGAGATTCATGCGCAACTGATTGGTTTGTTTAATGCCTATAATTTGTTGGCTATTTATGCCACAGCCATTTTGCTAGGTGAAGATAAAAACGAAGTTTTACTTCAATTATCTGCGCTGAAAACCGCTCCAGGTAGATTTGAGCAGTTGGCCGGCCCTTTAAATAAAATGGCGATTGTCGACTATGCGCATACCCCAGATGCCTTGGAAAATGTGTTGAAGACGATTCAGGCGATTCGCGCTAAACAGCAACGGATAATTACGGTCGTGGGTTGTGGTGGAAATCGCGATGCGGGTAAGCGGCCGATTATGGCTGAACTGGCTTCAACCCTTAGTGATGTTGTAGTCTTGACTTCTGATAATCCGCGTTTTGAGGATCCAGAGTCTATTTTGGACCAAATGGAAGCAGGAGTACCTAGCGAGGACCGTATCAAGGTACAACGGATTTCGGATCGGAAGGAAGCTATTTTTCAAGCGATTCGTACGATTGCACAGCCGGGAGATATTGTGTTAGTGGCTGGGAAAGGTCATGAAACCTATCAAGATATTCAAGGTGTAAAATCTGATTTTGATGACAAGCAGGTGATTGCGGAGGCCTACTCTGCGTAATTTGATTTCGTCCTATTTTTTTGCATTTTTGTTTTTTATACTGTTTTTATAACCAGCAGGCATGTTCTATTACCTCTTCGAATACTTCGACAAGACCTTAAATATTCCAGGAACCGGCGTTTTTCAATACATCACGTTTCGTGCTTTTGCGGCAACAATTACGTCATTGGGTATAGCGGCAATTTGGGGGAAAGCTGTGATTCGTCGGCTGCAATTGTTACAGATTGGCGAGGAAATTCGCGATTTAGGGTTGGAAGGCCAAATGGCCAAAAAAGGAACGCCTACCATGGGTGGTTTCATTATTTTGTTGTCCTTGATTATCCCAACGTTACTTTTTGCTAAAATCACGAACGTCTATATTGTGCTTTTATTAACCTCAGCTATCTGGCTTGGGGCCGTTGGTTTCGCGGATGATTACATTAAGGTCTTCAAGAAAAACAAGGATGGCTTGTCGGGTAAATTCAAGATTGTAGGTCAAATCGGACTTGGTTTAATCGTGGGATTGACCATGTACTTTAATCAACATATCAAGGTTCGGATATTTGATAAGGTTCAGGTTTTAGCGGATGGTTCGCAGGTGCAGACATTCACGGATTCGAAGTCTTTAATGACAACGGTTCCTTTTTTAAAGAATAATCAGTTTGATTACAATATGCTTTTGCCGAGTTTCATTCCGGATCAATATGTGTGGGTGGTCTACGTTTTAGTGGTCATTTTTATCATTACGGCGGTTTCGAATGGGGCGAATATTACGGATGGAATTGATGGATTGGCGGCTGGTACTTCGGTGATTATTGTATTGACCTTGGCTATTTTGGCTTACGTTTCGGGTAACAAGATTTTCTCTCAGTATCTGAATGTCATGTTCATTCCTAATTCAGGGGAATTGGCCATATTTTGTGCGGCCTTTGTGGGCGCCTGCATTGGGTTTTTGTGGTATAATGCCTATCCAGCTCAGGTATTTATGGGCGATACGGGCAGTTTAATGTTGGGTGGTGTGATCGCTACGCTGGCTATTGTGATTCGTAAAGAGATGTTGATTCCGGTATTGTGTGGCATCTTTTTGATCGAAAATTTATCTGTGATTATGCAAGTGGGGTATTTTAAATACACCAAAAAGAAATATGGTGAGGGGCGTCGGATCTTTTTAATGTCGCCATTGCACCATCATTTTCAAAAGAAAAATTACCATGAGTCTAAGATTGTAACCCGTTTTATGATTGTGGGAATCATCTTAGCTGTTGTCACGTTAGTTACTTTAAAATTGCGTTAAGCATACTTATTTTGAGTCAAATTCGCCTATTTCCCCGTTTAAATTCGTTTCAAGAACAGATTCCGTTGCCTTCGTCTAAATCCGAAAGCAATCGAGCGCTAATCATCAATGCCCTTGCGGGAGGCGATGTGAGCCAATTGTCTAATTTGGCAGAAGCGCGGGATACCCAAACCATGATTCGTCTGCTCGCGGATTCTTCTAATCCGATTGCTGATGTATTGGATGCGGGTACGACGATGCGTTTTCTAACTGCTTATTATGTGGTTACTGGGGCTTCTAAGCAAATGACGGGAACTCCTCGCATGTGCGAACGGCCGATTGGGATATTGGTTGACGCCTTACGTGCCTTAGGGGCCAAAATAACTTATTTGAAAAATGAGGGGTATCCCCCTTTACAGTTGGATGGGTTTAGCTATTCCGGGTCGCGCAATTTAGCTATTCGTGGAGATGTAAGTTCGCAGTTTATTTCTGCTATTTTAATGATTTCACCCTTGTTACCGGAGGGAATTTGTTTGCAGATTATGGGGTCTTTAGGGTCAAAACCATACATCGAAATGACGCTGGCGCAGATGCGTCAGTTCGGAATCAAAGCTGCTATAGATTGGCCAAAAGGCTTAATAGACATTCCGGCGCAGGCTTACCAGTCGGCAAAGTTTGCTGTTGAATCCGATTGGTCTGGTGCGAGTTATTGGTATTCGATGGTAGCGTTGTCGCCGTTTGAGGATAGTTCCTTGGAGTTATTAGGCTTGAAAGAAGATTCCTTGCAAGGGGATTCTGCGATACGCGATATTATGCTGCCTTTGGGTGTAAAAAGCACGTTTACTGGCCGAGGGTACCTGTTGACTAAGTGTGAGGCGGTCAGCGAATTGAGCTGGGATTTTACAGATTGTCCGGACTTGGCGCAAACCATTTGTGTGGTGGCTGCTGCCAAAAATATCACCATGCATTTGACTGGTTTAGAATCTCTCAAGGTGAAGGAAACGGATCGCGTGTTAGCACTTCAAAATGAATTAGTCAAAATAGGTGCTCGCCTAGTCGAAGTCGAGCCAAATCATTTATACACCCTGGCGGGGTCATTTGAAAAAGAGGGTGCTTGCCCTGAAATTGAAACTTACGATGATCACCGCATGGCGATGGCTTTTGCACCGGTTGGTTTATTACGCGAACTGCTTATTCATGAACCAGGCGTGGTTGCGAAGTCTTATCCGAGCTTTTGGGGACATGTAGATTTGTTGATGAAATCATCAACTAACTGATATATTTCGGTTTTTATCAAGTTTCTGGGTACAAGAAGTCGAAATTTTTCGTAGAATTGTTGGATCGGTAAACGCTGCCGGGGTTGAAGACCCCGGCAGCGTTACCCCAAAGACCCCTTATAAAATGAAACAAATTTTACTACTCGCATTACTGTCCCCAATCGCCCTTTTCGCGCAGAGAACGCTGTTATACTGTGGAAAAATGGTCGATGTGAAGGCCGGAAAAGTACAAACTGCCTATACCATCGTGGTGGAAGGCAAAAAGATTCAAAGTGTTCAGGCGGGATATCTTGCTGCTGGGAAATTAGATCGAATTATTGATTTGAAAAATAAGACCGTTTTGCCTGGTTTAATTGACATGCACGTGCACATGGAAAGTGAAACAAATCCCAATGCGTATTTGGATCGATTTACTAAAAATCCGGGTGACGTAGCCTATCAAGCCCTTGTGCACGCAAAGAAAACATTAAACGTTGGTTTCACGACGGTGCGTGATCTAGGTGGTTCGCATGTGGTGATCAGTTTGCGTAATGCAATCAATAAAGGTATCGTAGATGGTCCTCGAATTTTTACAGCAGGTGTTGCCATCGCGACGACGGGTGGCCATGCGGATGATGCAAATGGATTAAATGAAACGTTTAAAAAGGATTTAGGGCCTGAGGATGGTGTCGTTAATGGCTTATCCGATGCAGCGAAAGCGGTACGTCAGCGCTACAAAGAAGGATCTGATTTAATCAAAATCACAGCGACCGGAGGTGTTTTAAGCTACGCCAAAGACGGTATGGGAGCCCAATTCACAGAAGAAGAAGTCAGAGCAATCGTTCAAACGGCAAAAGATTATGGATATAAAGTTGCTGCTCATGCCCATGGAGCTGAAGGTATGAAGCGAGCGATTTTGGGCGGTGTAAGTTCGATTGAACATGGAACGTACATGACTCCGGAAGTAATGGAATTAATGAAAGCGCATGGAACATATTATGTGCCTACGATCATAGCAGGACGTTCCGTGGCGGATTCAGCTAAGATCCCCAATTATTACCCAGAAATGGTGAAGAAAAAGGCGGAAACGATTGGGCCGATTATCCAATCCACATTTGGGAAAGCCTATAAGGCAGGTGTTAAAATCGCTTTTGGTACGGATGCAGGTGTATTTGGTCACGGTAAAAACTTAAATGAGTTTATCTTGATGCACGAAGCGGGTATGCCAGCGATGGAAGCCATTCAATCAGCTACGGTTGCAGCCGCCGATTTATTAGGTCAATCAGATATTATTGGTTCGATTGAGGTTGGAAAATTTGCCGACATTGTCGCCGTGGATGGAGATCCCACCCAGCGTATGGAAGACATTTTGAAAATGAAATTTGTGATGCGCGAAGGCAAAGTTTACAAACAAGATTAAAAAAATCCGAATGTAAACCCTTTAAATTTTAGCGACTTTGCAAGGCTAAACTTTTTGATTTCACAAATTCAAATCCGCCAAACAAAACGGCTGAAAAGACGAATTGGCTAAGAATGGAATTCTTTAAAAATGGAAGTGCATTGGCATAACATGCAACCAAGCCTGACAAATCTTTGGCATAAACCACTGCATTTCCTGAAGTAAAACCATATCCGATCGCATCTCCCGCCCAAACAGCGAAATTAGAAAGGATGAAAAAACCTAAAACAGTAGCTACATTTCCGCCGATAAAACCACCGAATGATTTGATGCGTGAACCAATGAAGGGTACGAGTGCGAGTAGGCCAACTTGTACCAAGTCGATTCCCCATGAAAAGCCATCAAAATATTGGCTGTAGAAAAGGTTATTTAAAATCATGTTCGAAATCCAAATCGGTAAAATCGTCCATAAAATGGCTTGATAACGATTCGATATATAGGCTCCTGCAAACAGTGCCATCGAGGCAATCGGGGAAAAATTAGCCCAAGCGGGATTGAATACAACTAAAAATCGGCTAGCGATTGCGAAGGCTAAAAATCCTATTAGGATCATTGTGCGCTTTGTCATTTGATATTTCTTTGTTTGCGAGGGTAAATAATTTCCAAAGGTAAAACAAAAGCCGTAATTTTACCCATTCTATTCCAAATTATGTATAAAGCGTTGCCTTCCATCGGTTTATTAGGAGGCGGTCAATTAGGCCGTATGCTACTTCAAGCCGCTATTGATTTAGACCTGCAAATCGCATGTCTTGATCCAGATCCGGAAGCATCATGTCATCACTTAACCCCAAATTTCCAACAAGGTTCTTTTCAGGATTATGAAACGGTCTATCGATTTGGTCAGAAATACGATGTGATTAGTATTGAGATCGAGCATGTTAATATTGACGCATTAAAGCAGTTGGAATCCGAAGGAAAAAAGGTTTATCCACAGCCACATATTTTACAGATGATTCAAGATAAACGCTTGCAAAAGCAGTTTTTTAAAGATCATGGTTTTCCGACGGCCGATTTTATATTGACGGATAATCAGGCTTCATTAAGCCAACATATTGATTTTTTGCCTGCTTTTCACAAACTTGGTAAAGGTGGTTATGACGGGAAAGGGGTACAATATATTGCAGATGGCGCATCTGTATCCAAAGGATTTGATGCTCCTGGCTTATTAGAAAAGGCGGTTGACTTCGAGAAAGAATTAGCCGTGATTGTTGCCCGGAATCCACAAGGAGAAACAGTCGTTTTTCCAGCTGTTGAAATGGTTTTCCACCCCGAGCAAAATTTAGTAGAATTCTTATTTTCGCCCGCGGATATATCAGCTAGCATCGAAAAACAGGCTGAAAAGATTGCCGTAGATTTAATCAATAAATTGGAGTTAGTGGGTGTTCTAGCGGTCGAAATGTTTTTGACAAAAGATGGGCAGGTCTTAATTAATGAGATTGCTCCACGTCCGCATAATTCGGGACATCAAACGATTCGCGGGAACGAGAGTTCTCAATATGAGCAACATTTACGGGCAATTACTGGCTTGCCTTTGGGCAGTACAAAGTCATTTGGATACGCTGGGATGTTAAACCTCTTAGGTGCTGAAGGATTTACGGGGCCTGCCAAATACGAAGGACTTGCTGATATTTTGGCAATTCCGGGTGTTTTTCCATTTTTATATGGAAAGAAAATAACAAAGCCGTTCCGCAAAATGGGACATATTACAATTCTAGGCGATTCGAAAGACGCCATTATTGAGAAAGCAAATCAAGTTAAAAACCTAATCCGCGTGATTAGTTAAACGTTGAAATATGGTCGGAATTATCATGGGAAGCAGCTCTGATCTGCCAGTAATGCAAGACGCAATCCAAGTGTGTAAAGATTTTGGTATCGCCTATGAAGTGGATATTGTATCCGCTCACCGGACACCCGTAAAGATGTTGGACTACGCGCAAAATGCCCAAAAAAGAGGTATTCAAGTGATTATTGCCGGTGCAGGTGGCGCCGCGCATTTACCAGGAATGATTGCCTCTGCGACTATTTTACCGGTCATTGGAGTGCCTGTTAAATCATCTAATTCAATTGATGGTTGGGATTCTATCCTATCTATTTTACAAATGCCAAACGGCGTTCCTGTAGCAACTGTTGCCTTAAATGCATCCAAGAATGCTGGCTTATTAGCCATGCAGATGTTGGCATTAGCTAATGGGGATTTATCAGCTAAGTTGGCAGCGTATAAACTTGAGTTAGTAGAGAAGGTGGAGGAGATGAGCCAACAAACAAAATCAGCTAGTAAGTAATTTATGAAGAATCCATTTTCATTTTTTAAGGAAAGTTCTAGTTCTAATTTGCCGGCAATCACATTACTGATTTTATTGGCGACTTTGGCAGGACTTGTTTTTGTGGGTTATGAGCATTTTTTAGGCCCGCAGACGGATCAATTAGTAAAAGCTGAAAAAGATTTGGATGAGGATGAAACGTATTTAGGAGATGTGGCGACAACCATGGTGGTGGATTCTTCGATGGATATTGCATCGGATACGACCAAATCGGCAGATACTTCATCGGTAGATTTAGCTCAACAAAAGAAAGAAGCTGAGGCGGAAGTTGTTCCGGCGGAACCTACTGTAGAAGAGCCAACAGGCAAACCCTATAGTTTTCAGTCGGCCAGTGGCGAAACGGCATCGTCGATTGCCACTCGATTTGGCTTAACTGAAGATCAATTGAAAGCCATGAATCCAGGTGGTATCAAGGCTGGATCGAAGGTGAAAGTTAAAATAAAAGCCATGCATACGGTTGGTCCGGGAGATGTTTTACGTGTGGTAGCTGAGAAATACAAGGTGTCAAAAAAGTCGCTTATGGAGGCAAATAATAAGAAAGAAGACATAACGTTGCGCGGTGAGCAGCTAGTGATTCCAATCAAATAATGCGCTTATTTCTTGTAATTGGACTACTTTTCCTGCCTTGGGTTAGTCAAGCACAAGAAGATTCTGTCCATATTGTTTGTCGGCCTCAATCCATTTCTACCTTAGGTGTTCGTGATTTGTTCTCGATGTATCGTCAGCGTGATACGTTGCAAAGCCATGGGGCTTCGGGGCCTATGCAATTGCAGATTAATGGTCGGGAAGTCATGCCCACAGATTCGATTTCTAAACTATATTTGGCGAGTTTGGTTGCTGATTATCCGGCTTTGGATTCGCTGTGGTCGTCTTATTTACAGCCTGAAATTCAAGCGTTTTCTGCACAAAAAGATTCGTTACTGCAACATATTCGTGCCAAAGGTTGGGCCATGCGCTATGTTCAAGCGATCCGTAACCTTAAGCGCCAGCAACAATTAAATGCAATGGGGCGTTCGAAGGTATTGTTATCTTTTCATAATTTTAATTTGGCAGCGGATGTGGGTTTGTATTCGCGAGGGCGGTACTTACGTCGAAGCACACGGTATTCCCAGATGGGGCAAGCGGCGAAAGCCCTAGGACTATTTTGGGGAGGAGATTTTGTAGGATTTCCGGATCCAGGACATGTACAGCGCCTGGTGAATAGTGCTGCTTTAGTTAAACAATATCCGCTTTTGGCTTTTGAATTTGAAAAATACCGTGATCATTATGCGCGTATTTATGCTGCGGGCCGACCGGAGAATGTACAGGATACAAGGGAATTATTGGTGACTTTAAACACGTTAAAAGTAGGCCAAATCTGTGCATGCCAATATGCGCTTATCCCACCTCAAAACAACCTATTTTCTGAGTCAGCGTACGTATTAGCGGATACTCAGGCGGGCTGGGTGTATGTGCAACCACGTGGAAGTAATGGGTATTATTATGCACTTGGTCGCTGGGAGTTCGTGGCTAAAAAGTAAACGAATAGCCCCTTAAAAAGTCTTCAATTTTCATTTTTTTCTTGCCTTCCATTTGCCATTCTAGGATTTTAACATATCCATCTTTACATCCAACGCGTAAAAACGTTTTTTGGTCGGTGTCCCAAATCCCTATGCCCAGACTGGGAATTGGCTCAGGATGAAATTCTACGCAGATTACTTTACAATTTTTACCTTGAAATTCAGTATGTGCGCTTGGAAATGGGTTCATTCCGCGAACCAGATTGCCAATTTCCTTCCCAGTTTTTGACCAATGTAGTTGGCCAGTTTCTCGATGTAATTTGGGCGCGGCTTTCATGGGGCTGCTTTCATCTTGAGGTTGCGGATGGAAGTCATTGGCCTGAATTGCTTGAGCCGTTTTGACAACTAATTTGGCTCCTTTCCGCATCAGACGTTCATATACGTCTCCGGTGGTATCCGTTGGTGAAATGAGTTCTTTTTCTTGGAATAGTAAATCCCCTGTATCGATTTCCTGTTGGAGAAAGAAGGTTGAAACTCCTGTTTCCGTTTCCCCGTTGATGACTGCCCAGTGAATTGGAGCGGCTCCGCGGTAGTTGGGTAAAAGTGATCCATGTAGATTGAATGTACCTAAAGGGGGGAGGCTCCAAATGACTTCGGGAAGCATGCGAAAGGCGACAATTACTTGTAGGTCGGGTTTGTATAAGTTTAATTCTTCGACGAATGCGGGGTCTTTTAGCTTTAGGGGTTGAAGTACGGGTAGGCCTTGGGTTTCGGCGAATTGCTTAACGGCAGAAGATTGGAGTTGCATGCCACGTCCGGCGGGCTTGTCGGGTGCGGTGACAACGGCAACGACGTTAAAATTAGCTTGAATGAGTGCCTCGAGGCTAGCAACCGCGAAATCAGGAGTACCAAAAAATACAATGCGCATCATGTGAATGGAATGGAAAAAAATGTTTTTTGGTTTTTGGAAACATTTTTTGATTACATTTGCAGTTCAAAAAAAACTGATTACGTGTTAGTTAAACAACATTTATTTTAGTTCTGAATCCGAAACAAAACTACACATATTTTACGTAGAACGGTCGGAGGCCGTTCTATTTTGTTTTTAGATACGTTTAAATTAATCGCTTCGTTATGGCAAATTTTCAATATTACACGGCAGAGACCCTTGAAAAATTAAAGGCAGAATTGCATCATTTGAAGATTCAAGGACGTTCAGATATGGCAAAGCAGATTGCGGAGGCTCGGGACAAAGGAGATTTGAGTGAGAATGCAGAATATGATGCGGCGAAAGATGCGCAAGGTCATTTAGAATTAAAAATATCTAAAATGGAGACGGTTATTTCCAATGCGCGTGTTTTGGATGAATCTACCATCGATGTAACGAAGGTTTCGATTTATTCGATTGTAAAAATTAAAAATACCAAGACGGGCATGGAAGTGACCTACACAATTGTCTCGGAAGAGGAGGCGGATCTTCGGGCAGGTAAAATTTCGGTATCATCCCCGTTTGGGAAAGGCTTATTGGGTAAGCAGGTGGGTGAGAAAGCAGAAATTCAAGCGCCAGCAGGTACCATGGAATTTGAGGTTATGTCGTTGGCTCGCTAAATAGCCCTCTAAATTAATATTCAATCCCGGTCCTATGGATCGGGATTTTTTAGTTACGTTCGCCGAAAATCGCGGAACCTACGCGCACGAGGCTAGATCCGTGTTCTGCGGCTAGCATATAGTCTCCAGACATGCCCATGGAAAGTTCGTCCCATGAAACGAGTCCCGTTGATTCTCCTAATTTTTCCATTTTTAAGTGCTGAAAAATAGCTTGTAGTGAGCTGAATTCACGGGTAATTTGTGCTTGATCTGAGGTAAAACTTGCCATTCCCATGAGGCCAACAATACGGATATGGGTGAGTCCGGGTAAGGATGGGTCATTCAATAAATCGATAAGTTCTTGTTTGTCTAGGCCAAATTTACTTTCTTCTTGTGCAATGTACATTTGCAGTAGACAGTTGATAATTCGGTTATTTTTTTTCGCTTGGGCGTTTATTTCAGCAAGTAACTTCAGGGAATCAACGGAATGGATTAAGTGAATAAACGGTGCGATATACTTTACTTTGTTTGTTTGCAGATGGCCGATTTGATGCCAGCGGATGTCAGCGGGCAGTTGGGCGTGTTTTTCGACCATTTCTTGTACTCTATTTTCGCCAAAATCCAATGCACCAGTTGCGTGTGTTTCAAGAAGTTGGGCGATATTACGCGTTTTTGTTACGACAATTAGTCGGGTTGGAAACGGTTTGAGTTCGTTTTGAATACGAGAAATTTCGTTGGCGATAGACATGCGGGGGGAGTTGAAAATTGCAAAGTAAAATTAATTTATTATTTTTGATTTCAAGGCTTAGTCCAAACAAAGGAAATATCAGTGACAAATTCCGAATCCATGAGTGAACAAGAGAAACGTGCGCAACGTACCATATGGCTATTGTCTATGGTCGTACTTTTGCTGGGCGGTTCCTTGGTTATGACTATTTATAAGCCTGATTGGTATCGATTAGGCGTTAATCAAGAGAATTTTGTTGCCAATGCGCAGGAGCGCCTGGATTCAATTTCGAAGCAATTGCAGGTTCGGATGGTTCAAATCAAGAAATTAGGTGGGCGTATTTCAGAATTGGAGACTGCTCGGTTGCAAATTTTGGGTGATCAGAAGGAATTAAAGGAACATCCAGAAATGGGTGAGGAGCAATTCCAAAAAAAGCTAGCCTATTATTTACGGTTGTTGGGTCAAAAGGATCAAGAAATCAAGAAATTACGTCGGGAAAATGGGGTGCTTTTGGCGCGGAATGATTCATTGAGTAGGGAGGCACAGCTCTTGAAAGATGGTTTGACAAATGTTCAAAAGGCATTGCGTGACTCGAGTTTAACATTTGGGGTAAAACAAAAGGAATTAAATGAGCGTTCGCGTGTTTTGGAAGTTCGGAATCAAGAATTAGCAGAGAAAGTTACGGTTGCCGCTGCGTTGCGTGCTGAGGGAGTCAATGTGTATGCGATTTCATCGCGAGGTAAGGAGTCAGGTGCTCAGAATCAAAAGGCGAGACGGATTGAAAAGATTCGGGTAATGTTTCACTTGCAAATGAATCCATTGGCCTCCAAAGAAATCAAAACAGTTTATTTGCGTATCATCGAGCCTACGGGCAATACTATATCTGACTATTCCTTGGGTTCCGGTTCGCTGATGTTCAAAGGTAAAGAGCTTACCTACACGGCGAAGCAGCGAATTTTCTATGAAAATAATCATCAGTCGGTGGAGTTTATTTATGCGCGCCCTAATGCCTATCGCGATGGGAAGCATGAGATTGAGTTGTATGCGGAAGGTTTTTTAATTGGATTGGGCTCGTTCGAAGTTCGATAATTCATATTTATTTCTTGTAAGTTTTTGATTGTTATGTATTTTTCATACTTTTGCAATCCAAATTTTTTTTAAGTTTTTAAACAACAATTTTGTATGCAATTAAAAAACTACGAGACGGTGTTCATTTTAACTCCCGTTTTGTCTGAGCAACAGACAAAGGACGCCGTTGAAAAATTCAAAAAATTATTGGTAGATAATGGTGCGCAAATCGTTCATGACGATGCTTGGGGCTTACGTAAGTTGGCTTACCCAATCCAAAACAAGCACACAGGTTACTATCAAATATTTGAATTTGCAGCGGATCCTCAGTTTATCGCGAAATTAGAGCTTGAGTACAAGCGCGATGAAAAAGTAATTCGTTTCTTGACGACTGCGTTAGATAAACACGCAGTATTGTACAATGAGAAAAAGAGAAAAGGTTTAGTAGGTAGAAAACCAGAAAAAACAGAAGCATAAGATGACATTAGTTAACGAACCTGTAGATAAAAATAGTAATCGCAAGAAGTATTGCCGTTTTAAGAAAGCTGGCATTCAATATATTGATTACAAAAACCCAGACTATTTATTGAAGTTGGTAAACGAGCAAGGTAAGATTTTACCTCGTCGGATTACGGGAACTTCTTTGAAATTCCAACGTCATGTGGCGCAAGCAATTAAGCGTGCACGTCATTTAGCCTTGATGCCATATGTGGCTGATGGTATGAAATAAACTGGGGTAACCTGATAAACATTTGATTGGTAAATAAGATGGAAATTATATTAAAAACGGATATTGCTGGGTTAGGATACAAGAACGACGTCGTTCCTGTAAAAGCTGGTTACGGTCGTAACTACCTTATCCCACAGGGATTTGCTGTGATGGCAACTCCATCCAATCGTAAAGTATTAGCGGAGAACATTAAGCAGGCGGCTCACAAAGTGGAGAAAATTCGTCAAGATGCTTTTGATTTAGCAGCAGCGATTGGAGAAATGAGTTTAACTATTGCGGCGAAAGCGGGTGATAGTGGTAAGATTTTTGGTCGTGTTACGAGTATCCAAATCTCTGAGATGTTGAAGGAAAAAGGCTTTGATGTAGATCGTAAGAAAATATCCTTTGATGCTGAAGTTAAGATGACGGGTGATTACACTGCGACGCTTGATCTTCATAAAGAAGTTAAACATAAAGTAGCCTTCTCAGTAGTAGGAGAATAAGCTAAATGCTTTTTTGATTAAAGTCGTACCGAATTAGTATTCGGTACGACTTTTTTCATTGTAGCTCCTGAGTATTTCGGTAAAATTGGTAATTTAGCAGTCACAATTTCTCATGATGAAACGAATTTTAGGTATATTTTTTTGTTTAATGCCCACCCTTCTTGTCGCGCAAGTAACGATTAGCTACCCGCATAACCGACAAGTGTTTCAGCGAAGTAATGCAAATGAGGCCAGTTTTTCTATTCTTGGGAATTGTGCGGTAAGCGCGACATCCGTGCAGGTTAAGTTGGTGCCCGTACAGGCCAACCAAGGAACTTTGGTCAATTGGACTTCGTTAGATTCGAATCCTGCGGGGGGACTTTTTCAAGGTCAAATTAAAGCTAAAGGTGGTTGGTATACCATGTGGATTCGAAGCTTAGTTAATGGTAAGGCATTGGATTCAACAGCACTTTCGCGTGTGGGTGTGGGTGAAAATTTCATTATTGCAGGGCAGTCGAATGCACAAGGTGTTTGGCGACCAGATGAAAAAGGTGCATCTGATGACCGTGTAAACTGTGCGAATGTTTACAGTTTTGAATTAGGAGAAGATAGTAATAATACAGATCATCGATTCTTAGGAACCTATAATTTAGATTTCCCCCTTACTGATTTTGTTCAAATGTCCAATAGGACTGCAATAGGTCCGATGGCTTTGTCAAAATATTATTGGGCACAGTTAGGAGATTCATTAGTAACTAAATTAAATGTTCCAGTATGCTTTTTAAACGTTGCTTGGGGCGGAACAAGTGTTCGAAATTGGGCAGAATCTTCTAGAGGCATTGCATCAGAAAATCCCTGGGTAGCGGGCCTGTATTATCCAGCCGGATTCCCATTCATTAATCTTAAGCGAGCAGCTGAAATTTATGGATTAAAATTGGGTATTCGTGCCATATTGTGGCATCAAGGTGAGACAGATACGTATCATAATAATATTGGCGAAAATAAATTCAAAGAATATCTTGGAGAGATTGTTTCTAATTTGCGTAAACAAACTGGAATATCAATCCCTTGGATAATTAGTGAGGTTTCTGCAATTTCATCTTATTTAAATAATGGATCGACATGTTCTCCAGTTTCGTTTAATAACGGAATAATATCTGCACAAAGGGCTTTTGTAAACGATCGATTATTTGAAGAAGTGTACAGTGGCCCAAACACAGATCAAGTAGAAATACCTCGATCAAATGATAGCTATGCTTCTTGCGTACACTTTACACCAAATGTGTATGGGCAATTGGCGGATTTATGGGAGGATAAATTAAATGCGTCCTTCTTTGCAAGTTCTAAGCCTATTTTGCCTGCTATTTTGCCAACTATCACTTTGCAATGTGGTCCAGCAAATGAACTTGTTGTATCCACTAAATCGAATTTTGCAAAAATACAATGGTTGAATAGTGCTGCATCAGTGATTAGTACACAGGCAACTAAGCAAACGTTAAGTCCTGGTAAATATTCACTACGATTCGAGGATGCACTTGGAAATGAGTTTAGCGTGCCTACTTTCGAGATTGCTAATTTAATTCCCCCGCAAGCCCCAGTCGTATTATCGAAAGGTGAATTAATTGCTTGCCTAGGTGGATCTGTTGAGTTAAGTGTCTCAGGTGGTTCCGGGTCTTATCGCTGGTCAACAAACGATACGCTTAAAGTAATCAAAGTGACAAATTCTGGCACATTTAATGTATCAATTACAAATAGTTTGGGTTGTAAATCTGCTCTATCTGCCTCCGTGCAAGTGTCCTTTTTAGACTTACCAGCGAAGCCTAGCTTAGCGATAGCAAGTCCATATTTTATTGCTGCAACGAATAAGCCCACAGGGATAGATTATATATGGAAGCAAGATGGACGCACCCTTGCTGAAACAGGTAGTCAACTACGCGTGAACACGAGTGGTACGTATTCGATTTCTGCAGCTAGGAAATATTCGCCAGCCATTACGTGTCTTTCACCATCAGCTGATGTACAATATATTTTACCCTCAGATGGTGGACTGTCAATTTATCCTAACCCGATCGCAAGTCCTGGCGCTACCATACAGTCTGTCTCAGATTTGAAAGGTGCTGTTTATACGATTTATTCTGTAGATGGCCGAATGGTAATGCAAGGGGTAATCCCCACAGATGGTGCCTTTTTGTTGCCTACAGGTACAATAGGTAAAGGAGTTTATAAATTAGTGCTATCGACAAGTTCAGGCATTTCGTACACCCGATCGATTCTGGTCAATGAATAAGTCGTCCATAAAAAAGCCATCTGTCAACTGACAGATGGCTTTTTTACTAAGAACTAATTTGAATTAAGCTAAAGCTACTTTCAAGTTTGTATCTAAGGCTTCTAAGAACTCTTCTGTGTATAGATAGTGTTCTCCATGATTCACTTTATTTCCGTGAATACAAACAGCCAAATCCTTCGTCATTTTTCCTGACTCAACCGTTGCCACACAAACTTTTTCAAGTGTTTGACAGAAATTAATCAAGGCTGAATTGTTATCTAACTTGCCACGGAATTCCAAACCACGTGTCCATGCAAAGATTGATGCGATTGGATTAGTAGAAGTAGGCTTGCCTGCTTGGTGGTCACGGTAGTGACGTGTTACCGTTCCGTGAGCTGCCTCAGCTTCCATAACTTTTCCATCTGGCGTAATCAATACCGATGTCATTAAACCTAATGAACCGAAACCTTGTGCTACCGTATCCGATTGCACGTCTCCGTCATAGTTTTTACAAGCCCAAACGAAATTCCCATTCCACTTCAAAGCAGAAGCAACCATGTCGTCAATTAAACGGTGCTCGTAAACGATTCCAGCTGCATCAAATTGCGCTTTGTAATCTGCTTGGTAAATCTCTTCGAAAATATCCTTGAAACGACCGTCGTATTTCTTTAAGATCGTATTCTTTGTTGACAAATATAATGGCCAACCTTTACCCAATGCCATATTGAAACATGAGTGTGCAAAGCCTTTAATCGACTCATCCGTATTATACATCGTTAACGCAACTCCATCACCTTTGAAATTATAAACCTCAAATGTTTGCGCTTCTCCACCATCTTCTGGTTGGAATGTAACCGTTAATTTTCCTTTTCCTTTGGTAACAAAATCAGTCGCTTTGTATTGATCACCAAAAGCGTGACGACCAATCATGATCGGCGCAGTCCAGTTGGGTACTAAACGTGGTACGTTTGCACAAACAATAGGCTCGCGGAAAACAGTTCCATCCAAAATGTTGCGTATTGTCCCGTTTGGCGATTTCCACATTTGCTTCAAATCGAACTCTTTTACACGTGCCTCATCGGGTGTAATGGTTGCGCATTTGATGCCAACTCCGTATTTTTTGATTGCCTCAGCAGCCTCAATCGTTACTTGATCATTCGTCTCATCGCGGTATTCTACACCTAAATCATAGTATTTGATATCTACATCAACATAAGGAAGAATCAATTTATCTTTGATGAACTTCCAAATAATACGAGTCATTTCATCTCCATCGAGTTCAACGACTGGGTTGGCAACTTTAATTTTTTCCATTTGAACGTTAAATTATTTTATGCGTTTAGATTAGCGAGGCTTCGCCTAACTAATCCTGCAAAGGTAAATAGGAATTCATTATTTTGAACTAAAAATGACGTATTTGCTCATTTTTTTTTGAAACTATCCCATAGCAAGGTTTTCTCAGTCAATAAAGAGTGATGTGTTTCTTGGTACTTAAGTGCATGTGTAGATTTGTAGGACAAAGTCGTAGCAAGTAGCCTGCAGTGGCACCGTTGAAATAAGACGATTTTTTTGATTAAATATTCACTTGAAAAATCGTAAATTGCATTCCTTTTTTAAGATACTATGTTTGAAAATTTAAGTTCCAAGTTGACGTCTGCGATGCGTACCCTCAAAGGGAACGGTCGGATTACAGACGTAAATGTCGCTGCTACAGTCAAAGAAATTCGTCGGGCCTTAATGGACGCCGACGTAAACTATAAGGTTGCCAAAGAAATTACGGATCGAATTAAGGATCAAGCGATGGGGCAAAAAATCCTTATTGCTGTTGAGCCAGGTCAATTGCTCGTCAAAATCGTTCAAGAAGAATTGACTCAATTGATGGGTGGCAGTAAACAAGACATCAATGTTAAAGGCGACCCAGCCGTTGTTTTAATTGCGGGTCTTCAAGGTTCAGGTAAAACAACTTTTTCAGGCAAATTAGCTCAATATCTCAAAAAAGGCGGCCGCAACGTTTTATTGGTAGCTTGTGATATTTACCGCCCCGCGGCTATTGACCAATTGAAAGTTCTAGGTGCCCAAGTTGATGTAGAAGTCTATGCCGAGCCCGAAAATAAAAATGCGGTTTCCATCGCGGAAAATGCGCTTTCTTACGCGCGGAAAATGGGTAAGAAAGTGGTTATTGTGGATACGGCAGGCCGATTGGCCGTCGATGAAGTAATGATGAACGAAATCGCGGCGGTAAAGGATGCGGTTAAACCTACAGAAATTTTATTTGTAGTGGATTCCATGACAGGCCAAGATGCTGTAAATACGGCAAAAACCTTTAATGAGCGCTTGAATTTTGATGGGGTTGTTTTAACCAAATTAGATGGTGACTCACGTGGTGGTGCAGCCCTATCCATTCGCCAAGTCGTTGATAAGCCCATTAAATTTATTTCCACAGGGGAAAAAATGGAAGCTCTGGATCAATTCTATCCAGATCGGATGGCGAACCGGATTTTGGGAATGGGAGACGTACTCTCACTCGTGGAACGCGCCCAACAGGCTTTTGATGAGGACGAGGCAGCGGCATTAAACAAGAAAATTCGTCAGAATAATTTCTCATTTGAAGATTTTTATACCCAATTGCAACAAATTAAGAAAATGGGGAATATCAAGGATTTGATGGGCATGGTTCCAGGTATGGGGCAGGCTGTGAAAGACGTTGATATTTCAAACGATTCATTCAAACCGATTGAAGCCATCATTCAATCCATGACTGCGAATGAACGTCAAAATCCAGATATCTTAAATCCTTCTCGCAAGAATCGTATCGCTACAGGTTCGGGAACTTCAATTCAACAAGTAAACAATTTGTTAAAGCAATTTGAAGATATGCGTAAGATGATGCGAATGATGAACAAGGTACAAGACGGGAAAATGAAGATGCCAAATCTTGGAGGTATGTTTAAGCGCTAATCTAACGACGTATTTCGTGCATTTGCGCTAAGCGATACAGTTTATTTTTTCCTGATTTCTGATTCAAAAGAAATAATCGGTAGACGCCTGCCTCGATTCCATCGGTATACAATTGAGCTATCCCGTAGTTTGATAAATAGTGTCCTTCTTGAATCAGTTTGCGCAATGAACCCTTTTTAAAGTTAATGGCCACTGTGTAGATTTTGTTCGTTTGATTATGTTGCAACATAATATACCAAGCATTATCCAATGTGTTTTCGCCCTTGAAATTCGGAAAAAGTAAATAATCAAAGCGTTTAATCCAAACCGCATCCCGCTCACGAATAGACGTCTCATGGCGTTCCACTAACATGCTTTCGGCTAATTTCCACGTAGGTATATCAGACGAAAAATAGACCAAATCTTTCTTTGCTAAAATTCCAGGCTCTTGATCTATATAATGCAATTGAAACGCATCTTGTACGATTTTTTGGTCATTAATAAACACTTGGGGCACATTTCCCAACACGCGCTGATGGCGAATCCAATTATCATTGTCGGCCTGATTTACTTGAAACCTCGCTACCATTTGCGCCGAATGGTTATGATAGGACATAAAACAAAAGGCTAGAGAAAGCAGGCTTGTGCATGTAAAAATCTTTTTTCTAAATCGTGGAAATTGAGACAAACTCAGCGCATAAAGACTTATCAGGGCAAATGGAGCATATATAAAATACCGACTGCTATTGTAATTTGTCCAATCATTTGAGCTTCGTGGAATGGCTATAATTAAACATGTGCCAACGATAAATAGAAATAGGTACGAAAAAAAGTTGCGTGCTTTTTTGAAAAAAAAGAGGTAGGCCCAATAGCCAAATAAGAGAGCGCCCAATCCGATACCTGCTTGTAAATTTCCTCCTGATAAATCTAGCGCACATGCTCCTAAAATCCCCAACGCATAATTGGCAATGTAGCCTACATTAAAGTCAAATTTTGCTTGTTGGCCAAATACATAATGCGGCAAAAGTAATCCCACATAAAGACCGATTCCAATTCCCCAAATAATCAAATCTTTATAGCGTTTGGCGAAAATTAGATAGGCGGCAAGCACGACAAATAGTACGATACCATTACCGAAGGTAAAACCAGCTAATATGGACCAAAATAGCGCTAATTTTAAGTTGTTTTTCTCCAATGCCACAAGAGACAAACAGACAAAAAGGATGATATTGATATGTTGTAGGCCCGTGATGGCCCAATTTGACACTTCGAAATATTGCGGTTGGAATAGGATAAATCCTACAGGAATGAAATAGGGAAATGCAATTTTTAATTTTTGAAACTGCGTAAATACTAAGTAGAAGCATCCAGTCAGGGTTACTGCGCTCCACATGATAAGTTGCTTAAAATTGACCGATCCATGTATGAGCTGATTTACCCACGTTGCGATGCGAGGAATAACAATGGCATGATCATTATCTACACGAAATAATTGATAAAATAAGTCGGAGCCTGATCCTTTGGCGTGGATAAATTCAATGAGTGAAACATCATCTTGAACCGGAAAGTTAAAGCTAAACCTATTTATGTACGCGAAATAAAGTATGGCTTGTCCGATGAAAAAAACAATCGAAAGAAGGAATACTAATTTTTTCATAGCCGGGCTATTTTCGAATAAGCGCGTTCAGTTCTTTTTCGAATCGAGTAATCAGTCGGTCCATCGTTGCGTCGATTACTTTATCGGTTAAGGTCTGATTTTCGTCTTGTAGAATAAAACTAACTGAGTATGATTTTTTTCCTTCGCCTAGGTTTTTGCCAACATACACATCGAAAACGGACACATTTTTCAAGATTGCTTTCTCCGTTTGTTCAGCGACGCGTTGTATCGCTTGAAGCGTTACGCTTTGGTCAAGTACGAGCGATAAATCACGTCGAACTTCCGGAAATTTCGAAATTTCTTGATAAACGAAATTGCCTTTCTCTTGTTTCACCCAAAAATCCCAATCAAAATCGGCCATAAACGCCTCTTGCTTCACGTCAAATTTTTGGGCTAGTTTTGGGTTGATTAGGCCAAATTGCACGCAGGATTTTTTATTCACCGAAATTTGTAATCCGTAAGCAAACACATCCGAATTTTCGATGGTCGAGGTTTCAAATTGCGCAATGCCTAACTGCTTCATTGTGTTAATAACCGTGGTGTACAAATGGTGTAATTGACTTTTTTGAGCAGTTTGTGCCCATGTTTCTCCATCCTGTAAACCACTTGTATAAAGTGCTAAATGCCTTTTTTCAATGTATTTAGTCCCTTTTTTATGATACGTTTTTCCAAATTCAAAAAGCTTCAAATCTTTTTGACGGCGATTAATATTGTGCGCTAGAACTTCTAAGCCGTGAAATACCATGTGCTGGCGCATTACGCCAAGGTCTTCTGAAAGGCGATTTAAGATGTCGACCGTTTCAAAAGTCAAATCTTTCTGGATCCATTGATGGTAATCCCCTTTGGTCAATGAATTGCTAATAATTTCCTGGAATCCTTTTGCCGCTAAACTAATCGCGGTGGTTTGTTGGACCTTCTCTTTGTCCAACAACGGAAATTCAGAAATAAAATGGGCACTCAGATGTTCTGATAATGGGATATTATCCAACCCATGAATACGCAAAATTTCCTCTATAATGTCCGCTTCACGCGTAACATCCACACGATAGGCGGGAGCAATCGCAGTGAAACCTTCTGCTTGATTATTTTCAATACCAAAATCTAGGGCGACTAAAATCTCTTTAATGCGATCTGCACTTAATTTGACACCCATGAGTTGGTGCACCCGAGCAATCGAAACAGGAATTTTAGCAAGCTCAACTGGACTTGGGTATAGGTCAACGATGTTCGAGGTAATCTTTCCACCTGCAAGTTCTAAAATAAGTTTAGCCGCATATTTCATGGCAAATAACTTCGCTTCAATATCGGTTCCACGTTCGAAACGGAATGAGGCGTCCGTTTTTAGGCTGTGCAATTGAGCGGCTTTTCGAACGCGCTCTGGTTTAAAGTAAGCTACTTCTAGGAATACACGGGTGGTTTCAGGTTGAATGCTTGAATGTTCACCACCCATTACGCCGGCGATACCGATCGGGCCAGCGGTATCATAAATCATAATTTCTTCGCCCGTTAAGGTGCGTTCTACGCTATCTAATGTTGTGAATTTCGTATGAGCAGTAGCCGTTTTTACAATCAGTTTCCCTCCTTTAATTTGTCTCCAATCATAGGCGTGCATGGGCTGGCCTAGTCCATGGCAAATAAAATTGGTGATATCCACGATGTTATTGATCGGCCGCAATCCTATAGCGGATAGACGTTCTTGCAACCATTCAGGAGAAGGGCCAACTTTTACCCCGTCGATACTTAGACCACAAAAGCGACCGCAGCCGTCATCTTCAATCTGTACGTCGATGGGAAATTCGTTTGAATATATATCTAAAGAATCTACAATAGGAAGGGTGATTTCAATTCCGCTAACGGCTTTGATATCACGCGCCACTCCCCAGTGAGAAGCCGCATCCGCCCGATTGGGTGTAAGGCCAATTTCCAGCACTAAGTCAGAAGCAATATTAAAATATGTTGCGGCAGGTGTGCCATTTGGTAAATCCGTATGTAAGATTAAAATGCCATCATGCGACGTTCCTATACCGATTTCATCTTCCGCGCAAATCATCCCCTCAGACGGCTGGCCATATACTTTGCGTTTTTCTATCGTAAATAAGGCTTTCCCTTCTTGATCGAATAAGGTTGTACCAGGAGTGGCAACGATAACTTTTTGGCCAGCGCCAACATTACTAGCTCCGCAAACTATGGTCAGTATTTCATCAAGACCCGCATCTACAGTTGTAAGGCTGAGTATCTTTTCTTTAACTTCAAATTTTTCACAGGTGAGTACCTCGCCTACGACAAAGCCGCGCAAACCGCCGGGTATTTTCTCGTGAGCTTCGATACCTTCAACTTCGAGACCGGTATTGGTCAAAAGGACATCTAGTTCTGCCGGACTACCTTGTTCTGGAAGTTTAGATAGGTCAATAAAATCGCGTAACCAATTGATAGAAATCTTCATTGTAGAGAATTAGCGGGGGAATTTCATTTTATAATCGACAGAAACCTTACCGCGGGTAATGTCACCTAATTTATTTTTAATCATTCGTTTACGTACCACGTTTAAATGGTCTGTAAACAAAATACCTTCGATGTGATCGTATTCATGTTGGATAATACGCGCTGCTAGGCTCTCAAATATATCTGTACGTTCTTCGCCTTTTTCGGTCCAGTAGTGAATTTTGACATATTCTGGACGAAATACTTCACCGCGTATCCCGGGAATCGATAGGCAGCCTTCTTCGAATCCCCATTCCTCGCCTGTCTCATCTAAAATAGTTGCGTTTACAAAAACTTTTTTGAAATCAATTAATGACGAATCGATGTCTTCGTCCTCTTCTCCTTCGTTCATGGGTCTGCCATCTACAACAAAAAGGCGAATATTCATGCCAATTTGTGGAGCAGCTAAACCTACGCCGCTTGCCGCATACATGGTCTCGAACATATCTTCGGAAAGTTTCACCAAGTCCATACTGCCAAACTCGATCGGCAGGGCAACTTTGCGAAGGACAGGGTCTCCATAGGGAATGATTGGATATATCATGGGCGTATAAAATCAAACGGCAAATTTAGCGATTTTTCATGGAAAGCATAGCGGATACTGCCGATGAATTGAAGGACAATCGCCTGAATTTCCTTATTTTTTTGTAATTTGCGCCCTTAATTGACCTGAGTTGAGTAAACAAAAAATTAAATGAATCGTAACTTTTTTAAAGCACATCCTTGGCATGGAATCCAAATAGGGGAACAAATGCCGGAGCAAGTAACTGCGTTTATTGAAATTGTGCCCACGGATACCGTCAAGTACGAGATTGATAAACAAACGGGATATTTGAAAATAGATCGGCCGCAGAAGTTCTCTAATATCGTTCCTGCGTTGTACGGTTTTTTACCGCAGACGTATTGTGCAGATGGAATTGCGGAGTTAGCGCGTAAATATTCAGGGAAGGACATTAAGCAGGGCGACGGAGACCCGTTAGATATTTTGGTGCTTTCAGAGCGTGCGATAACGCATGGTGATATTTTGTGTCAAGCGATTCCTATTGGTGGTATTCGAATGATTGACAAAGGCGAGGCAGATGATAAAATTATTGCAGTCTTGAAGGATGACCCAATTTATGGAAAATGGAGGGATATTTCGGATGCACCAAAGGATATTGTGCAACGCTTACGTCATTATTTTTGGACGTATAAAATGTTACCTGGTGAAACCACTTCGAGTACGGTGGACATTGATGATGTTTATGGACGTGAGATTGCGCATGAAGTAATTCGTCAATCGCGGGAAGATTACCGTAAAAACTTTGGATAGGCCATTTGACCTATTTTTTATCAAAATTTCGGAATGATTTCGAAATTCGTTTTTTCTAAATGATACCTTATGTGGCAATTTGTTAAATATTCGTTTGCAACTGTGGTGGGATTATTTCTGTTCCTGATAGTCACTTTGTTGATTGTTGTTGGCGTAGGTTCCGCTGTTAGCAGTTCAGAATCTGAGTTTGTAGTGAAAGATAATTCGATCTTGAAACTCGATTTTAATCGGCCTATCGTAGAAAATGCTTCTACAGAGGACAGTCCTTTCAGTGATATTCCAAATCCATTTTTTTCAAATACAGATAGGTTAGGCCTAATTCAGGTTCTTTCTGCGTTAGAGCGTGCACGTGTAGATCCTAAAATTAAGGGGATTTACCTCGATGTTAGTTTTCCGCTTGCTGGATATGCTCAATTGTCTGAGATTCGCGATGCGCTAGCCAAATTTAAGGAATCAAAGAAATTCATATATGCTTATGCGAACTCATACTCGGAAAAAGGCTATTATATGGCATCTGTGGCCGATAAAGTATATTTGAACCCAGCGGGAATTCTTGATTTTAATGGAATTTCGGTTCAGTATATGTTTTTCAAAAAAGCATTTGATAAGTTGGAAATAGAACCACTCGTATTTCGTGTTGGTCAGTACAAGTCGGCTGTTGAGCCGTTTTTGCGCGAGGACATGAGTCCGGAAAATCGAATGCAAACACTTTCATTTATTCAATCAATAAATAAGGAGATTTTCAAAAAGATTTCGCTTAGCAGGAATATTTCAATGGATCGCCTAAACACGATTGCGGATTCGTTACAAGCGATGGATCCGATAAAGGCCCAAAAAGCTGGCTTATTGACAATAGGTTATTGGGACGAATTCGAAGGCCAAATGCGTATTGCGACAAAAAAGAAGCCGTCAGAAGATTTGACCTATGTGAAGTTGGCCGATTATTTAAAGGCGAAAAATCCGATTGCTGAAGTTGAAGGAACAGCCAAAATTGCGGTGCTTGTAGCTGAAGGGGAAATCGTAGGAACGCGTGGAGGCGACGGGACGATTGGTTCAGATGATTTTGTCAAGGAGTTACGGAAGTTACGCGATAATAAATCGGTGAAGGCGATTGTTTTGCGCATTGATTCCCCAGGGGGCTCTTCTTTGGCATCTGATATAATGTGGCGTGAAATTATATTAGCAAAAAAAGTTAAACCAATTATCGCGTCTATGTCTACCTACGCGGCATCTGGCGGGTATTATATGGCGATGGGAACGGATGTTATTGTAGCGCAGCCTACCACAATTACGGGATCTATTGGAATTTTTGCTCAGTGGTTAAATTTAGATAATTTCTTTAAAAATAAACTTGGGATAACGCAGGATCACGTGAACACGCATGCGCATTCGAACTTTTTAAGCTCAGCGAGCACATTATCTGATTTTGAAAAATCAGTCGTGCAGCGTATGGTTGATCAAGGTTACGAATCTTTTACCTCAAAGGCTGCGGCTGGTCGAAAAATGTCATTGGCTCGATTGAAATCAATTGCGGGTGGCCGTGTTTGGACAGGTGTTCAGGCTAAGCAAATCGGGTTAGTAGATGAGCTGGGTGGCCTCAATCGGGCGATTGAAATTGCTGCAGACCGGGCGCGCATGCAACCTGCATCTTATAAAGTTCAGGTTTATCCGAAAGCTAAATCATTTGTTGACGAACTTGTTTCATCTGCATTTTCTGAGTCATCGATGCAAGAGCGTTTCGTGCGTGAGCACATGCCGTGGACAAAATCTATTTGGGAGCTGGATCGCATGAAGAAAAGAGAAGGGTTTTTGGCATTAATGCCTTATATGATTGAATTAGATTAGACATATTGATGACATGATTAGAAATAATTGGACACGTGAAGAGGTTGAGCAAATTTTCAACCAACCGTTTTTAGATTTAGTATACCAAGCTGCGACGGTGCATCGCCAATACCATGATCCCAATGAAGTACAAATTAGTACGTTGTTATCGATCAAAACAGGAGGATGTCCAGAAGATTGTTCTTATTGTTCGCAAGCTGCGCGCTATCATACCAATGTAAAGGTGCAAAAATTATTGCCCTATGAGGAGGTAATTCAAGCAGCTGTTCGTGCGCAGGAGAATGGTAGTTCTCGTTTTTGCATGGGTGCTGCTTGGCGGGAGGTGCGGGACAATAAAGATTTCGACCGTGTATTAGCTATGGTGAAAGGTGTTAATTCCCTCGGAATGGAGGTTTGTTGCACGCTAGGTATGTTGTCAGCGGATCAGGCACAAAAGTTGAAAGATGCGGGATTATATGCTTATAACCACAACATTGACACGAGTGAAGAGTATTATGAAGATGTAATCTCAACGCGGACGTACGATGATCGTCTAGAAACATTAGGGAATGTACGCAAGGCTAATTTGTCTGTTTGTTCAGGTGGAATTATTGGAATGGGGGAGTCAATCGCCGATCGAATTGGGATGTTATTGACTTTGGCTAATTTGCCAGAGCATCCAGGTTCTGTACCTGTAAACAATTTAGTGCCAGTGGAAGGGACACCATTTGAAAATCAAAAGACGGCTTCGGTTTGGGAGTTAGTCCGTGTAATTGCGACGGCACGTATCATGATGCCAAAATCTGCGGTTCGTTTGTCGGCCGGACGCTTGGAGTTGAATTACGAAGGACAAGCTTTTTGTTTTATGGCTGGGGCTAATTCAATCTTCTCAGGAGATGTGTTATTGACAACGCCTAATCCAGACGCAAAGTCCGATAAAGAGTTGTTCCAAATTTTGAGTATCAAGCCGAAAGAGGCCTTTAAAGATGAGAAGAAATCAGGGATTGAATTCAATCAAATCCCAAGTGCTCAGGGGCTTGAACATAACCATTAATTTTAAAGCGCTATTCTGAAAGGGGTAGCGCTTTTTTCATGCGGTAATGTTGAATCTCGCCAAATAACAAATACGATTTTTCTATAATCGAATACCCGATGCTTTCATAAAAAGGCACGGCATTTTCGCGGGCTTCAAGTATAATTTCTTGCCAGCCTTTTTCCATTGCTACCTTTTCCAAGTAACTCATTATCAGTTTTCCAATACCTTTGCCTTGTTGGTCCGTTGCCACCGCCACGCACCTAACCTGCCCTTGTCGAACGGCTGATTCGTGCATACGAGCCACGCCGAGTACTTTTTCTGATTCACCTATGGCCATGGTATGAATGGCGGATGCTTCATCGGCTAAAATTTCAGATCCGTGTGGCTGATCCCAAGGTTCTCGTAGAACTGAGAATCTCAGGGCATAATATGCCTGCCAATGTTGCGCTGTTGTAGGTGTGATTAAAATCATAAAAACGGTAAACGCTGCCGGGGTTGAAGACCCCGGCAGCGTTAGCAAAAATAGGTAAAAATGTCGAAGGTGATTTACCGTTCAACAAATTATCAAGAAACTTATTTAGCAAAATTCACGGCTCTCATTTCACGGATTACCGTTACCTTGATTTGGCCAGGATATTGCATTTCTTTTTCGATTTTTTGGGAGATGTCAAATGATAAATTAGATGCTTTTTCATCACTTACATGTTCCGCATCTACTAAAATTCGTAACTCACGGCCTGCCTGTATCGCATAGCATTTTTGAACACCTTGAAAAGATGTAGCAAGCGCCTCCAAATCGCGAAGACGTTTCATGTACGATTCCATCATTTCTCGACGCGCACCTGGGCGCGAGCCTGAAATCGCATCACAAACTTGGATAATGGGTGAAATCATGGAGGTCATTTCACACTCATCGTGGTGCGCACCGATTGCATTGCAAACTTCTGGATGCTCTTTATATTTTAGGGCTAACTCCATTCCCAATAAAGCATGCGGTAGTTCTGGTTCTTCATGCCAAACTTTACCAATATCATGCAATAATCCAGCACGCTTCGCAAGTTTAGCATTTAGTCCTAGTTCGGCAGCCATGGTTGCGCATAGTTTAGCTACTTCGCGTGAGTGCTGCAATAGGTTTTGGCCATATGAAGAACGGAAACGCATCCGACCAATCATCTTGATTAATTCTGGATGCAATCCATGAATACCTAATTCGATAACTGTTTTTTCACCGATTTCGATAATCTCGTCATCGATATTCTTTTTAGTCTTATTGACTACTTCTTCTATACGTGCTGGGTGAATACGTCCATCTTGTACCAAACGGTGTAAAGAAAGACGTGCGATTTCCCGACGAACAGGATCAAAACCTGAGATGATAATTGCCTCAGGAGTATCATCTACGATAAATTCAACACCTGTAGCTGCCTCCAGTGCACGAATGTTACGTCCTTCCCGTCCAATAATTTTTCCTTTAATATCGTCTGATTCAATATTGAAAACAGATACGCAGTTTTCAATAGCATTTTCTGCTGCAGTCCGTTGGATCGTTTCAATCACTACTTTCTTAGCCTCTTTTGTGGCTGTCAACTTAGCTTCCTCAATTGCCTGTTTTACGATTGAACTAGCTTTTGATTCTGCTTCCGCTTTCAAGGCATCGATTAGTTGTTGGCGCGCCTCATCTGCCGAAAGATTTGCAATTTTCTCTAATTGATTGATCTGATTCGCTAACATTGCTTCTGCCTCAGCGCGAACCTTTTCTACATCCTCAAATTTTTTGCGGTAATTTTCTTCTTTCGTTTGGATGCTTTGCTTTTGCGATTGCAATTCTTGATCTGCAATCCGTTGCTGCTCTTGTTGCTGAGCTAAGGTACGTTCTTTCTCACGTAATTTTTGTTCATTTTCAATCAGAATCCCTTTCTTTGCTTGCGTCTCTTCCTCAAATTCACCACGCAAACGAAGGAAGTTTTCCTTTGCCTCGAGCATCCTGTCCTTCTTTAAGTTTTCAGCTGCAAAAGAAGCATTTTTTAATATTTCATCCGCTTTGCTTTGGGCATCCGCTTCTAAATTTTTATTCACTTTGGAAAAGAAAATTTTTCCGGCAAATACCCCACCCGCAAGTGATAACAAGGGGATAATAAGCGATAATATAGTCATAGAACGATTGTTTTGTTAAACATTAGCGCTCTGTCAACTGCCCAAAAGAAGAAGGTTTTTTTATAAGGTAAATTCAGATACCAGTTCGATTAACTGACTATTTTCCGAATGAACATTGTTTTGCAATTCTTTGCGTTCCGAATCAAATTTTATACCACACATAGCTAAATCCAGCGCCACTAAGGCCATTACTTTATTGGGATCCGTGCTGTTTGTCTCTTTCTCGTAAAATTTAACTAAGCGGTTCACTATGACTGCCGCGTTTCGCGTACATGATTCTTCCTGTTTACTTACACGCAGGGAGACATTTTGTATCCCCAATAATAAGTTGCAAGGTAGCTTTTCACTCATGGTTTGCGTAATTGCTCAATACAATGATCTATAATTACTATATAACTATCTAACTTTTTCTTCAGTTCAGCTTTCGAGGCCTCTGTGTTGTCTTTACTAGTCACAAGTTTACCAATTTTATCTGATTTTTTTAAGCTTTTTTCATATTCTTTTGCTTTGGCTGATACGTCAACTAGTAGTTTTGATTTTTCTTCCAACGCTAAATTCGCAACTTTTAAATCATTTTCTAGTTGGACAATCGTTTTCTCTGTCTCATCTAAACGCGCAAGCATCTGGCCGATTTTCAGCTTTAAAGTCAAATATTGAGTCCGTAATTCCTGCTTCATACTTACAACTTCAAGTGAGGTTTTCCTGCTCGCCAATTAAATTCATATAGCCCAATAAACACAATAACAATGATTAGGCCCAAATTTGCAGTGATTAGTGGTACTGAAATCCAATCTAACCCTCCTGCGTAAATGCAAAATCCACCTAAAACTAAGTAAGCTAGGTCACTTTTCCATCTGTAAGGTGCCGGAGCATATTTCTGCCCCCCAATAAAACTTAAAACTGTCATCACAATGCTAGATGCTAAGAATGAGTAAGCACATGCCATGTAACCATATACCGGTATAAACAAGATGTTGCCCAACAAGGTTACGCCTAATCCCATTAGGGTTATGATCGTTCCATAGTAGGTTTTATTGGTTTGTTTGAACCACACCGACTGCGTATAATAAACGCCCAGGAATAAATTGGCCAGTAACAAAATGGGTACGATTCCGATACCTTCCCAATAGATTGATTGGCGTAAAAATAAGGTCTTAATCCAAAAAAGATTAACAGAAACGCCAACCCACAAAAGCGTACATACGATGACAAACCAATGCGTCACTAAAGCTAAATTTGATTGGCTATTACTTTCCGATTTCTTTCCTAGAAAAAAAGGTTCTGCTGAGTATTTGAACGCTTGAATAGCCAAACTCATAAAAACAGAAAGCTTGTAGCAATTCCCATAAATTCCCAGCGCATCCTGTGACGTTTTACCTGGATAAAATCCTGTGGGTAAAAATTCCTCAAGCAACAATCGATCAAACATTAGATTGAACATCGCAGCCAAACTCATGAACATGATCGGGTACGCATAGATCCACAACCCCTTAAATTCGGCCCAATCCCAGCGCCAACGATACGCTTTAAACTCATCTTTGAGCCAATAAAATAAACTTGCATTCGCAATTAAATTCGCCAAAAATATATATCCTGCACCAATTCCCGGCACATACAATTCTTTGAAAAATGAGGGTAACGTTTGCCCAAAATCCCCCGTATGTATCGGCTTTAAGACCAATAAAAACAGTAGGTTTAGCCCCACGTTCACGAGGATTGAAACGATTTTCGCCGTGACAAATTTTTTGATTTTTTGTTCAAGTCGAAGTTTGGCAAATGGGATCGCCGTGATGGCATCAATCGCTAGAATTAGGGCAAGCCAATTGAGAAAAATTCCTTTTCCGGGATACCCAAGCGACTGCATGATCGGTTCCGCGAAAAAAAATAATCCTAGGGTAAAAGCCCCCGAAGTTGCTATAATGGCCGTTAATATCAGTTGGTAATATTTCTCAGGGGCTTCTTTGGCAAACCGAAAATAAGCGGTTTCCATGCCATATGTGTAGAGGATATTAGCGATGGCCATGTATCCATATAGCTTTACGTTGATACCAAGCTCAGCGGGAAGAAATGCCCACGTATGAACAAAAACAAGTAGGAAATTTAGCGATCGTCCCAGGATTGTACTGAAACCATAGGATAGCGTTTCCCCGGCAAGTTTTTTAAGTATGGACATAAAGCTAATTTCACCAAAGATTCAAAGTTACGTAAATCTTTACGTTTTTTGATACCCAATCGTTTGGTAGAACTGTTCTGAATAACTGTCGCTTAACGGGATGTGATTTTCCCCAATTTTTACTTTCTGATTTCGAATGGATTCGATTTTTTTAAGCGAAACTATATAGGATTTATGGATACGCAAAAACGAATCTGCCGGGAGCTTTTCTGCGATTAGCTTCATCGTCATCCGACAAACCACCGGAAATTTTTGAGTCCGTAAATGTATTTTGATGTAATCTTTGAGGCCTTCAATATATAAGATGTCATCGAGCATAATTTTCATCAAGGAGTAATCAGCATGTATGAAAATATAGTCAACTTTCGATTCACTTACCGCTCCTTGAACTTGGAGAGCTAATTTACTTTTGTAGAAATCCAAGGCTTTATGAGATGCCTTCAAGAATCGCTCAAACGAAATAGGTTTCAACACATAATCGATGACGTCTAGATTAAATCCTTCGACCGCATATTGCTGATAGGCAGTAACGAAAATAACCATAGGTTTATGAGTTAATCCCTCTAAAAACTGAACACCTGTTAAGCCAGGCATTTGAATATCCAGGAAAATAAGGTCAACTGGATTATTTTGTAAATACGCAATAGCTTCGAATGCATTGCGGCAACGCGCCTCCATCTTTAGAAAAGGGACTTTGGCAATATTGTCTTCTACTAAATCCAATGCCAAACTTTCATCATCAATCGCGATGCAACGCAAAAGTGTACTCGGCAACTCATTAAATTGCTCTTGAACCTCTTCCATGATTTATACGTGTTTAATCATTAGTGCTACCCGATAAGTTCCATCCTCTTCCATAATGTCCAATGTATGCGTTTCAGGATACAATAACTCTAGCCTACGTCGCACATTCGTTAGCCCAATGCCTGAACTTTCATCTTTATGTTCCGTCACGTGTTTACTCACTTGATTGGTTACTTCAAACGTTAAGGCTTCAGGTGTATCGATTAGGCGGATTGAAATGGTTGGATTTGTCACCATGCCCACTCCATGTTTGAAGGCATTTTCGACAAATGGAATCAGTAACATTGGTTCGATTGTTCCCGAAGGATTGGTCGAATTAGACTCATAATTGATTTGAATATCCGTTCCAAATCGTAGCCTTTGCAATTCAATATAGGATTCCAAATAGTTGTCCTCCTTACTGATTGCTACCTTGGAGTCAATTGTTTCATAAATCATGTAGCGCATCAATTCGGACAATTTAATGATCACAGGTTCGACACTTTCTGGCTTTCTACGCGAAAGCGAAACAATGCTATTGAGCACATTGAACATAAAATGTGGGCTAATTTGCGAGCGCAGAAAAGAAAGTTCTGACTTTAAGCGTTCATTTTCCTCTTCTTTTTTAGCTTCTTGTTCGTGTAAGTTGTCTGAAAGAAAGCGGTAACTAATCCCAATGGCTATGATGAATAAATATTGGAAAATGATACGTAAATACGTAAAGCGTTTCATGCCGCCACCGCCCCGACGAGGTCCAACCTCACGATTTGGGAAAAGTAGGTCAAAAATGATATCATTTAGCCAAACCATGATGAAAAATCCTAAAACTAAAAATCCCAAATACAATAAGATATTATATTTCTTGAGCACTTTGGGGATTAATACCTCTGTATTTATATAGAATATAGGAATATTGGCTAGTCCAAAAACAAAGAAAAACAAGTTCCACTGAAAGTGACGTTGCATCTCAGCAGGATCTGTCGACTGAGAACTCGGGCCCAAGAGTATCGGTAAGGCTAATAAACAGGCCCAAAATAGCAGGTGAATTAAGATGGACCGCGTAGTTAATTTACTTTTGATCATTTTGTCGATGCCTAAAAAAACAAATTAACAAACTTTGATTTATACCTAGTTATTTTTTGCTACCACTATCCCCTTTGTGCCGATGAAATTGTTCAGTTATTTTATTAGTTTTGTTTTCATACAACCTATTTAATCAAATATCCATGCGGAAAATTCTTTTGCTTCTGCTGCTATCGTGGACTAGTTTCGCTCAGCAGACAATTTCTCTCTCAGATCTTCAAGCATTTGCCCAACCGAGTACCAATTGGTCCATCGAAGGTGCTGTGCGAGCTACCTATTCAGACACCAGCTTTCAAGTTGCTACCGGGAAAGGGGTTTTGTTAAACACGTTGCGGCACGGTAAGTACCAGCGGACGGATGATTTAACATTTCAACTAAACCATGGCGACATGCGGTTGATGCTAGACTTTATGCTCCCGAAAGGAGCGAATTCTGGAATTTACTTACAAGGCCGGTACGAAGTTCAGTTGTATGATTCATGGGGGAAAACAAAAATAAATTTTGGTGATTGTGGTGGAATTTATGAACGCTGGGATGAGGGACGTGGAAAAGGAAATCAAGGGTACGAAGGGAATGCTCCATTACAAAACGCGTGTAAAGCTCCTGGGACCTGGCAAACGATTGAAATTGATTTTCAGGCACCCCGTTTTGACGCTACCGGAAAGAAAATTCAAAACGCACGGTTTAAAAAAGTCATTCTTAATGGCATTTTAATTCACGAAAATATTGAAGTTTCTGGCATGACACGTGGAGCACTTTTCGATGCAGAGGCGGCTTTTGGCCCAATTCGCATTCAAGGCGACCACGGTCCTGTTGCATTTCGTAATATCCGATACGAGACATTTGATAAACCTTCTGCCAGCCTTGGAGAAGTAAAGTACACATACTATTCAGGGAAGTTTACGGAACCTGTTATTGGACAAGCCACTCCAGTTATGGCCGGAACAATCCCTAAATTGACAGTCAAAGTAGTCCCAGCTAAAAATGATTATTTAATTCGCTACCAAGCTGAATTAACTATTCCTGATGCTGATACCTATGAATTTGAAACGCATTGGACGGGTGGTGGTGTTTTAAAAGTAGATGGGAAAGAACTAAATCAAGGGGCGCATTGGTATTCTGACAAGGTTACACATTCCATTTATTTAGCGGCCGGGAAACATCAGTTGGAATTAATCCACATCAAAGATTTTCCTTGGGGCCCTCAAGCGCTAGGTTTACTTGTTAAGCGCGTCGGTTCACATCCAGTAATTTTGCATGATCGAAAGTCCATGATTGACCCGGAGGCTGTGGGCATTGTCGAGGTGAAAGCAAATGCAGAACCTGTGATGCAACGGTCCTTCGCTTTTCATCTAGGGAAGAAAAAAACACATGTTATACATGTAGGAGACCCTTCCGGTGTGCATTATTCGTATGACCTGAAGCAAGGTGCCCTACTCCAAGTATGGCGTGGTCCTTTCCTCAATGCCACGCAAATGTGGCATGATCGCGGAGAGCCCCAAACGTCAGAGCCTCTCGGAGTGACAGTCGTCCTGGATGGTCGTTTCCCGTTAACGCTTGATCATCAAGCGCAACCTGATTCTCTCAATGCGACAGAATTAGTTTATAAAGGGTATAAGTTGGAGCAAGGCCGACCGGTCTTCATGTACGATTGGACGGCCGCAAAAATGCAATTGGAAGATCGTATCGTTCCAGCGGCCAATAACATTGGGCTAAAACGAACAATTACCTTCAAAAATTCCAGCTCGCTTCAATCAGCACTTGATTTTAGTATCGCCTCCCCTAAGCAAATCGCGGCAGTGAACGCAAGTTTAGTTGGCCTAAAAGATCAATCTTACTTTGTCCAAACGACTGGCGGTGGAGTTGATTTTTCGGTAGGCAGACAAGCCGTTCAGGGAACTAGTTTAACTTATCAGATCATTTGGTAATTGTAATAATATGAAAAATTTATATAGCTTTTTAGCCGTTTGTTTGCTGCTCCCGATGGGTGTTGTGGCACAGAAAAAATCTGCCAAAACTGAGCAGGATTATTACGAAATTAAGACGCTTCCGATTCCGAAAGATATTTATCTAGAGATTGGTGGTATTGCAACGATGCCTGATGGCCGTTTAGCTGTAAGTACGCGTCGTGGCGAAATATGGATTATCGAAAATCCATATCAAAAAGAAAATCATCAAGTACACTTCAAACGCTTCGCTAGTGGTTTGCACGAAGTCTTGGGACTTGCTTACAAAGACGGTTCTTTTTATTGTTCCCAGCGTGGTGAATTAACCAAAATCACAGATACGGATCGTGATGGTGTCGCGGATTTATATGTTCCCATTTATCAGTTTGATTTATCTGGTAATTATCACGAGTATACGTATGGGCCTGTTTTTGACAAAAACGGGGATATGTTGGTGACGTTAAACCTTGCCTGGGTCGGTTTCGGTGAAGGTAAATTTGCCAAATGGAGGGGCTGGCTTCTGAAAATCAAGCCTGATGGTACCATGGAGCCACATTCAGCGGGTTTACGGTCTCCAGCAGGGTATTCAATTAATGATGAAGGGGATATTTTTTATGGTGAAAACCAAGGGGATTGGGTTGGATCGGGTCGTGTAACGCATTTGGCGAAGGGAGATTTTGCAGGCAACCCAGGCGGTTTAAAGTGGGCTAAGGAGCCCAACAGCCCGTTTAAGTTGACCCTCGAAGAAATTCAAGATAATGGCGCCCCGATGTACGAGGCGGCAGCCAAAGTGAAAAATTTAAAATTGCCTGCTGTTTGGTTTCCACATGCCATTATGGGAATAAGTACTTCAGATATTTTGCAAGACTCGACGAAAGGAAAGTTTAGTCCATTCCCTGGGCAGTATTTTGTTGCTGATCAGGGACAATCTAAAGTGATGCGGATGGGTTTAGAGAAGGTCAATGGAGTGTATCAAGGTTTTTGTATTAATTACAGAGAAGGTTTTCAGTCGGGTATTTTACGCGAACGCTTTGGATTGGATGGTTCCATGTTTGTCGGGATGACTTCCCGCGGTTGGGGTTCAACCGGGAAAGATAATTTTGGTCTGCAACGGCTTTTTTGGAATGGAGAAATGCCCTTTGAAATTGAAAATATACATGCGAAGCCAGATGGATTTGAACTAAGTTTCACGCAGGCTGTGGATGTAAATTCCGTTAAAAAAGCAGCTTCTTATGCCTTAAGGTCTTATATATACAAATACCAACATCAATACGGAAGTCCGATTATTGAACTCAAGGATTTGAAGATTTCTGCGATGGAGGTTTCAGCTGACAAACGAAAAGTGCGTTTAGTAATTGACGGGTTACGACAGTATTATATCCATGAATTTAAATTAACGGGTATTCGTAACGAATCTGGCGACCCTTTACTTCATGAAACTGCCTACTATACGTTGAATCAAATTCCAGCGGGGGACAAGATTGCGGTTTCGGAGTCAAATCGAATGCAGGTAGAAAAAGTTGAAAAAGTAGTTCAAGTAGTAGCTACCAAGCCTTCTGGAAAGTCAATAATTTCGGATGCGGAGGCAATGGCATTGTTGAAAAAGCACACGTGTTTAGCTTGCCATGCGAAAGAGGCGAGAGTCGTAGGGCCATCTTATGTAGATATTGCCAAACGAAATTATACGGACAAGCAAATTTTAGCTTTAGTTTATAAACCAAAGCCACAGAATTGGCCAGACTATGCAACGGAGATGGCACCTATGAGCCATGTTCCAGCCGGAGATGTACTCAAAATTGCCTCATGGATAAATGGGCTTAAAAATAAAGCCTTACTTAATCGAGATTAACACAAAAAAAAGGGCCGACAAATTTAATTGTCGGCCCTTTTTGATTCGCTAAACTTACTTGGGAATAACTGAACCTTGTATGGTCAAAATAATTTGAGATACTTCTCCATTGTTGACCACCGTAATGGTTTTATTGAAGTTTCCAGGTCTTCCAGCAGAGTTATATAATGCGGTAACTTTTCCTGTTTTTCCCGGCATTATTGGTTCTCTTGACCATTCTGGCGTGGTGCAGCCACATGATGGTTGAACATTGGAAATAACTACCGGAGTTTTTCCTGTGTTTGTGAATTCAAAGGCATAAGATGCTTGTGTACCCTCTTTGATTTTGCCAAAATCGTGTTTTTCAGATTTAAATCGGATGGCTCCTTGTGCATTTGATTGGAAAGCAAAGCCTAAAATGAGTGCGAGTACTCCTAAAAATTTCTTCATGGTTAATATTATTAGTTTACTTAGTTGAGTAACAAATCTATAACAATGGAAAGATTCGGCAAAAGAAATGCGGGAGTTTTTCAAAAAGTTTGAAATGGAACGTATTTGGCCGACAAGGATTTTGTTGTATTTTTACACGTTACAATCATAAATACTCTTGTCTTTGACTCATAGCTATTCATTTTCTAATCCTGGGATTACATTTGATCCGAATCAGGTAATGGATAATTATCGACTTGCTGCGCTAAGTAGGGCATGTAGTTTGCTAGTGCGCAAAGAAGTTTTTTCGGGTCGAGCCAAATTTGGAATTTACGGGGATGGGAAGGAATTGTGTCAAATAGCTTTGGCGAATTCGATGCAACGGGGTGATTATATTTCAGGTTATTACCGGGATCAGACGATCGGGGTGGCGATTGGAGACTTAACCTGGCCGCAATATTTTGCGCAATTATATGGACATCCCGATATTCAGTTTGATCCACATTCAGGTGGCCGACAAATGAATAATCACCATGCAACTCGGTGGCTAGATGCCCAGGGGGAATGGTTAAATCAAACTGAAACGTATAATAATGTTGCGGGTATTTCTTCGACAGGTGCGCAGACTCCGCGTGCATTGGGCGTGGCCTATGCTTCGAAAATGTACAAGGAAAGGCCTGATTTAGAGCCATATAGCGCGTTATTTTCCAAAGGGGGACAGGAGGTTTGTTTTACGACGATTGGGGATGCGTCAACTTCCGAAGGAATGTTTTTGGAGTGTATAAATGCGGCAGGAGTGTTGCAAATTCCGATTGTTTTTTCAGTTTGGGATGATGGTTATGGCATCTCAGTTCCCATTGAATTTCAGACAACTAAATCATCGATTTCAAAGGCGTTAGCTGGATACCAACGAACAGAAACGGAAAAAGGAATAGAGATTTTTCAAGTAAAGGCTTGGGATTATCCTGGATTGGTGGTGGCTTATCAGCAGGCGGCTCGTTTGGCGCGAGAGGAATATGTGCCTTGTTTAGTGCATGTTATTGAATGTACACAACCACAAGGTCACTCGGCCTCCGGATCACATGAGCGATATAAGTCGGCCGAGCGCCTTCAATTTGAGTCTGATGCTGATTGCAATGTGCGTTTTCGGGAGTGGATTATACAGGCTGGAATTTCGGATGAAAGCACCTTGCTTGCCATTGATGAAGAGGCCTTTAAAGAAGCACGCAGATACCAAAAAGAGGCTTTTGCTGCTTACATGGCTTCGATTGAAGTTGACAAAAAGGGCTTCTTACGGATTGCTAAAAACCTATATGATTCGACGAATGAACCTGGTTTGATCGAACCTATATTAGAAGAATTAAACCAACTTTCATACCCGATTTTTAGTGATTTGGTGCGTGCAGGGCGAAAAACCTTGCGTGCTTTTCGCTTCTTTCAAGGGCCTGCTGTCAAATTACTTCGGCATTGGCTTGAAGAATTGGAGACGAAAAACCATCGTCGGTTTAGTTCACATCAAATGAGTGAATCAGCGCAAAGTCCAATGCACATTAAAGGGGTTAAGGCTGAATATGATAAAGAACCTGTCCTTGTAGATGGGCGCGAAATTTTAAATAAGAGTTTTGCGCAGTTTTTAACCGATCCACGCGTCTTTATTTTGGGTGAGGACGTAGGGAAGATTGGTGATGTAAATCAAACGCTAGCGGGCTTGCAAGAGATTTTTGGACCTCTCAAAGTTACGGATACGGGAATTCGAGAGGTGAGTATTGTGGGTCAGGGAATTGGCGCTTCGATGCGTGGTTTACGACCAATTGTCGAGATTCAGTATTTAGATTATATATTTTATCCTTTTCCGATCTTATCGGATGATTGGGCTTGTTTACATTACCGTACGGCTGGGGGTCAAAAAGCTCCGATGATACTGCGAACGCGTGGGCATCGTTTGGAGGGGATTTGGCATTCGGGAAGTCCAATGGCTGTGTTGATTAATGGATTGCGTGGAGTTCACTTCTGTGTTCCGCGTGACATGACTCAAGCGGCTGGCATGTACCGAACGTTATTAGCCGGAGATGATCCCGGTGTGGTGGTTGAGTGTTTGAATGGATATCGATTGAAAGAACCGATGCCCAACAATTTATTGGCTATTCAAGTAGAGCTTGGGGTGCCTGAAATATTACGAGAGGGGAATGATTTGACGATTGTAACGTATGGGTCGATGTGTCGGATCGTGATGGAGGCAGCGAATTGTTTAGCCGATATGGGAATTTCGGTTGAGGTTATCGATGTACAAACTTTATTGCCATTTGACCGATACCACCTTATTTTGACATCGATTCAGAAGACGCAGCGTGTGTTGTTTGCCGACGAAGATATGCCGGGAGGGACATCAGCCTATATGATGCAAGAGGTGTTAGACAAACAAGGTGCCTTTTCGTGGTTAGATAGTCCAGCGCGGTGTTTAGCGGCGATGCCTCACCGACCAGCCTATAGTTCGGATGGAGATTATTTTTCAAAACCAAATGTAGAAAATGTGGTGGATACTGTTTACGAAATGATGCGTGAAGCTGATCCGTCTTCTTATCCCGCCATTTATTTTTAATGTCTGAGATGAAGCGTTATTTGAAAGAAATTGTTGATGTGATTCAGAGCACTCGAAAGGGGATGGCTCTGACATGGAAGCATGCCTGGGATGCTCGTAAAAAGCGGACCCAACATAACATTCAGGATGCCGCTTATTTTTCGCAAACTTCAGGGATTACGACATTGGAATATCCGCATGTGGAAATTCCTGTCCCAGATAATGGTCGCTACCAGCTACACAATGAGATGGATGATTGCATCGTTTGTGACAAATGTGTCAAAGTCTGCCCCGTTGATTGCATCGAAATTGAGCCCATCAAAGCTACTGGGTTAGTTGGCCTAACATCTGACGGATCTCCCATTCGACTTTATGCTGCCAAATTCGACATCGACATGTCTAAATGTTGTTTTTGTGGTCTGTGCACAACGGTTTGTCCGACGGAGTGTTTAACGATGACATCGGAGTATGACTTTTCTGTTTTTGAGGTCAAAGAGCATAATTTCTCATTTGCGAACTTATCGGCGGAGGAGGCCGAGGAGAAGAAGCGTTTGTATGAACAGTTTGTGGCGGAGAAAGAGGAGTTGAAGAAGTCCGCGGACAGTGGTCAGTCGACAGTGGACAGTAGTCAGTCGCTAGTCGCTAGTCAAGAGTCCGAAGGTCCAGCGTCTAAACCTGCATTTAAGCCAAGTTTTAAACCCAAGGTAGTTGCAAGTCCGGAGTCGCTAGTCGCTAGTCAAGAGTCCGAAGGTCCAGCGTCTAACGTCCAAAGTCCAGCGTCTAGTACTAGTCCGGAGTCCGAAGTCGTTAGTCCGGAGGTTAAGAAGTCAGTTTTTAAGCCAAGTTTTAAAGTAAAAGCTAAAGATCCAAGTCCAACGTCTGACGTCCAGCGTCCAACGTCTAAACCATGACCCCTATCTTACTATCATTTTTGGCATTAGTGATTTTAACTTGCGGGAGTGGGTTAGCGATGTTGTTTACGCGCAATATCTTGCATGCGGCATTGGCGATGTTTATGTGTATGCTTGGTCTTGCGGGCTTGTATGTCATTGCTTATGCTGACGTAATGGCTGTTTCTCATTTGATGATTTATGTGGGTGGAGTGCTGATTTTAATCCTTTTTGGAATCATGTTGACGACTCAGCAGTCCCGCGAAACGAACGGTAAGAATCATTTAAGGGTCGAGCAGCGTAGTTTTATCAGGTCGGCAGCGGTTGGATTATCGATTTTTATTGGTTTGATTTATGTCTTTTCACGTATGGATTGGCAATTGCATGTAGTGGGTAATGATCAGTCGAAATTACGCGATGTGGGTGTTGCGCTTTTGACAAAATATGCCTTTCCGTTCGAATTGGTTGGTGTTTATTTATTAATTGCGCTCGTGGGGGCAACTTATATTGCAAAACGAAATGACTGAAATTCCGGTAATTTATTTTTTATGGGCGAGTGCGGCATTGTTCGCTACGGGTTTCACGATTATGGTTCTAAAGCGTAATGCGATATTTATATTGATGGGTATTGAGCTGATGTTAAATGCGGCTAATTTGAATTTAATTGCTTTTTCGCGCCAAGATGATGCGCAGCAAGGCCTGATGATGGGAATCTTTGTGTTAGTTGTTGGCGTTTGTGAAATGGCCATTGCGCTCTCAATCATTATTCAAGTTTACAGACAATTTCAGCACATTGAGGTAGGGAAATTTGAATCTCACAATTAAGACTTTTCGTCTAGCCAAATTTTGAGTTGTTTCCGAAAACCAGGTGTTTTTGATTTCCCTAACACTTTTTCTAGATCTTCCGCTGGTGAATCATACATGTTGCGTATCGTGCCAAAATGTTTCATTAATTTTTGGGCGGTTAATTTTCCAATTCCATCTAATTCTTCTAATTGACTTATTAGGAAATTCTTGCTACGCTTGTTACGATGCGCTGTAATTCCAAAACGGTGTGCCTCATCGCGAAGTTGTTGGATTAATTTTAAGGATTCCGATTTTTTGTCGATGTACAAAGGCAGACTATCTTCTGGGAAGTAAATTTCCTCAAGTCTTTTTGCGATACCAATAATGGGAACTTGTCCATAAAGACCTATTGCTTTCAGTGCATCACATGCGGCACTTAATTGGCCTTTGCCTCCATCGACAATAATTAAGTCGGGCATTTCGGCCTCTTCTTCGATCAATCGCGTATAGCGCCGTGTAATGACTTCGTACATGGTCGCGAAATCGTCTGGTCCTACGACTGTTCGCGGAGTAAACAAGCGGTATTCTTTTTTAGCCGCTTGGGCGTTTATGAAGCAAACCATGGCAGAGACTGGATTAGTCCCTTGGAGGTTGGAATTATCAAAGCATTCGATGCGTTTGGGTAAGTGTTTTAAATGAAGATCATTTTTCAAAGTCAATAAAACACGCATTTTTCGATCCCCACCTGATTCTTCTGCGGCTTTGCGATCGGCTTTTTCTTTGCGGAAATAGAGCACATTTTTGAGTGACATGTCCAATAGTTTTTTCTTGTCACCCATTAGCGGGATGGTATTCTTGATTCCACGAAATTCGATTGACATGGGAATGTTTGTCAAAATCTCTTTGGCCTCGCTGTGAAATTGATCTCGCTTTTCCCAAATCAGCATAGTCAGTAGGTCCGACTCGTCTTCATTTAATTTCTTTTTGACTTCGTAGGTTTGTGACTGCAAAATAGTCCCGTTAATAACCTTCATGAAATTGACGTATGCCATCTGTTCGTCTGAAACCATCGAAAACACATCGATATCATGGATGGATGGATTGACGACTGTCGATTTCGATTGAAAGTTTTCGAGGAGTTCCCATTTTTCTTTCCATTCTTGCGCTTCTTCGAAAGCTAAACGGCCGCTTGATTCTTGCATTCGTTCTTGGAAAAAAGTTTTTGGTTTTTGGTAATTTCCTTTTAGTATATGTGTTACCTGATCGATGTATACCAAATAATCATCTTCCTTTTGCAATCCCTCACATGGCCCTTTGCAATTACCGATGTGGTATTCTAGGCAGACCTTGAATTTCCCTTGTTCAATATTTCCGGGCTTTAACGCGAGGGAGCAACTGCGCAATGGGTATAGTTGGTGAATCATCTCTAGCATCCCATTCATTGCTTTCGGATTCGCATATGGGCCAAAAAATGTACCTGCGGCATGGTCGATTCGCCGCGAAGTGATAAGGCGAGGAAAATGTTCTTTGGTTAAACAAATAAATGGATAGGTTTTATCATCCCGTAGTAGAATGTTGTATTTGGGCTGAAATTGTTTGATAAGCGTATTCTCCAATAAAAGTGCGTCAAATTCGGAGTGTACGATGGTGAATTCGAGCCGACAAATCTGCTGGACTAATTTTCGAGTTTTTGTATTGTGATTTTGGAGGTTGGTGAAATAGCTGCTTATCCTATTTTTTAGGTTTTTGGCTTTTCCTATATAGATGATTGTATCGGACGCATCGAAATAGCGGTAGACACCGGGCTCTTCCGGTAGGCTAGGTAAGATGTTTTTAGGTACGAAATCTGTCATTAGCCAAAATTAGACATTAATCATGAAATTGTGTTTTAGGATTTTTGGGACTTCAGAAAAATATTTATTAAAGTTTTACAAATTCTTAATATAGGACAAAATTAATATTTGCATAGGGATTGTTTTTGTCCAAATTTTCCTATTATTCTCATTTTTTTGGCACTTGACTAATAAATAACTAGCGTATTTATAGTCAAATAATGGTTAAATGCCATTTTTAAGACTAAAAATGAAATAATATCAGTAAAATGTTTGCATGGTAAATGGTCATTTTACATCTTTGGTCGATAAGGATTGTATATCACAGTTAATTAATTGTATCATTCCGATAATTGATTATGATATCCTCTAGACCTATTTTTTGAATTTTTAATTAAATGTTTGTGTACGTGTTTAGTGTAAACCAAAAAAGAAAGGAGACCCAATATTGAATTGAAAAGAATGTTAAACCCCAATTAATCATTATTTAAAAACTAATTAAAACGTATTATGAAAAACAATTTTTACCAAAGTCTTCGAAGCTTTCTAGTGCTCGCGGTTGTGATGCTAGGGAGTTTTTCGTCATTCGCGCAAGATCGCAAGGTATCAGGTAAAGTTACGGATACAGATGCTCAAGGAATTCCGGGAGTAAGTGTTGCTGTAAAAGGAACAACAACTGGTGCAACAACTGATGCCAATGGTGCATTTAGTGTGACAGTTAAATCTGGAAATGCTGTTTTAAACATTTCTGCAGTAGGGTACAAAACAAAATCAGTGACCGTAGGATCACAATCTTCTATCTCAGTAGTTTTAGATGAAGATGTTAGTCAATTAAGCGAAGTAATCGTAACAGGTTACTCAGTGACTAACAAGAAAGAGTCTACGGCAGCTGCTTCGATCGTTAAGGCGGCCGATTTACAGATTGCGCCAACGGGTAACGTTGAGCAAATGTTGCAAGGTCGTGTGGCAGGTCTTACCTTGATCACAAACGGTCAGCCAGGAACAAACTCAATCATTCGTGTACGTGGTTTCGGTGCCTTTGGTGGTAACGAGCCTCTTTACATTGTTGATGGTGTTCCTGTAGGTTCAACGGATTTCTTATCTCCAGATGATATTGAGTCAACTACTGTATTGAAAGATGCGGCAGCTGCTTCTATCTATGGTGCTCGTGCTGCGAATGGTGTAATTGTTTACACAACTAAGCAAGGTTCAAGAGGAAAGAAGCCATTACAAATTACCTATAATGGAATGTATGGTGCTACAGATCCAAACGTTGGTGGTGCTCCAAAAATGTTGACTCCACAAGAGCAAGCTGATTGGACACACGTAGCATACCGTAATAACGCGGCAGCTAACGGAACGGCTCCTCAGTACAATCACCCACAATATGGTTCTTCAGCGCAAGCTACATTGCCAACTTATTTGCATGCAAATGGAGCAAATGGTGTAAATAACGCTGACGTTTCTGCTATTGCAGCTGCTCGTGCGGCTAACCCTGAGAATGTTTTCTTAATTAAAGCAAACAAAGCTGGTACAAACTGGTATGATGAAATTACGCGTATGGGCGCAACGCAGCGTCACTCGTTAGGTTTCTCTGGTGGTTCTGAGACAGGACGTTTTTACTTAGGTTTATCAGGTCAGCAACAAGATGGTATCTTGATTCAAAATGATTTCAAGCGTTACTCTGTTCGTTTTAACTCTGAGTTTAACTTAGGCAAGAAAGTGAAAATAGGTGAAAACTTACAATTCACTTACCGTTCAGTTCGTGGTCAAGCTGGTGGTAACAACGGTTTAGGTGTTGCAGGTGATGAGTCAGTGATTTTATCTGCTTATCGTATGCCTACAGTTATCCCAGTATTTGATGAGTTTGGATCTTATGCATCTACAAAGGCAGGTGGTTTTAACAATCCACGTAACCCAGTTCGTCAAATTGTGTTGAATAACTCAAATGATGATAACTTCAATGCAAATGCAGTGGGTAACATCTATGTTGATTATGAGCCAATCAAAGATTTGACAATTCGTACTAGCTTAGGAGGTCAATACAACAACTCAGCATTCAAAAACTATAACTATCGTTACTTAGGTGATTCAGAGCCAGAGGCTTCGAATTCATTCTCAGAAGGTTCAGGTTATTCATTTGCTTGGGTGTTAACAAATACAGTTAACTACAAGTATCAGTGGAGAAAGCACGGAATTAAAGTATTGGGTGGTTTAGAGTCATTGAATACAGGACGTGGTCGTTCAATCAATGGTTCAGGTATTAATCCATTCTCTATGGACTTAGATTTCGTAACATTGAATGCAGTTCAATCGCCAGTAGTTAACTCTAACTTATTTAATGGTGTTAACTTCTATTCATTGTTCTCTAAGTTAGATTACAACTTTAATGAGAAGTATTATTTCACAGGAGTTGTTCGTCGTGACGGATCTTCACGTTTCGGTTCTTTGAATCGTTATGGTGTGTTCCCAGCGTTCTCAGCAGCTTGGCGTGTAACTTCAGAAGAGTTTATGCGTGATATTCCTGCAATCACAGATTTGAAAATCCGTGGTGGTTGGGGTACAATGGGTAACTCAAACAACGTAAACCCTGCTAATCAGTATTCATTATATGCTGCTGATCGTGGAAACTCGTTTTACCCAATCGGAGGTCAATCTTCTGGAGCTGATGAAGGATACTTCCGTTCTCGTATCGGTAACCCTGCTGCGAAATGGGAAACTGCTGTTACGTCTAACTTAGGTATCGACGCAACATTGTTAAACGGTAAGTGGGAAGTTGTATTTGATATCTGGAGAAAAGATACAGAGGATTTGTTATTCAACGTACCTCTTCCAGCGGTTGTTGGACCATCAGCCTCAGCACCTTCAGTTAACGTTGCAAAAATGCGTAACCAAGGTATTGATATGCAAATTATCAACCGTGGTAACATCACTGCTGACTTGAAATATGAGTTAACATTCAACAATTCATTCTTGAAGAATGAGATCGTAGCATTTGCTCCGGGTATCACGAACTTAGTTGGTGGTGCATTCCGTGGTATTACACCAATTCGTATGGAAGTAGGACGTTCATTGTCTTCTTTCTACGGATACCAGGTAATGGGATATTTTGGATCTAAAGAGGAAGTTGCTTCGGCTCCAGCACAAGCAGGTGCAGGTGTAGGTCGTTTCCGTTATGCAGATACGGATGGAGATGGAAAAATCACCCCATCTGACCGTACATTCTTAGGTTCTCCAGTTCCTACATACACAGGTGGTGTAAACGTAGGTTTGACTTACAAAGATTTTGACTTGAATATGTATTTATATGCATCTGCAGGTAACAAAATCTGGAACCAGTCTAAGTGGTTTACTGATTTCTACGGAACATTTGAAGGATCAGGAAAAGGTGAGCGTGCGAAGAATTCTTGGACTCCAGCGTTAGGAAATGCTGCAGAGGCTCCAATTTGGGAATCAGCATCTAACATTTCTACTTCAGCTGCTGAGAACTCATGGTACGTAGAGGATGGAGATTATATCCGTTTACAGAATATTTCGTTAGGTTACAAAGTTCCAAAAAACATTATCTCCAAAATTGGAGTTAAAGGAGCAAAAGTAGTATTATCAGCTAATAACTTGTTGACTTTGACTAAGTACAAAGGTCTAGATCCAGGTGTTGGTGGTGCTGCTGATACAAGCTTTGGTATTGACGTAGGTAACTACCCAGTTACGCGTTCATTCAACGCTTCGATCAACTTGAATTTCTAATTAAGCGAAAGCCAATTTTAAAAATTAAGAACATGAAAAATTATCAGATTTTAAAGCGTATAAGTTTAGTAAGTGCGTCAGCATTTATGTTGACATTCGCTTGTAAGGATCAGTTTTTGGAAGTATTGCCAACGGGCTCTTTAGCTCAAGCGCAATTAACTTCAAGAGCTGGTGTAGAAGGAGCGCTAATTGGTACATATGCACAATTAGCAGGAAAAGGCTTCTCTCGTTTAGCTGCGGCTAACAACTGGGTTTGGGGTTCTATTCGTGGTGGCGAGAGTAACAAGGGTACTGACCCAGGTGATTACTCGAACATCAATGCCATGCAACGTTATGAGACTGATCCTACAGATGGAGACTTAAACTCAACGTGGCAAGCAAAATATGAAGGTGTAGCTCGTGCAAATGCAACGATTAATTTAGCTAACGCTTCTAAGGAATTGTCTGCTTCAGACAAAACCCGTGTAATTGCGGAAGCTAGATTCTTACGTGGTCACTTCTATTTCGAACTGAAGCGTTTATTTAACTCAGTACCTTACGTAGACGAAACAATGGACTACGGTAAAGGAATCGAAAAAGTGAAGAACTCTCCAGATTTCTGGGGTAAGATCGAAGGCGACTTCAAATTTGCATTTGACAACTTGCCTGAGACTTCGTCTGCTGCAGGTCGTGCAAACAAGTGGGCTGCAGGTGCGTATTTAGCAAAAGCTTATTTATACCAAAATAAATTTGCAGATGCTCGTTCAATGTTCTCTAACGTTATTGCTAACGGAAAGACAACGAATGGCAAGAAATACGGCTTAGTATCTAAGTTTGCTGAAATCTTCAATGCGGAGAATGACAACAACGAAGAAGCTATATTTGCGATTCAATCATCCATGAATACGGGTAACGTGAATAACTCGAATGGTTTCGATGATTTGAACTACCCATACAACACGGGTTCTGACGGTCCAGGTAACTGCTGTGGTTTCTTCCAACCATCATTCTCGATGGCGAACGCGTATCGTACGAGCAATGGTTTACCATTGTTAGGCGAGCAAGGTGATGGTACTCCAGATTATAACTTAGCTGCTAATTCAGTTAAGAATGACTTCGGTATCAACTCTTCGGCTGCATTTACAGAGGATACAGATCCATTAGATCCACGTATTGACCATACAATCGGTCGTCGTGGTATCCAATACTTAGACTGGATCGAGCATCCAGGAGCTAACTGGATTCGTGCTCAACCTTATGCAGGTCCATATTCACCTAAGAAATACATCTACTACAAGCGTCAAGAGAATACCTTGACTGATGGATCTTCTTGGACACGTGGTTATGCGACAATGAACTTCAATATCATCCGTTTTGCGGACGTATTGTTGATGGCTGCTGAGGCTGAAATTGAAGGAGGAAGCTTAGCAACTGCATTGA
>NZ_JBILJM010000013.1:0-62625 GCF_044377215.1 Aquirufa sp.
GAATGATCTGGTACACCGATAGCTACCGCCTCGATTTGATTTCCCATTTGATCAAACATCTTGCGAAAGTCTTGAAAGCGCGGAACATTTGGAAATTTCTCTAACACTTTTAGTGTTTGGGGAGCGCCCATGTCAACGTCACAAAGTGCAACAATTTCCGCCAGTCCTGTGTTGAATAAGGACATGACATCAGATCCACCTTGATTACCGATACCTATACAGGCAAGTTTAACTTTCTCGCCGGCGTTTCTACCGTGTAAAATAGTGGGAAATGCAGCAGCTGCTGTGAATAGGGCGGAATTTTTTAGAAAATCCCGGCGGGAATTGTTTTGATTTGTCATAGGTTTGGGGGTGTTTGAGTATTAAAGACGTAGATGTTACTAATTTACTTAATTTGACACCTTTCTTTCCTACAATCTGCTCCCATTTCCTTTTGTGTAATATTTGTCAAATTGGGTAAACGCTGCCGGGGTCGTAGACCCCGGCAGCGTTAGTAAACGAGCCAACTTGTGACATAGTATATCTACTTATTGATAATTTAATGTAATCAGCATGTAGGGGGATTATTCACCAACTTTTTCACCTATTTCTTGATAAACTGCGCCAAGGAATTCAATGATCAAGACCCAAAAGTAGTAGGTGTTTCATCTATCGTAGGGCATACGACATGTTACCCTTTACTTTGATGACTTCAGCAATTTTCTTAAATACGATTTTAGGAATATCTATTTTGTATTCATCCAAATGTATATCAAACTGACACGTTAAGACTAAATTTTTACCAGTTGAAACCAACGTACCCTTCAATTCAACCGGACGCGACACACCATGAATCGTTGCCGTCCCCATCGCCGTAACCGTATAGGTACCCGGGACTTTTAAATCAATGGACTCCTTAATTTTACCCTTGAACGTAGCTGAAGGGAATTTATCCGTCTCCAAATAATTTTCGTTGAAATGCTCTTGCATCAACTTATTCGGAAAGATAAAACTGGTCACGCGCATCTGTACAGCAACTTCATTGGTCGCCGAATTTATAATGCTTCCCACTTGCTTATTAACCGCATCAATATCCTCCATCGGAGTCTTTGAGAAAAACGAAATTTCACCCGTCTGCGTGGTAAATAATTGGGCATTTGCCGCCCAGGTAAGGCAAACACACAGTAGCGTGATTAGGTATTTCATTATTTCTTAATTTTTGGTTCGAAACTAAACGTTCGGGCAATATTGAAGCCATAAAATATGTCCCCATTTTCCCATGAGCCTATCGTTTGACCTATAAAATGTTTCTCAATCATCCCGCGCGAATTACTCACATGCAATTGAAATACGTGACCGCCTGTTTCAATATCAAAGCCGATGGCCAACGAATTATGATACGGGTATTTTTGACCAGCCGATTCTTCATATTCTTCCTTTTCAACTAGATTGTAATAATACTCAGCCGATACACTCAAGCGATTGTTCAGTTTATATCGACCCCCAAATCCCATCGATGCTTGCGTATTTTCGATGTACACACTTTCCGCTAAATTATTGTGTATGATGGTTGGCATTAACTGCAAGGATAATTTATCCGAAAACTTACGTGCAATCAACACCTGCCCAATGTAGCTTTGGCGTTGCAGATTATTGTAAAATCGCATCACCGTTCCTGATTCCATCGTATATCCCGTTTTCATCGTATTACTCGCCACACTACCAAAAGCCGTCACCGTCACAGGAATCTTATTTGATTGTCTAAGCACCTTGTATTTCGCATAGGTATCATACGTTTTTTCAATGGTAGACCGACCAGCACCCACCAGTAAATTATCCGTAATAGCATACTCCAATCCCAAACGAATACGTGCCTCATCCAGACCAAAAAAATTATTTATAAATCCAGAATTAACCGCCCCAAACCGGTGGGAGATCCAAAAATTTACATGCTGCTTAGCGATCGTTTCGACCGATTGTCCATTGATTAAACGAGATGCCTTAAATGTGGCCAGCGTATAGGTTGGCTTTTTAGCATCTTCTTTCTCCAGTATCGCCAACAAGTCATCTTGCGCAGCTAGCTGAAATGAACTTAGCAGTCCACATAATAGTAGTAACCTATGCATATACTCGTAAGGTTGTGCCCGAAAGAGCTGTTTTATAAGAAGAAATTGCTTTGTTTGTCACAGCAGACGTTGCTACCCCCGTCGTGCTAAAAGTCGCCCCATGTGCCGTGCAATAAAAGTTAGAGCCATTGTATATGACTTTTGCTTGACCCTCATGCGAGCAAATTTGCGTTACCGCTGCAAAGCTTGTTGATGATACACGCGCAACAACAACCTGATTGTAGATCACATATTTGCCTACTGTATTAAGTGCCGAATAGGCTGCATTTGATAAATCAAGGGTAAAGTCAATGGCTGATGCAGGACCTACAGATTCGTTTTGACATGAGCTTAAGCTGGCAGCACCGCAATAAACAGCTAGTAAAGAAGCTCCTTTAAAGCCCAAAGATTTCAAGAATTCATGGCGTTGTATTTTTGTTGACATATATGATCGGGTTTGATGTTGGCAATTTAACGGATTTTTAACGCATTTGTTTTTTCTATATTCTTGATTCTCATCAGCATAACCCATTTGAATTTTGTTTACCGTATCATATTCAAAAAAAACGCTGCCGAAATCCTAAGACTTGCGGCAGCGCTTACATTTAATTCAATAGAGACTTATGGTCGAACCCTAAATACCATCCCTGGGTTTTCCGTAGCTACATACAAATAGCCATCAACCCCCATTTTGACATTACGCATTCTACCTAGATTCACAAGAACCTTCTCCTGCTTAACAACTTTATTGTTCTTAATCACACATCGGTTCAAGTAGTTGAATCGCAAAGAGCCAACCATCAAATTGCCCTTCCAAGCTGGATATTTATCACTGTCAATAAAGGTTAATCCCGAAGGTGCAATCGAAGGAATCCAATAAGAGATGGGTTGCTCCATGCCTTCTTTTTTAGAAATAGCTGATATTGGTTTGCCATCGTAGTTGATGCCATAGGTGATGGTAGGCCAACCGTAGTTTTTGCCCGATTGGATAATATTTATCTCATCTCCACCACGCGGACCGTGTTCTGTTTCCCAAATCGCACCGGTTGTTGGATTCAACGTCAATCCCTGCGGATTACGCTGTCCGTACGAATAAACACTTGGATGCGCCGATTTAGCAAAAGGGTTGTCGGCCGGAATTCGACCATCATCATACATCCGGTGAATTTTACCATTGTCATTATCTAATGCCTGTGGAAATACTTTTTCCATGCCACGCTCACCTACACTGAAAAATAACATGCCTTTTTTGTCGAATGCCAAACGTGATCCATAATGATATAACGTCTGCGTATACGGCAAGGCTTCAAAAATCTCTTGCGATTCTACCCACGAATTATTTTTGATTTTTCCACGGACTATTGCTGTTGAAGTTAAGGTTTTGCCACCTTCTATTTTAAATTTGGAATACGACATATAGACCCAACCGTTCTTAGCATATTGTGGGTGCAAAACAACGTCTAATAACCCACCTTGACTTTTAGACATGACTTGTGGGGTTCCTTCGATAAGCGTTTTATTTTTCTTTTGATCTACCAAATATAGTTTTCCTGAACGATCCGAAATTAAATACTCAAGATTTGGTAGTTGAGCAAAACCCCAAGGACTATCAAATCCGGTGGCAATCGTATCCAATTCCACGCGCATCCCCTCTGATTGAAATACATTCGAGGTAGGCTTGTTGGCAAATTTATATTGCTCAACTCCAGCCAAATTCTCAACGATTAAATCTGCTAATTTTTCAATTTCTTTCGCCGAAATCGTCTCTTTCCAAGTAGGCATGCCTAACTCGGGGTACCCATTCGTAATACTAGCGAGAATTTGTGCTTTTGAATTACCATGTTTCCATTGACGGTCAACGAATGCCTCTACTTTTTCACCGTGACAAGATGCACAGTATTGTGTGTATGTTTTTTCGGCGGGAGCCTCTTCGACAGGTTGCGTACGTAAGGACATGAAGCTCAAAGAGCCAACTAGTAATACACTTAATCCAATTAATTTCTTTTGCATAATACCTATTGTTAAAGCTACGAATCTAAGGAAAATTTAGCAGTTTTAAAATCCTGATTTAAACGGGCAATCGTTACTTTTAGAAAAAACCTATACCTATGAAATTAGCTTTGATTTTCATTTTCGTTAGCTCGTTTAGTCTCTTTGGTCAAATTCCCGCCGGGACATGGAGCGCCGTAGAAGTTCAAACCAGTGGCGCTAAGCGTCATGAAAGTGCATTTGTCAACTGCGATGGTGTGTTATATGCACTAGGCGGGCGAGGAAAGCGGCCAGTGGATGCCTATTATCCCAAACAAAATCGCTGGGAATTTGTGGCTGATGCGCCCTTCGAATTTCATCATTTTCAAGCTATTTCTTTTCACCATGAAATTTATGTGATGGGCGCGATGACCGGAAATTATCCGCATGAAAAGCCTTTGGCCAACATGTGGATTTTTAATCCTCGGACCAAAGTTTGGCGTGAGGGTGCTGCGATACCTACGGAAAGATTACGTGGTTCTGCTGGAGTATTCGTTCGGAAAGATAAAATTTATTTGGTATCAGGAATTCAAGATGGACATTGGGACGGACATGTCAAATGGTTCGATGTTTTTGATCCGAAAACCAATCAATGGGAAAAATTGTCCGATGCACCACGTGCACGCGATCACTTCCAAGCTACACTAGTTGGCGATCAATTATATGTAGCCGGTGGGCGAACTTCGCATGCCTCCATTGGGAAGGTATTGAACGAGACGATTGGGGAAGTAGATGTATATGATTTTAAAAAAGGCAGCTGGACGACATTGGCTAATCCGTTACCTACGCAGCGTGCCGGAACGGCGTCAATTGGCCAATTTCCTTATTTAATCGTCATGCTAGGCGAAAGTATTTCTCAAACAAGTGCCCATGCGGAAGTAGAAGCGCTGGATGTACGGACTGGGAATTGGGTGAAATTCCCGTCGTTGAATCAAGGCCGACATGGCACCGGGGTGGTGAATTATAAGGGTAAATTGTATGTGGCCAACGGTAGCGCGAATCGGGGAGGAGGGCCTGAATTGAATTCCATCGAATGTTTACAGCTTAATTAAGCAAGTCCCTATAGCGCCTCGTTGCTAGTTGGCATTATTTTTATATTATTGTATCATATTATTACAATAGAAAAACCTATCAAACGAATGAAAAAAATCTGGCATCTCACTTGCCTATTGAGCATTTTTGCGTTTGCTGCTCATGCGCAAAGTGACAACAAAATGGCTGTTCAAACCCAAATCGAATCTGGAAAAATCGAGGGTAATTATCATACGCAATCGGGCATTCAAACTTATTTTGGTATACCCTTTGCGAAACCACCTGTAGGTGATTTACGTTGGAAAGCGCCACAAGCCATTTCAGCCTGGACAGGTGTCAAAGAAACGAAGCAATTTTCAGCAAGACCGATTCAAGCCATCGTTTTCGGTGATATGAATTCCCGCTCTCAGGGATTAAGTGAGGATTGTTTGTACGTAAATGTATGGACACCTGCGAAACGAAATACCCAAAATTTACCTGTTTTAGTCTATTTCTATGGTGGTGGATTTTTTGCAGGAGATGCTTCCGAGCCGCGTTATGATGGAGAGGCGATGTCCAAACAAGGAATTGTCGTGATTACGGTGAACTACCGCTTGGGTGTCTTTGGATTTTTTGCACACCCAGAGTTAAGTAAAGAAACGAGTTATAAAGGTTCTGGGAATTATGGTTTGATGGATCAAGCTTTTGCGCTGCAATGGGTAAAACGCAATGTCGCTGCTTTTGGTGGTGATCCGAAAAAGATTACGATTGCAGGCGAGTCGGCCGGATCCGTTTCGGTCAGTGCGCAGATGTCATCTCCACTTGCTCGCGATGTGATTGCGGGGGCGATTGGTGAAAGTGGGGCAGGGATTAACCCAACCTTGTATCCGGTGCCTTTGGCGCAAGCAGAAAAAGAAGGCGTTGAATTTGCGGTAAAGGCGAACGCAAAGTCTTTAGCTGATTTACGCAAATTGACTACCCGTGAGTTGTTTGAGATTCAATCAGAAACGCGTAAAAATTATAATACAGCGGTTATTGATGGCTATTTTTATCCGAAATCAATACCAGCCATTTTCAATGCCAAAGAACAGGCGCAAGTTCCGTTGCTACTTGGTTGGAATTCAGCCGAAATGTCAGGATTAGCTTTCATGCAAGGGAAACCCTATACGCCTGAAAATTATTTAGAGAAAGTAAAAGCGGCATTTCCAACGGAAGTAGATGCCATCATGGCTTTATATCCAGGCAAGACAGAGCAAGAAGTTGAGTATGCTGCGACGGCCTTAGCTTCGGATCGATTTATCTCGTATAGTACATGGAAGTGGTTTGACTTACATCGTAAGAATTCTTCGCAAGCGGTTTACCGGTATATGTTTTCAAAACTACGCCCGCCTTTGGTTGACAATACCCGTGCCTCAGCTTTAGCTGGTGGAACAGTCAAAGCAGATCCAAATGCACCGAAGCCGCGTCCGGCAATAGGCGCGCCGCATGCGTGTGAAATTGAATATTGCATGGGGAATTTAAGGTTGATTAAAGAATATGCGTGGACTCAGGAAGATTATCAAGTGTCCAATACGATGTTCACCTATTTTGCCAATTTCATCAAATCAGGTAATCCGAACGGAAAGGATTTGCCTAACTGGCCAACTGCACAATCCCAAGAGAAAAACCCTGCCGTGATGGTATTGGATGTCGAATCCAAATCTGTTCCAGCGGCTAATGATGCCCGGTATGAATTTTTAGATCGTTATTATAAAAACTAAATAGATGAAAAGAATTGCTTTAGTCTGCGGCATCCTGTTTTCGGGATGGATCGCGCAAGCCCAAATCACCACGGGTTCTACTGTAGGTGTTGTGCCTACAGAATCAGGTTCTGTGCGTGGATATGTTCACGGAGGTATTTACACCTATAAAGGAATTCCGTATGCGGAGGCCGCTCGTTTTGAAGCACCGCATAAACCTAAGCCTTGGACCAATGTGCGTAGTTCGTATACTTACGGACCGGTAGCGCCTTTATTGGACCCAACGACCAATGTGCAGGATGAATCTGAATTTGTGTTCAATCATTCGTGGGGATTTACGAATGAAGATTGCATGCGTGTCAATGTGTGGACGCCAGGCATTAAGGATGGTAAGAAGCGCCCCGTGATGTTTTGGATTCACGGTGGTGGATTTACATCAGGATCTTCTCAAGAATTACCTTCGTATGACGGTGAAAATTTGGCTAAAAAAGGTGATGTGGTTGTCGTTTCGATCAATCACCGACTGAATATCTTGGGGTATTTAGATTTGTCGGCCTATGGCGAAAAGTACAAATATTCGGCCAACAACTCCGTGCTGGATATGAAGGCAGCTTTGGAGTGGGTGAAAAACAACATCGAAGCATTTGGGGGTGATCCATCAAATGTGACCATTTTTGGTCAGTCGGGTGGTGGTGCCAAAGTAAATACCTTGATGGCGATGCCATCAGCGAAAGGTTTGTTTCATAAGGCGATCAATCAGAGCGGTGCGTTTCGTTCGGAGATGTTAAGTAAGTCAACGACCCAAGCGATTACGGCTGAGGTGATGAAGGCTTTAAATTTAGCACCCAATCAGGCAGACAGTTTACAAAAGATTCCATTTCCAGTTTTAGCCAGTGCGGGTAAAAAGGCCTTGCAGGTCGTTGCGGCACAATTAAAAGCAGCCGGTAAGCCAGCAGGTGGATTTGGGTTAAGTTGGGGCCCAAGTTTGGATGGAGATGTTTTACCTTATCAAATGTCGGATAAAGAGGCATTAGCTTTATCGAAAGACATACCCTTATTGATCGGTACGGTGAAAAATGAATTTGCTCCATTTGCAAACATGGCGATGGCCAATGCATCTGCTACGGAGGTGGAGGCATTTATTCAAAAAACTTATGGTGCCAAAGCGGAGGCATACAAAGCAGCCGTGAAGAAAGCATATCCAAACGATACACGACCATCTGATTTATTAGATGTGGACCGCATGTTCCGTCCAGGTGCTGTGGAGCAAGCGAATGTGAAGTCGGCCTTAGGCGGAGCACCCGTTTTCATGTACCTATTTACGTGGCAATCACCCGTGGCGGATGGCAAGTATAAGGCAATTCACTGTGTGGAGTTACCGTTCTGTTTTAATAACATTGCGCGCTGTGAAGAGATGACTGGTGGTGGAAAAGACGCGTATGTGTTAGCGGACAAAATGAGCCAGGCGTGGATTAATTTTGCCAAAGTAGGTAATCCGAATCACACGGGATTACCCGCATGGCCAACGTATAATGCAACGAATACAGCCACGATGCATTTAGACAATACCTGTGTGGTGAAGCCACAATTGGATAAAGATTTATTTGCGTTGTAGTTTCAAGGGCAATACGATTAAAATCCCAAACTTCAGTTTGGGATTTTTTATGCACTTTCGATAATATTTTGTTTATTTAAAGGTAATGCTTGTCAATTGCTTACTTTTGTCTATTGGATTTTCAGACGCAAGTAAGTGGGTAAATTTTGAAAAGTAGCCAAACTCCTATTTCTTTGTGATTCAATTTAAGGCTTAATCAGACAGTTGTGGTCTCACAGAGACCCTAACAGAAAGACAATAAATTAGAACTAGGATTAAATAAACCCTCCCTGATATTTGGGGAGGGTTTTTGTTTAGAAGTAGCGGGTGGCACGCACCCGAATAGGAGCATTTTTATTAAATTCTGTAATATTTCTACTTCCATCTCTGAACCATATAACTTCAGCTGCCACGACATTAAACATCAAATTTTTAGTGAAAAATTCTGTAGAAGTCCAATACGTATCCATTGCAAATCCACCAATTAAATTTCGATTTAAAAAAATCTTATATAATTCATCAAAGCTTGGTAAAAACCAATCAGAGTATCCTTCATTGACAAAATCTGCACAAATTCTAGCGGCAATATTGGATTCACTACAATTTGCTAAAATTAAATCAGTATTGGATTTTCCTGAACCATACGCACTAGAATTACATCCCATCGGTTTGGGGTAGCAACCCCATGGAATTCCAAGAAAATCCACTGGTGAAACAATTAGCCCATGCTGGTTATTTTCATCATATCCTGAATCACCAGGCAATAATAAATATGCAATTATACCTCCTTGATATTGATCGCCAACCTCCAATAGTTTTTTTTGTGTTGATGTGTTTGTTGTTCCACTTGATCCCCCTGAACTCGGCGGAGTGCTTGTTGACCCACCCGAACTCCCACTACTTCCCCCCGAACTCGGTGGATTACTAGAAGATCCCCCCGAACCACCCGATCCCGGATTAGAAACAACCGGTGGAGGTGTCACTCGAATTCGAACACTGCGTTCCTCCCCATAGGCTACCCCTTTTTGATTGATCGCATAAGCGCGCGCATAATAGATTTGTCCTTCAGGTAGGTTTCGAAATGTCGTGCCAAAAGAACCTGGGCCGCTACCGGCAGCAATTTTCGTATTTTCGATTGTTGGGTTGCGATTCGTGCCCCAACAAATTCCGCGTTCCGTTACTGATGTGTTTCCCTCCGAAATTACCTTTCCATTCACCTCAGCTGAATTGGTTGTAAACGTCGTGATTTCATGGGTGAATACCTCAGCAAATGTATAGCCAATGGTCTTAAATGAAATAGTCGCCCCATAACCAACTCCTTTTCTGTTTTTCGCAAAAGCCCTAATGTAGTAAGTAGTTCCATCCTCCAAATTTTTGAGAAAGAGATTTAAATTGCGCGATACTGCAACTGCGTCATTGATGTCCGGATTAGGTTGTTTACTGTAACAAAATCCTTGTTCTATGATTGGCACCCCGCCATCGTCCAACAGCTTTCCGGTTATGTTGGCAGTCGAAAAAGTCTCATTCGTCACGCTGCTTGTTTCTACTACAGGTATCCGAATATCTTGTGTTTGGAATGTTTTATCCTCTCCATATGCATACCCTTTTTCATTTTTAGCGAAGGCGCGTATGTGGTATTTCGTGTTTTCGACCAACGAGCTTACGACGATTTTATACATCCCTAATCCATTTGTGCTCGACGTAAATCGCGTGTCCTCAACCGTCGGGTTGGGTGTTCTGCTCAAGCAAATGCCCCGTTGGATTATTTCCCCTCCAACCGCATCTTGGGTCTCGCCCCCAAGCGTAGCTTCAAAAATTTGGACTGCTTCCGGATCCAAGGTGCGTAAGGTAACTGGCCGATAGTCCTGCGTTTTAAAGCTGAGTTCGTTTCCATAGGATATGCCAATTTCATTGATGGCATACGCGCGAATAAAATAGGTCGTAAACGGTTTTAACTTCGTAATGACAATGCCATAATCCCCTTCCCCTTGACCAATCTGAATGCGTATATCTTGGATGGTTGGGTTGGCGGATAAACTCAAACAAACGCCACGGTCAACGACCGGTTTGCCGCCATCATAGGAAATGTTTCCACCGGCCAAACACGTTGTTATCAGTATGTTTTTGACATCCGAGGTGGTTAAAGTAGGTGCCTGAAAAGCTAAGGTTTTAAATCGTTTTACAGGGCCGTGTACATCATTTGACGCCGTTTTTGCAAAAGCAAAATAGGAGTATTCGGTATTAGCTTGCAAGGACATGAGTGTCTTGGAAAATCCAGTATCAGCAACGATAGCCTTATTTTCTAAGATGCGTGATGCGCTATCATTTACGGTATAGTAAAATCCTTTTTCGGTGATTGATTCCTCACTAGGATTGATAAAAATGGCCTCAGCTTGCACAGAGGTAGCTTTTGTTTTTTTCGCATCCTGCGTAAGCACCTGAACAGGAAATTTGTAAATCTCCTCCTTGCAACCTGAGATTGATAACATGATCACCAAAATCCATAACCCTAGTTTTTTCATCGCTATTAGTTATTCAATTGGTTAAACGTATTCCCTCGCCTTATGTGGTAAATAAGTTGGATTTGCGTACTGATGAAAAGGTCATTTCCTTTTTGCGAAAAAGAACCATTTTCATTTGGTAAAATAGGAATTCGATTGCGCAAGGTATTTGCGCCAAAAGGCTCCAAACTCCGGTCAAAAAAATCACTTTGGGGATTTACTGACATGTTATTTCGTTTATCCGATACGTCATCTAAATAATCTGAAAATGTAACATGAACTGTAGAAGATAGTCCTAAGTCAAATTGGTCACTTAGCTTTACCTGCAAGCTAAAGCCAAGCGGTATGGCCACAATAAATCGGGAGTAATCTGTGCCTTCTGTATTTACAGCGGCTAAATTTTGCCAATTTTTATGTTGGGGAGAATTGGATGCTAAAGAAACCATGGGCCTTGCGAAAGGTGTATGGAACATCAAGCTCAAGCCACCATGTAGTTGGGTGCGGATTCGTTGGCGTTTTAAAATATTACTCCGCGTTTTCTGAAAATGATAGGCGCCTTGTGCGCTTAGCTCATGGACGTAATTTTGAAAATGTAAGTTTCGAATGAAATTACCCCCAAACTTTCCGTTTGCGATATATTCATTATCATCTGCGGTCAATTGGGAAAGTTGGTAACTAAATTTTCCAGAAAATTTTTGTGTGTAATAGCGATTCAAGCCTACTCGGACGTTAAAACCTGCCGTTTTAGGCCCCATGGTGGGAAATGCCTTCCAGGGAACGAGATCACCGATGTAATTGGCGGAACCGCCACCTAGTTCAAGTGAATTATAGCGCTTAAAAACACCTTGATATACTTCTTGGCCAAATGAAATTTGGTACAAAAGGAGCGCAATAATCAAATGCTTCAGTTGGCAAAATTTCATGGGAATGAATCAATTTAGTTTGCAAAATCTGCGATTTAAAATATAATTCCATTACTTTTTTATTAAGTGGATGATGAATTTTATTTTTCGGTCACCTTATCCAGATTATTCCCCACGTTTTTTCCCGCGATATAGCCGGTCGTCCAGGCTGCTTGAAAATTAAAGCCCCCGGTTATGCCATCGATATCCATCACTTCACCGGCAAAAAATAAGCCTGGGCACACAGTACTTTCCATGGTATTCACTTGGATTTCAGCCAAATCCACCCCGCCAGCTGTAACAAATTCCTCTTTAAAGGTTGTTTTGCCCTTGACCTCATAGCGGTCATTGATCAAGGTATTCACGAGTTTGTTCAGGCTTTTTCCGGCTAGATCATGCCATCTACTAGCTGGATCTATGTCATTTTTTGCAAGTAAGAACATCCAAAGCCGATTGGGCATCGGGAATGGGTTGTGGTTACTCATCATTTTGGAGCCGTGGGCCGTGACAATTTGTTTGATTTGCGCACGCAAACTTTCTTCTTTTTCTTCATCAAGCCAGTTGACAAGTATCGAACACAGGTATTGTTTTTCGGCTAAGATGCGTGCGCCCCATGCCGACAACTGTAAAATAGCCGGTCCGCTCATGCCCCAGTGGGTAACCAATAATGGTCCGCGGCCAATTAATTTTTGACCTTCGATCCGAACAGTTGCATGTTCTACGACAATACCCATCAACTCCCGAATGGGATCTTGTGGCATATTGAACGTAAAAAGCGATGGGACAGGTGGAACGATTTGATGGCCGATATCTTCAAGCCATTGGAGTCCGGATGATTTTGGCTGGCCACCTACGGTTACAATCACGCGGTCAACATCCAGTTCCGAATCCTTAAAATGTAGCTGAAAGCCGTTTTTGGCACGTTTTATAGCGTCCACCCCATGGCTCAGGAAAAGTTCTACGCCTAATTTCCGGGCTTCATACCAAAAGCAATCAATGATGGATTGTGAGTCATTGGAAAGTGGGAAAATACATTGGTCCGGATACGTTTTCAGCGCAACATCCCGCGATTCAAACCAGTCCACCGTGTCTTTTGTATCAAATTGCTCAAAAGCCTTGCGTAAGAATTTTTCACCGCGTGGGTAATTTTCGGAAAGGATACGCTTGTTGAACGTTGCGTTCGTCACATTGCACCTACCTCCTCCCGAGATTTTCACCTTGCCCAAAAACTTAGATGTTTTTTCGTATACGCAAACCCGTGCGTCGGGGAAATGTTGTTTAGCTGATAAAGCGGCGAAAAATCCGGCGGCGCCCCCACCGATGATGGCAATTGTGAGCATACCGTTAGGACTTTACGACCTTTAAATAAGTTTTGTATAGGGTGACAGGATAACGAACAAGTCCACCGGATAGACTATTTGAATCGCAGCCTACTGGATTTATTTCTGTTGTATTATACGAATTTCCGTGGTTTTGACATTTAAATCGATCATTTGTTAACACCCAAGCGCCGCGTGCACCTTGATGTGGACAGCAGTTGTCGAACGCTTTAATGGTCGTGGCATCAGTCTTTAACAGGAGTATACCTGCTTCAATAACGTTGCTAAAACCTGAAATATCTGCTAACTTGACGAAGTTTTTATGCGCCAAATTAACAAAAACGCTTTTGCCTTCTTGGAAAAAGCCGTCTGCGTTGAATAAAGCTGAAACACGTTGAAATTCTTTTTCTTCTTCTGATGTGGCTGGGATTACGGATTCCTCCTCATTTTGACAACTACTGAATAAAGCGATTTGTGTAATCGTAAGCGCAGGACACAGATGTTGGATGAAGTTTCTACGTTTCATGGCCGCAAGAAACAACATATTTAGGAAAATATAGATGGCAGACGAAAAAATACCTAAAGTCAAGACCCCGAATTTAGTCGAGTTGTTCCAGAAGGAAAACATTCGATTGGAAACTGTGGGTATTCGAAAGGATCGTGTATACACTTCTAAAAAAGGGCTTAGTCCATATACCGGGGAATTTGGTAAAGCACAAAAAATGCATTTACTCAATCGAGCGCTGGTTGGCTTTAGTTACAAGAGTTATCAAGAGATCAAAGACTTTTCGCTCAAACAAAGCATTGATTTATTATTAACACCAGAGAAGCCATTTGCGCTCCCTGTTAATGATTATTACATGCAGGTAGTCGACAATCCGGAAGTAGTCAAGGCAGATGTCCCGAAAGGTGCAGTCTGGGTGACAGCTCCCGAATATGTTAAGGATAATGGTACGTTGAATGGTATGCGCACACAGTCATTAAAAGCGTGGCTTTCGAAGCAGTTTGTGAATCAAAAGACATCGATTCATTGGCGCATGTTCTTGTTTTACCACAATTTATTAGTTGCTTCGCTTCAAAATGGAGGTCCTGTAAAGAATGCATTTCAGTATGTGGATACCCTCTTTAAATCTTCTTTAGGAAATTTTAAAGATCTGATTTACCACATTACGTTGGATCCTTCCATGCTCGTTTATTTGAATGGAAATCAAAACAATAAATTTTCACCCGATGAAAATTATGCCCGTGAATTACAAGAGTTATTTACGGTAGGAAAAGGCCCCAATTCCAAGTTTACCGAGAGTGATGTAAGGGAAATGGCGCGTTTATTAACAGGCTGGAATTTTGATTGGGATAAAACCATGAAAACGGAGGGTCGGACCGTAGTTTCTAATGGGTACTGGAATCACGACATTGGCGATAAGCAGTTTTCGGAATTTTATGGTAACCGAAAGATTTCAGGAGCTAATAATCCGGATCGCGCAGATGGCGAATTGCGCGAGGCGATCGATATGATTTTTACGACGGATGAAGTTACCAAATATATGTGTCGGCGCATCTACAGCTTCTTCGTCAACCCCATGATCGATCCGGCGACGGAGGATTTGATAATCACTCCACTTGCTAAGGTATTTCGAGATGCCAAATTTGAGATTTTACCGGTCATACGTACTTTACTTTCCAGCGAACATTTTTTTGATTCGGTACACTACAATTCGATTATAAAGTCCCCGGCAGATTTCGTGATTGGACTTGCGAAGGAATTTGATATGCCTTTGTTGGATAATAAATTCGTGCCCGTCGTGCCTGGGGAAGATTTGTTACATTACGAATTCCAGCGCTACAATGGCATTCATAATCAAATGAATAATTTAGGTATGAACATGGGTGATCCTCCCAATGTGGCTGGCTGGCCTGCATACTATCAAACTCCTGCCTTTGATTTGTTTTGGATTAATTCAGAAACTATCGTTAAGCGCGCCCAGCATACCGATTCAATGTTCAATTGGGGGAATTGGGTCTATTACAATAATGCCACGAAAACGGGCATGCTTGTTCGTGTAGATTTACCTGAATATATACGCAAGTTTAATACGCCTGAGAATTTAGATGCCTTGGTGGATCAGTTAATTGATCGCCTCATCAACATCCCAATTAATGCGGCTTCTCGTGCAAGAATTATTGATCGGGTGTTGCAAGGAAATACAAATGCAAATTATTGGTCGGGAGCTTGGTATGCTTTTTTGGGTAATCCTACGGCGGATAACCGACAAGTAATCCAGAATCGGTTAGCGCAGGCGATGGGGTTGATTTTCCAATATGGTGAAACACATTTACATTAACGAGCCATGAATAGACGTAATTTTATACATAATATGGCTCATTTGGCAGCAATGCCAGCCTTCATTCCGGGTATGGACTTGTTTGAACAAAATGAGTTGATGCAAAATACCGTGGCGGAAGGCAAAATTCTTATTCTCATCAGGTTAGATGGTGGTAATGATGGATTGAATACGGTCATTCCATTGGATCAATATGAAAGTTTGAAAAAGGTCCGACCGGGTGTAATTATACCCGAGTCAAAAATCATTCCGATTAAAGGGACTGCTGCCGGTTTACACCCAGCGATGGGTGGCTTGAATAATTTGATTGACGAAAAACGATTAGCGATCATTCAGTCTGTTGGCTACGCCAAACCCAATTATTCCCATTTCCGTTCTTCAGATATTTGGATGTCGGGCTCTGATTCTGATATTAATGTGTCTTCCGGCTGGATGGCTCGGTATATTGAATCCAAACATCCCAATTACCCTAAAGCATATCCCAATGCGAATTTTCCGCATCCTTTGTCCATCGAGATTGGTTGGCAATCTACCTTACTTTTTCAAGGTCAAAATTCATTTACCAGTCTGATTTATAATAATCCGGACCACTTCCATAAGTTGATGAATCCATTTCTCAATACGTATCCGGAGACATTGCAGGGGTCAAGATTGGCGTATTTACAGTTGATAGGCCGGCAGTCCCAAGAGTACGGTTCTGTTGTTCAGGCAGCTTACCGGGCGGGTACGACGCCGTTTCCGTTTGATGAAAATGATTTGGGAAATCAGTTTAAGGTTATTCATCGCTTGATTTCGGGTGGATTGAATACGCGGGTATATATGGTGCGTTTGGGTGGTTTTGATACGCACGGCCAACAGGTGGATACGCAAGATTTTACGAAGGGCCAACATGCTGTTTTGTTGAAGCAATTGAATGATACGATTGTCACCTTTATGAAAAATTTGGATGCTCAGAATTTGGGTGATCGGGTGGTGGGAGTAACCCTGTCTGAATTTGGCAGAACGATTCATTCAAATGGTAGTTCGGGAACGGATCATGGTACTGTCGCACCGATGTTTGTTTTTGGAAATGCGGTGAAAGGTGGTGTGATTGGTAAGAATCCCGTGATTCCGACGAATTATAAAATGAATGAGGATTTGCCTGTGTTATATGATTACCGACAAGCTTATTCGTCGTTATTGAATCAATGGATGGGGTCGCCTGCATCCATGAATAAACAGATTTTGTATCGTGAGTTCGAGAAGATTCAATTGATTAAGGATACGTTTGCGGATTCAGATTCGGATGGAGTTCCCGATTTGTTTGACCAATGTGCCAATACCCCGTTGGGGACGGTAGTTGACCTAAACGGTTGTCCAGTCTTTAAGCTGTCAGCGGATAATTATTCGATTCAAGTGACGGCAACAACTTGTCCAGGGACAACGAATGGGGCTATGCAGCTGATGTTTAAGGATTTGAAACACACCTATCTGATTGATATTAAAGGGCCTTCTTCGTACACCAAATCGCTGAAGGCAGTTGCTGGCGCGAAGCAGGTACTCGACAATTTAGCGATTGGGAAATATACTATTTCCATCACGATTGAAGGTCAGAAAGATTATGTGCAGTTGTTTGATGTACAGGTAAAGCAGCCTGATGTGTTAGCTGTGCAAGCGATTTTGAGTCCGGATAATCAAACACTTCGATTGGATTTACAGGGTTCGGATGCTTATTTTATAAAGGTGAATGCGCAAACTTTTGAAGTAAAAGCGGGGACTTGGTCGACGGATTTGGCTACAGGAAAAAATGAAGTTCGGGTATGGACTTCACAAGGATGTCAGGGGGAATTTAGCCGCGAGATATTCCGATCTGAACAGATTCAGTGTTTTCCGAATCCGACGATGGGGCCTGTAACGGTTTACGTGGCGGGACAAGATGCGGAAGTGGAGATTAACATATATGATTTACTTGGAAAAATGTACAATCAGGCAAAGCATATTGTGGATTCCATGCGTATGGTTTCCTTGGATTTGAGTTCGTATACTTCGGGAACTTATTTGATGGAGGTATCGGGGCGGACAGTGCAGCAACAAGTTAAATTAATAAAACTATGAGGCAGTATATCGCAATAATCGTGGTGGGATTTTACCTGATGGCGTGTAGCGCTAAAGAAGCTGAGGTTGTGGTGACTCCGGCTGTTCCAGAAAAGGCTCCAGAGGCAGCGGAATTAAGTAAACCTGCTAATAATTCAGTCTGTTTGGTCGGAGGAAATACTAGTGCGAATGAGGTTCAGTTTACCTGGGTTCCGGTGGCAGGCGCGTCAAGTTATGAGATAAAGATTACGAATTTGAAGACTAACACGACGGAGACCAAAAGTTTCCCAACTAGCCCAGGAACGGTAACGTTGGTGACGGGCCTACCGTATGAGTGGCAAGTGATTTCAAAATCGAGCAAGACTACTTTAACATCTAGTTCGGCTAAATGGAAATTTTATTTGACAGGTGCGGGAGAGGTAAGTTATGCTCCATTTCCGGCGAGTTTGACGTTTCCGGCTTCTGGCCAACAAGTCAGCGCATCGGCTGGTCAGGTGAAGTTGGCCTGGGCTGGATCAGACCCCGATTCAGGAAATTCGTTTTTGACCTATGAGGTTTTTGTGGATACGGATGTAGCGAAAGTGAGAATTCGGGAGGTAGCTCCTATAAAATCCAAAACAGAATCCGTAAGTATTCCGGTGAAGTCGGGTGGTACGTATTATTGGATGGTTAAAACAATGGATGAGTCGTCGGCGAGTTACTCACAGGTTTTTGGGTTTCGGGTAAATTAACTACGCGTTCGAACAATTCTGGTAATTACTTTGCGTGAAATGCTAGGTTTGTCATACAGGATTTAAGGGATTCTCAGAATATTTTACGTACTTGTTGGCCTAAACCCCAACACCATGGCTAAAGGCATGAATTCCAAGAAGGCGGATAAGAAGGAACCCGCGAAGACTCCGAAGGAGAAGAAAGAAGAAAAAAGAGAGAAAAAGAAAGCAGGCTATCAATAGATGGCCTGCTTTTTGATTTAAGCACTCACTTTTCCTATCGCACAACTCACATACGATTTAGCTTCTTTAAATAAGGTATTGTTGCCTTTTTCAGGATAGCCCATGCCATCTAATTTTTTGGCGATGGTAGTGCGGTTTAGGTGATCTCCTTCGATGGTGATTTTTTCCTCTGCTAACGCGATGTCTACGTGCGTGACTCCCGCTAATTCGAGAATTCCTTTTTTGATGCTCGTCATGCACCCAGCACATTTAATGTTTTCAACGAATAATTCGAGCTTTTTCATATTGCTTGTTTTTTCTGCAAGGTAAAAAAGGTAAGCTCGTGGAATCGTGATATGAATCACAATTTAACTTTTATAAACTGATTTTTGCGCTAAAGAAACTAGCCTAAAAAAGGCAGCCCTCTCGAGCTGCCTTGTATTATTATTTCCCTTTTTTCTGTGCTGCCAGCCATTCCATAATCGTCACAGGTTTCCCGTTGACGCGAACTGCCGACCCATCCAAATCGGTTCTTGGTAAGTTCTCATGCAAATATACCCACGACCAGTGGCCATTATATTGGAAGCCTTTACCGCCATAGAAATTCGTGATGTCATTCACGTGATCATAATAGGTAAAGTGGACATTCTTCGCTCCCGCCGCACGAAGGCGATTGAAAACGGGCTCAACGGTCAACTTGGGAATGGTCGTCATGTCGTCTTTCGAGTGTACAAACCACATAGGTACCTGTTTGATTTTTTGAAGATCGGCATCCGCAATGTATTCTGAGCGATATGCCAATGCACTAATGTATCCCGCCGCAAAATAATCAGGGTGTAAAAGGATTAATTTCAGCGCCATGTAACCACCGTTTGAACAACCGCCTACATAAATACGGTTGGCGTCAATCTTCGGATTAGCTTTGACATAATCCTTAATCAAGGCCATTAGTCCTTCGTTATAGATATCGTTGTCTTTACCCTGCGTGCCGACGCCCTTTTCATTGTGCATCCAAGCACCCGGACATTGTGGTGATAAAACATAGGCACCATCAAATATGGCTTGAATTCCTTCCGACGCATAGTTAGCTGCCTTATTTCCTAGCAATGGGATCGTTGGGTCCGTTCCGCCTTCACCTCCACCATGCAACCAAATCACCAGTGGCGACTTCTCTTTTGTTGTTTTTGGCGCATAGGACGCGTACGACATGGTTAATTTGTCACTAAATGTATATTTTCCTGTCAAGTCAAATTGATCCACCAAAGGCATGATTTTGCGCTCAGGCGTATCCCAAACCTGTTGGCTCTTCGTATGCATGACCGTCATCGCATAATCCACCCAAACATTACCTTTTCCGCGAATGTATTGTATCGGAGAGGTGATCGGAGAGGTGGGACTAACCGCTAAAACGAGGGTAATATTCTTGCCCGTTTTTATCCGATTGCCTTGTTCGTCGGACACATAGGCTGTAACGATGTCGCGTTTATTTTGCTCGTCGGCAATGGGACCAGTCGCAGATTTCCGACTGGCAAAAATCTGGTATTCGGAAGCGTTTACTTTTGAAGTTGTATCGGATAGTTGGAGAATGACTTTGTTTACGCCTGCCCCCCAGTCGAATCCTTCAACGACAATTTTGTAGGTGCCTGTTGGTTTGCCCAAGGCACTAAGGGTAAGTAAGAGTATCAAGCTCAAAAGGAGTGATTTTTTCATGTTGGATTGGTTTAGGTTTTTAATTAAATAATTTGTTGCTAGAATAAACTAAGGTAATGATCGACGCACTCGGGACTTGGATCTTTCCATCGCGAACAGATTGAAAAGCTAAATTTTGATGTTCTGTGGTGGTGTAGGTTTTGATTTCGTGTTGACTAGGCCAATTCATTTCAAATGCATTTCCAGAATTAACAAGTACAAATACATTTGATTTTTGATCTGTAAATCCGGTGATCAAGCAATCGGGCTGTTGGATACTTACCTCGATGCGTTTCATCCCCGGACGCACAAATCGCGCATAGTTGCCTAATGCCCAAAGTGTTTTGGAATCATATAACTCCGCATCCAATTTATTGGCATCATTTTCTCCTTTTGTTTGCCCATTGAACGTATATATCAATCCATCTTTAAAGTCATTCGCGCTGACTGCCAACCACCAGCTCCAGGAAGTTGCGTTCGCATCATGAATATCTGAATGGATGACTTTGGCGACGTAAAGGGCTGTTTTCATGCCCAAATCCACTCCGTTGCCTTTTATTTCACCTGCATTATCTCCTAGAATGCAAAATTCAGATTGCCAATAATTGATTTGCGCTTCTTGTGCTTTTTTGCCAACGGCCTGTCGGAGTGCGACACGTCTACTCGTGGGCGACGTGGTAAAGTAACTATGTCCAGCGATGACCTTTTCAACCGTGGGTTCGTTGCCGAGATAGTTAGGCGAATTTACATTGAAAAATTCATCGATTTGGCCATCTTGACAAGGTCGATTGCTTTTGAGATCAACCAAATAATTCAGTTGGCCTGCCTCTGGAATTACGATTCGAGTTTTCGTATGTGTTTCTTGAAATTTAGTGGCCAACTTGCGTGTCGCCCATGCCAAATCCACATTGTTGATGGGTGTGCCTTCTTGCGAAGCTTCGCCCGACTTTCCAGGTCCCCAATCCCATTGAGGTTCATTGAATGGGCTTAGGAAGGTGAATTGAAAATGATTGGAAACGGTCGCTATGAAATCAGTCCACGCATCTATTTTATCTTTATTGAAGTTCCATTCAGCTAATTTTCCGCTCCCGATGGCTAATCCATTTTGGGTCATTTGAACGGGAGATGAATTCAAAAAGCCCAACGTATAGGGAACACCGTTTTTCTTTGCAGCGTCCAAGAAATATTGTTGGCCTTTTTGTTTCTCCCAATCATAGGTGGTACCGGTTAGAAAACTTTCCGCACGTCGCCATTCGTTAGTGATTTTACTGGTTTGTCCTTGCTCAAAACTTCCGGCTCCGATATTGAATCGCCATAGCGAAAGTCCGATTCCTTTGGGGGTACCTGATGCGTCTGTTTCCAGACTAAACAGCCATTCGGCAATTTGTTTTTTTTTGCTTTCGGGATAGTTTTTACCGATGATAGCCATAGACCAACAGTCCGACGCACCGAAGCTGTGCATGGTCTGAAAGGTTTTACGGGTATCGAAAGTTATTTGTTGGCCCTGCGCATATAAACACATCAAAATCAAACCGATCCAAGCGTATTTTTTCATTTAAATCGGGTCGAATCGATGACTAAACATAGGCCTGCTTGGAAGACAATTAATGCGCCGGTTCCGTACCAGAACCATTCTCCGCCTTGCATTTTATTCATTCCGGCATCAATGGCGAGCGAAAGTCCACTTCCAGTGAGGAGTAGTCCGCTGGTGGCTTGTAGGACCCAACGGGTCGTCGATTTATTGTTCATCAGTTTAATAATTTGGAATAGATTGGCTTTCTAGTGTAGGTATCGTCAAACAAAAGTGGATATTCTTTCGGTCTTTTAAAGTATCCTCGTAACCAGGAGTCACGATCGCTTACATTCCAGAACGTAATGCCGTATTGTTGGTGCTTAGGCAGCTCTTGATAGGCCTTGAAAACAAGCTCAAATTTTTCTTGTTGGGCTTTTTTTGCCGTTTCATGATAAACAAACATGGAATCGTTTTTGGGATTTACCGCAATGTCTAATTCAGAAAAATGAATGGTCAGCCCCGTCTTCGCGGATTGATTAATCACGTTAACAAGTTCGTCATTTTTGGAGTTGATGTTGATGTGCATTTGTAGCCCAAGTCCATGAATAGGTATATTTCGGGCTTGCAGATCTTTAACCAGATTTAATATGGCTTGCATTTTTTTTGGCTTGCCGTCTTGACCATAATCGTTGTAAAATAAGATGGCGTTGGGGTCGGCTTCATGGGCCCATTGGAAACTTTTGGCGATGTAATCGGGGATGTTTTTTGACCAGACCGTTGGCCGTAAACTACCATCATCTAAGAACGATTCATTGACAACGTCCCAACCCGCCACTTGGCCTTTGTAATGTCTCGCGACTTCTTGGATATGATTCTTCAACATATTTTCCCAGGCTTGGGTGTCGCCTGAAAATTCATTCATCCATTTGGGGACTTGATTATGCCAAACTAGGGTATGTCCATGGATGCGTTTTTTGTGGTCTTTGGCAAAAGTTACAATTTCATCCCCTTTACTGAAGTCGAAGCGATTAGCTTCGGGGTGGACGAGCATCATTTTCATGTGATTTTCTGCCGTGATGCTAGTAAATTCAGTGATTGCCACGTTTCGATAGGCGTTATTTTCTGATACTAATCTAGGGTTTATAGATGCGCCGATGGGGAAATTATATCGGTCTTTGAGGTAAGGTGCTTGCCCGTAGGAAATATGGGTCAAGCCGACGAGAATGCCAAAAATTAATGTTTTCATACATAAGAGGTTTCTGCAAGATAGGAATTATTGTTAATTCGTTTGACTGTCCTAACTACTTGCGAATTTCTTTTTTTTATACTAACTCGCTTATACATAGACACAAACGAAATGAAAAAATCTTTTCCAATCCTTACCCTGTTAGCCTGTTTGATATCTACATCATTACTGGCTCAATCTCCCAAAGTTCTTGTAGTTACGGCACATCCCGATGATGAGACTGGTTTTTCAGTTACGATGTTCAAGATTACCCATGAGTTGAAGGGTATTGTGGACATGGCCGTTATGACTGATGGAGGTGGCGGATTTGCGGATTCGCAATTGGGAGCCATGTACTATAACTTGGATTTGACGGACTCTGTTGTTGCTCGGACACATTTACCGATGTTACGGAAACAAGAAATTATAAATGCCGGGAAAATCATGGGCGTTCGCAACATCTACTTTATGGAGCAACCGGACGACTGGTATACCTTGGATGTGAAGCCTTATATCTCGGGTAAAAACTGGGATATTGGTTATGTAGAACGGCGAATGGATCGGCTGTTGGCAGACCGCGAGTATGATTTCATCATCACCATGTTGCCGCATGCGGGCCAGCATGGACACCATAAAACGTCGGTATTAATGGCATTGCGCGCGGTGCAGCGTTACAAAGGTCCAAACAAACCTATCATTATCGCCGGAAGTCCTATGTCGGCAACGAGTAAGCCCACCGAATTCACCCAATTGGAAGGCTATCCAGAAACGAGAATCAATCCCAATACGCCTACCGTTACATTGAATCGTGCTTTTCGGTTTAAAGAGAATGATAAAGTGAGTTATAAGATTGTTGCCGACTGGGTTATTGGCGAGTACAAATCTCAGGGAGCGATTCAAGAAAATGGAATTCACAGAACTGATTTGGAGGTATATCGCTATTATGACATTAATGATCCGAAGGGTTTAGTAAAAGTTCAGAAACTATTTGAGGCCTTGGCGAAAAGTGGTTTTGCTGCGCCTGGAAAGTAAACTAGGTAGATAAGGATGGAATAGGCGCATTTCTATTTAGGACACTCATGACCAGTTTTTTGACTGTCAACATTTCCTCGGGATTACTCGATGCGACAAACAGCGTTAATCCCGCTAAAGCGTCGTTGCTAATCAAAGGTTTAGTAGCCGCATTGAAAAGCAACTTGTTTTTAGCTAGAAAAAGCAGAAAACATGCCGCCGCAATGCGTTTGTTCCCATCGACAAACGCATGATTTTTCACAATGAGGTAGAGAAGCATCGCTGCTTTTTCTTCAATGGAAGGATAAAAGTCGGCTTGCCCCCAACCTTGTTTTATTTGATTAATCGCACTATCAAATCCGCCATCTTTTACCTTTCCAAAAACCTTTGAATTGAATTCGTTGCACATCATTTTGATAAGCTCTTGATATTCAGTCGGGCTAGGATAGGAGGGAGTTGCCATATGATTTCCATATGTGTCAAGTGCCTCATGGTCATAGTCATCAAGCAACTGTAAGCCTTGATTAAACTGTTGGAGCCAATCAAAACCCTCAGAAGTATGTAGCTTTTCTTCTATCGCCCGACTTAATATGCGAATGCCATCATGCAGCACTTGGATTTCTTTGTTTTTCTGATTGAGTCGTTTTTCATTTAGGGCAATGCCTTCAATCAAGTACTCTTTTAGTCGTTGCGTGGCCCATTGGCGGAATTGTGTACCCTGTTTGGAATTTACGCGGTACCCGACGGATAGGATTGCATCAAGATTGAAATATTCTACATGATAAATTTTTCCATCTAATGCAGTTGTTGCATTTTTTGCAACAACTGAATCTCGTTCTAATTCTCCTTTTTTGAAAATGTTTGTTAAATGCCTTGAAATGACCGATTTGTCTCTTTCGAAAAGTGTTGAAATTTGATTGAGACTCAACCAAAAAGTTTCTCCTTCAAACGAAACATCTATTTGTGTTTTTCCATCGCGTGTCGTGTAGATTTCTATTTGATTTTCCATTTTGCTTTTTTTCTTCCAAACGGATGCGTCTAATTTTTGGTATGAAAAAACCTTTTTGAAAACCAGATTATCAACTACTTGATAATTTGAATTCTAGATTTCCGGTCAGGTTTTTAGCGCATTTTATTTATCTTTAATGCTTACCTGCAGCAACGCTATGAAAAAAATTACTTTACTACTACTATTCGTATCCCACATCATTTTTGGCCAAGTGCCTAGTCCCAAATCTCATTTTGGATTTTCAATCGGCGATAATTACCACCTAGCCACTTTTACCCAAACAGAAGCCTATTTGCAAAAAGTAGCGAAAGCTTCGCCCCGGGTAAAATTGCAATCCATTGGGAAAACAGAAGAAGGAAGAAACCAATACATGGTCATCGTTTCCGATCCCAAAAACATCAAGAATTTAGCCAAATACAAAGCCATCTCTCAGCGTCTTGCACGTGCGGAAGGCCTCTCTGAATCCGAAGCGAAGGCGCTAGCCAAAGAAGGTAAAGCCGTTGTTTGGATTGATGGCGGTTTACATGCCACAGAGACTGTTGGCATACACCAATGGATCGAATCCATTTACCAATTTACCACGCGCACCGACGAGGAAACGAAGCGCATTTTAGAAAATACCATCATCCTTTTTGTACATGCGAATCCAGATGGACAAGAGCTTGTTTCTGATTGGTACATGCGCAAGGCGGATACGCTTAAGCGGTCAACGGAGCATTTGCCCCGATTGTATGAAAAGTATATAGGACATGATAATAATCGAGATTTCTACATGATGAATATGAGCGAGTCGGCGAATATGGCGCGCCAACAATACATCGAATGGATGCCTCAGATTCTTTATAATCACCACCAAACAGGTCCAGAAGGAACTGTAGTTGCCGGGCCTCCATATCGGGATCCGTTTAATTATGTATATGATCCACTATTAGTTACCGGAATCGATGCCTTAGGAGCGGCGATGAGTTCGCGTTTAAATGCGGAAGATAAACCAGGCTATACGATGAAGTCGGGTTCCGTTTATTCGACCTGGTGGAATGGGGGTTTACGAACCACTGCTTATTACCATAACATCATTGGCCTATTGACCGAGATCATTGGCGACCCAACGCCCAAAACTATTCCTTTAGTTCCGAATCGTTTAATACCTAATTCGGCAACTCCTTTTCCGATTACACCCCGGAAATGGTTTTTCAAAAACTCCATCGACTATTCACTTTCGTTAAACTATGCGGTGCTGAATTATGCAACACGCTACCGCGAAGAAGTATTGATGAATATCTACAAAATGGGTCGCAAATCCATTGAACTTGGTTCCAAAGATTATTGGACACTTTCGCCGAACAAAGTGGAGAAATTAACCAGCATAGCAGGAACCAATCTTAGATCGAAAAGCGACAGTTTATTTAGTGTCGTGTATAAAAACCCGGAAACACGTGATGCCCGTGCATACATCATCACGGCGGATCAATCCACTACGCGTTTTGCTTTTGTTAATATTCTATTAAAAAGTGGAATTCGGGTTGAGAAAGCAACAAAAGCATTTGAATTCAACGGAAAACAATATCCGGCAGGTTCTTATGTGGTCCAAACGAATCAAGCCTTCCGTCCCCATGTAGTCGATATGTTTGAACCGCAAGACCACCCGAATGATTTCCAATATCCAGGTGGTCCTCCGGTGCGTCCGTACGATTCGGCTGGTTGGACACCTGCCTTTACCATGGGCATACAGTTTGATCGGATATTAACCGACATGCAAGCGCCGTTGGAAACGATTCCGTATGGCCAACTGCAAATGAGCACACCTTCGTTTGAAGCGGCTAATTTCTATGCATTCCCTACCTCAGATAATGCCTCATTTACTTTGTTGAATGACTTATTGAAAGCGGGCGTTGAAGTGACAAAAACAAAAGACGCATTTTATGTCGCGCACAGTTCAGCTGCCTCGTCTACCCTTTCGAAGGCCACGGTGAAGATTACGCCTTTGGCAAATCTTCCTAAACAAGATTCGAAAAAACTAGGAGCTAAGCGCATTGGTCTTTGGGACGTGTATGGTGGTTCGATGCCTTCAGGTTGGTTGCGCTGGATTTTAGAGCAACATCATTTTGATTTCAAATTGGTCTTTGCCAAAGAAATCGACAAAGGTAATTTACGCGCTAAATTTGACGCGCTCATTTTTGTTAGCAGGGCCATTCCTAGTGTGAGAGCGGAGGCACCCAACGAGTATGCGAGTAGAGAGCCAGTGGAAGCGGACATTCCTGCTGAATATCAAGAAACATTGGGTAAAATAACGGCAGCCAAATCGATTCCTGCTTTGCGTGCTTTCTTGGAAGCGGGTGGAGATATCATCACCATTGGTTCAAGCGCTAATCTAGCTTACCACTTGAATCTTCCAGTTAAAAATGCCTTGGTTGAGGTGGTTGCTGGTAAAGAACGTGATTTGCCAGGTGAGAAATTTTATATCCCGGGCAGTGTGATGCAAGTTGCGGTGGATCATGGGGTGGAGGCCAACTGGGGTATGACGCCAAAAGCAGATGTTTATTTCAGTGCGAGTCCCGTATTTAATTTATCGGCGGAGGCGATTGCGCATGGCAATCTAATTCCATTGGCTTGGTATGCATCAGACAAAACCTTGCGAAGCGGATGGGCTTTTGGTCAGACGTATTTAAAAGATGGCATTGCCGCTTTTCAAGCTAAAGTGGGCAAAGGTAACTTATTCGTCTACGGTCCTGAGGTTACGTTCAGAGCACAAACGCATCATACATTTAAGATGGTGTTTAATCAGCTGTTTGAAACTAAATAGTCAATGCTATTGAGAAATCACCTTGTTTATTTTGCTTTGACCGTGGCCTTATCCTCTTGTACGTTGCCTGCATATATTGTTCAGGAATATGGTAAGCTACCTGAGGGACTTAACAAAAAGGAATATAAGCGGGTCGTCGAAGAACGAAATAGTCGTATTTCGAGTGAATTGGGCTATGTGAAAATGTATGATTTGGTTAAGGTTTCCCCTGCAGAAAAGAGGAATAAGCTCTTTTTAGAACGCGAGTTGTTTGAGCATTCCTATGTATTACCCAAAGACTCATCAGTCATTGCGGAAAATTTAAAACGTTTGATTTCAATAAATAACAGATTGAAAGTTTGGCCATCAGTTTATGAGAAGGTGTATGGTGACAAGCTAAATCCTCATTATTGGACCTTTTGGATGAGTCATGAAAAACAACAATTGGTTCGAGATTCCATTGATCGAGCCACATTACCCATTCTTGCTGTTAGTCAATACCGGTTTGATCCGACTTATTACATCGTTTACAAGCAATCCATGAAGATTAAGAAGTATCAGCAGGCACGCAAGTAAAATTCAATTTAGACTACACAGCTTACATATTTTTGTTTTCATACGTAGTTATTTTTTAATCAAAAATATCCATCGCAAGCCGAAACGTATTGCAATGCGCATCAACAATCACTTTTATATCTGGGGAATAACCACCACCTAAAGCCACAACAACGGGTATGTCAAGCGATTTTGCTTGTTGGAACACCATCCGATCCCGTTGTTTACAATCCTCCAAACTCACGGCTAATTTCCCCAATTTATCCGTGCTAAGTATATCTACCCCTGACAAATAAAATACAAAATCTGGCTTAACATCCTTGAAAAGTTTGGGTAAAACGTCGCTTAAAATGGCTAAATAGGTTTTCCCATCCGTTCCATCCGCCAAGGGAATATCCAAATCAGATGTTTCCTTGTGAAATGGGTAATTGGCGGCACCATGCATACTGAATGTAAATACGCGGGGTTCGTTTTGCATCAAATGCGCCGTGCCGTTTCCTTGATGCACATCGAGGTCGATGATCAATATTTTTTTGCTTTGTTTTTCACGTAAAAGGTAATTAGCTGCGATGGCCATGTCATTGAGTAGGCAAAATCCTTCTCCTCGGTCGGCAAATGCATGATGTGTTCCACCTGCCACATTTAATGAGACACCATTTTCCAAGGCATATTGCGTTGCGTCAATGGTTCCTTGCGTAATGATTAGTTCGCGATTGACTAATTCAGGAGATTGTGGAAAGCCAATTCGTCTGATTTCAGCAGGACTTAGGGTTTGGTTTAGTAATTTATTGACGTATTCCTCCGTGTGTGTCTCTAAAACTAGCTCTTTTGGACACAGCGTAGGTGAAAAAAACTGATTGGGTTTGCACGTTCCCTCATGAACTAATTGGGCCGGAATTAGCTCGTACTTCAACATGGGGAAGCGATGATTTTCAGGTAATGCATGTGCATAAATCGAATCGAACGCAATCTTAATCATTTGAGCAATAGATGGATATTATTAATAGTAACTAAATATTCCTTGGAAGGTTCTATTACTTATGGCGGAACCAACAATCAGTTCGCTCCGTTTCGTATAATTTAAAAACGGTATTTACCGGTGGTCCTGAAATAAGTCGATCCGTATATTGCGTTCTGGCTAAGTAATTGAACGCACCCATATCGCCCGTATACGCTGTTTTATTGTTGCTGTTGTAGCGTTCATGCAATTCACATAGCTTTTCTAGGAAGCCAAAGAAACTTGAAAAATGCCCACCAATAATACCGCAATTGAGCAATGTATCCTGCCCAAAACGATTTTCATAGGCTGCATAATCAGCAATTTGTTCACGTAAATGCGTGGCGTGATCGCGCATCCATTCATTGTCGAGTACTTTAGCTTCATCTCCACAAAAAATAGCATCGGGTTGATTAATGAATCGTACATCTTCAAACGGATTTGAAATCAGAACAACATCGGAAACATCTGTTACAAAGACGGCGCTTAACGGCGTGTGTTGGTTTTTCAAGTAGTCCAGGTAAACGAAATACCGAAAGACATTGGGGTTGAATGCGGTGTTATGATGTATGCCAACAAACGAAATAAATTCATTGGTATAGGTTTCGCAGGTTTCTTGGCTCAGATTATTATGGAAAAGAACGCCTTTGATTTTAGCTGCTGCTACGGATACGGCCCAAGATTGAATCAAGGAATAATCGTCATGTGCTAGTGTCGCGTTTCGATTAACATCAAAAACGCCTGTGATGTGACAGGCCATGATGAGCGAATCGCTTGGTTTGTAATCAGGAAGACTCATTAATCAGAAATGATTAAATTTTCTTTTTTTATGGTCGAGCATGTACTATTAGGGTTATTCCGATAGTAGATGTAAGTCCTTAACGCCACTTTTTTTGTGGGAAATTGTGACAATGCCTTTTCATAAAAATGTGAATCCGCCGCAAATCCTCCTTCAAAATCAATCGCATCAAAGACATGTTTCCGACCAAAAAGCGTCCCAAATAATATTACCTCATCTAAATGAATATGCTTGGATAAATCGTTTTTATCGGGGACATAATAATCATCTTGGGAATCAACAATCGTTTCAGTGGTGGAACAAATTAAATCAACATCATGCATTTCACGCAAACAGGCACTTAAGTGATTTGATTTGTATTCATCATCGCTATCTAAGATAGTGATGAATTCCCCTTGACTATTCAAAACGCCCCGATTAATGGAATCGGCTTGTCCTTGATTTCGATGGCGTATATAAACAATTTTGTCCTCGTGTGCTTCCACCAAACGTAACAAAGATTCCCGGTCATTCGTATAACTTCCATCATCAATAATGATCAATTCGAATTGCTGAAAATCTTGATTAAGGACCGAATTTATAGCTCGTTTGGTAACATCAAAGTCAGTGTTATACAAAGACATTAACACCGAAATTTTTACCGGAATGGACATAAAATAATTTTTAGGCTAATTTAACGCCGTAAAATTAGTTTTATAAAGCTTACAAAACTAATGATTTGGAGCGCTTTGAATTTAAGCGAAGGATTTACCCTTTTGAATTTTTTCGATTATTAATGAGGTAGAATGCCAAAATGGAGAAAGCAAACCCAATGAAAATCAGAAAGTAATTGATTGGTTTTTCAGCAGTCAGCGACATTCTCAGCAAGATAGTCGTAATGATAAAACTTGCGTTTCGGAATATCATGTAAAACGAAAAGTGGTACATAAACGAAACAATCAGTAAAAAAACATCCATGAAAATCATTACCGTGAAGAAATCACCGTAAAAGACTGTGTTCGGGTTAGGGTAATTTTGGTTGGCCTGCATTGCGGAATACAATTCCATTACCCAACTACCCAAACTTGAAAAACTTAACAAAAACAATATAATCATCATCATAAATGACATGACTTTTTTGATCGCAACAAAATGTTGAATATCAGTAATCGCCTCTGATCGCTGCGAATTCTTGTAAATCTTGTAGTAAAACATGGTGGCTGCGAGCATCAACAAAGAGGCAATCAAATCATAGACAAGGCTTAATAAATGGACATCTTCGATGGATAGCGCTTTTCCAAAATCTAGATCTGCAATGTCATGGAAAAAACTTCTCAGCGTGATGAGTGTAATTACCTCAAATTGCTTGCCGATGAATTCGGAAATTGATTTGGGTATAATGATGACCAACAACAAGACTTCATAAAACAAAATGAAACTAAAAGGTGTGTAAATAGCCTTTAAGTAGCTGTGTTGGAAATCGCTAAAATAGGTAACATTATTCGATAAATATATAAAAGCCAAATGGAGAACAAATGCAAGCAAAGCAAGCCTTAGGATGATTAATTCTACTATTCTTACGCGTTTGGGATTTACGTGACGATCGAAGAATTGACTAAAATTTTCTAGATAACTCAACATATAAACTTACGTTTGGTCAAATATAGCGCAATCGAAAACCGATTGGATATTTATTTAGTCGCAATCTTCTTTGCTTTTGGTAATGGCTTTTCCTCAACTTTTTCCAAAACCTCGATTTGATCTTGAACAATTGCCTTAAGTGAATTATCAAAATATACACCATCAGATTCCATATCTGCGATATTGCGATGCATTGCCTGATAAATAACTTTCTTTTCACTCGCTGTCAAAGACTTATTTGACGCCAGATTTCCCACGAAATTCACTAAACCAGCCCGAGGCCCCGTTTCTTTTTGGAAAACATAGGTCTCATTCTCCATAACGGCAAACTCCCTGTAAACCGCAATGATAAATACGATAAACAATGTCGATATAACTGCTGTGAGTAAAATAATATCCATATCCATTATTTTTTCAATTTAGAGTTGATAAAATTTAATAAACCTAGGATTGTTGGCGGCCACAAACCTATAAAGATGGCCTTGTCTTTGTCGCCAACTACCAAATACAGGTATTCGCTGACAAAAATGACAATGATGACAACAACGATAATTAGGATTTCTGAAGCTTTAAAATTTTTAAACATGACGTATTTTTTTTGGTTGAATAAAGTTGTAACACAAATTTAAGGCCGCAGATTTCTGCGGCCTTAAACAGTTTTAGCATTTTATTTTGGAAGTACAACCGTATCAATTACGTGTACAATTCCATTACCAGCTTTCAAGTCCGTAGCAACAACCGTTGCTATGCCACCTTTTTCGTCAGTCAACACAACCTTGCCATTTTTAACAGAAGCCGTAATTGTTCCACCGCTAACTGTTTTTAACGCCAAAGAACCTTTTGCATCTGCTATAGCTTTCACTACAGTTGCTGCATCAAATGTTCCCGCGATTACATGGTATGTAAGTACTTTAGTTAATGTAGCCTTATTCTCAGGCTTTAATAAATAGTCTACCGTTCCTGCTGGTAACTTAGCAAATGCAGCATTCACCGGAGCGAAAACCGTAAATGGTCCCGCACTTTGTAATGTTCCAACTAGTCCAGCGGCCTTTACTGCCGCTACTAATGTTGTGTGATCTGGAGATCCTACCGCTACATCTACAACTGTTGTCTGTGCATTAGATGCGAATGACAAGCCGATTAAAGCGATTAATGATAAAGCAATTGATTTTAATTTCATTTCTATTTGTTTATGTTCTTGCATGTAACTCTTTAATTATCAATTAGTTTTAAAATTAGGTAGACATGGATCTAGGGGATTATGGATTCGTGCCAATAAGCCAGATAGAGGTACTTTAAGCGCCTTAGATGCGTATAAATTTATTTTCATACGATAGATATGGTGTACAAAAGCTGTATTAGTTTCATTTAATAGAAAAGTACTTTCAATCTTAACGAGATTTGGTACTTAATGATTGCTATTTGGCCTAGGTAGATTTTTCAAAAAGGCCATTACGTGTACATCTATTTTCTTGAAAATCTTGTATTTTTAGTTACTCGAAATTAGCTACCATATCTGAATATGAAATTTCTACTCTTTTTGCTTTTCATACTTGCATCGTCCATCCAGGGTAAGGCCCAGCAGATTAATCTGATGCCCATGCCCTCCTCCATCAAATTGAGTAATAAAAATTTCCGACTTACCCCAAATTTCGCTCTTAGTATCTCAGGAATTTCGGATAAAAGACTAAATAAAGAGTCAAGCCGATTCATGCAACGCTTATCCGAGCGAACCGGTCTTTTTTTTAAAACATGGAACATCACAGATAAAAATTTTAATAATCCCTTTGCGCCACTTAAAATTCATTCCCTTAGTAAAGGGGTCGTGCAAATGGACATGGAAGAGTCCTATGAACTCAATATTGATGAATCAAAAGTAACGATTCATGCCAAAAGCGATATTGGTGCCATACGAGCTTTGGAAACTTTATTGCAACTCATTGCATCCGACGCAAAAGGGTTTTATTTTCAGGGCGCAAGCATACAAGACAATCCCCGATTTGCTTGGCGCGGATTATTACTTTCACAACCCTATCATTTTATGCCCATGGACGTTGTCAAAAGAACGCTCGACGCCATGGCAGTGGTGAAAATGAACGTTTTTCATTTGTACATCAGCGACGATCAAGGGTACACGATTGAGTCCAAAGTTTTTCCTGAACTTCACCAACAGGCATCGGGGGGTAACTATTTTACGCATGCACAAGTGGCTGAAATCATTGAATATGCTGACCAACGGGGCATCCGAGTTATCCCTGAAATTGACCTACCTGGCCACTCCACGGCTATTTTAACCGTATTCCCTGAGTTAGCATCCACCAAAAAAGCCTATGTTTTACAAGATCATTGGGGGGTGTTTGATCCAACGATCGACCCAACACAAGAGCGCACGTATGTTTTTTTAGATACCCTTCTGACGGAAGTGGCCTCCTTATTTCCAGATCATTATTTTCACATTGGAGGCGACGAAAATACAGGAAATGATTGGGCGAAAAACCAGGATATTCAAGCTTTTATGAAGGAAAATAAGCTAAAAGATGCCGTCTCCCTTCAAAATTATTTCAATAAACGTATCCAAAAAATTCTCAAGCGCTCAGGTAAAATCACCGTTGGCTGGGATGAAATTTTAATGAAGAAAATGGATGATTCGACAGCGAAACAATATTTTGAAGCTGGGAACTTCAATCAATTAATTGAGTCAGATGTCCCCAAAGATATTGTGGTTCAATCATGGCGGGGCATGGAGGCTTTATTATCCTCCGCAAAAAATGGATATAAAAGTATCCTCTCAAAAGGCTATTACATTGATTTGGTTCAACCCACTTATTATCATTATTTAAACGACCCCATCCCATTTTTAAATAAAGTAATTATACCCGATAGCGAAGCCAATTTCAATCGGTTCGAGTCGGAAATCATTAAAAAAATCCAACAGGGGGAAAGGATTCTGAGCCCCGCTGAGGAGAAATTGATTATTGGGGGAGAGGCCACAATGTGGACCGAGCATGTGAGCCTGGAAACTATTGATTCAAGGCTTTGGCCTAGAACCGCTGCCATTGCGGAGCGTTTGTGGTCGCCTGCTGATGTTCGCGATGTGGATGATATGTACAGAAGATTGGAAATCATTTCGCTGCATTTGGAATGGGTAGGTTCGACGCATTTGAAAAATAAATTAATGATGCTGAGGCGCTTAGCTGGCTCTGACAATACGCAAGCATTGGAACAGGTCGTCGATTTTATTGAGCCCCTTAAAGGATACAAAAGAAATGAAGCCAATAACTTTACCAAATATTCGCCCTATACGTTATTGGTTGATGTCGCAATTCCTGACCCAACGGCATTGAGAAATTTCAATAAGCTTTTGGAGTCTTTTCTGCGGATTCCTTCGGATGCTTCGATGGAAAAGTTAGTTAAGCAGTTCCAAAAATGGGAAAATAACCACAGCAGTATTCAAAAAATGGCTCTCTCAAATCCGTTGTTGGCCGACCTATCAACCCATTCCGCTTCACTGCAAGCTATTTCTAAACAAAGTATCGCGCTTTTAAATCTTAAAAAGGCCAAGAAAAAACCGAGCTATTTACAAATCAATGCCTACGCACAATTATTGAAAAAATCCATGAAGCCTGCCGGGTATTGTGAATTATCAATCGCAGAATCACTACAAAAAATTATTCCTTTTTTAAGGCAAAACTAAATTCAATTTTTCGAAGGTTTGGCATGATATGCCGCTAATCCCTCCATCGGGGATTTGTTTACTGAACCAAATTGCATGTTGAATTTTTTACATGTTAGCTCAAGTATCTGTTTAAAATGGTGCCCCACCGACCCCACGCAATTGAAACTCATTTGTTGATAATCGGGATATTGGCTAACCAAGTTTGTGAAAAAGTCATCAAAGCTTTCCTCCACAAGATTCCGTACATACGGATGTTCCACATGGGCGTGGAGAAAGACACTGAAACTAGCACAAAATCGATTCGCATTTGGCTTAGCGTAAAGTGCATCCATGATGTCGGGGACAGATAATCGATAAGTCTCTACAAATAACGTTGATAGTTCCAAAGGAAGAAATCCACGCAAGTAACTGGTCAATAATTTTTTCCCAAGGTAACATCCACTTCCTTCATCGCCTAAAATATATCCCAGTGAATCTATATTTTGAACGATCTGCCCATGACGAAATAAGCCACTATTAGCCCCTGTTCCAAGAATAGCAATAAACCCATCCGAATTACCTAGTGCGCTTCTTGCCGCACCCAATAGATCTAGTTCAACTTGAACACGCGCATGGACAAAAAAAGCATGCATAGCTTGTTCAATGATCTGTATTTTATCAGGAAAACAGCCCGCCCCATAAAAATAGATTTGTTGGACCTCCGCCGGATTCACATCTGGCAACATAGCACTTTGCAAGGCATGTACAATTTGGTCTTGGTCTGAAAAATACGGATTGAAGCCAATCGTTTCAAATCGATGCTCTTTGCCCTGATGATCCAGTAAACACCAAAGCGTTTTGGTTGACCCACTATCTGCAATCAATATCATACGGCGTCTATTTTAAATTTATTTCCCAAGAGATGGCCATATTTGGCATAATATAGAATAAAGCCATAACACGGAATTACTAACCAATAGCCTTGGTGCGGGGAGAATTGATCGGCTAAATAACCATAAATTAAGGGCAATATAGCTCCGCCTCCTATCGCCATGATGAGAAGAGATGAACCAATTTTGGTAAATGACCCCAAGCCATTTAATGCGAGTGGCCAAATTGACGGATAAATAAGCGCGTTAGCCAGGCCCAGTAAGGCAATAAAACTAAGCGATGTCTTGCCCTCCGTAACTAGTGCCAAAAGGCAAAACACAATCCCTGAAAACGCCGAGATTTGTAAAGCCCTCGCCTGAGATATGTATCTAGGGATGAGAATTATTCCGATTAAATAACCTATGAGCATGCCTGATAGGGTAAAACTCGTAAAGAATTTGGCTGTTGACAATGCTATCCCCTGCGAAGCCCCGAAGAGAATAATGCTATCCCCCGCAATGACTTCCACGCCTACATATAAAAATAGGGAAACCGCTCCCAGTAATAGATGTGGAAACTGTAAAATACTCGTTTTTGACGTTTCAGTAGGCCCAACTACCTCATTCTCTTCCGATGCAATTTCAGGAAGGTCGACACGGTAAATATAGGCTGCAATGAATAGTAATACGACCGTCATCATTGCGTAAGGCGCCATGACTTTATTGGCAATTTCTTGCAGGAGTAGTGCTTTTTTTTCTAAATCATTTGCCGCGCTTTGTAACGCTTGCAAATCAGAATCGTTTAAGATAATCGTGCCTAGGGCAATCGGTGCGATGATTCCAGCTATCCCATTACTGATACCCATTAGGCTAATTCGTTTTGCTGCGCTTTCGATTGGCCCCAATTTAACTACGTACGGGTTAGCGGCTGTTTGAAGAATTGCCAAACCGCTTCCTTGAATAAATTGACCAATCAAGAACAATGTAAAGGTTCTATAATATGCGGCAGGAATAAATAAAAGCGTCCCAATCGAAATCAGAATCAAGCCTAAAACCATCCCATTTTTATAGCCTGTTTTTTTCAATAAAACCGCTGATGGCACCGCCAAGATTAAATACGAAATGTAAAAGGAAAACGCGACCAAATAGGATGAGGCATTTGTCAACTGACACGTGATTTTTAAATAGGGAATTAAGACTGAGCCTAACCAAGTCACAAATCCAAAAACAAAAAACAAAATACCGATCACCCACAGGTTTTTTGCGTAAGGATTATTTTCTTCGGGGACTACGTCCGCTGACCTGACTTGCGCGTGATTCATTTAGTTCGTATAAAATCCAAGGCCATTTTTACGCTTCCATGTTCCATCAAGAGGTCTTTGGCTTTTTCGTAAGACGTAATTCCTGATTTTTCCAGTAGCATCTTTACAGCCCTGTCGGTTATTTTATCATTAATTAATTTAACATGAACCATTCTATTATCCTCCACGCGTCCCAGCTGAATCATGGTGGTCGTACTGATCATATCAAAAATCATTTTTTGAGCCGTAGCACATTTCATGCGCGTACTGCCACAGATAAACTCAGGTCCCGTAATCACCTCAACGGGGAAGTCCGCATGTGCGGCGATGGCGGATTGTGGATTACTCACAATACAACCTGTCGTTATCCCCTTTTCTTGGCATTTTTTTAAAGCAGCTAGTACAAATGGCGTAGTTCCACTGGCAGAAATTCCCAAAACAAAATCCTTTGTTGATATATTTTTGTGTGCCAACATCGCCCAAGCAGCCGTGACATCATCTTCTTTTTCTTCGAGCGCCAGCACAAGATTTTCAGTACCACCAGCTAAAATTGCGTCGATCAAACCGGGTTCAATGCCGTAGGTAGTGGGTAGTTCGATCACGTCAAGAACGGATAGTCGGCCCCCACTTCCTGCTCCAACGTAAAACATTCTTCCACCAGATTTAAGCTTGGCCACGATTTGCTCAATAAGCGCATTTATCGCGGGTAATTCTTTTTCGATTGCTTGTGCGACAGACTTGTCTTCTGCATTAATAGCAGCAGTCAATTCTTGAATTGATTTTTTCTCTAAATCTCGATACGTGCCGACCTGCTCAGTTATTGGTGTCATGTGAACAAATTAAAATGGATGAATTTAAATTTTGATGAATATATTCTTTTGGTATAAAATGTACGCCGGAATGAAATTGACACCCACATACATTAATGAAAACGTCATACTCGCCACGTTAGGAGCGAATCCTATTTGGGTAGCGCCCTGAAAAAATAATTGATTCAGTGGCAATTCCCCCCAAGGTATTCCATAAAAAATTGGCGCTAGTAAATCCCCTAATGTGTACACAATGATGGCATTCATTCCATAAATAATGCCAAAATTAGCCCATTTTCGGTATCCCAGTACATCAATGCAATACATCGCGCTGGCTAAAGTCATGGCAGCTAATCCCGATGTGAACAAAACGAAGGAGCTACTCCAAAGATTTTCATTTAGGCCAAATTGCCAGTTCCAAATTATACCCATAATAAAAGACACGAAGCCGCCTGCATAGAGCATAATTATTTTCTGTTCCTGTGTACGTTTTGAAAGTAAACAAGTACCCACGAGCATTCCAGTAATGGTTGTAACAAGCGAAGGAAACGTGCTTAAAATCCCTTCGGGATCCCAATTTCCTTGCCACATTTTGCCCGGTAAAAATTGTTGGTCTACCCACGCTGCCAAATTAATACCCGGTTCTAACATTACTTTGCCATACCCCGGGGTCGCAATTGTTGTCATGGCAACACCGTAGGCGATGAGAATTATGGCTCCAATGATTCCTTGTTGTTTCCAATTTGTATGTAAAAACAAGACACTGCAAAGCAGAAAAACAATGGCTATTCGGTGCAGCGTACCTGTCCATCGCACTTCCTCCCAACTAAAATTTTCAATAAGTCCAATGGTATTTAAAAACATGCCCAGTGCAAAAATCTTTCCTGCCCGGATCAAAATTTTCGAATACATACTACTTGGTTTTGCCCCGGCTTCAAGCCGACGGCTATAAGCAAAAGAGATGGAGACGCCCACAATAAATAGAAAAAAGGGGGCAATTAAATCGGTGAACGAAATACCCCACCAATGCGTATGCGATAAAGGTTTAAAAACATGCGCGTCGTTGCCAGGAAAGTTCACTAAAATCATCGCTGCAATTGTTAATCCGCGGAATGCATCTAGTGAAAGTAGCCGTTTATCATCCATAATTTTCATCGTTTTACTAGATGCATATTTTATATGAATTTCAGCTTCCAATAATTGAAAACTATTTTTTCTGTTTTGGCGCGCTGATTACGTTTAAATACCTGCCCATCCAGTAAGGCAATAACCAAATATCACCGGCACTATGCTCTGAATCTCCATTGCTTCGTGTATAATCCATTGTAAACATATTTCCATTGTGGCGTTGAATAGGTCGCTCATCTGGAGGCAAAACATGTTTGGTTGTTTGATTTCGAAAATTTGGTTCTAATTTTTCTATGTCACCCCTGTGGCTATTTTCTATGGCCCAATCCACTAAGTCAAGCGGATGTTCACGTAAATACCAAGCCGCTTCGTCTAAATCAAATTTTTGCGTCCCTGTCAGGGCCGTAAAAATATTCCAAGCACCTTCTTTTTCAGGCCGTTCAATTTCCCAATGATCCAGAATTGATTGCTTAAAACTAGCTTTCAATGTATCATTTAATGCATAGCGATATAAACCCCAGTAGCCAACAAAATACATTTCATCGTCGGAATGATTCCAACCATCCGAAAGGTTTTGGGCATGTGGATCTGCGTTTGTGGGTGCATGACCAATTTCTTTCATTGGTCGCATTAAATTTTCATAATACCCATATTTTTGCATGAGTTCGAAGGCCTTTTGTTTGTAAATCGGTTTTTTCGTAAATCGATAGGCTGTTTGCAACATTGCTACGATATTGGATGAATTGAGCTTGCGGTCCCCCACATGAATGGAAAATCCATTCACATAGTCCGGATTCCATTTTCCCCAAAGGGTGGGTTTTCCATCGAAATCAATGAGGTACATATTGTTTTTGATGATGTGCGACATCAACGTATCTATCAAGACAATTGAACGTTTTTTAAGATCCGGAACATCTACGAGTTCGGCGAGCGCACCAAAAGCAAAAATATGGCCAATTACCTCATCTGAGGAGGTTGTCGATTTCCAATCCCATTCAGGTTCAGGTGAATGTTGCCAGCGTTCAGGATCTGATAGTTGCGAAATAAAACCGCGTCTTTCATAAGATCGAGCAGGAAATCCAGGGACAGGATTTACGGTGTACAATCGTTCCATAGACTCAAATGCCTCACGTATATTTGCCAATGCCTCCGCTTCTTTAGTAACTGCATACCTGAATATTTCTCCACCCAAATACATCGATGTCCATAAGCCATCGTTATCCGAATCTGATAAATAACCTGTGTTGACATTTCCATGATCCATTCCGTTTAGATGGGCATTAAATCCATGGCGAATGTGCCTTTCTCGCACTTGAGCCTCATAATACATGGCTTTTTCATGTAAGGTCATCGACTTAAAACAAATCTGACTCAATCCTGTATTACTCAAAATTAAAATTGAATTTTTAGGTCCCTCCGAAATAGCAGTAACGTGGTTACCTGTAAGCCAGCGCTCCCCTTGGTAGTAATCGAATTTGCCATCTTTTCGCAAAGCAAATGCCCCATTCTTGGAGCCAAACCAAACTTTATCACCACTAATCTTAACTGCGGTTATAGATTTTACCGGAATTTTTTGTTGGAGCTCACCTTGTTTTTGAGTCAACAAATCAATTTTAAAATAGCCTTCGGTCGTACCTATAATTCCTACGTTTGCTTGTATGTCAAAAGCAGTGAAATTTTTACCCGACGTCCATAAGGTTAGTTGGCTTGATGAAGGATCAAGACGGTGTAATCCGCGCGTTGTTAATACCCAAAAATGTCCAGCCGTTGGATCATGCCGAATGGCTAATACGGTATCGTCGCTTATCTGGGTTTTAAAAAGCGTTTTTGAATTTTTAACCAAATGTAATTCCGTTCCATCACTGATCAAAAATGTAAAATCTTTTCCTCCAGCGATGATGTGGGCTTTTGGTAATTGGTGTGTCGAATATAATGTGCCTGCCCACGCATGACTAAAAATGGCTTTATCATCCATGAAAACAAATTGATTTTCATAAACGGATAGACTCTGAATTTTCTTGGTGCTACTGGTACGATTCCGTTGATCCACGCCTAAACTTCCCGGATATAAAAACTGGCCATCATGGGGAAGCATTAATCCAGCGGAGCCCCAAACTTTTATCCCAGCATTGCGGTCTGAAAAGGCTGATTTTAACGCTATTTGGCTGTCTTTAGCAAAATATTTGATGCTGTAATCTTGTTTGAATGGCTGATCTACATAAATAGGTTGGGCTGATTTTTTTTGACCGAAACCATAGGTACTTAAAAACAATAAAATAATTCCAAACGTGTTTTTCATCGCACTAATTTTAAAGGGTATGTATTTGGGCGTCTAGTCGGTATGATGGCTAGGTAATTAGCTAATTTTAGCATGCATATTACGTGTAAATTAAAAAAATCCAAGCGATTTCAAACTCATGGATCTTGTGGTTTAGGACTCTCTTTAACTAATTTCAGGGCTTGTTCCATATAAATTTCTGCTGTCATTTCACCCAAGGAAGTTTGTGATACATATTCATAGCGTTTGAATGAATTAAAATCGACTTTGGCCAACATATACCCAAAGGCGTCATTCGTTAATCCAAAAAGAAATGGCATTTTGGTATTCATATTTCGTTTGACGTAATAGCCCACATTGGGTAAGGCCTCGCCGGGAACTGTTAAAATTTGAGCGGGTCCAATATTCAACAGATTTAACTGCGTTGTTACGAAATTTTCTTTTCCCCCTACGAATTTCAATGGCGATTTTTTCAAAATATAACGCATGATTTCGGAGTCAATGGGGAATTCCAATTTCCGAGAGGTACAATAAATTGTCGGGTTTTTCAGAACGGGTGCTTCCGAAACAATTCGCATAGCTTCCGTGGCTAAAAGTTCCCCAATTCGAATGCATTCCGCCCAATCATTCGCCTCTTTCTGTTGTTGGCCCTCTTTCACATACGTTAATCGCGTATCCGCCGTGACCATTCCTCCTTGAGCTCCATTCATAAACAGCGCAATTCCTCCAATCGTCTCCTCGATTTTTTGATACATGGGACCTATCATATCTGGACTCAAAATGCCTCTTGAGTTGCCCAAAACCTCCGGATGTACGGCATAATTGACAAGCGTCGCGATGGGCTTTCCCATCCGTGGACCCGAACTTGCAATTGCTTGAATAACACCACATCGTGGGTCATAAAGGGCAGGCGCGTAATAATTATAGGCTATTTTACCTTTTGCTTCGCCCATGCCAACTTTTAATGTGGCAGGCTGCAAGGTGGTTGTGGCCTCATTAACCGCATCAGCAATTTGCTGGACACACCAATCCAAATAGGCTAAATCTGCATAGCTTTTTCCTGATGCATCGGGAAATCCATAGGCATCGGGAGCGCTGTGAGTATGTGTGGCACCAATCAAGATATTTTCGGGGAGGATGCCCTTAATCAGGGCTCGCGAACGATTTCCTAAGATGGAAGTCCAACCTAAATTGTCAATATTAACAATGGCAAAACGCTGTGTTCCTTGCTCAAATACCATGGCGCGGACAAATAAATCTCCGCGTTTTTCGGTAACTGGATGAGGAACGCCAATGCCCCCCGAGACGGGCAATAATGGGTTTGGTGTGATAATTCTGAGCGCAGCACCTACACGGAGGTTTTGTGCTTGAAGTACTCCGGTCAACATGAAAAAGAAAAAACCTAGGAATGCTAGGGCAGAATAATGAAATGAAAACTCGGTTTTTAAAGTAGCAGGCCTTTGTTTGCGCCTGATTAAATGACTTAGCAGGTATTTCATAGTTGGGATCAAAATAGATAAGAGGCGTTAAATTTGTGATTTAGCTAATTTATTAAATAAATTTAGTAGAAAATTTCTAAACCTATCAACATGCTCAGTGATTTACAAACGGAAGCCTATCATCGGGATGGTTTTGTTCAGGTCCCACAATTCTTTTCGCAAGAAGAAATTCAAATTTTATTTCAAGTTGCTACCGATGAGTCGGTGGGCAAAAATGCCTTTGATCTAAATGACCAAGATGGTAAAAAAACGAAGTTGACGCTCTGGTTTCATGCGGGGGATGATTCTTTCGGCTTGATGTCACGCTGTGCACGGATGGTCCATGCAGTTCAGGATTTATTGGGAGCTGGTGAGGTGTGTCATTTTCATTCCAAGGTGATGCAAAAAGCACCTAAAATTGGCGGTGCGTGGGAATGGCATCAGGATTATGGCTATTGGTACAAAAATGGTTTTTTATTTCCTGATGCGATGATTTCGGTGATGGTGGCGCTGACAGATGCGACCATTGAAAACGGGTGTTTACAAGTTTTAAAAGGAACGCATAAAATGCAGCGATTTGAGCATGCTTTTGCGGGGGAGCAGCAGGGAGCAGATATGGATTTTGTCCGGGAGGCAGAAAAGATTTCGGAACGCGTTTATTGTGAATTAAAAGCGGGGGATGCCTTATTTTTTCACCCTAACCTATTACATCGCTCAGAAGCAAATCTGTCGGAAACGGCGCGCTGGTCCGTAATTTCTGCGTATAATTTGGCCTATAATAAGCCGTTTCGTGAGAAAAATGATTCCTGCATTACGCCCGTATCGGTGGTGCAAGATGATGCGATTATCGCCTCGGGTAAGCGTGCGGTTACGCAGGCAGATTTTTTAATTAAAGAAAAAGAAATTACATTAAATATTACCTAACATGGCAAAAGTTTGTATTCTAGGAGGTGGGTTCATTGGGCGTTTTTATGCGGATTCATTGAGCGGTCGGCGCGGCCGGGACCACGTTTCAGTCGTCTATGCGCGTAAGGAAGAAACGGCCATTCGTTTTGCTAAGGATTATGCTGTTCCTGTTTTTTTGACCGATATGGAAGCAGCGATTGCGCACGCGGACTCAGAATTTGTGGTGATTGCTTTGCCTAATTTTTTGCATGAGGAAGCGGTCATGCTTTGTGTCAAACACAAAAAGGCTGTACTGTGCACCAAACCGCTCGGTCGGACGGCTGAGGAGGCTCTTCGGATGACGCAAGCCTGTGAGGAAGCCGGGATTTTTGCCGGTTATTTGGAAGATTTATGTTATACACCCAAATTTTTAAAGTCATTAAAAAGTGTCCAAGAGGGGGCTATTGGCCGAATTTTATGGGCAAAATCGCGAGAGACACATCCAGGGCCGCATGCCGACTGGTTTTGGGATTTGGAAAAAGCGGGTGGGGGAGCGATGTTGGATTTAGGTTGTCATTGTGTTGAGATTGCGCGCAATTTCATTGGGAAGGATGTTTTACCTGTGGAGGTGATGTGCTGGGCAGACACGCAAGTAAAGCCGATCGATGCGGAGGATCATGCCATTGGTTTGGTAAAATATGAAAATGGGGCCATTGGTCAGTTTGAGGTTTCGTGGACTTTTCGTGGCGGTATGGATTTGCGGGATGAGGTCATGGGTACGGAAGGAACCATCTGGGTCAATTCATTTTTACGCACCGGTTTTGAGATGTTTACCAGTGGGGTGGGGGACCATTATGTGGCCGAAAAGGCTGAAAGTTCTTCGGGCTGGCAATTTCCAGTTGGCGATGAAGCACATGAATTAGGTTACCCAAACATGTTTAATGACATGTTTGATGCGTATGAGCAAGGAACGACTCCTCGCGAAACGTTTTATGATGGCTACGTAGTCAATGCAATTTTGGATGCAGCCTACGCCTCCGCGAAAACAAAAATGTGGGAGCCAGTGAAATTGCCGCTATGGCGGGGCCAACGGGGTCTTCAAAAGCCGTCAGTTTACCAATCTTACGATGCTGAGCATTGGCTTATTAAAGAAGAAATTCTTCCTAATGGTGATAAAAAGACGATTTTAAAACATAAAACTACCGGGGAAATTTCAGAGCTAGAACAATGGAAAAAATGATTTTTTAACTGATTCCTAGGTATAAAAAATAATCGCCTAATTCGGTAATCTGCTTTTCTCCAAATCCGTTATCTTTTTCTGCATTTTTTGGCGCATACTTAATGCCACCGACTTGTATTTTGGGTTGTTGATGAGGTTGTTTTTTTCCAAAGGGTCTTTCGAAAGGTCATATAACTCTTCATGCGCTACGTCATCGCGGTAACGGAAATATTTCCATTTTTTAGTCCTAAATCCCTCACTGGCGGCAATTATATCCACTTTCCACAAATGTTCACATAAAAATTCAACTCTCGATTTTGCAGGCGAAGCGGCTTTGGTGTACCCCGATAAATTTATTCCTTGCCACGAGGACGGTTGGCCTACTCCCGCAAATCCAAAAATGGTAGGTGCAATATCAATATTCAAAACCTCGTCTTCGATCACACGATGTTTCGGATTTCTTGGATCATAAATCATCATGGGAACACGCAAAGAACGATCATACATAAGCCACTTATCGGCCAGTTGGCGCTCCCCTAAAAAGTATCCATTATCCCCCAAAAAGATAATGATTGTGTTTTTATCCAAGCCTTTTTCGGCGAGCAGTCGGCGAATTTTGCCTATCTCTAAATCTATACCCGAAATCATTCGATAATATCCTTTGACGCTTTTCTGGTATTTTTCGGGGGTATCGAAGCGCCATAGCCAACGGGTATGATTTTCGCCGTTTCGTACATAGGCTGGTTGGGCCATGAAATCGGCATCGGAGCCCATAATGGGCGGTGGAATAACAACGTCTTTGTATAAAGAATCCACTTCCGGTTGCCAAAAATACTGATCTACTGCAGGATCATGTGCATGCGGTGCACTGAAGCTTAACGACAGGCAAAAAGGTTTATCGTCGGGCGCATTTGAAATAAAATCCATTGCTTTTTGCGCCGTATATCGGGTTAAATGAACGCTGTCTTTTCCAAGGGTCTTGTAGAAATACCCCCGATAATCCTTGTATTTTGTATTTCGATCATAATTTTCGCCCTCATCAAACATGGACTTAAATAGGGGATATTCCACCCCAAATTTTCCAAAAAATCCCGTGTAATATCCTGCCTTTTTTAATAAAACGGGGTACGAATTATCCGCATAACCTTGTTTTAGGTTGCCTTGTTGGAACGTATATAAATGTGTTCTTTCATACAAACCGGTTAAAATACTTGCCCGACTAGCCGCACAAATGGGCGTGGTAACAAATGCATTTTTAAAATAGATTCCTTGGCTGGCCAATTTATCCATTTCGGGCGTTTTGATAATTTTATTTCCCGCATAGCCCATCGCATCAGCGCGTTGATCATCCGTTAGAATAAATATTATATTGGGCTTTTTGGATTGCGCTTCTGCTACATGTGCAGCGAAAAAATAAACACAAAATGCAAATGAAAAGCCTAAAGGCTTGATGAATTTTTTTGTAAACATAGCGTGTGATAGGTACTTCATTTGTTTTATTTGGGGCTAGGATATCCAGATGATGTGTCTAAAATAGGTAATCCCTGGTAATTGATTTTTACATAAGGTACGGTTTCAGTCGCATCGATTACATAATTCCATTTTTTCACATAGCTTAACCCGGGTAAAAATTCATCTTTGCGCTTTTTTAATTCGTTTAATAAATCGATGTCTAATTTGGTTTGAATGGCGGCGACTGCGGGTTGGCCAACTAAGTTATTTAGTTGAAAAGGGTCTTTTGTTCGATCAAACAATAGCCATGGCCCATTTAAATCTCGCACGTAGGTATAATTTTCAGTCATTAGGCCTCGGTATTCTTTGCCTCCTCTTGCGCGTGTCCATTGACCAAATGGTTGCACGCAGGAAATTAAAGTATGGGTTACATCATTTTTCTTTTTACCGAGTAATATGGGTGCAAAATCTTTACCCTCAACTGATTTGGGAACATTGATTCCGGTAAGTCCGAGGAGCGTGGGCATAATGTCTGGCGAATTAATCAGTATGCTGGATTTTTTCCCTTTGGGTCCAAAGGCTTTCGGATAATGGATAAGAAAAGGAACTCGAATACTTTCGTCATAGGGTTGTTGCTTATTCCATGCGCCATGGGACCCCATTAAATCACCGTGATCTGCCGTAAAAACAATAATCGTATTGTCGGCTAAGTTTTGTTCTTTCAGCGTTTGACGAAGTTGGCCTATGCAATCATCAATCGCCGTCATGTGTGCATAATAGCCTCGAAGATCATTTTGGACTTTCTCCACTTTATCAGCGGGGACATTATCCCGAATAGTGAAGATTTTATTTTCATACATTTTCCGATATTTTTCTGGTGCTGTTTGGTAAGGGTCATGGGGCGATCCGATGGAAAGCACTAAAAAGAATGGATCATCTTTTTTCGTCTGACTTTTTAGGTATTGGCAAACATCTTGCGTTTGCGCGATGGCGTCATAGGTTTCCCAGACTTTCTTAACCGGAGAGTTCCCTTCATAATAGGCCGAATTGTTGTAGTCATGCGTACATTCTAAGGCTTTCCAATAATCAAAGCCTTGTTGGCGACTCGCAGGAATATACGAGCTGCGCCCATGCCCATCCACATGCCACTTGCCTAGATAGCCTGTTTGGTATCCATTTTCTTTGAATACTTTTCCGATGCTTGTGCGGTTTGTGTCTAGCAAAACATCATTCATAAAAACGCCGTGCGTTAACGGGTATTGACCCGTTAAAAATGAGGCACGATGAGGTGAACAAACCGGCATCCCGGAAACGGCATGTGTCAGATTAACACTCTGATTTGCTAATTGATCTAAATGGGGTGTCATTACATTTTTATCACCCGCATACCCCACCGACTGGGCTCTCCACTGATCTACTAAAACATATAGAATATTGGGCTTTTTGTCTTTTTGGGCTAAAGTCGTGTAGCTAAAGCCAACAATAAAGAATAAAAAAAGAGCTCGTGTGATGTGATTTCTTTGTTTCATTGGTATCTAATTAGTAACCTGGATTTTGAGTTAATTTATTAATAGAAACTTCACTTACAGGTAATGGAGCGATTAGCTTGTTTGAATTTAAGGTGTAAGATTCAGGAAACAAAAATACTTTGGATGATTTTTCTCTTTTGCCGTGGGCTGTCATCACCTCTATTGCTTTGCCGGTTCTTTTTAAATCATACCACCTTTGGTTCTCAAAACAAAATTCAGTTTGTCTTTCTTTGGCAATTAAAGCACGTAGACTAGCCGCATCATTTAACGTAATAGGACTTGAAAGACCTGCCCTGTTTCGAACTAGTTGAATGCTTGGAATTGCTTGGCTAACTTTTCCTTGTTCAACTAAAGATTCCGCATACATTAATAATACATCTGAATAACGAATAATTGGCAAATTATCGCCACAGCGGTTATCAGGTGCGGAAATGGGTGCTTTATATTTGGCACAATAAGGAATGGGTTTAACTTTGTTATCCCAGTCTAAACCATTCCAAATTCCGATTGAAACGGCTTTGCGTTTATCTCCTGCTTCAAAAGCATTAATCAGATCATCAGTAGGTTGATTCCAACCCGCCGAAATAATATTAATATTAGGTCGGCCTGTTATTGCGCCTCCAGATGTATGTGGAGCAAATGTAAATATGAAGTTATTAGCCAATTCGGGGCTATTTTCAGAATATTGAATAGCAAAAATAGTTTCTTTATAATCTTTTTTTGCTGGATTAAATAGGTCTGCATACTCCGGTAATAACGCATATTTTCCAGACGACATGACGGTGCTCAATACTTTTTCAGCCTCTACAAAGTTTCCTATAGTCATGTAAACTTTACCTAATAAGGCTAGAGCTGACATCTCATTTGCTCGACCATTTTCCTCTACATCTTTGGCTTTGGCAAAAGATGCAGCAGCATCTCTTAAATCTAAAATAATTCGATCATAAACCTGAGTGTCTTTAGATCTCTTTATTTCGACAGCAGCTTGCGATGTAGTAGGTTCTAAAACTAAAGGAACTCCGCCAAATTGTCTTACTAAATTAAAATAATACAAAGCTCTCAAAAATGAGGCTTCAGCTTTGCAGCGATCTTTCAATGATAATTTAGACCAAACTGTAGCTGGACGATCTATTTCGCTCAGTAATTTATTACAACGTGTAATCCCGTTATACGATAAGTTCCAAAAACCTGAATAGACTGTATTATCTGATGCCAAAACAAATTGATCAATGACGCCTCTTGAAGCTTCTCCAGTTCTAATGTTATTTTGAAAACTTGCATTATCTGAAATTAATTCAGCTAAAATCCAATGCTGATTTTTTTCGTAATCTCTCATCGGGACATAACATCCGTTTGCTAGTAAAATAAACTCGACATCCGTTTTATAAAAACTGCCTTCACTTAGCGTAGCTTTAGGATAAATCTCTAAGAAACTATCTTTGCATCCACTAAATATGATGAGAGCAAAAATTAAAATGATTAAATTTTTCATATTGTTATTCAGTTTATTTCTTAAAATTAAAAGGATAGGTTAAGGCCTAATGATGTAGTTGTCGACAATGGATAAGATGACATATCAAATCCTTGTGATAAGGTATTATCGACGTTCCTAGATTGTGCTTCTGGATTAGCTCCTGAATAGTTGGTAAACATGGCTAAATTTCTGCAGGTCAAATAAATCCGACATGACTCAAAAAGTTTTGTTTTTTGGACCACCTTCGATGGTATCGAATATCCTAAAGTCACATTTGAAACACGTAAAAATGAGGCATCTTCCACCCAACGTGAATTCACACGGTGGCCCCAACTAGGTGTTAATTTGGGCACACCATAGAGCATTGGATCACCTGGGTTTTGTGCACTTCGCCAACGATTTACAAAAACTTTACTTACATTAAAAAATCCTTGTAAATTATCCGTTGTTTGTCTCAAACCATTCATCACTTGTCCTCCATACTGACCGTTTAGAATGACACCTAAACTAAAGTTTTTGTAAGAAAAGTTATTTGAAAATCCAAAAATAAAATCAGGATGAGGGCTTCCCAACATTGTATAATCAAGAAAGTCACTAACTATACCATCCCCATTAACATCTTTATATTTTGTATTACCCTCATACACTTGCGCTGTCTTTATGATGGCAGGGTTCGCTATGTCGGCAGCTGAATATAAGCCTTCCAATACGAAACCGAAAAATTGCCCAATCGGTTTACCTACAACTGTAACGTGCGTAGGATTCCCATCGTTATTTCCCGATAAGACACGATCACCATTCTCATTTAGGGAGAGAACCATGTTCCTATTGACGGCAACATTTAAGTTTAAATCCCAATTAAATTTACCTTGAATAGGGCTTGCGCTCAAGGAAATCTCAACACCCCTATTGCGAACAGTTCCTTTATTTACAATTTGGGAATTAAACCCTGTAATCGCGGGAATAACATCATTCAAAAGCATGTTTGCACTTTCCCGATTGTAATAGTCTAAAATCAAGCTTACTCGATTGTTAAACAATTCAATATCTAAACCTGTATCAAACTGATTGGATTCCTCCCATGTTAAGAAAGGATTGGAAATGCCAACGAATGAAGCCGAAACCTGATTTCCCCCAAATACATAAGCTCCTGGATTAATGGAAGCTAAAGAAGAATAGTTACCAATATTATTATTTCCACTTTTACCTAAACTAGCTCGCCATTTTAAGCTAGATATAATTTTACTATCCTTTAAAAAGTCTTCTTCAGATATCCGCCATGCAACACCAAATGACGGGAAGGCAGCATACCTATTTTTAAGACCAAATCTGGAGGATCCATCCGTTCTTAATGTTGCTGTAACCAAATATTTGTCTGCAAATGAATAATTAGCGCGACCCAAATAGGAAATTAAACTCCATTCCTGTGCATTTTCACCCCATGAACTGATGGCTTGAGCCGCGTTGATTGTTTGTATTAAGTCATTTGAATATGGAGAAGCATTTAGGTTCAAACCACTAGTACTACTGCGTTGCGTTGTATAACCCACAACCGCATTAATACGGTGACGACCGATACTTTTATTATAATTTAAGGTATTCTCAATCAACCAGTCAAAAGTTTCAGACCTTGAATTAGAAGATCTACCAGTGCCAGCAATCGGTGGGACATTGGCTGTTGATGTGCCAACTGTACTCGGCACAAATTGATTGAATCTAGACGAAGAATAAATCGTATTTAAAGATGTCTTAAACTTTAAATCAGGTAAGATATTCCAATCGATAAATACCGATCCCAAACTTTGAAATTGCTTTTGTATTTGGGCCGTGTTTTGCAATAAGAATAAAGGATTAACAAAACTCCAAGCTGAATGATATCTACTCTGAGGAGATCGTACATATGGATTTAATTGGCCATCCGCATTGTAAGGAGACATTACCGGATTAGCCCAAAGCGAGACACCAATCACATCATCTCTACTAGAATTGGTATTAGTCCGATTCTGATCAACTAAAGAGTTAAGAAGCGAACCGCCAATAGTAACTGTTTTACTAAGGTTAGATTCAAAGCCAACTTTACTTGTAAATCGCTCGACGCCTGTGAACTTCAATGCTCCATCTTGTTTAAAATAGCCAAAACTTGCATTTATTTTAGAATCCTGCGTTCCTCGTTGAATACTTAAATTGTGTTCTTGAATGGGGGCGGTTTGCAATAATAAATCATACCAGTCCGTTCCATTGCCAACTAATTGGTCTATATTTTGATATTCAACTGGATAATCTGCTACTGTTGTTTTTCGATTTTCTGCTCTTAATACAGCTATGTCAATTTTATTTCTCTGCAATTCAACAAATTCTCGCTGGTTCATTAATTCAGGCCGCCCTTTCTGAGGTACATCCTGCATACCAGTCATTGAAGAAAAGTTGATTTGTAATTTGCCGTATTGACCCTTTTTAGTCGTAATCATAATGACACCATTGGCGCCTCTTGAACCATATATAGCCGTAGATGAAGCATCTTTCAATACAGAAATGGACTCAATATCATTTGGATTTATCAATAAAAGGGGATTAAAATCTTGATTTAATCCAGCGGAATAAGGCATTCCATCGATTACATACAAAGGCTCATTCCCCGCTCCTAATGAACCACTACCTCGGATACGAACAGATGTTCCAGCACCTGGCTGACCTGATAATTGTTGAATTTGCATACCTGCAACTTGTCCAATCATCTTTTGATCAATCGTTGCAACAGGTAAATCTTTAATTGTATTTTGATTAATCGTGGCCACGGCACCAGTTAAATCCTTGGCTCTAGCTGTTCCATACCCCACGACCACAACTTCAGTTAAAGCTTTATTTTCGGAAACTAGGATAATATTTAATGAAGAGCGGCTGCCAACAGCTACTTCTTGGGTTACGAAACCCACAAAACTAAACACAAGCACGGCCTTTTCTTCAGCAATATTTAAACTAAAACTACCATCAGCATTACTGCTTACGCCTTTATTCGTGCCTTTAATAAGTATATTGACTCCGGGTATCGAACTTCCACTCTCATCCGTAATATTTCCTTTAATCGTTTTGGTGTCTACATAAATTGCACCATATTCCTGTTTATCGGGTTGGAGATTTGACTTTATGGATTCGCCTTTAGATTTTGTCAATAAAATTCTATTTTCAATCACTTCATATGAAATTGAATTTGGATTTAAAATTTCACTTAAAGCTGTCGAAAGTTTAGCTTTTTGTAAATTCAAGCTCAATTTCTGGTCAATCTGAACCTTGGTACTATAAACAAATTTGACATCAACTTGCTTTTCAATCTGATTCAAGACTGATTTCAAATTGATATTTTGCCCTGTTATAGTGACAGAGCGGTTTAAAACTTCTTGGGCCTTCGAATCATGCGCAACAGCTAATGTCGTGCAAAATAAAATTAGGCAAATTTGACTAAGGGTAATTTTCATAAGTAGCCGCAAGTTTTTAGTGTTTAATCGACATTTTTTCATAGATTTAAGAGTTTTATAATTTACATTTTGAAACATTTAACCCGCCTCAGATTGGCATTTGTTACGGGTTGACTTATTGAGCAGAAAGGAGATTTTCTCCTTTCTGTTTATTTAATTACATCCATCACCTTTTATAAAAATAACAGTCCCTCTTTTTTCATAAGTGGCCCCAATTGATTTACATATTAAATCCAATTGTGTAAATAGTGCCAGCCCGTTTAAGTCTGCCGTAATTAGGCAATCATTTGATTTGGGATTAGTAGATATTATTTCAACTCCATAATGTTTTGACATTGTCAATAATACAGTTTGAAGCGGAGTAGCCTGAAAAATTAGCTGGTTCTTAGAAAAATCGGACGCCAAATTCGGTATTGGGTTATTTACAATAGTCGGATTAATTGTCCTCGTAGCTACATCAAATACAACTTTTTGGTTTCGCGTTAGAATAACCCCATTTAAATTATTGTTGTTGCTAACTTTATTTGAATAAACGGATACTTTTCCACTTGTTACAGACACCTCAATTTGGTTATTTTTCGCATTCGATTTTACCCAAAAACTAGTACCTAAAACTTCCGAATTTAAATCACCGGAATGGACGATAAATGGCTTTGAAACATTTCTTTTCACTTGAAAGAACGCCTGCCCTTTTAAAAATATATCTCTTTTTTTAAGATTAAAATCTCTCCCATAGACAATGCAACTTTGAGGTTTTAAAATCACCATTGATCCATCTTTCAATTGAATTTTTTGATCAATCAACGTCATGTTTTTCATCTCCATACCCTCCTCCAATCGTAAAGATTTAAAATTTAAACCTTCTGAAGGGTTATTTTTGACTAGAAATACAACCAAGAAAATTGCGGCTATGCCGATTAGTAAACTTATAGATACTTTTGATGCTAGGGAATGTTTTTTTGTTGAAATATTTGAACTGACATGTTTCCAAATCCGACTCTTAATCTGGATCTTTTCTGATTCAGAAATAGTTAAATAATTATCTCTATTTACTTTTTCACCCCACTCCATTAATAGCTTAACTTCCTCCTCAGTACAATGGCCTTGAAGGTATTTATTAGCGAGTAAATTAAACTCTTGCTGTGTCATATAAATAGTTCTAATTTAACAATGAATAATCTTTTAAATTTTCTTTTAAAAACTTTAAGGATTTTGTAATATGATACTCTACCGCCTTCTCACTTAAGTTCATTTGAATAGCAATCTCTTTTGTATTCATATTTTCAAACCGACTTTTTTTGAATATATGATTACTTTTTTCGGGTAATTGTGCGAGTACTTTTTCAACTGCGTCTTTCAAGTCATTGTAGTTAACAATTTCTTCCGTATGAAAATGAAAGTCTATTTCTTTTAGAATTACATACTCTTGATATTTTCGGAAACTAATTTTAGAACGTATGAAATCATAAATCTTATTTTTTATAGAAATAACTAAATAGAGATCTAAATTTTGAATGGAACATATCTCACGTCTATTCCAAATACTCAAAAAAACTTCCTGTACCAATTCTTCTGCTTCCTCTCTATTTCCTGTTTGATTGAAGGCTATGCGGTAAATCTTAAACCAATATTTAGAATAGATTTCCTCAAAGGCAGCCGTACTCCCTAGCTTTAAACCTGAAACCAATTGGTAATCTTCTAGCCCTTTATAATTCATGTGAAAAAAATTGAAACTTACTATAAGTCTGAATAATCATATAGTCTGACAATCTGCAAAAAACCCTAAATAAAATTTAAATAATTTAATTTTATTTACATTCCTTGCCTACTTCACTCCGAGTGAAGTGTACAAATACAGCATCATTTTGAGGTTGGTTAGTTTGAATTTATAGCGTAAAAGCTATTATTTAGACAATTACAACTTTTAAAAGACAGAATTGACTAAAGAAAAAGAATCAAAGAAAAATCTACTAAAATTGAGCTTAGTTCATCGTAAAATTCGTAAACAATTAACTCATTTGTTTACAAAAAAGAATTTGCAAAAATTATTGCCATTTTAATATTTCAACCGCATTTCCGTGGGTGAGTACCCTATTCGGTGGCTCATCACGTAAAGCGAATCCCCTTTATTAATCGTGATTGGTTTGGTATATACCATCCAAGTTTCCTTCGAATTCTTTCTATAACCAATCGATGCGCCGGGTGTAGGGCATGATAGCTGAGCTTTCCCAGCCACGATAGCCACCTTTGTTTGGTCAGTTTTTGGGGGATTAGCTTCTCCCTTCCACCAAAGTTTCAGCATATCTAATTCAGGCATTTCACCGAGATCGCCATATTTTGAAACCCAGTCCAAATGCTTTTTGCGCAGTTCTGCCAACTTATTTTTATACGCTGGGTCTGAAGCCAAATTAGTAAATTCATGCGGGTCATTTTGCGTATCAAATAATTCCTCTACTGATTTTGTTGGCCTAAACCATTTTAATTGCGTTTCATTTAGTTTTCCGGCAGCTTTGAGTGCCAACATATGCGTCATTAATGGATTTTGTAGTCGGTATTTAATTGGTTGATAATACGATTTTTCAGGCATGTAGTTGCGAATGTACTTGTATCGCCCGTCGCTCACGGCACGCACGCGGTCATACTCAGCATCCATCCGATCACGTGCTGCATAAATGTATTTTCGTTTTGCCTTTGCTTGTTGGCCCCCTAAAAAAGCCTGACCGTGTATTTTTTGTGGAATTTTTACGCCCGCTAAAGAAAGGACGGTGGGGCCCATGTCAACAAAACTAATGAGTTGATCATCTACTTTTCCTTTGGGCAAGTGAGGGGATTTAATTAACAAAGGGACTTTTAGGCCACGCTGGGATAATTCCCTTTTTACAAAAGGCATTCCATCACCATGATCGCTGTAAAAAAATATAATACTTTCTTCATACAAGCCATCGTCTTTTAATTGCTTGATGATTTCGCCAACTTGTTGGTCCATCACCATCACATTTGACAAAAAACGCGCAATGGTTTTCCGGCTGACGGAATCATCAGGATAGTAAGGTGGAACGAGTACGTCTTTGGGATCTACCAAAAGTGGCTGTTTTTCTCGCGCCCAAACTTGGGATTCATGGGTGGTTTCTATATTAAAAACAGAAAAAAATGGCTGTGATTTAGACGGGCGTTTCCGCCAATGTGCCTTTTTGCTACTTTCATCCCATGCCGTTACGGGCGCTTCAAATTGATAATCCTGTTTCGCATTGTTTGTACAATAATATCCCGCCATGCGCAGGTATTCTGAAAAACATTTCACACCCGCTGGAATTACAGCGGAATAGGGTTTTAGACCTGCAGGGTAATCATCTTTGGCATTAGCTGAAAATCCTAAGGTGCGCATGTGCTGTCCACCAATTGCCGTTTGATAATTACCTGTAATTAGAGCGCAGCGGCTTGGAGCGCAAACACCAGCCGTGGAATATACTTGGGTATAGCGTACGGCCTCTTTTGCCAACTGATCTAAAACGGGGGTTTTGGCCACTTTTTCTCCATAAGAACCTAAATGAGGGGACATATCTTCGCAGACAATCCAAACAATATTCGGCTTTTTTACTTGATTTTCAGGTTGATTTGGTCGCGCAAAAAGACCAACTAGTGGAAAAAGAGAACAAAAAATAATACCTATATTTCGCATGATAAAAACCAAATTAATGTCGGCCAAAATACTAAAATATTTTTCAGTTTTACTTATTTTCTTTTCAGCAGAAAGTAAATGTCAATTCCAATCAATTGAAAATGACTGGTTAATTAAGCCCATAAAGCAGAAAGCGAATATCACCCATCAGGGTAATCGCATTATTCTAGACAATGGACTTTTGCGTAGAGAATTTTATGTGGGCAAGAATTTGGCATGTTATGGGTATTTGAATTTAAGTAGCGGCCAACAATTATTACGGGCTATTCAGCCGGAAGCAAAGCTTGTGTTGAATGGAAAAATGTATGCTGTAGGTGGCATGGAGGGACAGAAAGAGCGGGCCTATCTACGACCTGATTGGTTAAAAGACCTGACGGCTGGTCCACAGGATTTTACATTTATAGGTTTTCAAATTTCGGACATCAAACCCTTCATTTCTTGGAAAAGAAAAACCTGGGCATCGAACCATGAACAAGCGACAGGAAAACAAATTTCGTTTGAGTTTACATCACCAATCGCCGAGCTGAAAGGAATTCATGTCTTTGTCAATTATGAGCTAGTTGATGGCCTACCATTACTCATCAAATGGGTCAAAATAGAAAATAAAAGTACCCAAAAAATCGAATTGGACCGTGTTATTCATGAAGTGCTTGGACTAGTAGAGGAAGAGAGTGCCGTGGTAGGGAAGCCCGAGGAAATGAAAAAACAACACGGCATTTATGTGGAAACAAATTATGCATTTAACAATGCCATGCGGTATGATATTAGTGATCAAACCACGCATTGGAAAACAGAACCCAGTTATACATCTCAAGTCAATTATAATTTTGAGACGCCATGCTTATTGGAAATCTACCCAGAAAAAGCCCCGGGCATTAACTTAAAACCAGGTGAAGATTTTAACTCACCACGAACGCATGAATTATTAATGGATAGTTATGACCGACAGCGAAGAGGATTAATGATCCGAAGAATGTATCAAAAAATCGCTCCTTGGACCACTCAGAATCCAATTTTTATGCATTTAATCAGTAAAAATGATGCGGAAGTTAAAACGGCAATTGACCAATGTGTGGCTACGGGCTATGAAGCGTTAATACTTAGTTTTGGTAGCCATTTAAAAATGGAGGATTCTACCGCGACTAATATACTGCGTTGGAAAAATCTTGCCGACTATGCGCATGCAAAAAATGTTATGATTGGTGGATATTCGTTGTTTAGTAGTCGGAAAATTAGCGATTCAGATGACGTCATTGACCCTAAAACTGGCAAGCCGGGTGGGGCATTTTTTGGAAATGCACCCTGTTTTGGAAGTCCGTGGGGGCTAGCATACCGCGATAAAATAAAGTTGTTTTATTCGAAGACGGGTTTTGATATATGGGAGAATGACGGCCCTTATCCGGGTGATGTTTGTGCATCTACCTTACACCCGGGCCATGTGGGATTGAAAGATTCGCAGTGGAGGCAAATGGAAATTCAAAAAGAATTATATCGTTGGCTCAATGAAAAAGGGGTGTATATCAATGCTCCCGATTGGTATTTTTTGGACGGTACACATAAAATCGGCATTGGTTATCGGGAGGTCAATTTTAGTTTGTCGAGGGACCAACAAAAAATTCTGAATCGCCAAAATATTCATGACGGTACCATCGAAAAGACGGCAGCAATGAGTTGGGGTTTTGTGCCATTAACTGCTTATCAAGGCGGAAATGCTGAGTCAGTTTTAGAGCCGCTCAAGGATCATTTGGATGATTATCACCAATTAATGATGCAGTATTATGGGGCAGGCGTTCAGGCTTGTTATCGTGGGCCGCGGCTTTTTGATACCGAGGAGACGCGTCTTATGGTTAAAGAAACGATAGATTGGTATAAAAAGTACCGTGATGTATTAAATGCAGATATGATACAGTTACGAAGGCCGGATGGTAGAGACTGGGATGGATTTATTCATGTAAATCCGAGTGGAATTCATAAAGGCTTTGTGATGCTATACAATCCAACGAATACGCTAATGAAGCGGAAAATATCCTTGCCTTTATATTACACGGGAATTTTAAAGACAGCAAAAATTACATCTAAAGAGGGGACAATACGAATCACATCATTACGTCCATCAAAAGATATTGATTTGGAATTTGTTATCTCACCTAATTCCTACACCTGGTTTTTGATTGATTAACCGGTATTGTCATGCTTAAGTTTAGCCACAGCTCACATAAAGATGGTCAGCAAGGTTTGAAATCAATTAGTTGGATTTGCATAGTGCACTCAAAGTTATTTTTGTAAAAATTAAATAAATATTATAACTATCCTTATTCCATATAGGATAGTTGCCTTTCGATAAATTGCCTACTTTGCTGTTAACTTTTTAATCATATTTAAAGAATCTAAATTTCTATGAAAAAAATTCTATTAACATTAGTTACGATGTTAACGCTTTTCCAAGGACTTGCACAAAGTATGCAGGTGAAAGGAAAGGTTAGTTCATCTGATGGCTCGGGAATTCCAGGAGTTTCCGTAACCGTAAAAGGTTCCCCCAATGGTAGTATTACAGGTGCCGATGGGAATTATACAATCCAAGTAAATTCAGGAGCAACCGCTGTCCTGGTTTTTTCATCGGTTGGCATGAACAGTAGATCGGAAATAGTAAGAAACCGATCAATCATTAACGTTAGTTTAGATGATAATTTGCAAGAGTTATCTGAGGTTGTTGTTGTTGGGTACGGTTCTCAACGAAAGCAAGACATCACTTCCGCTATTTCTGTGATTGGAATGAAGGATATTGGTGAGCAACCAGCGAATAACGTAAGCCAAATGTTGCAAGGGCGAGCTGCCGGTGTTTCTGTGAAGCAAAAAACGGGTGCTCCCGGAGGAGCTTTTGAGGTTCGTGTTCGAGGAATTGGCTCTTTAGGTGCTGGTAGTGATCCTTTGTATGTTGTTGACGGATTCGTAGTCGGAACTTCCTTAGGGCAAAATTTTAATCCAAATGACATCGAAAGCATTTCGATTCTAAAGGATGCGGCTTCAACCGCGATTTATGGTGCTCGTGGATCGAATGGTGTTGTCTTGATCAATACGAAGAATGCAAAAGAGGGAAAAGTGAATATCAATTTTACGTTGGATTATGGTATTCAGAATATTCCACAATCGCGTAGAACACCTGTTTTGAATGGGGTTGAATTCGCGCAATTTAAGAAGGAGATTTTCGAAGATAATTTTAGATATTTTAAAAAGCAGGAGCCAACGATTAATGATGTACCATTAGGGTATCGTTATCCTGAGCAAACCAAACATTCGACTGATTGGTTTGGAGCGATTTTAAATAACAATGCACCTTATTCAGATGCCAACTTAACCATATCATCAGGTAAAGGAACAATCAAATCGATGTTCTCCGTTGGATACTTTAAAGAAACAGGTTCAATTGTTAATACCGGTTATGAGCGTGTTTCTGTACGTAGTAATCTAGGTGGTCAAGTGACCAAGTTTTTGAACGTGGGTTTAAATATTAATGGAACAATTACCAAGCAAAACATCGCGAATACAGATGGAAGAAGTGCTTTGGTCGGTGGTTCTTTGTTGATGGATCCACGTGAGCCTATCTACAATCCAGATGGAAGTATGAGACCATACATTGGTGGAGTTGATGGTGCTTTTGGTTTTCCAAATCCATTATTCTTGTTGCAAAATGTTACGCGTAAAAGAAATATTGCGGACGTTTTGGCTAATGCTTTTGCTGAGTTTACAATTTTGCCTTCATTGAAGTTTAAAACTTCGGCGAATACAAAATTAAATTACAATGCGTTTAAGGAGTATGTTCCATCAACGATCGGAGCATCGGTGGCTTCGGGTACGGCAGGTGCTCCACCACGTATTGCAACAGCAAGAGATATTACCGATCGTCTTTTCAATTACTCATTTGATCAATTGTTGACCTACAATCCTAAAATAGGAGAAAATCAGAAGGTAGATGCGTTGGTTGGTTTCACTTCGCAGGAAGAGAATGTGTATGGAATAGATGCTTCAGGAAATACATTTCCAGATGATTTAGTACGTTATATTGGCGCGGCGTCAATTAGATCAGCTAATTCGTACGAGAATGGTTGGACACTTTTAGCTTATTTTGCTCGTGCAAACTATTCATATAAAGACAAATATTTATTATCTGCCTCTTTTAGAAGAGAGGGAAGTTCACGCTTTGGTGAATTCAATAAGTTTGGTGATTTCCCAGCAGCTTCAATCGGTTGGAGAGTTTCAGAGGAGCCATTCATGCGTGATTTAACTTTCATTAACGACTTGAAGTTGCGGGCAAGTTGGGGTGTTACTGGTAACAACAACATCGGAAATTACCCAAGTTTAGCTTTCGTGGGATTAAACAACTACATTTTAAATAATGCTTTTGCTCCAGGAAAGGTGATTAGTTCTTTTGCCAACTCATCATTGAAGTGGGAAAAATCAGACCAACTCGATTTAGGTCTTGATTTAGCGACTATGAATAATAAGCTAACATTTACATTTGAATATTACCGCAAGTTGACAAATGACATGTTACTTCCTGTTTCTATTCCAGCAGTTTCTGGTTTTACGACCAGTTTGGACAACATTGGACAAGTGGAAAATAAAGGTATCGAGTTAAGTGCTGATTATCGCTCTAATATTGGTTCTGTAAACTTCCGTTCTAATTTCAATATATCTGTAAATCGCAGTAAAATCTTAGCCATCAAAGGAGCAAATGATATGCTTTACTATGGTTCATTTTATGGAGGTTACAACGTAATGAAAGTTGGCCGTCCGATCGGTATGATTTATGGATATAAGAAACTGGGTATTTTTAACAACCAAGCTGAAATTGACGCATGGGCTAAGCAGGATGGTGTTATTCCAGGAGGTATGAAATTTGCAGATACTAATGGTGACGGTGTGGTTACATACGATACACAAGATATGGTTGAGATTGGTAATCCAAACCCTGATTTTACATGGGGATGGACTAGCGCCGCCGACTACCGTAATTTTGACATAAATGTTTTATTTGTTGGTGCCCAAAACTTTGACATCTATCGAAACATTGAGGCTTCAACCATGAACATGGATGGTGTGTTTAACGTGTTAACTAAAGCAAAGGACCGCTGGCGTTCAGAAAGCAATCCAGGATCGAATCCGGGTGCGAAAAATTCTCAAGGAGGAACAAATTACTTCAAATGGTCTCGTGAGAGTAGTGAGCGTTATGTTTACGATGGAAGTTATATTTGGTTGAAGGCAGTAACCATCGGGTACACGTTACCTAAAATGAAATCGGCACTGAGTGATGCACGTATTTTCTTTACTGCGAATAATCTGTTCTTATTTACAAAATACCCTGGAAACAATCCTGATGCGGGTGTTAGAGGTGGTACAGAGTTGAATAATGATGACGAATCATACCCAGTTCCACGTACGTTGGCTGTTGGTATTAAAATTAACTTATAACGAATCGAAACATGAAGAAGATAACATTTTTTATAATTTTGTCCGTTTCCTTGACACAGATATCGTGTAAAGAGGACTTTCTGACTACCACAGATCCTACAAGAATAGGACGTGATTTATTTTATAAAACTCAAACGCAGTTCGAACAAGCTTTGAATGGCGTTTACGGTCAGTTGCAAACAATTACGAACACCGCTTACAT
>NZ_JBILJM010000044.1:0-13915 GCF_044377215.1 Aquirufa sp.
GAATAATCACTAAGTCTAAACCCAGCAATCATACCGCCAGTCAATGCGCTAGAATCGTTTTCCTAGCAATTGGGAGTGCAAAGATGTAGGAATAATTTAAATATACCAACACACCCCAAAAAATAATTTAACTTTTTTTTGCTCAAGCCTTATTTGCTGAACTATTTGAAGGATAAAATGTAATTTTTTTGTTTTCCATTCCCCACCAATACGTATCGACCACGAATCTTTTCAAAATCTAATGTCGCATTGGGATCTGTTACTTTTACCTTATTAATACTAATGGCATTGTTTTGTATGGCTTTACGTGCTTCACCCTTTGATGGGAAAATTAGATTATCAGTCCCCACACTAATTAAATCAGTTAGGTTCTTGCATTCAGCCAATAATTCTTCAGCAACTTCATGAATAGGTAATTGATTCATTAATGCATCTGAAGCAGATGCAATTAATTCCACCGCATCTTTAGAAAACAATAGGGTAGAGGCTTCAATAACCAATGCACACACCTCTGCTCCATGAACACGCGTCGTCACTTCCTCTGCAACCGCCTTTTGCAGGATACGCAAATGAGGTGCCTCCGCATGTTGCTTTTCTAATTCCTCTATTCGATCTTTCGAATGTAAGGTAAATACACGTATCAATCGAGGAACATCCGCATCCGCTGCATTCAACCAAAATTGGTAAAATGCATAAGGACTTGTTTTTTCAGCGTCCAACCACACATTACCTGATTCAGATTTACCAAATTTGGTGCCATCTGCTTTCGTTACTAAAGGTGTAGTCAATGCAAATGCCGCTCGCTCTGTCGCATCTTCATCATGACCTTCTTTCCTACGAATAATTTCAGTTCCCGTTGTGATGTTGCCCCACTGATCTGAACCGCCCATTTGAAGGCGTACATTTTTATTCTTATATAAATGATAAAAATCGTAGCCCTGTAATAATTGATAAGAGAATTCGGTGAATGATATTCCAGTTTCTAACCGCTTTTTGACCGAGTCTTTTGACATCATGTAATTGACGGTCAAAAATTTCCCGGCTTCGCGCAAAAATCCAAGAAAGCTAAATTCTTTGAACCAATCATAATTATTAACCACCTCAGCTGAGTTCGCACCTGCATGAAATTCTAAGAACTTTTCAAGTTGCTTCTGAATGCCTACCTGATTTGCCCGTAACGTATCTTCAGATAGAAATTCGCGTTCCGCTGCTTTGCCTGATGGATCGCCAATCATACCCGTAGCACCACCAACCAATGCAATGGGTTTATGACCACATAGCTGAAAATGCTTTAACAACATGATTGCTGCCAAATTACCTATATGTAAACTGGGAGCAGTTGGATCAAAACCTATATAGGCTACCGTCATTTCTTTGGCTAATTGATCCTCTAATCCAGGAATCATATCCTGTAACATCCCTCTCCAGCGCAATTCTTCAATGAAATTCATAATCGGGTGTTTATTTAGTCACTATTATCTAGCGGCTAAGTCTGTATTCAGTAATCAGTAATCAGTAATCAGTAATCAGTTTTCAATTCTAACCTCTAACCTCTAACCTCTAACCTCTAACGTCTAACCTCTAACGTCTAACGTCTAACGTCTAACGTCTAACGTCTAACGTCTAACGTCTAACGTCTAACGTCTAACGTCTAACGTCTAACGTCTAAATTATCGGGCCACAAATTTAGTAATTCAGTTGGAATTATTGCTGTTTGTTGAAAAACAAACACGCATCACCATAGCTCAAAAAACGGTATTTTTGATCAATTGCTTCTTGGTAAACCGCTTTCCATGCGTCACCAATAAGGGAGGAAACAAGCACCATAAGCGTTGATTTTGGCTGATGAAAATTGGTTACCAATGCGTCGCAAAAGCGGAATCGGTAGCTAGGCATAATCAATAATTCTGTTTGTGCAATCCATTTGGTTTGTTGGCTCTCCTCCATAAAAGTTAGTAAGGCCCTTAATGAATCTTCATTCGAAACATCATCTCGATCCTGATAAGCAAATTCTTTTGGGATAATTAAACCATTTTCAGGAATGGATTTGTTTTCCATCACCCAAATTCCTGACCAATATAAGCTTTCCAAGGCGCGCATAGCCGTTGTGCCGACCGGAACGTACGATCCTTCATGTTGCATTAATTGAATTATAAATTCGCGATCAAAAATTAATTGCTCGCGATGCATGGGATGATTTCGAACCTCTTCTTCTTTTACGGGCAGGAAAGTGCCGGCGCCAACATGCAATGTCAAATAGCTTTGTGGAATACCATTAGCTGTTAATCTTTCTAATATCTCAGTGGTGAAATGCAAACTAGCTGTAGGGGCTGCCACCGCACCCAATTCCTTTGAAAATACTGTTTGATAACGATCTTGATCTGCTAATTCCGTGTCTCGTTCCATGTATGGTGGCAACGGTATTTTACCTATTTCATTAAGTATACTGACAAATGCATGGTCGCTATCCCAATTAATTTGGACTTGATTTGATAGGCGTTCATGCCAATTAATGCTTAAAACAATTACATGCCCATCAATTTCAATTGACTTCTTTAACGTTTCATTAGCTTTCCACCGTTTTTTGTTACCAATTAAGCATTCCCAACGAATTTCCCGACTTTGCTCCATAGCTTTTTGCGTCGGGACATTATCTATCAAAGGTTTTAAAAGAAAAATTTCAATCGCTGTTCCACTTTGCTTTTGTAATTGGATTCGAGCAGGAATAACCTTCGTGTTATTAAATACAATTAAACTATCTGAAGGAATTAAATCAGGAAATTGCTGAAAAGAATGATGACTCGTAAGATCATTTTTGTGAACAAGTAAACGTGATTCATCCCGTTTTTGACTCGGGAAAAAAGCAATGAGTGAATCGGGTAACTCGTAGTCAAATGCCTGAATGGAAATATCGGGCATGTTTTTAAGCATGATCTTCGTCGATAAAATTAGAAGAGCTCCATAATCGAGCTGGTAAATAAATCATCCATACTAGAAATAGAACAATACCTAATTTGGGTAAATAACTGTAATCGGCTTGATTGGTACGTTCATCATTCAGTAATAATAAAACACGAAAAACCAGGATTAAATAGGTGTTAATTAAGGCCAAAAGAAAATGTAACCAATGCACGATAATTTGCTGTATCAATAAATCACCTTTGGAGGCGAATGCTTTTACTAATTTTCCAAAATATACGCGCGGAATTTTTTCAATACTTTTGATTAGTAACAACCCTAAAACATTCAGAATTGTAACAATTGCTGCAGTTAAATAAAAAATTTCTTCTTTAGGTAAAAAGCCATCACCACGGCCAGTTTCTCCAAAGTGTACGGCAGTTGGGTCAGGTAGTCCTCGATAGATAAAGAGCAAACTGATGCCAAAAGCAAACATGGATAATACACGCCAAACCCGGGAAATAAATTTATCTATTGACATATTGTTGAAAAAGTTTACAAAATTAGTTTTGAAAAACTTAAGACCCTAATCTTTCCTCGTATTTGATAAATGCTTCCTTTCTTTTGGATTCAAGGCTGAAAAAACTATTTTTGTTGTACTTATGAAAATCTACACAAAACACGGAGATAAGGGCTTCACTCGATTAGCTGATGGTATCGGTATTGTTAAGTCTGATTTTCGTCTAGAAGCTATTGGAGATATCGATGAACTTAACTGCCACATTGGGTTACTAGTTTGTCGAGTAGAACCTAAACTTGCGGAAAAACTTCAACTGATTCAGTCAAGTTTATTTGTTTTGGGAGCTTGTGTCGCTAGTGATTCTCAGGAAACTTTGGGTAATATGGAATTAATATCCCTAAAAGATATAGTTTCATTGGAAAACAATATTGACGAAATGGATGAGCAGTTAAGTCCAATGCGTTTTTTTATTCTACCAGGGGGGCATGAAAGTATTGCTACAGCTCAAATTGCGCGCACGGTTTGTAGGCGTGCAGAGCGAAGTTTAATCCGTTGGGTTCAAGCTACAGACCAACCGAATTACGAAGTAGCTTTAGCCTATATCAATCGATTGTCTGATTATTTATTTATGATGTGTCGTTTTTTGCATCATAGTTTAGATATTCCTGAGATTCCTTGGAATTCAGGTAAATAAAATTTAAAACAACGTATGCAAATCCACATTCAATCTATTTCAAATTCCCGTATTGATCAAGTCGATTTTGATAACTTAACTTTTGGTCGCAGCTTTGCGGATCATATGTTAGTGGCAGAATATGCCAACGGTGCATGGCAAAGTGCCACTATTCAGCCTTATGGCCCATTATCTTATCAGCCAGCCATGATGTCTTTACATTATGGGCAATCGATTTTTGAGGGAATGAAAGGTTACCGTTCGGCATCAGGAGACATTCAAGTATTCCGTCCAGAAGAGAATATGAAGCGTTTCAATAAGTCTGCATATCGCATGTGCATGCCCGAAGTACCAGAAGAGTTGTTTCTAGGAGGGTTACGTACCTTATTAAAACTTGATCAAGCATGGGTGCCTGCAAAAGAAGGGTGTTCCTTATATATAAGGCCGTTTATGTTTGCTACGGATGAATATGTGGGAGTTACTCCTTCGAATACCTATCGATTTATTATTTTTAATTGCCCGGTTGGTTCTTATTACACAAAACCATTGCGTGTTCGTGTGGAGACAGAATACATTCGTGCCGCGAAAGGTGGTGTTGGTTTTGCAAAAAATGCGGGTAATTATGGTGGATCATTATTTCCAACGCAGAACGCAATAAAGGATGGTTATGATCAAATTATTTGGACAGATGCAGCTACGCATCAATTTGTGGAGGAAGCGGGTACGATGAACTTAATGTTTGTTGTAAACGGGTCATTGGTAACTGCACCCACGGGTGATACTATTTTAGATGGAGTGACACGCAAATCTGTTTTGCAAATTGCCAAAGACTGGGGAATGGATGTACAAGAGCGTCCATTAGCAATTAAGGAGCTGATTGAAGGGATTGAAAATGGATCTTTAACGGAAGCTTTTGGTGCAGGTACTGCTGCTGTTATTGCCCCAATTGCAACGATAGGGTTTGAGGGAGTAGATTATCAATTGCCTGAACGTAAAGAAGACGATTTTTCGGCTAAAGTTTTTAAAGAAATTAATCAAATTCGACTAGGTGAAATACCTGATTCACGCGGGTGGATTTGGAAAGTCTAATCAATTAATTCATAGATTAATTTAATTCCCGGATCTTTGGAAGTACTTACATCTTCCAACTGTATTCGGGATTTATTTTTTGATTCCCAAATGCTAACTTGCCCTTGGATGGTTTTCTTTCCATGTTTAATAGAAAAATATTGCTCAAATTCAGTTAAAAGTTTAATCGTATTTAATTTATCTTCCACGTATACATCGAAAACAATCTTATTAATCTGGTTGTTTTCATTTGTTATATAAATAACATCCACAAAATTTAAGTCGCTGTCATCCAAATAAAGGGAATACGATTTGCCGCTTTTAGGTTGGGTTTCAGATAATTCAATTTTTTCATTAAGCGAGTTAAGTGGTTGGAGCCATTTTACATTTCGAACGACGGCCGAATCACTTAATGTTATTTTTTGTAATGTGTTAGATGCATTATTCCAAAATCTTTGTGATTGCGTTTGATCAGCAGCTTTTCCGTTTAAATTTGCGTCATGGTTGGAAGACTGGTTGCATTGTAGTAATAACAAGCTACCCAAAAGGGTCACAATCACGAATTGATACGTAGCTTTTCCGAAAAATGGAGGAGTAGAATTCATCATTTTTTTTACTTATTTCAAAAATAGAGAATTTCAATCAGCTAAAAATTAATCTTTGAGAAAAAATTCTTATTTTTGGTCTGCTCAAATAAGAATTTTCATTAATAACAATATTAAAGACTATTAGTGGTTAGGTATTTTATAAAGAAACCGGTCAATGACTGGTTTTTTTTTGTTAAAATTCCCGGCCTAAGGCAACCACCATTCCTGTTTTTCCTCCATTAGTTACAGGGAAACCCACGCGAGCAACGAAGTTATAATACGTGACAAAATCAAATCCGAGTCCTGTGCCCAACAACCATTTGTTTGCATTCTTTGATGAATCATTGAATGGATTGTACACATAGCCTACATCGGCAAAGACGGTTGGATATATGGCAATTGGTATTTGATTAATTTGCTTGAAGGGTATAAATGGAATGTGAAAAGTTCTTGAAAACAGCTGAAATTTCGCTGTATTGCGCCAAAGGAAAAAACCTGTACCATCGATAACGTTTAGCTCATATCCCCGAACGAGGTCATTGGCATACCCAAATCCACGTTGATTTGTATACGGAATATAGGTATCTCGACTAATTTTTGCTTTCACCTGGCTAGCTAGAAAAAATTTATTGCCAAGTTCGAAAAAATAGGCTGCAGACGCACTAATCTCCCAAAAATCTACTTTTTCTCGAGGATAAAGGCCATATTTTGTAACGCTTATATCTAGTTTTCTTCCTCTAAGTGGATAGTTAATAAAGTCTCGGTAATCATACGAGAATGCGTACTCGAGCTGGCTAAAATTTTGATTTAATTGGCCTTGACCAAAATAGGCTGGATTTAGTTGAGCGATACTTTTATCAATGTTCGCATGGGTGTATTTAAATTCTATTCGTTGGAAGTCATAAAATCGAAATCGTTTACGAAATTCGATACTCCCAGTCCATTTTTCCGCAATAAATTGATTTGAATTTTTATAGGCAAGCGTATCTGAAATGGTTTTATAGGGAACGTTTTTAAGTGAAGCATATTGCCAGTTCAATAGTAGTCCAATGGTCTTTTTTCGATCTAGGTAAGGATTTTGGTATACGAATTCATATTTGTTATTAAATCCGGTTTCAGTATTTATGATTACTTTTTCATTACGTCCCATGAAATTGTTATGCCTAAAGTTGAGCCCATAAATAGCTCGATCAAAATCCTTTCCACGTGACCACCAATCATTGAAATTTCGATCTGCCAATTGGAACAGGGGATAAGCTAGTACATACCACTGCTCTAAAAATTCATAAAGTATACTTATCCTTCCATCTGGCAGTTGATGGTAATCAGATTTTACCCATATGAACAGATTCGTGTTCATCAACTTTCTTCGATTGAATTCAATTCGATTAGGTAGTTCTGAGACTTGAAGAGAGTCTCGCTCGAAAAAATCAAGCTCTCTACGTAAAATACTTAATTTAGTGCGCTCGTTGCCCTTGAAAATTATTGTATCTACCGCTATATTTTGGCCTAGGCCACGGCGATTTATCGTTAGGGAAAGAAGAAAAAAGCAACAAATTGAAATGAGGAACTTTGGGCGCATTGGCCCAATTTACGCAAATCTTGCTGCTTCGAAAATTATATTATTCGAAAATAATGGATTCTTTTGACGTGTACCAATTCTCGAATTGGGCAGTAAATTTTTGTTCAATTTCCATTCTTCGAATTTTTAGAGTTGGTGTTAAGCATCTGTTTTCCACGTTCCATTCATCCTGAAGAATTACTATTTTTTGAATGTGCTCATATTTTTTGAAGTTCGGATTAATCCGAATTCGTAGCTTATCAAATGCCTCAATCATTTGGCTTTTATTTAGTGCTTTGGCTGTAGCTGTTGTGACAATAAGTGCTATGGGTTGAGGTAAATTTATACCTACTACGCAGACTTGTTCTACCAAATTGCTCAGTGAATATTGATTTTCAATTGGTGCTGGAGCTACATATTGGCCTTTAGCAGTTTTGAAATTATCTTTTACACGGCCGACTATCTTTAAATAATTGTCGGCATCTAAATGACCCATGTCACCTGTTTTTAACCAATCGCCATCAAATAATTCTGATGTGATTTCTGGTGCTTTATAGTACCCGGTTGTATTATAGTCTGATTTCATTTGTATTTCGCCTGTTTCTGGGTCAATACGCGTTTCGCAAATTGGGTGGACTTTGCCTACTGAACCTAGTCGAATATCATTACGTGGCATAAAGGTATTTAGCCCCACGTTTTCCGTCATACCATAGGCCTCTTGAATAAAAAGCCCAATTTTCTGAAACCAAGCACTTAATTCTGGTGGCATAGGCGCGGCGCCTGTCAGTAAAAAATAAGCTTGATCTAGGCCAAGTCCTTTTTGTATTTTCTTCTTGATTAGCTTATTAAGCACGGGAATTTTCAACAATAAATTTAGTTTCTTTTCGCCACCTATCTTTTGAAGAATACCTTCTTGAAATTTGGCCCAAATGCGGGGAACAGCCAAGAAGTGCGTTGGTCGTGTTTCAGATAAATTTTGTTGAAAGGTTGTCAGGTTTTCAACAAAGTAAATGGTACCTCCTGCTGCTATACCTGCAAATTCAACTATATTTCGTTCCGCAATGTGACATAAAGGCAAGTAGGAGATAAAACGCGTATTTGGGTTTTCTAAATAGGCTAAATCTCGGGCTAAATTGAGGGCGATAGTGACTGCTTTATGTGTAATCATAACTCCTTTCGGCGTCCCTGTTGTCCCTGATGTATACACTATCGTTGCAATTGAATCAGGATTATTGACTTCAGGAGTTTCTAAGCTTTTTTCTGATTCAATAACATCTTGCCACGAAGTACCTATGTTGCACGGGCTGTCCGGCGTATATAAAATTTGAATATGCGCTGGAATTCCTCGTTTTATTTCATCCCAATTGTCAAGTTTTCCTACGACCAAAATTTGACAATCAGAATGTGTAAGCACTTGATTGAATTGATCGCTTGTTAAGGTTGGATAAAAGGGTACTGAAATTGCCCCCGCAAATGCAATTGACAAATCAGCAAGAATCCAGTGGGCAGAGTTTTTAGACAGGATACCAATATGTTTTGGTTTGCTGACTTCAAGTGTTTTTCCGAAAAAAGAAGCTATTTTTTTGACCTGATTCTCTGATTCTTGATACGTAAAATCAGTGTAATGATTGCCATATGGTTGTTTGAGGAAAACACTTGATGGAGTATGCTCGGCCCAATGAAGAAAATTGGACAAATTGCTTTGATAGGTTTTAAGCACGCGGTTTAGAGATTTTATTCGCTAAAAATAAAATTTAATTCCTTGATATCATAACCTTTTGTTTGGCCTTCTACTTCAATTTGGATCTGTCCTTTTGCGTCCACTTCGAGTATCTTTCCTTTGAAAATGCCAGCTGCGTCACGAAATGTATGCCATTCTTGATTCCTAAATAGATTTTTATGGTAATTTTCATCGATCAGTTGAAATTCCCGTTTAGTAAATTGATCATAGTAATATTCGATCCCCATGGAAATAAAATCAAATACATTGGAAATGTTAATTACATTTTGAGTAGGAGTAAATTGACGTAGCGATGTTGCGCGTAGTCCATCGAACAAACTTTGATTGACATTTATTCCAATGCCAATAATTGCAAATGACCATTTGCCAGATTGAAAATTATTTTCAATGAGTATTCCTCCTAGTTTATATTCATCTAAATAAATATCGTTTGGCCATTTAATAGTAGCTCTCAGGTGGTGTCCTATATAATTTTGAGCCCAATTTTGTATACCTAAAATGACGCCTAAGGCAATGCATTTACTCAGGTAAAATTGATTGGTCACTAATTCATGTGGAGGTTTTAAGGCATAAGAAACAAGCAAATTTTTATTTGCTTCTGCAGTCCAATGGTTTCCTCTTTGGCCTTTGCCGGCAGTTTGATGGCCAGCTATCCAAGCAAATCCTTCGGGTAAATCTAAGTTAATCGACTCTTCGAATGCAAGTGTGTTAGTGGATTCACACGACTTGATAAATTTTGTGAATTTGCCGACGAACCGGGTAGGGGCTTGGTAATTGTTCAACTTTTCTTTGTAATTTTAGCTTTACAAGAACAAATTTAATTCTTTATTCGTTACAGGATATTAATGATTCTGTTAATTATTTATTAATCCAAATTTATGGCCAAAAGTACCCTAAAAACCCCCACCAAGGAAGCATCTGAAGAACTAGCAAATTGGGTGGTGAAAGGAATGCAAGAGAAGAAGGCACAAGAGATCGTCGTGATGGACTTGCGTGGAGTACATAATGCATTTACTGATTTTTTTGTCGTTTGTTCAGGAACGTCTGATACCCAGATTGAAGCAATTGCGGATTCTGTCGACAAAGAAGTATGGGAATCAGGAAAGATTCATGTGCATGCGGTGGAGGGTAAGGCCAATCGCGAGTGGATTTTAATGGATTATTATGATGTAATAGTTCATGTTTTCCTAAAAGATAAGCGTGATTTTTTCAAACTAGAGGAATTATGGGGAGATGCGAAGTTTTCGTACCTACCCGAAGCATAAATTTTTCATGAATCGAACTATAATGGTTTCGATGTGTGTTAATAGCCCAAATTAAACAAACTAATGGCAAAACAAGGAAACAGTTTTAAGAATAAAAAACTATCGGGGATGCCCCCACGCTTACCTAAAAAACCGGTGGGAGGAATGCAGAGTTGGATGATCATTGGTCTTATGATTGCAATGGTCAGTATGTTTTTCTTTACCAAACAACGTACGTTGCAAGAAATCAATCAACGTCAGTTTGAGTCTATGGTGATTCAAAAAGAGGTAGAGTCTGTCGTCATTGTGAATGATAAATTAGTTGAGGTCTCATTAAAGTCGGGTTTTGTTTCGAAATATTTTAAGAACTCACCAAAAGGCTTAATCTCAGCTAAGCAAGGACCACACTTTGAATTTCCAATAATTTCAAAAGAGGGTTTTGAACATTTTTTAGAGGATAGACAAAAAGACTTTCCTCGAAATGAGCGCATTTTTGCAACACCTGAGACTAGGACTGGACCATTGGATTGGTTAGGTACTTGGGGATTTTTTATTTTAATGGGTCTTAGTTTTTACTTTCTATTTTTCCGAATGGGTGGTAGTGGTGGAGGTGGTGGTCAAATTTTTAATATTGGTCGCAGTCGGGCAACGCTAATTGAAGGTGAATCTAAAGTGAAAGTTACATTTGATGATGTAGCTGGACTAGATGAGGCCAAAGAGGAAATTCAAGAGATTGTCGAGTTTTTAAAATTCCCTAAAAAATTCACTGATTTGGGAGGTAAAATCCCGAAAGGTGCACTTTTAGTCGGTCCTCCGGGAACAGGAAAAACATTATTAGCTAAGGCTGTAGCGGGCGAAGCAGGTGTTCCATTTTTCTCACTTTCAGGTTCTGATTTTGTTGAAATGTTCGTTGGTGTAGGTGCCGCTCGTGTACGTGATTTATTCAAACAAGCCAAAGAAAAAGCCCCATGTATCATCTTTATTGATGAGATAGATGCTGTTGGTCGTTCGCGTAGTCGAGGCCAAATGCCGGGATCAAATGATGAGCGAGAAAATACATTAAACTCTTTGTTGGTAGAAATGGACGGTTTTGCAACTGATTCAGGGATTATTATCATGGCTGCAACAAACCGTCCAGATGTATTGGATTCTGCTTTGTTGCGTCCGGGACGTTTTGATCGTCAGATTTCAATTGATAAACCAGATATTATTGGTCGTGAGGCAATCTTTAAAGTTCATTTGAAGCCATTGAAATTAGCAGCGGATATAGATCCAAAAGAATTATCGGCACAAACACCTGGCTTCGCTGGAGCGGAAATTGCTAATGTTTGTAATGAGGCGGCATTGATTGCTGCAAGACGTAGCAAGACCGCTGTAGATATGGATGATTTTCAGGAGGCTATGGATCGTGTGATTGGGGGGTTAGAAAAGAAGAATAAGATCATTAATCCATTAGAAAAGAAAATTGTAGCCTTTCATGAGGCGGGCCATGCGATTGCAGGTTGGTTTTTAGAGCATGCCAATCCATTGGTCAAAGTTTCAATTGTGCCACGTGGTGTCGCTGCGTTGGGTTATGCGCAATATTTGCCCAAAGAACAATTCTTATATCGCACAGAGCAATTAATGGATGAGATGTGTGTTACCTTGGGTGGAAGAGCTGCAGAAGAAATTGTGTTTGGAAAGATTTCTACAGGAGCACAGAATGATTTGGAGCGTATCACAAAACTCGCTTATTCTATGGTTACCGTGTATGGTATGAATGAGAAGTTGGGTAATATTTCATACTACGATTCGAAAGGTTCGGACTATCAGTTTAATAAGCCGTATTCGGAGACGACGGCTCGCGAAATTGATGAAGAGGTTCGGAAGATTATTGCAGAGGCTTATACACGAACTAAAAAATTGCTCCAATCCAAAAAGGACAAGCTAACCATTTTAGCGGAACAATTATTGGAGAAAGAAGTCCTTTTTCAAAGTGATTTAGAGGCGTTAGTTGGCCCTCGCCCATTTGAGCAATTAACTTCTTATCAAGAGTTTATTAAAGGAGAAACGGAGAAGAAGCGTCAAGATGCTAAGGATGAACGTCAATTAGCAGAAGATAAAAAGTTGACAGCTAAGAAATCGGTCGCGAAAGTAAAAGATGATGTTGGACCTGAGTCGGTACCTGTCAAGAAAGCGTCGTCCAGAAAGCGTAGTCCTAAAAAGGAAGATTAACCAATAGGGGTGGGGATTCTCACCCCTATTTATTTTGAGTATGATTGTAATACAGATTCCTGACGGAAAGAAAGTTTATTGTATCTCAGATATGCATTTGGGTTTTCCGAATGCAAGTGAATCTCGTGCACGTGAAGCTCAATTAGTCTCATGGATGGATCAAATTGCACATGATGCGTCTGATTTATTTTTAGTTGGCGATCTTTTTGATTTTTGGTTTGAATATAGAGAAGTTGTTCCCAAAGGATTCGTTCGCTTTTTAGGGAAATTAGCTTCATTAGCTGACTCAGGAGTACGCATTCATGTGTTTGTTGGAAATCATGATCTTTGGATGAAAGATTATTTCGTTACAGAATGTAATGCACAAATTTACCAAACCTTAACAGATTTTGAATTTCAGTTTGTGCATCATTCCTCGCGTGTTTGCATTGGACATGGAGATGGTATTGGTCCTGGTGATTATGGTTATAAGTTGCTTAAGCAAGTATTTACTAATCCTATTGCACAATTTTTATTTGGTTTTTTACATCCTGATATTGGTGTTAGGTTGGCTCATTTTTGGTCAGGAACTCGAAAAAAATCAACAATTAGTTCGGGCGAAGTGATGTTTAATTCTGACACTGACTATATCGTTTTAGCTATTAAGGATCGAATGTTGACTGATAGATTGGCCAATAAGGGAATTGAAGCGTATGTTTGTGGGCATCGTCATCATCCTGTTTGTATTCAGTTAGCATCTGATATTCATTATTATAATTTAGGAGACTGGTTTAGTCAGGATTTCAAGCATGCTTATGTTTTGCAGATTGGTGCTAAAGGCTTTGATTTTGTGAAATTTCAGCCCAACTACTAATTTTTCTACCTATATTGGTTTTTTATTTTTCAAAATAAATATTTCTATGTCTCAATTTCATACACGTCTTGAAGTAATGTCTGAGCTGGCCAAAAATATGGATAGCTACATGAAGGATTTTTTAAATCCTATTGATTCTAATTGGCAGCCTTCAGATATGCTTCCGGATTCTACCAAGGATAATTTTTTTCAAGAAGTGAAATTGTTGCAAGAAGCAGCGAATGAATTGCCTTATGACTATTGGGCTGTATTGATAGGTGACACGATTACTGAGGAGGCATTGCCAACTTATGAATCTTGGTTGCTTGGCATGGAAACGGTAGATCAATTGGATCAAGAGAATGGTTGGGTTAAATGGATTCGCAATTGGACCGCAGAGGAGAATCGTCACGGTAAGTTATTAGGTACCTATCTTTATTTGTCAGGTAAAGTTGACATGCGGGCTGTAGCAATTTCTACTCAGCATTTAATTGCAGATGGTTTTGATATTGGAACTTCTGCTGATCCCTATCGGAATTTTGTTTATACATCGTTTCAGGAATGGGCGACGAATATT
>NZ_JBILJM010000045.1:0-13709 GCF_044377215.1 Aquirufa sp.
AGTAACTGGGCTATTTGTTTGTATAAGTCGGCCTCTTCTATTCCAGTTTCTATAAAATCACTAATGATTAAAACTTTGTTTTTTTCTTCGTAGCGCTTAAATAGGGGCAGTGCTAATTTTAATCCATCTAAATCATTGTTATATGAATCATCGATAAGTTGATTATTACGAACTCCTTCTTTTATTTCTAGCCGCATAGACACTGGTTTAACACCAATCACTGCGGCATTAATTTCCTCATTAGTCATACCCAAAAAGTGGGCCTGAATGAGACAATGGCTTAAGTTCTCTAATGATGCTTCATCATGTAAAGCACATTGTACTGCTAAGAAAGTTTCAGATTGATTGCGTTTCTGAAATTTTAATTGGCTTGTTTTCCCCGTAATCTTCCAATAAACATAGATGGATTGAGTTGGGTCAGTTGTGCTCCAACTTATCAATTCGCATGTCGGATTAATCACTTGCATCGCCTCTTTTACCACTGGGTCAGTATTCGATGTTGCTCGATAAATTAGTTTTTTTGCGTGACGGAATAATTGAAGTTTTTCAATTAATTTATCTGATTCCTTTTCAAAATTCTTACTATGTGCTTCCCCAAAATGCGTTAATATTCCAAATTCTGGTCGAATGATGGGTTCTAAGCGATTCATTTCGCCTGACTTTGAAATGCCTGCTTCGAAAATGCCTAATGTATGTTGGTTTCGTATTCCCCAAATAGAAAGTGGAACCCCTATTTGAGAATTGAAACTCTTAGGACTTCGTACTACTTGAAATTTTGATTTTGTCAGGGTAAACAACCATTCTTTGCACGTTGTTTTTCCATTGGATCCTGTAATTGCTACAACAGGTAGGCCGAAGCTTATTCGGTGTAAATGCGCAATATGCTGTAAGGTTTCTAAACTGTTATTGACGACCCAAACAGAGGTATTGCTCCATGATTTTGCTTTTTCTGCTAGTGGTCCGTGCCAAGCCATTTTTTCAACAACAAATTCTCGAACCCCTTTTTGATAAAGTGATTCAATGAATTGATGCCCATCATGGTGTAGTCCTCGAACAGCAAAAAATGCCGTATCAGTTGGTTCATATATTTGCCGACTGTCTAAACTGATGTAGGTCGACTTTAATTGAACGGGTTCGTTGGGATAAATCATGGGCAAATATTGAACAAAAGACTAAAATACAAAAAGGCGAGGAAACAAATCCTCGCCTTTTAAAATAAATATGTAGAATAATTAAGCCTCTAATGCAGCAACACCAGGTAGGGTTTTGCCTTCCATGTATTCCAACAATGCACCACCTCCAGTAGACACGTAGGATACGCGGTCTCCATAACCAGCATTATTAACCGCTGATGCTGAATCACCACCTCCAATGAGCGAGAATGCGCCATTTTCTTCTGTTGCTTTTACAACGGCATCTGCAATCGCATTGGTACCTATGGCAAAGTTCGGGAATTCAAATACACCCATGGGGCCATTCCATAATATGGTTTTCGATTTAGCAATCACATCTTGAAATAATTTTACCGATTCTGGACCGATGTCCAAACCTTCCCATCCATCAGGAATTTCGCCCCGACTAACTATTTGGCGGTTGGCATTGTTATTAAAATCATCTGCACATACATTATCAACCGGCATAATTAGATTAACTCCTTTTTCTTTCGCTTTCTGAATTAGTTCTTTCGCGAGTGCTACTTTATCCGGTTCTGAAATTGATTTACCAATTTTACCTCCTTCTGCTAATGAGAATGTATAGGTCATTCCGCCACCAATAATCAAGTTATCAACCTTATCAAGTAATCGTTCAATAATTAAGATTTTATCTGAAATTTTTGACCCTCCCATGATAGCGGTAAAAGGGCGTTCTGAATAGTCAAGAATTTTCTTCGCATTTTCAAGCTCAGCCTGCATCACATAACCGGCTACTTTATCCGCAACGAATTTACCCATGATGGCAGTTGATGCATGTGCGCGGTGTGCAGTGCCAAATGCATCATTTACCCACACATTTCCTAAGTCAGCTAATTTTTGTGCAAATGCTTCATCTCCCTTTTCCTCCTCTTTGTAAAAGCGTAAGTTTTCTAATAATAAAATCTCACCAGGCTGTAATTCAGCTGCTAATGCAATAGCATCCTCGCCAATACAATCAGTGGCAAACTTTACCTTTACGCCAAACACCAGTGATAGCGGTGTGACTAAATGCTTTAAGGAATATTTCTCGATGGGTCCATCCTTTGGTCGTCCCAAATGTGACATTAAAATGGCTGATCCTCCATCCGATAATATCTTTTTAATCGTTGGGATTGTTGCTTTGATGCGTGTATCATCCGTAATTTCAAAACGCTCGTTTAGAGGTACATTGAAGTCAACACGAACTAATGCTTTTTTGTCAGCAAAATTGAAATTTGAAACCGTGAGCATAAATTTTGTTTCGTTAGAATGGTTTGATTAACCCGAAAAATATCAGGCTTGCAAAGATAGCATCATTTGTTAAATTGTTGAAAAAATCTAATTTTCTGTTTAAAATCTTGAAAATTATACCAAAATAGTCCTATTTTTAGGCATAATTTATTCGCCCAATTCATGGAGAACCCAAGTGTCCCCAATTTTTCTCCAACTTATTATTGGGATTACTTTCAATATGTTTTGCGCTATGTAGATAAGCATTACAAATATTTGCTTAATCCGCTTGAATCCGAATTTGTTGAATCCTTCCAATCACTCTCATTCGCAGCCCAATGCATGTACCTTCGATTAAGTGGTCGGAGTGTTACTTGGTTTAAACGCTCATCGTTGGTTTACTCGGAGATTGAGTCAGTCGAGGTGGCTTTGGACGAACTAATTAACCAAGGTTTTGTAGGTATTTACACTGATTCCTCACTTAATCCAGCATTTTTACAAGTCCTGACTAAATCACATTGTGTCGAATTTCTTGAGTCCATTTCGTCTGCGAGTAAATCGATTAAGTCATTATCCAAGCAAGCACTAGTTGACATGTTAGTTGGCGCTCAAATACCGAAAAAGTTTGATCCAAATTTATGGATTAGACCCTTGAAGCTTGACCTATATCAGTTTTGTTCGTTTCTTTTTTTTGGCAGTAAGAATCGGGATTTGAAGGAATTTGTAGTGAGGGATTTAGGGCACCGACAATACATGGAGATTGCGGAGGAGGATTTTCAGCCTTATTTCACGACGCGAAAGGAGATTGATGATAAATGGAAAATTAGTATTTGGCGGGACTGGTTTTATACGGAGCAGGATCGTGTGGATCCTGAACAATTGAAGGAATCTTTGTTTGATACCATCATACCAATGGCCTCCGAGTTATCCGAATTGGCAGTTCCAGCCTATGAACGGTTGTTGTTTCAGGTAGGTCGATTTCTTGAACGTCAAAACCATTTGGTGGACGCTTTAGAGGTTTTTGAATTGGCTGGTTCTGCGCAAGCGTTAGAGCGCCGAATACGTATTTTGACTAAGTTAAAACGCATGGATGAAGCATTACGTTGGGCGGAATTTGGTCGAGCGCATGTTGAAAATCCAACGGAACTGCATTTTTTTCAAGATTATTTAGCTCGGCACGCATCAAAAAAACAGGTAAAGCAAGTCACATCCCGGTTAAAAAAGGCTGAGAAAATCATAATTGACGGTTCCTATAATGGCCGCGTCGAACAAGGTGTTATTGATTATTATGAAGCACAAGGTTATTATGCCACTTTTTGCGAAAATGGCGTTTGGAAAAATATATTGGGTTTACTTACGTGGGAGTTGATTTTTACGGATCATAGTTCCGGATTTCACCATCCGTTTCAATATGCGCCAACCATCGATTTTACGCAGGTAAATCCTACTCGATTTTCAGAGCTACTCGATATGCTTCATGATCGCCCAAGCGTTTTGGTTCACATGCAAACCGTTGCTGAACAACATCAAGGCATTATTAATCCTTTAGTGGAATGGGGATTTTTAAATTGGGAGTTAATTGAAAAGGTTTTAATGCATGTAGAAACACCTGCGCTGCAGCAAGTATTGACATGCATGTGGTCACGCTTATCCACACATGCCAAAGGTTTTCCAGATTTATTTATTCAACGCGAGAATGAATTTTACTTTGTGGAAGTGAAGTCTCCCAATGACCATTTATCGGCTATTCAGCATTTTTGGCATGATACGTTTGCTGAATTAGGTATTCCTTTCCAATTGATTCGTGTCGCCTGGAAATAAATTTTTGTTAATTGCTTGACAAGCTTTCGAAAATAATATACCTTTTCAATGAATCTAAAACGTTCTGTTTTTCGGTGGCTTTGCTAGGATTCCCAAAGCTTCTATTCACCCTTTAAATTTAATGATTATGAAAGTGCAAGTACACGCTATTCACTTCAGTGCTGATCGTAAATTGTTGGATAGCATTCAAGCTAAGTTGAATAAATTAGATACTTTTTATGATCGAATAACCGGCGGCGATGTATTTTTGAAATTGGCCAGAGGCGAAGGTAAAATGCGAGAGAAGTTATTAGAAATTAAAATTGTTGTTCCGGGGGCGATTCTGTTTGTGAAGGAAACAGCTCGTTCATTTGAAGAGGCCTTGGATTTAGCATTGAACGCCTTAGCTGAACAAATTAAACGATTCAAATCAAAAGTCAACCAAGTCAAAACAGATAAGCTCAGTCTTTCTTTAGAATAAACGAAAAAGCGCCCCAATTAGGGCGCTTTTTTATTACAGGATACCCAGTAAGTCTTTAAATTGGAAGCCATCTTGAAGGCGGTCTTTTCCTAGTTTATGGTGTTCCGCCAAGGCCCACAAGACAAATTCTTCTACAAAATAGCGATCTGCCGCAGGCGTGTCAGGTTGGTATTTGGATACCAAAGCTTTTAAAGGTTTTAACTCGTCTAAGGTAGTTTGGTAATCCTTATCTGACGATTCATCATATAAGACCAAGCCTCCATCAGAAAAGATTGTTTCAAGTAGTGCACTGTAAGGGCTATCTTCAATTTTCTTACTTAACTTTTCGATCTTCGGAAACATTCCCGGAAGGAATGTTTTGATGGCTTGTCCAACCAATTGTTCCGCCACAAATGCCGCTCCTTCTTGCTCACCTTCGTAGACGAGTTCAACTTTACCTGTTATGGCTGGAATTACACCCATAAAATCGGCTAATCGTACGCTTGTATGCGTTTCCTTGTTGAGTAATGATCGCCTTTCTGCCGTACTAACTAAACTTTCTAGCATCGAAATACTCATACGTGCACTCACGCCACTCTTGTGGTCGATGTATTCACTTTGACGAGCCTCAAAGATGATTTGTTCTAATAAATCATAAGCGAGATTAGGAATATGTACGCGATCTACTTGAGCTGAATTTATCCGTGCTTCTTGTGAAGATATCTTGCGCGCTATCGCGATACTTTCTGGATAATGTGTCAATATTTGAGATCCAATCCGATCTTTTAACGGCGTTACAATACTACCTCGGTTCGTATAGTCTTCTGGATTAGCCGTAAAGATAAATTGAACATCCAAGGGTAAACGTAATTTAAAACCCCGAATTTGGATATCACCTTCTTGCAAAATATTAAAAAGAGCTACTTGAATTCGCGCTTGTAAGTCCGGTATTTCGTTGATGACAAAGATGCAGCGATTTGCTCTTGGAATCATTCCAAAATGAATCACACGATCATCTGAATAGGATAGTTTTAAATTAGCAGCTTTAATGGGGTCCACGTCACCAATTAAATCAGCAACGGTCACATCCGGTGTCGCTAATTTTTCGGCAAATCGGTCGGCACGATGCAACCAAGCAATGGGTGTTTGATCCCCTTTTTCTTCGATTAGATTTATCGCAAAGCGGGAAATGGGATTCAATGGATCATCATTGATTTCAGAGCCAGCCACATACGGGATATATTCATCTAGAAGATTTACCATGAGGCGAGCAAGGCGTGTTTTTGCTTGTCCACGAAGTCCCAATAAGTTGATGTTATGCCGCGATAAAATGGCACGTTCTAATTCAGGAATGACTGAATTTTCGAATCCATGAACACCTTCGAAAACGGTCGTGCCGGCTTGCATGTGTTGGATAAGATTATCGCGTAATTCATCCTTGATGGATTTACTTTGGTAGCCTGAGGCTTTTAGTTCTCCTAAATTCTTAATCATTTTATTTGAGTCTTTTCTTTCTATTCGTTTCATAATCTTGAAATATCATTTCGCCTAATCCACGTAAACCTGTGTAAAAAGCTTTTCCTTGATTGGCCTCCGTAAACTTATCAACAAACTGTTGGAGATATGAATCTCGGGCAATCATAAAGGTGGTAATCGGTATGTGTAATTTTCGTGCTTGAGCTGCTTGCGTGTAGCACTTTTCGGTTACATAAGGATCCAATCCATTACTATTCATGTAATAGGTTCCATCTTTTTCCTTCACACAGCTTGGTTTCCCATCTGTAATCATGAAAATCTGCTTATTGGTATTGCGTTTTCTTCGAAGTATATCCATGGCCAATTGCAATCCTGCAACTGTATTGGTATGGTAGGGACCTACTTTCAAATAGGGAATATCTTTAATGGAAATACTCCAGGCGTCGTTTCCAAAAACGAGTATGTCTATGGTATCTTTTGGGTAGCGTGTCGTAATTAATTCAGCTAAAGCCATTGCCACTTTTTTGGCAGGTGTAATTCGATCTTCGCCATATAAAATCATGGAATGACTAATATCAATCATTAAGACAGTGCTCATTTGGGATTTGTATTGCGTATCCTCGACCACTAAATCTTCCTCTGTTAGTTCAAATTCCCCTATTCCATGATTGATTTGTGCATTTTTCAAACTTTCTGTCAGGGATATTTTATCCAAGTTATCCCCGAAATGATAGGAACGAAATTCACCTGTGAGTTCATCTCCTTGACCAGAAGCCTTTGTCTTGTGATCTCCTGCACCACTTTTATTTAAGTTTCCGAATATATTTTCTAGTGCTGTTTGACGAATCGCACGTTCTGTTTTAGCCGTGATTCCGATTCCCGAACCACCATTTTCGTCTATTTCTTCACGAATGTAGCCTTTAGCTTTTAGGTCCTCAATGAAATTTTCGATGGTGTAGTTTTCATCGGTCAACTCATATTCTTTGTCTAATTCGCGCAACCATTCAATTGCTTCATCAAAATCGCCAGATGTATGTGTGATTAATTCTTTGAAAATACCAAAAAGCTTGTCAAACGGAGAAATGCTTTTTTCTTCGAATTCCTTAAAATAAAAACCTTTTTTACCTGTCATGCTCATGATGTGTTTAACTCCCTTAGGCTAAAATTTGTTCAAATAAAGCCGAATATAAACCATAAAAAAAGGTGCCCATGAGGAGCACCTTCTTTTGTAAGTTGGTGAATTTTAAATTCCAAATGCCGACTTAACTGCATCGACGTAATCTAATTTTTCCCAAGTGAATAATTCGACTTCTTTAGTTACTTTTTGGCCGCCTGGACCGTGAAAAGTTTTGGTAACAATCTCGTTTTTGCGACCCATGTGACCATATGCTGCTGTCTCAGAATAGATAGGGTTACGTAATTTCAAACGTTGCTCAATAAAGTATGGACGCATATCGAAAATTGCTTCTACTTTCCGTGCTATCTCTCCATCTGTTAAGTTTACTTTAGCTGTTCCGTAGGTGTCGATGAACAAACCACATGGTTTAGCTACACCAATTGCATACGAAACTTGAACCAATACTTGGTCGCATAATCCTGCCGCAACTAAGTTTTTCGCAATGTGACGCGTCGCATATGCTGCTGAACGATCTACTTTGGATGGATCTTTTCCTGAGAATGCACCACCACCGTGCGCACCTTTGCCACCGTATGTATCTACGATGATTTTACGACCTGTTAAGCCTGTATCTCCATGCGGTCCACCGATCACAAATTTACCTGTAGGATTTATATGATATGTAATTGCATCATTAAACAAAGCTTGTAATGCAGGCTTTAACTTTGCTTTAACGCGAGGAATAACGATTTCAACGATGTCTTTTTTGATTTTTGCCAACATCTCCGCCTCGCTTGCAAAGTCATCATGCTGTGTAGAAACAACGATGGTATCAATACGTTGTGGCGTATGATCGTCACTGTATTCGATTGTTACCTGTGATTTAGCGTCCGGACGTAAATATCCGATTAAGTTGGGCTCATTATTACGGATGTAGGATAATTCTTGAAGGATTTTATGAGCCAAATCCAAGGCCAATGGCATATAATTATCTGTTTCTTTTGTTGCAAAACCAAACATCATTCCTTGATCACCCGCGCCTTGCTCCTCTGGATTTGCCCGATCAACACCTTGGTTGATGTCGGCCGACTGCTCATGAATGGCAGATAAAATACCACATGAGTTTGCTTCAAACATGTATTCTGACTTGGTATAGCCAATCTTACGAATTACTTCACGTGTGATTGCTTGTACATCCAAATAGGTAGTTGTATTTACTTCACCTGCCAAAACTACTTGTCCCGTAGTGACTAAGGTTTCACAAGCAACTTTAGAAGTGGGGTCAAACGCCATAAAATGGTCGATTAACGCATCTGAAATTTGGTCAGCAACTTTATCGGGATGTCCCTCTGATACTGACTCTGAAGTAAATAAATAAGCCATTGGGTATTGGTTGTTAGTTTTAAAAACGTGCAAATCTAAGATTTATATTCGGGCAAGGCAATCATTTTTTAGGAAAAGGTAGATCGGCGAGGCCAATTTTAAACGCCGCCTGCATAAACGGAAGGGTAGGGACGGTTGTCATTAATTTCAAATCCTCCCAAATTGTTGTTTGCTCCTCGAGGAACCTTAAAATAAGTTGGGGTTTGTTTTTTTGAAATAGCGATTCAAACACGCGATTTCCTTTTATTTTTTGGTCTATCAAAACCTGTAAAAACACGCGATCCATCCACTTCTTAAATGGTTTTGTTTCATTCACAGGCGCATCTAAAGCTCCGTTTTCTATGTTGGCCACCAATTCTTTTAATTTTCGCTGTGTCCGTAAAAAACTATATCCCGTTGTCGCTTTGACAAATCCGCCTGAGGTACCAATCTGTATGATTTTCGTATGTAAATTTTGGGGTTCAGCATCCGACATGGTCATTGGAATAATGCCTGACTCCTCTTCCTGTATCAAATAATCATCTTCTTCTAAACCATAGGCTCCCACCAAATATGCCTTAATTTGATCCAAATAGTGCTGTTTTTCTTTCAGTTGGCCTGAAAAATAGGTATGCTCAAACAACGCAATCCGATCAGATGTAGGTAGCACATACATAAACTCACAAGCGGTTGTATGCGCAATTCTAAAATCAAACAAATGAGCTGCTTCCGGATCGAAGATTGGGAAGTTGGCCTCTATGGTAAGCCCTACAAAATGTTGTTTTAGGTGCTGCGAATTTTGGAGCTCGCATGGAAAGGAACTAATACTATCAAAGATTTTTTCACTTGCGGTAAATTCTCCGGCTTCTGTCTGAACTTTGGCAAAACGCCCTTCGTATGAAAAGCCAAGTATTTTTGTTTGAACAAACTGAATTTTGGGATTTTGTTTCAGTTCCTTTTGGATAAATGTATACCAGCTATCACTCTGGATTTTACGGTAGCTAAAGGGAAGAATCGAAAATTTGTCACTCCGATTATCGAATGAATGAAACCAAAGTTGGTTCCAACTATGCTCTACGACAGAATCAAAGGGTTCTACTTGATCGGACCAGTAACACCATGTCTTATCGCGCGTGTTTTTCTCTGCTTGATCAATAATTAGAATGGATTCAAATGGGACATTACTTTGATTAAGGTAATACGCTAAAGACAATCCAGCCATGCCACCACCCGCGAGGATATAGGTGTACGTTGACTGATTTTCCTGCGGCATGTCACTCATCTAAATGTGTCTTTCTGCATGATAACTTGAACGAACTAAGGCGCCTGATTCTACATAAGCAAGTCCGCGCTTGAGTCCTTCTTCTTTGTACATGGCAAAGGTATCTGGGTGAATCCAGTCAATCACCTCATGGTGCATTTTAGTCGGTTGTAAATATTGCCCTAAAGTCAATACATCTAGGCCGTTTGCAATTAAATCATCCATGGTCTGAAAAACTTCATCCTGAGTTTCGCCCAAGCCCAACATAATCCCTGATTTGTTACGTTTTCCAAATTCTTTTGTCCGTTTGATTTGCTCCAAACTCCGCTCGTATTTCGCCTGTGGACGTACATAGCGATACAAACGTGCAACGGTTTCCATATTGTGGGAAACAACTTCTTGTCCACCTTCAATCATGCGAATCAAGGCATCCCAGTTGGCCTTCACATCTGGAATTAATGTCTCTATGGTCGTTGCTGGCGTAGTTTCCTTTACCGCACGAACCGTTTGATACCAAATTTCAGCCCCTTTATCTTTTAATTCATCGCGGTTAACGGACGTGATAACAGCGTGTTTCACTTGCATGAGTTGGATCGCTTCAGCCACACGCCTCGGTTCATCTTCATCATACTCTTGTGGTCTACCTGTTGCCACGGCACAAAATGTGCACGATCGCGTACAAACATTGCCTAGAATCATAAATGTCGCTGTTCCTTCACCCCAACATTCGCCCATATTTGGACAATTTCCAGATTGACAGATGGTATGTAATTTATACTCATCTACAAGCTTACGCACTTTGGCATAACTCTCGCCAATTGGTAATTTGACACGAAGCCAATCGGGTTTGCGCGTTGAAGATGCAGGGCTTATTTGAGGTAATTCAATCATGATGTAGGCGTTATTTTGTTTGTTTTCCCATGGAAAAACTAATGTATCCGGTTGTGTAAACTTGCCGACCGGCCGTTAAGTTTAGCATTTCAATTGGTTTGGAGAAAAAGTCGACAACAAATCCAATTTCAACACTAATATTATTCTGTTTCAATGTTTCAATTTCCATATTGACAGCTGTTTTAACATGCCAGCCAGGTACAATAATGGATTCATTCAGACCTTTAAAAAGGCTGCTTTCACCCATAATTGTTACTTTTTTGAAACTGTTGTCTAATGTTTTCGCGTACGGAACCTCCGACACAGCTTGCATGCCATTCGTGTCGTAAGATATTTCAACATAGTATGGTTTTTGAATGCCAATACTTGGGCCAGTTGAAATCAGTCCCATTAATTTTTGTCCACCTTCAGTTGATTTTTGCAATAGAGTCCATTGCCGACCATAAGCTGGACGTAATACAATCAACTGGTTTAATTTGCCGTCCACGTGTGATCGTCCATTAAATGTATATGGGGAGTTGAATTCTCGGTAGTCTTTTAGTAGGGCAGCCTCCAGTTGAATAAAATTCCTATTTTCTTTCACCCCCAAAGGTTTTCTGAATTGAATTCCGCCAAAAATACCTGAGTTTGTTGATGTTGAAACGCCTAAAGACCAATTACTAGATTGTGCTGTTTTTGGAGATTGGGGTGCTTGAATTACCGCATTTTTCCGTTGGCCCATTAAAACCAGTGGAAAATAAATGAACAAGATGATTCCTCCAATTCTTCGCATGATTAAACTAAATAAGGCTTTAAATCTTCCATTGAAATATCCCAATGCGTGGCAGAATACGTGCATTTTCCATTGTCTATCACCAAAATCTGTGGTGATTGATGTTCTATATCAAACTTTTCTGCAATTATTCCTGAAATGGGGCGATAAGCGATTAAATCCAAATAAAATGCCGGTGTCTGCTCCGCATCCCATGCACGCTCTAAGCGACTTAATGCCGTAGATGAAATCGAACAACGGGTACTGTGCTTGAAAATGACTACGGGTTTTTCCGCTGATTTCCCAATTATTTCGTCCAGTTGTTGCTCTGTTGTTAGTTGATTCCAGTTCATGTGATAGTGGCAAATACCACTTATTTTGTAATTTTATCAATTCAACATCAAATTTAGCAAAATCTTGAGAGTTTGGTTGTATTCTTTTGCCTTGTTTTTATATCGCCAAACTATGCGTATGGCTTCTTTGTTTCACCCCAAAGCTAAATTGTGGCATGAGGGCCAACAAGCCATTTGGGGAGGATTGGAAGCTGTGATGCAATTGAATACGAAGCCAGTTTTTTGGATTCATACTGCATCGATGGGTGAATTTGAGCAAGGCCGACCGATCATTGAGGCATTCAAAAATCAGTATCCTGATTATTTTATTTTAGTAACTTTTTATTCGCCATCGGGGTATGAGGTTCGAAAGAATACCCCAGGCATTGATTTTGTTAGCTATTTGCCATTTGATGGATTGCATGCAAGTGCGCGTTTTTTAGATTTAGTCAAGCCACACATTGCGCTGTTTGTCAAATATGAATTCTGGTACTTTTATCTTACTGGTTTGAAACAACGTGGAATTCAAACCATATTAGTTTCTGGAATTTTTCGCTCAAATCAATCATTTTTTCAATGGTATGGTGGGTTTTTTAGGGGTATGTTGGCCAACTTTAACCACCTCTTCGTTCAAAATAAGGAATCCAAAGATTTACTGGAATCGATTGGAATTCATCAGGTCACTGTCGCGGGAGATACGCGTTTTGATCGAGTGCTTGCCAATGCTCGAAATTCTAAACCTTGGGATTTGTTGGCTCATTTTGTTGATAATCAAGCATTTATAGTTGTTGGGTCTGCGTGGCAAGCCGATATGGATTGTATTATTCCTTTGATTAATGCACATGCATTTCCTGTAAAATGGGTAATTGTTCCTCATGAGATTCATTCGGCTGAATTACAATCTTGGAAGAATCAAATGGCCGTTTCCGTCATGTTTTCGAAGGGAAATTTTGTTGAAGACGCGGAGGTATTGATTGTGGATGAAGTAGGCCGACTGGCCACGATGTATCGTGGAGCCACATTTGCGTATATTGGTGGGGCTTTTGGCGCTGGATTGCATAATACGTTGGAGGCTGCGGTTTATGGGCCAACGGTCTTTTTTGGAAATAAAAATTATCAAAAGTTTCATGAGGCGGTTGATTTGGTATCGCTTGGTTTAGCTTTTCCAATCGCTGATGCTGCATCCTTGGAAAATTCGATGCGCGTAATTTTTGATGATGATGAGCTTTTGGTCAATAAACAAGTGATGTCAAGAAATTATGTGGCTATGCAGGCCGGGGCTACCGCACGAATTATGGAATATATTGAACTAAAAAATATAGCTTATGTCGCTCAGTAAAGGCTTGATTATGCGCTCTACAGGTTCATGGTATGAGGTGCGTGCCGATTCCGGGGTGGTTTTTGCCGGCCGACTTAAAGGCAAGTTTAAGCTAAAGGGTCCCACCACTTCGAATCCGATTGCCGTAGGTGATTGGGTCATGTTTTCGATGGAAGATGAGGTACATCAAACCGTTTTGATTGAAGAAATTTTACCAAGAACAAATTATCTAATTCGTAAATCTGTACATAAAACAGCTCAAGGGCAGATGTTAGCTGCCAATGTCGACCAAGCTATTTTTGTAATGACTTTAAAATTTCCAAAAACATCATTGGGCTTTTTGGATCGGTTTTTGGTGACTGCGGAGGCATTTCGTATCCCTGTGCATATTGTCTTCAATAAAATGGATTTAATGAATGAGGAAGAACGGGAACAGGTCTTTGAGTATGCCGCATTATATCAAGAATTAGGTTATGGAATTTTGTTTACTTCGATTCCTGTTAATCAAGGTGTTGAAGAGTTTAAAGCCATGTTTCAAG
>NZ_JBILJM010000046.1:0-13622 GCF_044377215.1 Aquirufa sp.
GCAAAATTAGATAGGTTATTGTCTTCGATGAGGTTATCATGCACCTTGACGAATCCACCCTTTTTCTGAATTAGATCAGGTAAGTCAAAGACCAATATGCCTCCTGTATTTCCATAGGCATGATTGTGATGTACATCCGCATAAAGAGAGTTCTCTATCTCAATGCCCGCCACGTTTTGATAGGCAGTGCAATTTTTTATCTCAATGTTTTTAGATTGGCCCACATAAATTCCCGCATCGGATGCGCCTATGGCGATGCAACTATCGATTAAAATATTTGTGCAAAGTACTGGGTATAAGGCATAGGAACCATTTTGCGGTTTTGGGCCACCGGTCCATTCCGCTTTGATGCGTCGGAATATGATATCCTTCACGTGCATCGTTTTGATTAAATCACCTTTGGAATCCTGAACGGTCAAATCTTCCAAAATGATATTTTCACAATTGGTGATTTTAATCCCTTCCGCACCTGTTTTTTGGTCCTTAAAACTTAAAACAGTTTTATCCATTCCTTTTCCACGAATGGTGATTTTCTTCTTACCCTCTAACGAAAGACTTCCTGAAATTTGAAAATTACCAGCCTCAATTTCAATCACATCGCCATCTGAAGCAAGGATAAATTGCGTCTGAAGTGCTTTTTCAAATTGGGCTTGCCCCATGACTGGAGAAAGCCCAATGAATAATAATAAAACGAAAATGTATTTCATTTGAATTAGTTACGAGGACCACCCGCACGCATTTGCGTTTGCATAGTCTTATATTTTTCTAATTGCTCAGGTGTCAATATAGCCTTCAATGTTTCCAGTTGGCCCTCATTAATCTTCTTCATTTCACCCATCATCTCCTCACGATCCATACCCGCTTGACGGAATTCCATCATCTTCTCAACGCGTGAAACGAGTAAGGGTTCAATTTTATTCTCTTGTTCTTTCGTCAATTTCAACTCTGAACTCATGCGGTTCAATTGATTCATAGCCATTTCTTGTGGACTTGGCATCTGAGCGTGTGCCGCTTCGGCAGCTCCCAAAAGGGCAACGACCATAGCGATGGTTGTTAAGATCTTTTTCATTTTTTAAAGTTTAGTTTTTCAAGTTAATTAATTTATTCAAATACCGTATTCCAAATCAAGGAATAAACTTCTGTAGGTTCCATCTTATCAGTTGGCTGATTATCAGCAATATACAAGGGATAGTAAGCCTCGTCACAAAACGGACTCCCATGTGATCCCTTAACTAAAGTTGCATCCAAGGGAATCACATCCATCCGATAGCGGAATCCCGTCAGTTTACGTGCCAATTTATAGGCAGCGCGCAACTTAATCAACGGATTTTTGGGGTCCATAAACATCTCGACTGGATCGTACCCCGGTTTCTTGAAGATGTCCACGCAACGGGCAAAATCAGGTGCTTTATTGTCGGCCAACCAGTAATAATAGGTAAACCAGGCATCAGAATCTGCAATCAAAACTAAATCACCCGCTCGTGGGTGGTTGATATTAAATGCAGCTAATTCATCTCCTGAGAGTACTTTTTTGACACCTTGCGTTTGCATCAATAGCAGCTTAACCTCATCCAAAACGGATGCATCTGGACAATAAACATGTGCAATCTGATGATCAGAAACTGCAAATGCGCGCGAAGCACCACAATCTAATAATTCCAATCCTTGTTCCTCCCGTATTGCGATATAGCCTGCCTCACGTAATATACGATTCAAATGAACAGGTTTTGATACATCATTAATTCCGTATTCGGATAAGATAATTACTTTCGCACCCGTACGTTCAAAGTACGTAATCAATCGTTCAACCACTTGATCAATCTCCTGTAAATCGCCTTTAATCTTTTCAAAATCTACCCCGAATTTCTGCAAGCAATAATCCAAATGAGGTAAATAGATGAAAGTCAACGTCGCATCAAATTTCTTATCCACATAAATGGACGCATCTGCTATCCAATTCGTCGATTTGATATTCGCATTAGGTCCCCAGAAATTAAACAAAGGAAATGTCCCAAAAGCTTTCTGCAATTCATCTCGCAAATCAGCCGGATGGCTGTAACAATCAGGCATTTTCACACCATCTGAATGATATTGAGGCCGTGGTGTTACAGAATAATCAGCCGATGAATACATGTTGTACCACCAAAATAAATTAGCAAAAGTGAAATTTGGGTCTTTTTTATGTCCAGCATCCCAGATCTTTTCATCGTCCACCAACTTATTGGATTGCTTCCAGAACTTGACTTCGGAATCGGCTTTATCATACCAACCGTTACCTACGATGCCATGCGAACTTGGATATTTTCCTGTCAAATACACACTTTGAGATGTGGTCGTTACCGCCGGAAATGGTGGCTTAATCTTCGACTTCTTTTTGCCCGAAATATATGCGTCCAAAAAGGGAGTATATCGACCTAAAATACTTTCACTTAGGCCTACTATATCAATGACTACGGTTTTTTGCATAATAAGTCTTGAATATAAGTGACCTCACGTGCGATTGAGGTTTCAATCGATTCTTGGTATTCGGACGGCAAAACGCCCCATGTATAGGTCTCAATTTCCATCATGCGTGTAACGTTGTGCTGTTGATGGTAGGCCAATGTTTCTCCGATTTCTGCTTGGGTGGAATTCAATAAGCCATAGGAATCTAGGAACAAAGGCACATGGAAATGCACCCTCCATTCGTCATAAACTCCTTCTTTGTATTGCGCTAGTGCTTCTCCCAAATCCTTAAACTGCACATAGCTTCCATCTTTTTTCAATGCTTTCACCTGGTGTAAATAGGTCGGCTCTTCGTATTGTTTTAATGCTTCAATACGTGCTGACGCATCTTTTCGCAAATCTACGCGCAAGGCGGAACTGATTTGAATCTTACCGATGGAAATGTTTTTTTCAGCTAATTCGTGTAGGCAGTCAGCCGGTTTATCATATGAGACTCCATAATGACACACATCGAAACAGATATGAATATGTCTGCGCACCCAATCCTCCGGTATCCCTGCTGTGATCGCAAAAGGAATCAAGGTGTCTGTGTACCAATCAACGAATTCGCGGTGATTTTCTAATAATCCATCCGGTTCAGGTTCGATGTCAATGTGAATCCATTTACCCGTTTTCTGTTCGGTTTGCGCCAAATATGGAACTAGTTTCAATAATTCCATCGTGGCTTGACCGATCGCAGCACCGCGCTGATCCCACCAAAATTTATAAGAAAGAGGAGAAGTAGAAATCCCTCCTTCGTGTTGGTCTGAAGGCAATAATTGTACAAGTAAATCGATTAACCTTCGGGTATAATTCACGCGATCCTGCGTCGTCCAGTCGGGCGCATGCACTTGATCTTTAACAATTGTGTTATGGAATCCTCCATAGGGAAACCCATTCAACGTAAAAATGTAAATATCTTCTTCTGCTAGCCAGTTTTTAAGTGCTGATAATTTATTGGGATCTTCGATTAAATCAATGCTCGCCTGATTGGCAATGCGCAAACCTAATCCCATGGCTTGGTCGGGACAAACTTCCTTTTTGACCTTTGGGACGGTCGCTTGTAAATTGGCAAAATGTTCCTCCCAAATCTCTCCAGGATGGATATTGCTGCAATAACTCAGGTGTCCGTAGGCTGTTTTCATGTTAGGCGTAGGTGGCGAGTAAAGCAACGGATGCTTGGATAGTCTTGAAGTCCATTTCGTGCACTTCTTCCCCTTTTCCTAGGGCTTTCAACAAAGTGATGGTCAAGTGACCGCCCAAATGTTCTTGGAATTCTTGTAAGCCTTTGTGCAAGTTTTGGCAATCATTTTCTGCCAAAGCTGGATGGTATAAATCAAAGCCCAAGCCTTTAATTACGGCCAAAATACGTTCGCAATCGGAGATTGAAATTGCTCCAATTAAATGCGAGTAAATGCAATCCAAAGCAATACCGATGGCAACCGCTTCACCATGACGAATGTTGAAATCAGAAAGATATTCCAATTTATGTGCGGCCCAGTGCCCAAAATCCAAGGGACGAGCAGAACCCAACTCAAATGGATCTCCACCCGAAATATGCTTCATATGCAAGTCGGCACAACGATAAATCTGTTCCACCATCGCATCTTCGTCGCGGGCATTCATGGCTGAAACATTGGCCTCTAACCATTCGAAAAAAGCTAAATCTTTGATTAAAGCAACCTTAATTGCTTCCGCTATTCCAGAACGCCAATCGCGATCTTCTAAGGTTCTTAAAAATGCCACATCATTAAACACAGCTACGGCAGGAGCAAAGGTTCCTAAGAAATTTTTCTTGCCTAAGTAATTGACTCCATTTTTAACGCCTACCCCTGAATCATTTTGGGAGAGGACGGTAGTGGGTATACGAATCAACTTGACTCCGCGGTGGGAGATGGCTGCGGCGTATCCCGACATGTCCAAGAACGCACCACCGCCAATCGACGCAACGAATGAATGGCGGTCGATGCGATGTTCATCAATCGCTCGAACTACTTCTTCATAGAATCGCGGATCATTTTTACACGCTTCTCCTCCGGGTAAAACCAAGATTTCTGGAGCTAAATCGGCCACAGAATTTGATTCAAAATAGGAAACAATTGTATTTGTTAGTGACGGATGTGCATCTGCCACGCCTTTATCGATGACAAAAAGTATACGTTTCCGGAAATTGCTTTGACCAAAATTTGAAATAAAATCACACAAGGTTTTATTGCCCACATCAAACAAGTGTTTTGTAAAAATCACTTGGTAGCTAAAAGGAACTTGAAATTGCTGTTTTAAAACTTGCATGAAAAAGAGATTAAGAAACGGCGAATTTTTTACCCACCCATATCGAGATTGGTAATAACGCTAAGGTAACAAAAGCCATGTAATATTGTTCACTCACACTAACCCAGGCGGCATTCATTAAGATAAGTGTTAAAACACCTGTCTTAACTGTTTGACCAATATTAGGCCCAATCGGGTTTTTAATGGCTTTTATCAATTTTGAAAAAATCAAATAAGCATGCACCAAAACAAATGGTAGCATGAAAAGTAATTTATCTGCTTGTTGGCCTACAGCTATTTGGCTTCCATGTACCACGATAAATAGAAATGCGGCAAACCATAAAGGTGCCGACTGGCTTCCATGTACCTCGCCGCGACTCACTAAGGTAATTGCAGCTATGTAAATCAACGGAATTAAAATTAAATAAAAATGTTCCAATACTCCTAATTCATAAACGCTCATGCCTAACATTAAGTTAAATGCCCGACATAATCCCATATTAATTGGTCCAAAAATACGCATGTGCTTACCCTTATAATCGTAAAATAACGCAAATAGGGTAACGAGTACTGCTACGATGCCACTTAGACGACTCTGCCAAAAAGCTAAGAATATACCCAAAGATAATAACACAATTCCGCCGAATACCGCTTCAGCTCTTTGAATTCGGCCGCTTGGCAAGGCTCGCTCAGGACGTTCTAGGATATCCAATTCGTGGTCAAAAACATCATTAAATACGACTCCTCCCGCATATAAACACATGGTGGAAATCCCCAGGAATACGACTGGCCAAAATTGGTAGTCCAAGGTTCCAAATGTAAATCCCACAATAGCCAAACCTGCTAATACATCCGTTAATGCCGTGATTACATTGGCAGGACGCATGAGTTCAAGAAAGGCTCTAAATTTAATGCGCATTAGCGAATGATTAAGGAATCTTTGTTGATGCGTGGAGCTTGTCCACCCCGTAAAATTGTATTTCCGTTGAATTTTTGAGTTTGATCTATTTCCAATCCGTTGATGAAATCCGATTCTTGAATCTGTCCACTTTGTGCAAATGCATCAAGTGCATTTTGATACGTTACTAAACGAATATGTTCATCAGGAACCTCTTTAATCTTCATCAATGCGGCCGTTTTCGGAATCGCTAATGGATCCGAAATTCCCCAGTCGGCAGCAGAATTAACCATAATGCGTTCGGGTCCATATTGTTTTACTATTTCCACCATGCGCTCATTGCCCATTTTGGTAAAAGGATAAATCGTAAATGCCGCATAAAATCCTTGATCTAAAACGGATTTCACCGTTTCTTCATTGTTGTGATCGATAATGACCATGTTTGGTGCGATACCATGCTCTAATGCAATGGCCATGCTACGTTCCGTTCCTTTTTTCTTATCACGATGTGGTGTGTGCACTTGAACAGGGAGATTCATTTCCTTCGCTAGTTCTAATTGTGCACGGTAATATTTTTCTTCGGCAGCTGTTTGGTCATCGAACCCGATTTCCCCCACGCCCACAACACCTTCTTTTTGCAAAAACAAAGGTAAAATTTCCATTACTTGTTCTGCCAAAGCTTCATGATTTGCTTCGCGCGAATTTAGACCAATCGTACAATAATGTTTAATGCCAAATTGAGAAGAACGAAAACGCTCCCAACCTACTAAGCTCGCAAAATAGTCTTTGAATGACGCTAAACCGGTACGTGGTTGACCCAACCAAAAAGCTGGTTCAATCAATGCGACAACGCCCGCATCTGCCAAGGCTTGGTAATCATCCGTTGTCCGAGACGTCATGTGCACATGCGGATCAAAGAATTTCATGCCTTGGGTATATTGGGCAAAAGTTCCATCAACGGCATGCGCAGTGGATTTCTCTTGTTCAGTTCCTTCAAAATGAGAAGGATTTCCAATGGGTTTATGTTCTTGGCACATATTAAACGATGTAAATGGGTTCAGGTTCTTCTAATTCTTGCCAAAGTCCGTGCGTGCTGCCTGGATTTTGAACTTCTTGTTTCACTAAAGATGCAGCAACGACATCTCGTGGGTTTTTAGATAAGGCTAATTTTTCAATATCTGAGCGCAAACTTTCGTTCATAAATCGTGGAACAAGTCTCCATACTTGCGAAGGAACCCGGCGGCCTGCCGACCATCTTTCATGGGCAAAATCAGATAATGTATCGGCTAAGGCTTGGTTAGCGCGTTCATCTAATCCAATGATTTGATGAATTGCTTTATCGTTGAAAATGCATTTTAGCACTAATTGGTTCCAAGCCGCCTCGTTAAAATAGTCTTTTGGATACGTATTGCCAAAGGCTATTGCATCGAATACGGGTCCCATATTGGAGCGCACAGCATCCGTTGCACGCAACAAAAATGATGAAGGATTTGGTAAATAAGGTAATGAGCGAGTTAGTGCAACTGCTTCTTGCATTTCTGCAGTTTCGAATAACGCGGTTAGATTGGCTTCGTCCAATTGTGTTAGTATATCTACACGAACTAGTTGGTCTAAAGTCCAACCAGAGAACTCACCACTTTCAATATTTACTTTAGAAATAAATCGGGGAACTTTTACAAAAGCTAAAGCCAGTGCTTTACCCGTTAAGGTTTTTTGCTCAACTAGCCAATTAGATTCGGCTTCACTGGCAAGTGCTGCAATGGTTTCAATGATATTTATATTCGTTTTCACGGCTAATTAGGTTCCTTTCAACGAAAATACTAAAAAAATCGAGGATTTTTATTATTTAATGACTTGATCAATATTCTCATGTTGTTTAATCCGATAGGGTCCTTTGCGAAGAAGGAGAATTGGAAAAAAATATCGATACAATACAGCTAATTTTTGCGTAAAAATGCGTTGGTTTTTCGTGTCATGGTCCAAGGGTTTCTGGGTCAATATATTTAAGCAAATTTTCCAAATCCAGAAAATGGGCGCAAGCAATGTATAGTTCAAGTATATTAGTGAAAATGCTAAGATCCCATAGCTTTTTCGTACCCAAAGCAAATTCGATACTTGTATTTGAACAGAAAATCGATTAACCCACGAGTATTCAGTACGTCGAAATTCATTTTCTTTGATTAAATGGATGAAATTGACATCTTTAAAATAGGCTAATTTGCCAATTTTACTTAAGCGAAAACTTAGCTCTGCATCTTCAGCATACATAAAAAAGTCTTCATCCCAGCCGTTTAGTGCGAGTAAGTTCTCTTTAGATGCCATGAGAAACGCGCCTACTAAATTATTAGTTTCCTCGGATCTTGAAAACTGTTGGCTAGGTAAAAGCAGATTGATTAAGCGGTGGAAAAAAGGTTTATTAGGTAAAATATAAAAATCCCTACGTATATCATTTAAGGTGCGGTAATAGGGTAAGGCTTGTTTGTTACTATCGAGTTGATTTCCACCTAGGGCAACTAACGATTTATCATACACCAAATGTTGCATTGCCTGATGAATACTTGTATCAAAAATGAGTGTATCCGTATTTAAAAATAAGATATATTTGCCTACTGCAGCTTTTAATCCTATGTTATTAGCAATTGAAAAACCGGAGTTATATCCTGCATCAATCCATCGAGTTTCAGGAAATTCAGTAAGAATTTGCTCATTTGCATTTGGAATAAAATGATTGTCAACCACAATACATTCAAACTGCAAATTGTTTGTATGCGCGTACACACTGCGCAAACAATTTAATAAGAGCGCTTCTGTTTGGTAATTAACAAATACAATTGATACATCCATCCAAATCAAAATTAGTTTGATTTTATTTTAATTAGACGTCTCCAAGTCTTTTTCTTTTCCAATGTCTTTGCAATTCTTTATATTTCCGCTTCAAAAATACATGACTATGAATTTACGTTACCTATTTATTTTGATTTTGTTTACGTTTATTCAATCAGAGTCATTAGCACAAAATTTTACGTTTGAGGCGATAAAGTCTTATGCTTTCCCAACCGAATTGGTTCGTTCAAAGAATGGAGATAAGATTGCATGGGCATTAGACGAAAAAGGCGTTCGAAATGTTTATGTGGCGGAATCTCCGAATTTCGAGGCTAGGAAGTTGACAAATTTCAAAGAGGATGATGGTCAAGAAATAACGTCAATTTCCATTTCAGATGATGGCAAGTGGGTATTATTTGTTCGAGGTGGAGATCATGGTGCAAATTTTGATGATGAAAGAGCGGTAAATCCATCTGGAGATACAGAACCCCAAATGGTTCGTGTCATGCAAATTGCTTTCATTGGCGGACCTATTCGTGTCATTTCTGAAGGGGATTTTCCAGTCATTTCACCCGATAATAAAGTCGTTGCTTATATTAAGGAAGGCCAACCTTGGGTTTGTAAACTGGATACGAATGAGAATGAAGATTTTTTAGAGGCGCCTATTCGTCTGCTAAAAACAAGGGGGGCGGTACATTCGTTAGCCTGGGCCCCGACCGGCAATAAGATTGCTTTTGTTTCGAACCGTGGTGATCATTCTTTTGTGGGTTATTTTGAACTTGGAAAATCAGTGGTTAATTGGCTTGATCCTTCTTTCGCAAAGGATATTAGTCCGCGTTGGTCACCTGATGGCACCCAAATTGCTTTTGTTCGCACACCAGCGGAAGGGGGGTCGACGGATTCGCTTACCCAGCGAAAGCGTATCCCTTGGTCTATTCGAAAAGTTAGCTTACTTCTGGGGGAGAAGTCTGCGCTAGTTTGGGAAGCACCTAATACCTATCGCGGTTCATTGCCGACAACGGACGGTGGAACGAATTTATTTTGGCCTCGTGTGGATCGATTGGTATTTACTTCATACCATGATGGCTGGCCACATGCATATTCTGTTGCATCTACGGGTGGAGTCGCCTTATTATTAAGTCCTGGTGATTTTATGGTGGAACATGTGCGTGTCAGTTCAGATGGAAATTCAGTATTTTTTGATGCCAATACAGGGAGTGATGTGACAGATAAAGATCGCCGACATATTTGTCAAGTGTCTGTGGATAAGGCAGATATGAAGGTTTTAACTCCAGGAACGGGCATTGAATGGTCGGCAGTCTCGGTTTCAAATGGTTATATCTACATTGGGTCGGGGGCAAAGAAAGCACCTCAATTGATGTTGGCAGGCTCATCTACTACACGCTCATTGACGGAAAGTTTAATCCCAACGGAATTTCCTGCAAGTGCTTTGGTTGAACCCAAACAAGTGATATTTAAATCCTTGGATGGCCTAACGATTCATGGGCAGATTTTTGATTCTTCAAATGGTACGCAGAAAAAACCAGCCATTATTTTTGTGCATGGAGGGCCGCCTCGCCAAATGTTATTGGGCTGGCATTATTCTGATTACTATGCGAATGCATATGCGTTGAATCAATATTTAGCCAATTTGGGATTCGTTGTTTTGTCAATAAATTATCGGTTGGGAATAGGGTATGGATATGACTTCCAAAATCCAAAATCAGCAGGCCAATGGGGAGCATCTGAGTACTTAGATATTAAGGCAGCAGGCGAGTGGCTAGGCCAACAATCTTTTGTGGATAATAGAAAAATAGGGATATATGGTGGATCCTATGGCGGTTATTTAACTGCTTTGGGTTTAGCTCGTGATTCCAAGTTATTTGCTGCAGGTGTTGACATTCATGGTGTGCATGATTGGGCGCATCAGCAAGAGATTCCAATGGAATTATTGTCGGGCCCACATAAAGCTCCTGACGCAGATTGGGCTACTAGTTTAGCCTATCGATCTTCACCTATTTCTTCAATTGATACATGGAAATCACCCGTGTTAGTGATTCATGCGGATGATGATCGTAATGTATCGTTTAGTCAATCAGTTGATTTAATTAATCGATTGCAAAAGAAAAAAGTTCCGATGGAATCGATGGTGATTGTTGATGACACGCATCATTGGATGAAGTATTCAAATACGCTCAAAGTATTTCAAGCCACTGCTGATTATTTTAAGGCTAAGCTTTTGAAATAGGTTTCACGTTGATTTTAGTTTAATTTTGCACCATGCAAGAAAGACCTATAACTGACTGGCTTCCCTTGACAAAAAAGGAAGTTGAAAAACGTGGCTGGGATGAACTCGATGTTATTCTGATTTCAGGTGATGCTTATGTCGATCATCCGGCGTTTGGTGCGGCGGTGATTGGTCGAATCATGGAGAGTGAAGGTTTGAAGGTGGGTATTGTGGCGCAGCCAAATTGGCAAGATGATTTACGTGATTTTAAGAAGTTAGGGAAACCAAAATACTTTTTTGGTGTAACGGCAGGTTGTATGGATTCCATGGTGAATCATTACACGGCTAATAAGCGGTTGCGTTCCAACGATTCATATACGCCGGGTGGTGAAGCGGGTTTTCGTCCTGATTATGCTACTACGGTTTATTCCAATATTTTAAAGGAGATTTATCCGGATGTCCCAGTTTTAATTGGTGGCATCGAAGCTTCATTACGACGTGTTACCCATTATGATTATTGGGCTGATAAATTATTCCCATCGATTTTAGTGGATTCAAAGGCGGATATGTTGGTTTATGGCATGGGTGAACAACCTTTGCGTGAAATCATCCGTGGTGTAAAATCTGGTAAGCAATTGTCGGAATTAACCGATATTAATCAGGTGGCATTTATTCAAAAGCAATCGGAAGCTTTACCGGTGGTGGGTGACTGGGAAACAGTTGAGTTAGCGAGTCATGAGGTTTGTTTGGAAGATAAGATTAAGTATGCGTCCAACTTTAAGATTGTGGAGGTTGAGTCAAATAAGTGGCAGGCAAATCGCATCACACAGGCAGTAGGCGAGGAGTTATTGGTGATTAATCCGCCGTTTAAGACGATGGAAGAGGTGGAGATGGATAAGTCTTTTGATTTGCCTTATACGCGCATGCCACATCCAAAATATAAGAAACGTGGGCCTATACCGGCTTATGAAATGATTAAGTTTTCGGTCAATATGCACCGCGGGTGTTTTGGTGGGTGTAGTTTCTGTACGATTTCCGCGCATCAAGGTAAATTTATTGCTTCTCGGAGTGAGAAGTCGATTATGAAAGAGGTGGATGAAATAACAAAGCATCCAGAATTCAAGGGTTACATTTCAGATTTAGGGGGTCCATCGGCGAACATGTATCGCATGAAGGGAAAGGATGAATCCATTTGTGCCAAATGCGTGAGTCCATCGTGTATTCACCCGGTTATTTGTAATAATTTAGATACAAACCATACGCCATTGACGGAGATTTACCGTAAGGTGGATGCTCATCCAAGTATTAAGAAGGCGTTTGTTGGCTCGGGTGTTCGCTATGATTTATTGGTGGATGACTTCAATAAAAACAACCAGGATGGTAATCACGATGAATACATGGAGCAATTGATTACGCGCCATGTATCTGGTCGATTGAAAGTTGCCCCTGAACATACATCGGATGCTACGTTGCGGGTGATGCGTAAGCCCTCGTTCAAGTACTTTCATGCGTTCAAGAAGAAATATGATGAAATTTCTGCCAAATTTGGCCTGAAACAGCCATTGATTCCTTATTTCATTTCATCCCATCCGGGATGTGAGGAAGAAGATATGGCGAATTTGGCGGCTGAGACAAAGGATCTAGGGTTTCAATTGGAGCAAGTTCAGGATTTTACACCTACCCCAATGACGGTGGCTGAGGTGATTTATTATTCGGGTGTTCATCCATACACCTTGCAGCCGATTAAAACAGCAAAGACTAGAGAGGAAAAGCAGAATCAGAATAAGTATTTTTTCTGGTATAAGGCGGAGTATAAGGATTGGATTCGTAATCGGTTGACGTATTTAAAGCGACCGGATTTAGCCCAACGATTATTGGGATTTAGAAATAACAAAACGGGTTGGAAGAAGTAATTCTGATTTTAATTTAAAACAAGAATTTGATGGAGGATGTAGAAGAATTAATCGTGCGTGATAGTAATGGAGCAATTTTGAAAGAGGGCGATTCGGTTACGGTGATTAAAGATTTAAAGGTACGTGGATCATCTGGTGTGATTAAACGCGGGACTATGGTAAAAAATATTCGCTTGACAGATGATGCGGCTGAGGTAGAGGGAAAAGTTGAGAAATCAGTGATGGTTTTACGGACGGAGTTTTTGAAGAAAGCGTAAATAAGTCGCTAGTCATTAGTCACTAGTCGTTATACCGGATGGGATTAGTCCTGGTTCCGGAGGTCTTTTTACCTCTTACCTCTTACCTCTTACCTCTTAACTCTTAACTCTTAACTCTTAACTCTTCATTCTTACTTCTTAACTCAAAATTATTCTTCCTCGATCTCGGGTTCCTCATCCTGAATCAGTCCTTGATTGAGTTTTTTGGTCGATTTAATACCAAGTTTATGTAGTTTTTCAGCGCGGATAATTAGGTTTCCTTTTCCTGTGCTCAATTTGTTAATTGCTCCTGTATGGGCATCTTCAGCACGTTTCATGTGCTTGCCAACATCTTCCATGTCTTGGGTAAATGATACGAATTTATCGTAAAGATCACCCGCTTGTCGGGCAATTTCAATGGCATTTCGAGTTTGGTATTCTGTTTTCCAAACGGATGCTATGGTACGCAAGGTTGCCAATAGGGTAGAAGGGGAGACCAAGACGATTTTACGTTCCCATGCGAAATTGAATAAGGTGGTATCTTGGCTAATCGTTGCTACAAAACCTGATTCAATTGGGATAAATAGAATGGTAAAATCAGGGCTATTTAGGTCGAGACCAGTATGATAATCTTTGGCTGATAATAATTTGATATGCGTTTTTAGTGACTCGATGTGTTCTTTAAGTGCTTGGTCTTTTTCAATGGTACCTTCTTCGGCACTAGTGTAGCGCTCGTAGGCAATTAGAGACACTTTTGAGTCGATGATTAG
>NZ_JBILJM010000061.1:0-3474 GCF_044377215.1 Aquirufa sp.
TCCATATTTCGATAGCGTATCAAAAGGATCAATGGCATTGCCCAAACGCTTGGACATTTTATTGCCATTTTTATCCAGGACTAATCCCGTCGAAACCACATTTTTAAATGCCACTGACTCCTCCACCATAACCGAAATAGCGTGCAAGGTGAAGAACCAACCGCGCGTTTGGTCCACCCCTTCCGAGATGAAATCCGCTGGATAAGACTGCTTGAATATATCTTGATTTTCAAATGGATAATGCCACTGTGCGAAAGGCATCGCACCGGAATCAAACCATACATCGATCAAATCTAATTCCCGCGCCATCACAATTCCAGAGGCACTTAATACAAAAATATGATCCACATAGGGACGGTGCAAATCAGCTTCTCCTGCCTTCACAGCGGCGATAAATGCTTCGTTACCTTGTTGCTGTTCTGCCGTCAATTTTCCAGATTCAATAGCCTTAGCTAATGCTTGCGATAAGTCTTCCACCGAACCAAAACACAATTCTTCCGAACCATCTTCTGTCCGCCAAATCGGCAATGGAGTTCCCCAATAACGAGAGCGAGATAAATTCCAGTCCACTAGATTTTCCAACCAGTTTCCAAACCGACCCGTTCCGGTGGATTCAGGTTTCCAATTGATGGTATTATTCAATTCGATCAACTTGTCTTTTACCGCGGTCGTTTTGATGAACCAAGAGTCCAATGGGTAGTATAGGACGGGCTTGTCGGTACGCCAACAGTGTGGATAGGGGTGATCAAATTTCTGTACGTTGAACGCTTTATTTTCGGTTTTTAATTGGATCGCGATGCGCTCATCCACCGATAAATATTTATCTCTTCCTTGTTTGATTTTAGCCGCCTCCTTCTCCTCTTCCGTCAAATATGCCTCTTTAACAGGCTCCAGGGCATAATCCGTCACTTCTTGCACAAAACATCCTTGGCGGTTCACCAACGGGACTTCTTTGCCATTTTCGTCCGTGACCATAATGGCCGGAATATTGTTTTGTTGGGCTACGCGAAAGTCATCCGCACCAAACGTAGGCGCCGTATGCACAATACCTGTACCATCTTCCGTGGTCACAAAATCACCTAGTATGACACGAAAAGCAGGTGTTTTTGGCTGTACATAGGGCATTAATTGCAGGTATTCTACTCCGTCGATGTCGGCGCCTTTAAACGTATCAACTACCGTATATGGAATAGCAGCCGGTTTTTTTTCAGCGGCTTGATAAGCCTCAAAATCTCCATTTTCAGCCGCAGCTTGGAAATAGTTCTTAACCAAATCCTTTGCTAAAACGACATGAACAGGTAGATAGGTATACGGATTAAACGTCTTAACTAAGACGTATGAAATATTTTTCCCAGCTGTCAGTGCGGCGTTGGAAGGCAAAGTCCATGGAGTTGTCGTCCAGGCTAAAATATAAACGGGAGCACCCGCTGATTTTTCGAAAAGGAATGTGGATTTCGCTGTTTTTGAAACCTCAAATTGAGCGGTCAACGACGTGTCTTTCACATCCCGATAGCAGCCTGGTTGGTTTAATTCATGCGACGACAAACCGGTTCCTGCGGCAGGCGAATAGGGTTGAATCGTATAACCTTTATACAATAATCCTTTGTCGTAAAGTCGCTTTAATAAGTTCCAAACACTTTCAATGTAGGGCGTTTGGTAGGTCACATACGGATTATCGAGATCAACCCAATAGCCCATTTTTTGCGTCAAGTCATTCCACTGATCTGTGAATTTCATGACCGTTTCGCGGCACTTTTGGTTGTATTCTTCAACGGAGATTGACTTGCCAATGTCCTCTTTGGTGATGCCTAATTCTTTTTCAACTTGTAGTTCGACCGGAAGACCATGGGTATCCCAGCCCCCTTTACGTTTCACTTGTTTTCCTTTGAGGGTTTGGTAACGGCAAAAAATATCTTTGATGGTACGCGCCATCACGTGGTGAATCCCGGGGGTACCGTTTGCAGAAGGTGGACCTTCGAAAAAGGTAAAGGTGGGCTTTCCCTCGCGAGAAGAAATAGACTTCTCAAAAATATCATTCTCTTTCCAGAAATTTAGAACCTCGTCTGCCACGGCAGCATAATCCAAATTTTTGTATTCCTTAAAGGCCACAGTCTTGTTGTTTTTTATGAAATAATCGGCAAAATTGAGGCAAAAATAAGAAAAAATAACCAATAGTTAAGGCTCTATCCATGAACAAATCACGCCTCCGCCAACTTGCATTAGCCCGACGCAAAAATGTGTCGGAGCATGTGTTTGGGTTGTTGAATGAGTCGCTCCAACAAGAGTTTATGGATTTCATTACGAGCTTTCAGCTGCCGCATCGCATCATGAGTTTCCAGCCGATTGTGGAGCGTCGGGAAGTTCACATGTCATTTATCCATGAAACATTGGAGTCATTGGGGCATCAGCTCTGTTTTCCGAGAGTCGAAAATGAACACGATATGGTCGCGTATCAGGTGCAATCAAACGATTCTTTGCTGACTTCAGCTTGGGGAATTCAGGAACCAGATCCGGAATTATGCCAAAAAGTTAACATGGCAGACATTGACCTCGTGATTATTCCCCTATTGGCCTTCGACGCTAAAGGAAATCGCGTCGGGTACGGCAAGGGATTTTATGACCGTTTTTTGCAGGATTGTCGGCCTAACACCCTAAAAATTGGCGTCTGTTTAGATGAACCTGTTCAGCGTATTGATGATGTGGAAGCGCATGATATTCCGTTAGACTTGTGTATTTCGCCAACGGGCCTACATCTTTTCGATGGATTTTATCGCAAAAATCCTTTTGATTCAACGAGATAAGCCCTAATTTTGCGGGCTACAAAAACGCGTTGATTTGTGAAAATTTGGCATTTATTTATCATTTTTTTCGTGCTCATGTCGGTCCAAGTGATTGCACAGGGGGAAGGAAATGAACGTTTGTACTCGATTGAGCAGATCCAACAAGGTTTTAGAAAAAAGTATGTGTACAAGCGTCAGGTAATTGATAATCCGTTGGCCTTGCAAATTCCCTTACTTGAATCGAAAGACCCCGAGGTAAGTTTGGAGTTTTACCGGTTTAAATCGAAGCGAAATCTAATGAATTGGATTTCAAGTGCGGGGGCTGGTTTATCCATTTATTCCTGGATTTATCCGGGAAAAGTATCCAACGGATTTTCGTTGACGACCGTGGGAGTAGCGGCTTTGGCCAATATTTACCTAGGCAAAATGAGTATGCGAAACTTAAACCGGGCTCTATCGAAATATAACTCGTTGGCTAAAACAAGTCCGCAATTAAGTTTAGAATTTACGCCAACTAATCCGACCTCCGGGCCGTCGTTGGCATTACAATGGAAGTATAATTTTTAATTAAATAAACATGAAAGTTGCTGTTGTAGGCGCCACGGGATTGGTTGGCGGCGAAATCTTAAAAGTATTAGCGGAGCGTAATTTTCCAGTCTCTGAAATCATTCCAGTTGCGTCTGAGCGCTCGATT
>NZ_JBILJM010000047.1:0-13312 GCF_044377215.1 Aquirufa sp.
CTTAAATACTATAATCATGAACGAATAAAAATGAATCTAAATGGAATGAGCCCAGTGGGATACCGAGCTCATTATGTCAAATCTATTGTTTAATTTTGTCCAATAAAATGGGTGCACCTCAGGTATCGCGTCTCTACATTGTGTCGCTAGACGCGAGGTATCGCGTCTCTACATTTTGGCGTTAGACGCGAGGTATCGCGTCTCTACATCGAGGTATCGCGTCTCTACTCTACTCTACTCTACCGTTAAGGTTTCTAGATCTATCGTCTTCGCCCGAGCGTAAAAACGCCAGGAGAGCAAGACCGAGGAGCAAACCAAACTAGCCGTTAAGCCCATCCAGATGCCCACGGCACCGATGCCCTGATAAATACCGATGTAGTAGGAGAGTGGGATACCGATGCCCCAATAGGAGAAAATGGTGATTCCGGTAGGGATGTTTACATCTTGTAAGCCACGCAGTAAACCCAATGAAACCGCCTGAATGCCGTCAAATAATTGAAAGATCGCGCCCCAAACGACAAGGGTTACCGCAATTGCGATTACCGAAGCTTCTTGGGTGTAGCCCCGCACTAAAATATCTTTACCAAAGAAAAACACCAACGCGCATACGCCCATAAACACAATGGATAGTACCAATGCCGCGTTTCCAGACGTGAAAATGCCCGCACGATTTCGTTCTCCTATATCCGCTCCCACTAAAATTCCTCCCGCCGCCGCGATGCCGGTTGCCATCATGTAGGTCAATGAAGCCATATTTATCGCAACAATATGTGCGGCCTGCGCAGTCACTGAAATCCAACCCATCATCACCACCGCCATACCAAACGTCGCAATCTCAAAGAATCCCTGCATGCCGGATGGAATGCCGATTTTCAAGATCGTTTTTTCGAGGACATTGGCCTCTTCATGTACATGCTTTTTCGCTAGATACTTGCTGAAATCAGCGATTTTGAACACGTAAATGGCTAGCGAACCGACCATTAAGATGCGGGCCAATAAGGTTGCGATCCCTGCCCCAAATAATCCCATGGCAGGAATCGGGCCAAGGCCATTAATGAACATGTGATTGAAGATGACATTGAAAATCAGAGCTCCCAATGTGATGTACATCGCCACCGAGGTCTTCTGTAAACCATCCGTAAAGCTTTTTAAGGCCGAGAATAAAAAAATCGGAATGACCGAAATAGCAATTAAAGCTAAATAGGGAAGGGTTAAGGCTTTGTTGGCCGCCGTCTGCTGAAACAAATCATAATTCATTCCCGCCACGCCTATCAACAAAATGGTAATCACCGCTAAGAAAACAGCCACCCGGATATTGGCACGTAACAAATTTCCGCATTCCGTGAAATCACCCTCCGCCTCAGCTTTGGAAATCATTGGCGCGACAATCTGCATGCAGATTAAACCGACTACCGCAATGGTGAAAAAGATACTGCCCGCCATGCCAGAGGCGCCTAGACTTTCGGCAGCGCCGGCCGACATTTGTCCTACCTGAATCGTATCGGCTAAACCCATGAGCATGACGCCGAGCTGGCCCACGACAATAGGCATGGCCAATTTAACCGTCTGCTTAATCTTCGCCTGAAACGCCATGTTAAATACGGACGATTTCCGCACCGATTGCATTTAAACGCGTATCGATGTTTTGGTAACCTCGGTCAATCTGCTCGATATTGTCGATGATGGAGGTGCCGTTTGCCGACATCGCCGCAATTAACAACGAAACGCCCGCGCGAATATCCGGAGAGGACATGCGAATGCCTTTCAAGGTTTGCTTGCGATCAAAGCCCACGACCGTTGCGCGGTGTGGATCACACAGGATAATCTGTGCGCCCATCTCAATCAAACGATCGACGAAGAACAAACGTGATTCAAACATTTTTTGGTGAATCAAAACCGTTCCTTTCGCTTGGATAGCAGTTACTAAAATGATGGATAATAAGTCGGGGGTGAAACCTGGCCATGGGTGATCGGAAATGGTCAACATCGATCCGTCGATGAAGTTTTCCAATTCGTAATGTTCCTGCGAAGGGATGAAAATATCATCTCCGCGGAATTCCATTTTGATACCTAATTTCTTGAATACCTCTGGAATGATGCCTAATTCTGGGATTTGGCAGTTCTTGATCGTGATTTCCGATTGCGTCATCACGGCCATGCCGATGAACGAACCGATCTCAATCATATCTGGTAACATCGTGTGCTCCGTTCCGTGAAGGACGTCTACGCCTTCGATCACCAACATGTTTGATCCGATACCCGTGATTTTCGCACCCATACGGTTCAACATCTTGCTCAATTGCTGTAAATACGGCTCGCAAGCAGCGTTGTAGATCGTTGTTTTACCTTTGGCTAACACGGCAGCCATCAAAATATTCGCAGTTCCTGTTACCGAAGCTTCGTCCAATAACATGTACGCACCTTGCAATTGCGAAGCATCTACTTCGTAAATACCCCCATCTTCCGGGCTGTAATTGAATTTGGCACCTAATTTCATGAAGCCGAAAAAGTGCGTGTCTAAGCGCCGACGGCCAATTTTGTCGCCACCTGGGGAAGGAATACGCCCCTTTTTGAAGCGAGCCAAGGTTGGCCCCAATAGCATCACTGACCCACGTAACCCAGCCGCTTTTTTCTTGTAATTTTCGGAATCTAAACAATCGATGTTCACTTGAGACGCATCGAATTCAATACTAGATTCAGACAAACGACGCATGCTCACACCCATATCGCCTAGTAAATCAATTAATTGATTGACGTCGCGAATGTTTGGAATGTTGTGAATGGTCACAGGCTCAGCTGTTAAAACCACGGCACACAAAATCTGCAATGCTTCGTTCTTCGCTCCTTGCGGAGTGATTTCCCCCTTCATCCGGCGGCCACCGGTTACTTTAAATGATGCCATAGCGCTTACTTATTTTTTACGAAAGTTGTTATTTCGGTTATTATTATTGTTTCTGAAGTTGTTATTCTTGCGGAAGTTATTGTTCCGATTATTCGTGTTGTTGTTCGGATATTCGGTCGCGTTGTAGGTGTTGCGCGCGTTATTCGCCACTTTGGCATGACCTAAGGTCTCTTGCGAAAGTTCGTCTACGATCGTACCTAACAGGTTTTCCGACATGTCTTTAATGTTCTGCCAAATAACCGAATCGTCCACCGAGTCTTTATTCCAAGTCACGTAAAAGCCTTTCATCAAACGTGCGATGTAGGCCACTAAGATCTTTTTGTCTTCTAATTTCTCCTCAGCGATGGCGCGTAGAATTAACAATTCCACATTGCGGCCATAGTGTTTGAACTTTAAATGGTGCTGATTGTAAGCCACCTTTCGCGGCGCTTTTCCCACTGATTCTGGCGATGGAGGAGGGAATGGTCCTTGTACATCCAATGCGAAATTGGACATGATATACAAATCATCCCACAGCTTCTTGGAGTAATCTTGCTGCGTATCCTTCATGTTGGGGTGAATTTGCTTCATCAGCTCCACCATGATAAAAGCGTATTTTGTCCGCTGTTCGTGGTCTTCCACGGTCATGATGTAATTCACTAATTTCTGTACGCTTGATCCGTATTCTTTCATAAACTATCTGGAAAATGTAAGCCAAACCCAAAGGTGTGGAACGGCAATCAGCGCAAAAATAAATACAGCCCAAATAGCCATAACTAAAACGGCGCCTGCCGCGTAATCTTTTATCTTTTTCGCCATCGGATTTTCTCCTGGCGACACTAAATCTGTTATTCGTTCGATGGCCGTATTGATCAATTCCATGACCCAAACTCCGGCAATCGCTAAACTAATCCATACCCATTCCAGGGCTATGAAGTCGAGTTTGATGCCCACGAAAATCACTAAAATCGTTGAAATCAAGTGGATTTTGGCATTATTCTCCTGCTTGATGAGATCTACAATTCCATCGAAGGCATGCCCAATACTTTTGAATGCTTGTTTAAACATCTTAAAATTCAGCCGATTTAGGCGTACGTGGGAACGGAATCACGTCGCGAATGTTCGACATACCCGTTACAAATAAAACTAAACGCTCGAAGCCTAAGCCGAAACCAGCATGTGGCGCAGAGCCAAATTGGCGTGTTTCTAAATACCACCAAATCGATTCTTCTTCAATTCCCACATCCTTCGTGCGTTGTAGTAATTTAGCATAATCATCTTCCCGTTGTGATCCACCGATAATCTCCCCGATACCTGGGAATAATACGTCCATCGCACGCACGGTCTTGCCGTCTTCGTCCAATTTCATGTAGAATGCCTTGATGTCTTTCGGGTAATTGGTTAGGATAACAGGCTTTTTGAAGTGTTTTTCCACTAACCAGCGCTCGTGCTCGGATTGTAAATCGATGCCCCATTCAACTGGGTATTGGAATTTACCTTGTTTGTGGGTTTTGGATTGCAAGAGGATATTTATCGCTTCCGTATAGGTTAAGCGTTCGAAATCATTTTCGGTCACAAAGCGTAATTTTTCGGTTAGGCTAAGTTCGGATTGCTCTTCTTTTTTCTTGGTTTTTTCTTCTTCTAACAAGCGTTTTTCGAGGAAAGCGATGTCGTCTGCGCAGTGGTATAGTGCATATTTAATGCAGTATTTGGTGAAGTCCTCCGCCAAATCCATGTTATCTACTAATTCATTGAACGCCACTTCAGGCTCAATCATCCAGAACTCGGCTAAGTGACGTGTGGTATTCGAGTTTTCCGCACGGAACGTAGGTCCAAAAGTGTAGACCTTTGATAAAGCCATCGCTCCTAATTCACCTTCCAGTTGGCCTGAAACCGTCAAATTCGTCTCCTTGCCAAAGAAATCTTCTTTGAAATCCACTTTGCCATCTTCGGTCATCGGTGGATTGGTTGTAGGCAACGTAGTCACCCGGAACATCTCTCCAGCGCCTTCTGCATCCGATCCTGTAATGATGGGCGTGTGTAAATAGAAGAAACCTTTGTCGTTGAAATACGAGTGCACAGCGAATGCTAAGGCATGTCGGACGCGTAAAATGGCCGAAAACGTGTTAGTACGCGGTCTTAAGTGCGCAATCTCACGCAAGAACTCGAGTGAGTGTTTTTTCGGCTGTAAGGGGTATTTCTCTGGGTCGGCGGCGCCGTATACCTGAATATCGGTTACTTGAATTTCAACGGATTGTCCTTGTCCTTGTGAGGGGATTAGGATTCCGGTGAGGGCGATGCAAGCGCCGGTGGTCACGAGGCGAAGGTTTTCTTCAGCTACGGTCCCGTCGGCAATAACGCCTTGAATATTATGGATGGTTGATCCGTCGTTTAGGGCGACGAAGGCAACATTGGAAGAAACGCGTTTGGTACGTACCCAACCTTTGACGGTTATGGTTTGATTACTCGGGGATAATGAAAGTATTTCTTTAATTTGCATGCGATAGAATCTCGTAGTGCCGTTTATTTGGTCACAATAAGCCTCAAAAATACGCACAATTACCGAATTATTTCATTTATTTTTGTTTTTAAATACAGCGTTATATGCAGGGATTATCCATCAAGCTGTCGCAGCAGCAGAAACTTTCACCGCAGCAGATCCAGTTGATCAAGTTATTGCAAATTCCCACCGCGGAATTGGCTGCGCGTGTGGAGGAGGAATTGGAGCAAAATCCAGCCTTAGAGGAGGGTGTAGATTCGGAGCGATTTGAGGAAGAGGGAGAACGGGAGACCGTGGAGGATTTGGAGCGGGAGGAATTGGAGATCGGTGATTATTTACAAGATGATTATGCGGGGTATAAGATGGCGGGTGATTCCTATGATCCGAATGAGGAGATCCGGGAGCGGCCGATGGCCACTGTGCCGAGTGCGGAGGAATTTTTATTGATGCAGGTGGGCTTTGTTGTGTCGGGAGATCGGGAGCAGTTGATAGCGGAGCAGGTTATTGGTTCATTGGAGGATGATGGGTATTTGCGGAGGAACATTGAGAGTATTGTGAATGATTTGGCATTTACGATTGGGTTTGAGACGAATTATGCGGAGGTGGAAGCGGTTTTGATGAAGATCCAGCAATTAGATCCGGCGGGTATTGGGGCACGGGATTTGAAGGAATGTTTGTCCTTGCAGTTGCATCGGAAGTCGGTGGGCGAGGATGCCGCGCACTTGCTAGCAATTCAGTTGGTGGACACCTATTTCGATGATTTCTCCAAACGCCATTATGCCGCATTGCAGCAAAAATTAGGCGTAGACGAACCGGCCTTGAAACAAGCTATTGCGGTTATTACGCGGTTGAATCCCAAACCAGGTGGCACGGAGGCGGGTGAGGTGGCTCAATTTTTACAGCCAGATTTTATTGTGACGCAGGTAGATGGGAAATTGGAAATTAAATTAAACGGCAAAAACGCCCCAGAATTGCGGGTGAGCAAGTCGTTTCAGGAGATGTTACAAACCTATGAGAAGGGGAATAAGCAGCAGAAAGACATTAAGGAGGCGGTGACGTTTATTAAGCATAAGTTGGACGCCGCGTCATGGTTCATCCAAGCAATCCAACAGCGTCAGGGGACATTGATGAAAACGATGGAGAGTATTGTGACGAAGCAGTATGATTTTTTCTTGACGGGGGATGATGCGCGTTTGCGGCCGTTGAAGATGAAGGAGATTGCGGCGGATATTGCGATGGATATTTCAACGGTCTCGCGGGTAGTCTCGGCGAAGTCGGTGCAGACCGATTTTGGGATGTTCCCATTAAAGTATTTCTTCTCGGAGGGCATCACACACGAATCTGGGGAGGATTTCTCCACCCGGGAGGTCAAGAACATTTTGCGGGAGATCATTGCGGGAGAGCCGCATGATGCGCCGTATTCGGATGAGGATTTGGAGGGGATTTTATCGGAGCGCGGATTTATTGTGAAGCGCCGTACGGTGGCGAAGTATCGGGAGCAGTTGGGGATTGCGGTAGCGCGGTTGAGGAGGGAATTGTAAAAATCTTTTTTTGTACAATAAAATACTTACCTTTGGCGTTAGTAACGCAAAGCATAAGTATGATTCGTTCATTTGGTTCTAAGGATACACGTAAAATTTGGAATGGTGAGCGCGTCAAGGGCTTGCCACCGGAAATTCAATCCATTGCGAGACGAAAACTACGGATGCTTCATGCTTCGGATAATCTAACTGATTTACGTATTCCTCCTTCGAATCGATTAGAAAAATTGAGTGGAAATTCTGTGACTTTTTATAGTATACGTATCAATGATCAATGGAGGATTGTGTTTAATTGGTTAGATGGCGTGGCGGAAGAAGTAGAAATTATAGACTATCATTAACAATGGAAAAATTAGCTAATGTTCACCCTGGTGAAGTATTAAACGAAGAATTTTTAATCCCAATGGGGATATCGGCGTATCGTTTATCAAAGGAATTATACATTCCACAAACGCGAATTTCAGAAATTTTGAAGGGGAAGCGTCGTGTGACGGCAGATACAGCATTGCGACTTTCTGCTTTTTTTGGCAATTCAGCAAAATTCTGGTTGGGTTTACAAGATGATTACGATGTAGAGGAGGAAATCCGTGCCAAAAAGGATGAGTTTAATTTAATCCAGAAATTTGCCTAATCTAGTTTCGTAAATTAGGGATCAAAGATATTTTATTCGCTCTTTGACCCCTTTTTGCTGGTTATTTATAGACGAAATCAACACAATTATCAGCTCTTCGGGTGATGGTGGCGGAGATGAAATCTTTGTTTTTGGCATCCATAATTTTTTCCACTTCTTTGATGCAATTGGCCGCGGAACTTAGCCCACATGGGTGGCATGTAACATCGGGTAATGGGTCAGGTTCGGCGTCTTTCTGAATTCCACTTGATTTCTTTTCTACGATTCCGATGAGGATGGAGTTATGGAATTTATTGTTGGGATCTTTTTCGATGGTCAATATCGCCTTTCTAAGGCGTTGGCTTTCAGGTATTCTTCCTTAGTGACGGGAGGTGTTTTCCGAATAGCTGTTTTTGGTCGTTAATGGTTTGTCCTTTGCGCATGATCCAAGCAAGGCGGAGATGGTGATTACGAAAAAGATAATTTTCACAAAATTCATTGAGTCATTTTTCATAATTTTTGGGTTAGGTTATATTTTCCAAACTTATCAACAATGAATCGAAGTGCAATTTTTAAAACTGATAATCTGAAAATTAGGCGGGTGGTTATTTACATAGAAAAGTAATTCCTTAGATTATTTTAATTTTTTCAGGGGAAGACTTTTCAAATTACCAAAGAAATTCTACCTTTGCAGTCCCATCAGGGAAATGGTTGCGTAGCTCAACTGGATAGAGCATCTCACTACGGATGAGAAGGTTTGGGGTTCGAATCCCTACGCGACCACAGAATGTAAAATTAAATGCCTGTATCTCAATAAGTTACAGGCATTTTTGTTTTCATGGTACAGGTATAGGTACAGGTTTTGATTCTGTGTGTGTCTTTCGTTGTGTACTCACTCCCCCAATATATATGTCGTTTTAGAGACTAATCTAATTTGCTTCCATATTTTACATATAGCAATAACACGTGGTTACAATTACAGATTCGGTAAGATTTAGTGTCATTAAATAATTCTTTCTTTCAATAATTTATAAAATTCACTAATTATGGATTATTATATCCTTTTAAACCATAATTTAAAATGAAACATATATTATCTGTATTAGGCATTTCACTGATAATTTTTGGATGCGAAACAGTACAACCTATTGTTGTGAATAAATCAATTAAAACTTCAGCAGAGTTGTTGTCTTCGGGGACATTTGCAGATTTCCCCAAAGATACCTATCGAATGCCATATTGGTATAAAAATGTTAATGATGATCCAGTAAAAGTCAGGTCTGTAGATTTTTTGACGATTGAAGATTTGTTGGAAATTAAACTCGGAATGACATTAAATGAAGTAACAAAAGTCGTAGGCAAAAAACCATTTGATATTGTGTATAATCAAAATGACGGATACAATGTTGTAAAATACTTTTATAAAAAAATCTATAAAATTGTTTCAGATAAAACAGAATTAGATATTAAGGAAAATAGTACCAATAATATGCAGCTAAGTTATGATTTTGAAACTGCATACTTAATGTTCAATAAAAATGACAAATTAGATATGATCCTATCTGAAGGGAATATGCAGAAAGGATTATATGTTTTAGAATTTGCTAAAGAAACATATAGACGTACAACCAATGAGGGCAAATTTTTAATTAATACTAATGTAAATAGTGAAAATAAAATGACTGAAATTAAGCCAATTGAAATTAAAAAAGACTCATTACCGATAAGAATTCCCTTAAAAAAATAAATTGTTTATGAAATTGTTGTCAAATATATTAATTGGAATGTCATTTCTCTTAATAGTTGGCTGTAATGCGCCACGGATTATTAATTTGTCTACAGATAGTGATATAGAAGATCCTAAAACGCTCAATATTTCATTTGGGCTAAAAGGAGAATTGACGAAAAAATATGATGTTAAAATGTCGATTGTCAATAATCTTACAAAAAAGGAAGAGCTTGTGCCAAATAATGAAATTTCTCCACTACCAAACAATCTACTTGATTCGCAAATAAATCAAACATATAAGTTTATTTTCAAATCAAATAAATATGATTTTTCTAATAATATTTATTCATTAAAGTTAATTCCCTCTATTTCTAAGAACTATACACCTCTTTCAATTCAAAGAATATTTTTTTTGAATTTGGGCCTTTATTTACACGACCAAAAAGCTAAAGAGCGTGCTCAGTTGCTTCCACACTTTTCTCTTGGTTTATTAAGTGAAAATAAAAAACATATTTATTCCGCTACTTTTATGAGAAAACCAACCATAATTGAATATGTTTATTCTCCTTCAAATTTTTTTGAGACTTACGATTTTAAATCACTTTATGCTGATCAAAGAGGGCTTTCAAGTTTAGGGTATAGTCGTAAAGTATATAACAATACTTATTTAGGAATAAATTTAGGTTTTTCTGTATTTAATGAGTCATATTACCAAATGGGACAAGTAGTTGTCATTCCAGATAATGTGAAATTTATTAATAGTTTTTCAGGTGGGTCACAAGGGATTAGAAGTAATATTGAAATAGGATTCAATGCAACTTATATATTAAAAAATTTCAATTGCATATTAAATTTTTCTGGATTTTCTTATTCTCAGCGAGGTGAATATTTTGCTAGTTATATTTCCCCAAGGGAAGAATGGAAGAAATTTTTTTTCTATCCTACTTTATCATTTGGGTTAGGATATAATTTTAAATTGTAATTCCTGAAATTTTCCATGTATCCCCCCATTAAGCAGACTCCACTTTAATACCCCTCCTACGCATGATTAGGCGAGTGTCTCCCTCTGGGTCAATTCTGATTTAGCATAAATTTATTTTTAATCATTTAACGCCATGTTAATTAAATCATATTACTTGGAAAAAATCTATTCAAAAACTAAAGAACTATTAGTTCTAATGGAACTTAGTATAAGTTTAGAAATTGATCAACCCCCAAACATGGAAAACTTAATAATTTGGTCATAAGTATTGATTACTAGAATAATTTTAAAAGACCTGCATTTCCTTGCGGGTCTTTTTTGTTTTTTATTCTATCTTTAACCGACCTATTTAATCAACATGAAAAAAATATTTACCCTTTGCCTATTGGCACCCTCGCTGCTTTTCGCGCAAGACATCAAATTACCTACCGGATTTTCGATCTCAGAAATCGGTAAAGAACTAGGCGCCACGCGCCACATCACGGTTTCCAAACAAGGACATGTGTATGCCAAACTCTCCAAATTAAAAGAGGGGAACGGCATCGTTTTGTTAAAAGATACCGATAAAGACGGGGTGTATGAGGAAAAGTCGATGTTTGGAAATTATACAGGAACAGGGATTGGGATTGATGGGGATTATTTCTACGCGGCGTCCAACAAAGGTGTGCATCGATATGCGCTGAATGCGCAAGGTGAAATTGCCGACGTAAATGCCTACGAAACTATCGTGGACGGTTTGCCTGATCACGGACGTGATAATGCGAAACCATTTGTGTTCGATAAAGACAAAAAACATATTTATGTGACCATCGGATCCTGGAACGATCCATGTCGTGTGCCCGGAACCGGGAAAGGCATGAGCCCTTGTGCGATTCTGGATTCAGCAGGAGGGATTTGGCAGTTTGATGCCAATAAACTAAATCAAAAATTCCAAGATGGCGTGCGTTACGCCACCGGATTAAAGAATGCCGTAGGGATTACCTGGAATACCCAAACAAATTCGTTGTTCGCCATGGCGCACGGACGTGGTCAATTCCACGATTTTTACCCACAATATTATACGCCTCAAATGTCGCAGGAATTACCTGCTGAGGCCATGTACGAATTCAAAAAAGCTGGCGATGATGCCGGCTGGCCTTATATTTACTATGATCAAAAGCAAAATAAAAAGATCGTAGCCCCCGAATATGGTGGTGATGGCAAAAAAACAGGTGGCGAAACAGCCTTGGATCCAACCGTTACTTTCCCAGCCCACATGGGACCAAACGATTTGTTATTCTACACCGGAAATCAATTTCCGGCCAAATACAAGAATGGTGCATTTATTGCCTTTCATGGTCAATCTTCTGAATTTAAAAAAGGCTACCTTGTTGGCTTCGTGCCCTTCAAAAACGGGAAGCCTAGCGGCAAGTGGGAAATCTTTGCAGATAATTTTGCAGGAACGGATTTGGTGAAACCTACTGGACCGATCCAGCACCGCCCATGTGGTTTGGCACAAGGACCGGATGGATCTTTGTACGTTAGTGATGACTTAGGTGGCAGCATCTATCGCATTACCTATAAAAAATAATTGCATCTTTATTTAAATTTGATGCCTATGCGTGCGCTCGTTTTTATTTTCATGTTGATTTTGCCGGGCTACCTGCTCGCACAAAAACGCTTTGTACGCATTCAGCTGCCCAATGCCAATGCATTGGTTGGCCAGTTTAAGTCGGAAGATGAAGGAAAGATCCAGCTCTTAGAGTTGAATTTAGGCCCTATGCAGGTGTTAAAATCACAGATTCAAACGCAAGATGAACTCGGGAATTCCATTCGTGTGGAGATTCAACTCAATGACAACCGCACCATTATCTGCGCATTACATGAACTTTCCGCGGATCAAGTGCAAGCCATTAGTCAGGAATTAGGTAATCTGGCTATCTCACGCGCGAATGTAAAATCAATACGTTACCTGCCCGAAGTCGCCGGTGGACAGGCCGGGATCCAATTTGACAATCCACATCCGACGCGCTACTTTTTTGGCCCATCCGCCATCCCATTGCGCAAGGGAGAACGCTATTATCAAAACGCTTATGTACTCGCGAATAGCGTGCAATATGGCATTAGCGACAACTTTTCCATAGGTGGTGGCGCCGTGATTCCTTTTGCTTTTTTCATCACACCCAAATGGGGGTATCAAGTGGCCCCTAAATGGCACGTAGGTTATGGTATGTTGGCCGCGACTTCTTTCATTAAAGACTTTAATTTTGGTTTAGCGGTTGGCTATGGTTCTGCCACGTATGGAACTCGGGAGCATAATGTGACCCTCAATGCCGGCTGGGGCGCTGTCAAACAACAAGATCCCAATTCGAGTTATGCATGGCGTGGAGCGCGCCGACCGATGTTTACGATTTCCGCGATGACGCGTATTTCGAATCGAGTGATGCTCGTGACTGAGAATTGGTTATTTTCACTCCGCGAATATGATTTTCAAACCGAGACCTATTCCATGCGAAATCGGGGTGTTTTGACCGGTGGTTTTCGTTTTATGGGGGAGAAAAATTCGTTTGATTTTGGTGTGTTAATTCCTGCTGGGGAAGCGGTTGCCGTACCTTATATAGATTACGTATTCAAATTTTAATATGAAAGCATTTAAATACATCGCTCCATTTTGCATGTTCGCTTTTGCCTATTGGTCCTTTCACTCGACCGGCTTGGCTTGTTGGGCCGGCGTCCTATTTACCTTCGCATTCGTCCCAGGCATCGAACTTATCATCAAACCAGATCCGAGTAATTTGGCTGCCGAGGAGGAAGCTTTGGTTAAAGCAAATGTCCTGTATGATTGGATTTTATATATAGCTTTTGGCTTACAATTTGTCAGCTTGTATTTCTTTTTACAAAGCATGCAAGATGAGTTGGTTTGGTCAGATCGCCTCGGCCGAATTGGCATGATGGGCTTATTGTCCGGTATTTTTGGCATCAACCTCGCACATGAATTAGGCCATCGATCAAAAAAAGCAGAGCAATTTATGGCCAAATCTTTATTGCTGACCAGTTTGTACATGCACTTTTTTATCGAACACAATAAAG
>NZ_JBILJM010000062.1:0-3422 GCF_044377215.1 Aquirufa sp.
TGATGATCGTCAATAAATGCTTTAACACTTGAAAGCTTGAGATCGTAGGAGTACTTGATTTTTCTTGACATAAAAAAACACCCAATAAGTTGTCCAACTTTTTGGGTGCAGTTCATACTTCGCGTCTATTTTCAGTATTTGATTACTCGTTTCTCCCGACTACTCTCCATCGCCGCATCGATCACCCGCATGCTATTGATTCCATCTTGTACAGAAACAGCGGGTGTCGCATCGCTACGCAAAGATTGATAAACATTTTCATAAAAGGCCATAAAATCACCTTTTTCGGAAACTACCCGGTCAGGATTCGAACCATCTACATGTATCAAACCGTAATCTGAAGGACTATCCAGTCCCCACTCTTTTCCCTGTGGCTTTAGACCTGCATCTAGGTCAATTTCTTGTCGGTCCGAACGTGTCTTGATAAAACTCCCCAACTTCCCATGCAACTGAAATGCAGGAATCGGCGCTTTGAAATAATAGCCCGCTTTTAAGCGAACACGCATTTCTGGGTAATACAGTAATATCTCAAATAAATCTTCTACCTCCGTACCCGGACGTGTTTTACGCAAGTCGGCAAACACATGCGTCGGTTTTCCAAACAAATACAAGGCCTGATCTATAATATGTGGCCCCAAATCAAATATGATTCCAGCACCCGGCCCAGGAACTTCCTTATGCATTTTGGGTGATTTGATTCCATTAAAGCGATCAAAGTGGAATTCCGCTTCAACCAATTCGCCCAGTTGGCCTGATTCATATACTTTTTTCACCGTTAGAAAATCGGAATCCCAACGGCGATTTTGGTAAACAAAAATGTGCTTTCCGACCTCTGATGCTATTTTTTGTAATTCCAACGCTTCTGCTGTCGAGTTTGTAAATGCTTTCTCAACGACAACATGCTTTCCAGCTTTTAGCGCTTGAGAGGCATATTCGAAATGCGTGGGGATGGGGGTGTTGACAATAATTAATTCAATATCAGCATCTTGGATGACTTCGTCTAGCGAATCATACGAATGCGTTCCTGGATAGGCTTTTTGAATATTTTTTTGACTACGTTCGTAGGAGCCAACGAGCTCGAAGCCGGGATGAATTTCGAGGAAAGGGGCGTGAAAAATGCGTCCCGACATTCCATAGGATAATAATGCGGTTTGAATTGCTTTCATGAAGTAAAAATAAGAAATTTAGAGCTTTGATTTACAAATCTATTTAGATGAAAAATTATGCGATTGGGTTTTAGTGATTTTGGCCAACAACCCCTCGTTTCGCATATGTATACCGCATTTTGTGATGTATGATTAGCATGTTTTTTGTAAACTACGCTAGCAGAGCCGGTGACCAATGACGGCCTATTAATTAAATACTTATATTTAGGTCTATGAATCGAATAGATCTTCCCTGGATAAATCAGATAAAGCAACACAGACAGCCCGATGGACATAAAAAATCCTTTGGACATGTGTTGATTATTGCCGGTAGTTCAGGTAAAGTTGGCGCCGCGTTATTGTGTGCACGAGCAGCCTTACACGCTGGTTGCGGCATTGTGACCGCGATGATTCCCGAGGAGGGTGTCGGACCATTGTTGGCGCATAGTCCCGAAATCATGTATCGCACAGAATCAGATTTGTCGGCAATCAACCTCGACCCCTACGATGCTATCGCCTTTGGGCCGGGTTTGGGATTCTCTATTCAGGTACGTCGAAACTTAGAATTTCTGCTTCAGAATTATACGGGTCCCATCGTCTTTGATGCAGATGCATTGACTTTATTGGGATCGTACGAATCTTTGATTTCCCAAGTTAAATCCCACCATATATTAACACCACACCCGGGTGAATTTGCGCGCTTAGGAAGTTTGGAGTTTGACCCGTTGAGTCGCGAAAAACAAGCGCTTGATTTTGTTTCGACCTATTCGTGCCAATTGCTTTTGAAGGGAGCGCCAAGCATCGTGGTGACTGACTCCGGAGAATTGTATACGAATACCACGGGAAATGATGGTATGGCTACGGCAGGATCTGGGGATGTATTGACGGGTATTATTGCCGCATTATGTGCCCAAGAATATGCACCCGATGTGGCTGTTCGCCTTGGTGCTTACATTCATGGATTGTCGGGTGATTTGGCAATACAAAAAAAATCGAAGGCCAGTTTAGTGGCCTCCGACTTGATTGAACATTTGAGTGAAATTAGGCTCTTAGACTAAGATCGCTTTTGCGTATTCCACACATTTTTTCACTTCTGTTACAGCATCAGAACCTGCTGGAATTTCATATTCCAATTCGATCGTTGCCGGGAACTTGTATTTGTTTTTCTTCATGGCGGTTAGTAACTCTTTTAAAGGAGTTTCTCCCGTGCCCCAAACAAGATTCTTTGCACCATTTTCTTTTGACGTACGGTCTTTGATGTGCATGGAGGTAATGCGATCTTTTTTCGCTTCGATTAAAGCTAATAAACTAGCCGTATTATGTGGTGCACCCACAGCAATGTAGTGACCAGCGTCTAGGTTAATGGAATTGTATTTCGATTGAGCTAAGGCCTCATCGTAGACCGTATCTTTTACTTGTGTGTGGGTATGGTATCCAAAATAAATACCATGTTTCGCGCCCAAATCACCTAAGCGTTGCGTTTGTTTTGGATCAGTTGGCAATTCCATTGTCACCGATTTAGCTCCTAAAACTTTAGCAGATTTCAATGCATATTCTACTTCAGCATCTGAATTCGTTGGGCTAAATGCATTTGGTTTGTAGGCATATACGCTGATTCCAGCTTTATCCAATTTCGCACGAACTTCTTTGAATTTATCCATGGAAACGGTTTCGCGCCATGCTTTGACGTCTTCTTGATATTTTTTCATTGCCGCACGCTGCTCGTCAGTCAGCGGCTGACGCGGTTGGCCCGGAGTCCAACGCATTTGCACCGGATTAACTGGCTTACCAGCATATTCTTCTACGGCATCGCCCATTAATTCAGTGGCAGAAATTCCAGATTGTGTTAAGTAGCCAATGATTTCATCGACGGAACCAGGCATGCTTCGGAAAGAATACGTGATACAGCCAATTTGAACGCCACCAAATTTCGAATCTGGTTTAGCTGAGCCAAAAGCAAATGCGGCTGGTTTGGCAAATAAAAGGCCCAAAGAGGCAAGGGAGCCGGCAGCTAAAAATTGCCGACGGGAGTTTGCGTAATTCTTTTTCATAGATGTAAAGGTTTTAAAAATCAATAATATGAATCCTTTTTCAATTTTATATCCTTTCGGGTAAATTTTGCGACGAAAATCTGAAAAGGTTAGAGACGTGATACCTGAGGTGCACCCATTTTATTGGACAAAATTAAACAATAGATTTGACATAATGAGCTCGGTATCCCACTGGGCTCATTCCATTTAGATTCATTTTTATTCGTTCATGATTATAGTATTTAAG
>NZ_JBILJM010000014.1:0-60965 GCF_044377215.1 Aquirufa sp.
TAACGACCCACTTGGCTTTGGTCCGTTCCGAAATAGGAGAGTTGCAAAAAGAAACCGCCAATGATCCCTGACCAAATATTATAGCGATTATTCAAATCAAATTTCCAATCAATCAAATTGATCTTGCCCATTTTACCCGCAATTTGCAGGGACTGTTTGACGCCGATTTCCGGCGGTAATTGGTAAATAATGAGCACGGCAGCTAAAACCATACCTGCTAAAACCACCGACATTTGTAACATTTGCGTATAGGAAATGGCTTTGGAGCCGCCCAACATACAATAGGTAGTTACGAGTGTGGCCGTTAAGGTATTCGTCCAAGTTAAATCCCAGCCTACTAAAATCGATAAGATAATGGATGGAGCCGCGATGGTTACGCCGGTAGATAGTGCGCGCGGAATTAAAAACAGAAAACTGGTTAATACGCGGGTTTTAGCGTCAAATCTTTTTTCTAAAAACTGATAGGCCGTGTAAACTTTGAGCCGATAATAATTCGGAATGAACGTTACGGATAACACAATCATGGCGATGGGCAATCCCAAATAGAATTGAACGAATCGCATGCCATCTGTATATGCTTGGCCCGGTGCGGATAAAAATGTAATCGCTGAAGCCTGCGTCGCCATGACAGAAAGCAACACATGATACCAAGGTAATTCCCGGTCGGCAAGCAAAAATCCCTGCAAAGACTGCTTGGATTGTTGGCCCCTCCAACTCCCATACGCCACAATTCCGCCAATTGTCAACACTAAAATAATCCAGTCGAGTAGGTGCATGGCTTAGCTAAAAAGTGCGGAAAAACCGATGAAAAACAGAATAATGCTCACTAGAAATGCACCTAAAACGAGGTACCAGGTGCGCCAATTAGGCTGTGATTCTTCTTGCTGAGCAGACATAGGTTTTTATTAAGAAGTCAAAAATAACACAAAATGTTTATTGATTAGATTATTTGCCAAACACCTTTGGAATAATAAGTTTTGCTGATTACCTTTGCACTCCAAATTACGCGGGTGTGGTGGAATTGGTAGACATACCAGACTTAGGATCTGGCGCCGCGAGGCATGGGGGTTCGAGTCCCTCCACCCGTACCAAGGCAAGCCCTCAACACCGATAGGTTTTTGAGGGCTTTTTTTAATTGATTAAACAAACAATTCTATATGAACATTTCACTAAATAAGGCAAGTGATTTACAAGGTCGTTTGACTGTTGTTGTAACTGAGGCTGATTACAAAGAGAAAGTTGAGGCTAAATTGAAAGACTATCGCAAGAAAGCGTCGATCAAGGGCTTTCGTCCAGGCATGGTTCCGGCAACTTTGATTAAAAAATTGTATGGTCAGTCGGCATTAGTGGATGAAATTAATCACGAATTAGGCCACGCTGTTAGTGATTACATCAAAGAAAATAAATTGAATTTAGTGGGCGAGCCGCTTCCGGCTGTGGATGAGTCAGAATCAATTGATTGGGAAAAAGACACGGATTTTACGTTTCATTATGATTTAGGTTTCCACTCAGATTTCAAGGTGGATTTAGCTAAGATGAAAGAGATTAAATCGTACGAAATCAAAGCAGATAAGAAAGAGATTGCGGAGACGGTTGAAAATTTAAAGAAGCAATTCGGCGAGCAGACGCATCCAGATGCAGTTGAAGATCGTGATTTGGTATTTGGAACATTCACGCAAGGTGATTGGGTTGAGAAATCAGCCATCCCAATGCACGCGATTCAAGACAAATCAAAGAAAATATTCATCGGCGCGAAAAAAGAGGATACTTTGAAATTTGCGATCGATAAGGTGTTTGTTGACGCAAAATCATTAGCCTTAGCAACCGGTAAAAAAGAAGAAGAAGTAGCTGATTTGACGGGTGAAGTTTCTTTCGTAGTGGAAGATATTACGCGTCAAGCACCGGCTGAAATGAATGTTGCATTCTACGATAAGGTTTTAGGGCCTGGAAAAGCAACAGACGAAAAAACGTTCTTGGTAGAAGTAGAGAAAATTGTTTTGGAGAATTATGCACGCGAAGCGAATTACTTATTACGTATCGATGCGGAAAAAGCGTTGATCGAAAACGTTAAAATTGATCTTCCAGAAGAATTCTTGCGTAGGTGGTTAGTGCGCATCAATGAAGGTAAATTTACGCCGGAGCAAATTGAGCAAGATTTTGATAATGTAAAACGTGATATCCGTTGGAACTTAATCAAAAATGAAATTGCTGCGAAATTTGACGTAAAAGTTGAATATCCAGAGGTGGTTGAGAAGGCGAAAGATATGGTACGCCAGCAGTTTGGAGGTTATTTATCTTCGGACCAGCCGGGCATTGAGGAAATGATTGAGAAAATAGCCATGGGTTATTTGAGCGATAAGTCTAAGGGAGATAACTTTATGAACTTATACAATCAAGCATTCTCAGATAAAGTATCGAGTGCAATTGTGGAGAACATTCCACATAAGGTATCTAAAATTGACGTGGAGAAATTCAAAGAAATCGCAGCAGCTCTGTAATTTCAACGAATCATAAATTAGAGTGAGAACCCCGTAAATTGCGGGGTTTTCTGTGAACAAGAAAGTCTGTTTTAGTGTTTAGCTTTACAGATGAAAATATTTTAAATTTGATTTTTAAAAATTCTGGATATGAACCCAAAAGAATTAACTGGCGAAGAGTTTCGTAAATATGCTGTTCACCACCGTGGATTAAACGGTTTGGCAGTGGATCAATATATGAATAGCATTGGTAGCCGACCGATGCATCAAATCGATGACATGACACAATACATCATTGAGGAACGCCCCATGCGTTTCGCTCAAATCGATGTATTTTCTCGTTTAATCATGGACCGTATCATTTTTATGGGAGTTCCCGTAGATGACTACATGGCTAATATTATTGTTGCGCAATTGTTGTTTATGGAATCTACGGATGCCAAAAAAGATATTGTTATGTACATAAATAGCCCAGGCGGATCTGTATATGCAGGTTTAGGTATTTACGATACCATGAACTACATCCGTCCGGAGGTAGCAACTGTGTGTACTTCGTTAGCGGCATCGATGGGCGCTGTATTATTAGCTGGTGGTGCAGCGGGCAAGCGTTCTGCTTTAGAACATGCGCGTGTGATGATTCACCAGCCATCTGGAGGTGCACAAGGTCAATCCCGCGATATCGAAATCACAGCACGTGAAATCGTTAAAATTCGTCAAGAATTATATGATATTTTAGCCAAGCATTCGGGTAAATCATTTGAGGAAATCGAACGGGATTCGGATCGTGACTATTGGATGAAAGCAGCTGAGGCCAAAGAATATGGCTTAATTGACGAGATTTTAACGCGTACGGTTTAATTTATTATGGCTAAGAAAGCAAATTGTTCCTTTTGTGGGCGGGCAAAAAATGAGGTTGGTATCCTTCTTTCGGGAATCGATGGGCATATCTGTGATACTTGTTTGCAGCAAGGCTACGAAGTTGTCAAAGACGAAATGGGTGCGGCGGCGAAGGTACATAAACCAGGGAACCAACAGTTCGAATTGGTCAAACCAAAGGATTTGAAGGCTTATTTAGATGAATATGTGATCGGTCAAGAAGAGGCTAAACGCCATTTGTCGGTGGCTGTTTATAATCATTACAAGCGTCTGATGCAGACGCCTGCAGCTGATGATGTGAAGATTGAGAAATCGAACATATTAATGGTGGGCGAAACGGGAACCGGTAAAACTTATCTCGCGCGGACGCTTGCTCAAAAATTACAAGTTCCTTTTTGCATCGCAGATGCGACCGTTATTACGGAAGCGGGTTATGTAGGTGAGGACGTGGAAACAATTTTGACACGTTTATTGCAATCCGCTAACTATGATGTTGAAAAGGCCGAATGTGGCATTGTCTTCATTGATGAAATTGATAAAATAGCTCGCAAGTCGGACAATCCATCCATCACGCGTGATGTTTCTGGGGAAGGGGTCCAGCAAGCTTTATTGAAATTATTGGAAGGTTCTATTGTGAATGTTCCACCGCAAGGAGGACGTAAGCATCCGGATCAGAAGATGATTGCGGTAAATACGGAGAATATTCTATTTATCTGTGGAGGGGCATTTGATGGGATTGATCGCCATATTGCGAAACGTTTGAATTCGCGTCCGATCGGTTTTTCAGGGGATGATACGTTCCACGAATCATTTGAGAAGAATCACATTATGAAATATGTTTCCGCACAAGACCTTAAATCATTTGGTTTGATTCCGGAATTATTAGGTCGTTTACCCGTGGTTACTTTTTTAAATCCGTTGGATGAGAAGGCCTTGCTTTCTATCTTGACGGAACCTAAAAATGCACTAATCAAGCAATATGAGAAGCTTTTTGATATGGAAAACGTGTCATTAACTTTCTCAAAAGATGCTTTAGTATATATTGTCGAGCAAGCTATGCAATATAAGTTGGGTGCTCGCGGATTGCGGTCCATCATGGAAGCCATTATGACCGATGCCATGTTTGAAATTCCTTCTCAAACTGATTTGAAGGATTTTAAAGTCGATTTAGCTTATGCCAAATCGAAATTTGAACGTACCGTTTTTCACCAAATGAAAGTTGTCGCCTAACCCCTATGAAAGCATTTATTTTTTTGGCTATTTTAGCCATCTCCAGTTCGTTTGTTTCAGAAAACCAGCCTACGGGCGCGTTGCAAGTGGCCACGCCTGAAGTCACAACTCCCACCGCTGTCGCGCCTATTCAAGAGGTAAAGCATACAAAACGAGTTTCCAACGTTAAAAAAGAAAGTAGACAAGCACGTAAAGTATTAAAAGCAGATGTGCGGGATAAACTACAAGGGATGGATTCCAAATTAAAAATCGGCCTATTTTTGTTGGCCATCGGCGCCGTACTCAGCATCGTTGGCATCAGCCTCGTAGGTGGAATCGCCGCGCTCATTGGTCTTGGATTTACCATTATCGGCCTGCTGCATACGTATTAAAATATGTCGGCTCAGCTCGTATTTTTGCATGGTTTTGGTGAAGATGCCCGTATTTGGGATGATTTCATTTCTCATTTCACCTGGACTGAAAAACCCATTATTCCTTCTTTTGCGCATTGGACTTCCGCAAAATCGATTGCCGATTATGCTCGAGAGATTCTTGTTTCATTACCTCAAGATGGAAAACTCACCTTAGTGGGACATTCCATGGGTGGGTACATTGCCCTCGAAATGGCGAAGCTATTTCCTGAACGTATTGAAAAGGTAGTTTTATTACATTCTACCGCACTGCCAGATACCGCAGAGAAGCAAATAAATCGGGATCGAACCATCGAATTTCTAAAGAAGCACGGCGCTTCCGTATTCATTAAATCGTTTGTAGCGAATTTGTTTGCCCCTAATTATGTGGCCAACAATCAAGCATTGATGGATCAGTTAATTACACGCTACCAAGATTTAGCGGCAGATGGACTTATCGCGGCATCAAAAGCAATGCGCGATCGTGCCGATTTCACTACATTTTTACGCGATACACATATTCCATTTTTGTTTATTCATGGGGATTTAGATCCCTTAATCAGTACGGATAGCATTTTGGCTATAAAAGCACATCATAAATGTGTAATTTTGCCTGAAGTAGGACATCAAGGTGTTTATGAAGCACCACATGCCTGCTATGATGCGATTCAATCATTTATTGCCGACTAATGTCCAAAATAATTATAGCCTTAGATGGCTTTTCTTCTTGTGGTAAAAGTACAACTGCCAAACGGGTAGCCGCGAAATTGCATTATGCATTTATTGATACTGGCGCGATGTACCGTGCAGTAGCACTTTATTTTCATCGTCATGAAGTAGATGTCGTGGATCCTGCGGCTGTTGAATATGCATTGCAACATATCGAGATTACGTTTGAGTTTAATGTAGGCCGACAAGCCTCTGATACTATTTTGAATGGGGAGAATGTGGAGCAGGAAATTCGGAAAATGTTTATTTCGGATATTGTGAGCCAAGTAGCTGCCATTCCAGCGGTGCGTCATGCAATGGTTGCACAGCAGCAAAAAATGGGGTATAAAAAGGGAATTGTCATGGATGGACGTGACATAGGAACGGTCGTGTTTCCTCAGGCCGAATTGAAAATTTTCATGACGGCTCAGCCGAATATTCGTGCCCAGCGACGTAAACTTGAGCTTTTACAAAAAGGTGAAGATCTTCCATTGGAAGAAATTGTGGAGAACCTGCGCATGCGTGATGAAATTGATTCTAATCGTACGGAAGGCCCTTTGAAACGTGCCGATGATGCGATTGATTTAGATACTTCTTTCCGAAGTATGGATGAACAGGTCAATTTTGTGTTAGATCATGTACGTCGGGTTCAAAGTGGAAAAAAATAAACCCTATTTGATTGTTGGCCAAGGTTTAGCCGGCACCATCCTAGCGCATCATTTTTTAGAAGCTCAAATTCCTTTTGAAATTTGGGATGCGTCCCCCACTTACTTTACTTCATCCCATGCAGCTGGAGGAATTTTCAATCCAGTAACCGGTCGAAAGTTAGAAAAGACCTGGCTAGCGGAAGAGCTTTTCGACTATTTGCCGGACTTTTACACGCGACTACAGGAAACTTTACAAGCTTCTTTTTTTCATCCTATGCCTTTGTTTCGACCTTTTGCGCATGCAGAAATGCGTACGTGGTTAGAGGAGCGAAAGGCACAAATTGATCATGATTATCTAGAGTGGACGCCTGAAGGTGTATGGATAAAGGAGGCGGGATGGGTTGATGCGTCGATTTTGGTACGTGTTTCACAAATGTATTTTCGCCAACTGGGCATTTTTCAATCACGTGAATATGTTTCATCCCATGCGTTTGGGCGTGTGATTTTTTGCGAAGGTTTTCATGGCCAACAAAACCCACTGTGGGCTAAATTGCCATTTTTGCCAGCGAAGGGGGAGTTAATGATTTTTGAATCGGATCAGCCTTCGAAGGATTACATACTTAGTAAAAATGGATTCGTTTTGCCCTTAACAGTAAATCAGTTTAAAGTAGGAGCGACGTATCGTTGGGGTGAATTTTCGCCTGCGGAGACAGCGGATGCGCAGGATGAGTTACAACAAAAATTACTTTCCATGGGTGTGGACTCCTATACGCGACTAAGTACGCGCGTAGGTGTGCGACCCGCCACACAAGACCGACGCCCTTTTATTGGCATGCATCCGCATGAACCCGTGGGTATATTTAATGGTTTTGGCTCCAAAGGGGTTTCGTTGATACCTTTTTTTGCGCGTGCATTTGTGCGCGAAATTCAGGGCTTAGAAGAACTGCCTTTTGAGGTTTCAATTCAACGATTTTCGCATTTATTTTCGCCATAAATTCTTACATTTGAGCATGCGGTTTTTTCGAAATCTGTTCTTCATTTTTGCCTGCCTGCTTTCTGTGCACGAAATGCAGGGGCAGGATTTTTATCCAAGCCAACGGGATTGGGAAAAAACGCGTATTCAGTACAAGCGGATTCGTTGGTCCTACATTACTGATCAAAATTTTGAAGTTTATTTTTACGGAAAACAAGAGGCATTAGCGCGCGCCACGATTCAATATTTAGATAGCGAATTACTTCGGATTTCACGCATATTAGGGTATACCCCGTATCAAAAAGCTAAAATATTTTTATACGCATCGTCGGCCGACTTAGCCGAGTCGAATAGTGGTATTAGTTTTCAGGATTTTAAAAAAGCACAAGAAGAAAATCAAGATAAATTTAAGATTGAGATTGCATTTAAGTCCGATTTAGAGGATTTGCATATTCGTTTAGTAGAAGAACTTGCTCGGGTGTATGTACATGATATTTTGTTTGGTGGAAGTATTAAAGATGCCTTGCAGAGTTCACTTTTATTAAACGTTCCGGAATGGTTTACTGCTGGAATTGTAGCCTATGTTGCTCGTGGAGATTCACCAGAAATGAATCAATACATGTATCAAGTGGTGGCGGCGAATAAAGTTAGAAAGCCAGTTTTGGCACGTGGAATAGAAGCCGAATTAATCGGTCAATCGATTTGGTCTTACATTGCTAAAACCTATGGCCTTCAGCCTATCGGAAATATTTTAAATTTGACACGAATTATTCGTAATGATCAATCAAGTATTTCAAGTACGCTTCGAACACCTATTTCACGTTTTTTAAAAGAATGGTTTAATTTTTATTTATCCGAGTCGAAGCAATTTGAAGTTAATTCAAATGCATTTTCCGGCGCCGAAAATTTAATTACGCGCGATCGAATGTCCGGAGAACAATTGGAGGAGTTTCAAATTAGTCCAGATGGAAAATGGATGGCTTACACGCTGGAGGACGCTGGTCAGTACCGTGTCATGATTCAAAATTTACAATCTAAAAAACGTTTTTACTTATTTCAAACGGGCTTGAAAGATCCGTTGCGCGCTTCTATAGGTCAAGCTCCGCGCATGCACTGGTCGGCCAAAAATTCCTTTGCAATTTTATATGCCAAAGACGGAAAGTCATGGTTAAATCAATATGCTCCGATCACGGGCATGTCGGCTAAATTACTTGCCAAAACAGACTTAAAAGACTGGAATTTTACGGATTTTGAAATGCATGAAAGTGGCCAGCGCATGTTAGTGCGCGCGCTCCGAAATGGTCAAATTGATGTAGGAATTTATGATTTTAGACGCAATAGATTCACCCCGATTACACAAAATTCATGGGATGAATTAGAGGCTCATTGGTTTAATAAACAAGGAGATATCATTTATTTGACGGATCAGTATGTGGACTCAACCCAGAAAGTAGTTAAGTCGAAAGGGTTGTCGGTTGTTATGCATTGGCGGGCAGATGACCCAAGTAATCCGCGTGTTTTGCTCGCTCATTCCGGCAGGATTCATTCGTTGCAAGTTAAGTCTGATTCATTAATCTATTTTTTACACAAACAACCTAGCGGGGAAGAGTTGGTTTCATTGGATCTAAGCCAAGGGAAGTTGATGCAGAATCGAGTACGCTCCGGTACATGGTCATCCTTTCATTGGTCGGGGGATAAATTATATTTCCAAGATCATGCTTTGTTGGACGAACGAATTCAACGTATTTCAGCCCAAACGATTTTGGATTTGCCTGCTTATCAGTGGTATCCAATAGGTGTAGACTCTTCTTCAAATTCAATTTTAGATATTTTGGCTGAACCTAAGCGAGATAGTTTGGATGCTCGAGAAAAGGCGAAGCGTAGTCGGCTCGACCGCCAAACACTTCTCCGAACTAGAAAGGAAACCGCCAAACTTGCTGGCCCTTTTGTCTACCATAATTCATTTGTGGTGAATGGTTCGGAAGGGAACTTTAGAATTGATCCGATTCGAGGAATAGGCTATGCTTTCGATGTTAAAATGAATGATTTGATGGAGAATCATTTAATTAAGACGGGTGTTTTTCTGAATGCTAATTTTAAAAATTCAGATTTATGGGGTGAATATGCTTATTTGCCCAACAAAGTAGATTGGGTTTTTCGGGTAGATAGGAAAGTGTTTGGTCAGGAGACGGATGTATTTTTGAATAAAATTCGGTATAATCGCGCCTCTTTGACAGGGATTTATCCCATTAATTTAGCAAGTAAACTAAGCTTCTCAGGTATGTTTACGTCGAATCGATCCTTTGATCAGGTCAATTTGTCGGTGCCTGAAAATTTAGCGACCTATGCTGGATCGTCGCTTAGTTACACCTTGGATAATACGTTACATTGGGAGGAAAATTTGCCTATTGGAACGCGAATTTTAGCGACGGTGGAACACCAACAAGCCCTTCTTACTTCGCGAAGTTTTTCTCGTATCCGTTTGGACCTTCGTAAGTACGTTCGCTTAACCAACAGTTTTTTATTGGCTGGCCGTATTTCAGCTTCGCATTCTTTTGGCCTTGCAGCTCGTCAAACGATGCTGGGTGGCATGGATAATTGGGTATTTATAGACAGAGAAGTACGTAATAAAGAAAATCCTTTAGGCGTTTCAGGTCCTGCGGATCGCGATGTTTTTATGAGTGATTTTGCGACGTCATTACGTGGGTTTAAAATGAATAAATTGGCAGGAAATAGTCATTTGCTTGTTAACCTAGAACTTCGTCTTCCTGTCAAACATTTGATTAGTTTGGAATCAAATAAATCTAACTTTATGAATTCCTTGCAATTGATTGGGTTTACGGATATTGGCTCAGCGTGGACAGGGGCCAATCCATTTAGTCGGACAAATGGGTTCAATACCAATGTGATTGGTGGTGGAACAAATCCATTTCAAGCAACAGTTACCGATTTCCGAAATCCATTTTTATTTGGTTTTGGGGTAGGTGCTCGGGCCAATTTGTTTGGATATTTTGTTAAGGTTGACTATGCTTATGGGATGGAAACAAACGAAATTAAATCGCCCGTTACGTATGTGACCTTAGGTCATGATTTTTAATAGAATATGTCGACAATTTTAACCGATATCACTCCTTTATTAGCCGCTACCCGTAGGTCTTCAGCTGCGTTAGCCATGTCAACTGATGCGGTTAAATTGGCCATACTTTCTGATTTAGCTGCTCGACTTGAGGCTAATGTTAATTCGATCATTATCGAAAATGAAAAAGATTTAGCTTCTTATGATCGGCAAAATCCAATGCGGGATCGTTTACTTTTAACCGAACAACGGATCTTAGATTTAGCTGCCAGCTTGCACGATGTGTCAAAATTACCTAATCCATCAGGACAAGTTTTGCTTGATAAAATTTTAACTAATGGTCTGCATTTGGAGAAGAAGTCGGTTCCATTAGGGGTTGTTGGCGTTATTTATGAATCGCGCCCCAACGTAACAATCGATGTAGCAGCCTTATGTATTCGGTCTGGAAATGCAGCGGTTTTACGGGGAGGAACAGATGCATGGCATACGAATTCGATATTGGTTTCATTAATTCATGCGTCATTAGAGCAAGCGGGTTTGTCGACGGATACTGTACGTTTATTGCCAACCGACCGAGCACATGTAACTACTTTATTGACCGCTGTCAAGTATGTAGATGTAATTATTCCACGTGGTTCGGATGCCCTAATTCAGCGAGTTCGAAAAGAGTCATTGGTTCCTACCATTGAAACGGGAGCTGGGGTTTGTCATACTTATGTGGCGGAATCGGCTGATTTAGCGATGGCTGTTCGCATAGTTGTCAATGCTAAAGTTTCTCGTCCTTCTGTTTGTAATTCGTTAGATACCATACTCGTACATGCTTCTGTTGCGCACGAATTTTTGGCGTTACTGGCACCGGAGTTTGTGAATTATAAGGTGAAAATTTATGCTGATCAACAAGCTTTTGGTTATTTGCAGGCACTTGGGTATGCCTGGCTTGAGGCTGCTGAAGAGTCAGATTTTGGTCGTGAGTTTTTAGATTTTGCTTGTTCGGTGAAATTTGTTCGAGACAGCGCAGAGGCACTAAACCATATTGATTCGTATTCCTCTAGGCATTCTGAAGCCATCGTAAGTTCGGATGAATCTGAAGCTGAGTTGTTTTTACAAGCGGTAGATGCAGCTGCCGTTTATTGGAACGCTTCGACGCGCTTTACCGATGGGGGAGTATTTGATTTAGGGGCTGAAATAGGGATTTCTACACAGAAACTTCATGCTCGTGGGCCCTTTGCATTAGAAAAGCTGGTGACTGAAAAATGGGTGCTTAAAGGAAACGGCCAGATACGGTAATCTAATATTCGTGATCTAGGCCGAGTTTCTGTTTCATTTCGCTCAATAATGGGTGTTTTTGAGCAAGAAATTCATATTTATCAGATTGCGTATACAACATTTTCTTGTCACTTTTTTCCGTCTCGATTACATCTAAAGCAATATCGATGCTGTAATTTTGTAAGCGCTCGCGAATTTTACCTAAGACTTCCAAGCGCACATTTTCATTAAACTGCTGAACTTGTACTTCATTCTCTACCTTTATGTGGATGATTGATCCAATCAGTTCGATTGGCCGATTCATCATCACATATTTGTTGATCAAATTCGCTGATTGGAATTCAGCTGCCAGTTGGTTCCATACCGTCGTCAGCTCTTCTATGGTAAAGGCCTTCGAATTAGCTGGATCATTGCTTAGGCTAGCCAATACCTCTTCGGAAGTTTGCTCGGTTCCTTTTGCGTCAACCACTTTTTTAGCTGAGCGTAATCCGGATACCGTATTAGGTTTCGCTTGCGGTGTTGGAACTTCAACAGGAATGGTAGTTTCCATTACAGGTTCCTCTTTGACTACAGGGGGTGTCGACTCTAAAATAGGTGTTTTATCAGGTTCAGGAGCTTTTTCCGTTATTTTGGCCCCATCGACTTTCGCCTGGGGCTCAGCCTTTTTTCCGCCACCGCCCTCCGTCGCAGGTTGGAATACTGAAGGCAAGTAATTTATTTTTAATAGGCAAAGTTCGAGATGTAATCGTGGATTTTTTGCCGCTTTATAATTGATCTCACATTGAGAGCAAATATTCATGGCTGAAAGCAAGAAAGATGTACTTGTCTTTTCGGCTTGTTGCTTAAATTTTGTTCGTGTTTCATCACTAATCTCCATTAGTGCGAGGGTTTGTGGATCTTTCGCGAAGAGTAAATTCCGCAAGTGCTCCATAAATCCCGAGATGAATTGTTGGCCATCAAACCCCTTTCGCATGATTTCATCCAGCAAAACCAAAGCTCCCACATGATTTTGGGCTGCCATGTGATCCGTAATTTGCAAATAATAATCGCTGTCAAGAATATGCAGGTTTTCCAACACGTCCTTATGTCGAAGAGTATTGTCGGTTGAAAATGTGACATTTAAGTCGAACATCGACAACGCATCACGCAATCCGCCATCTGCTTTGATGGAGATTAATTCCAATGCGGCTGGTTCTGCTTCAATATTCTCTTTCGTGGCTATGGATGCCAAATGACTGGCCATATCTTTCCATTGAATCCGATTGAAATCGAAAATTTGACAACGGGATAAGATGGTTGGCAAAATTTTATGTTTCTCCGTCGTTGCCAAAATAAATATCGCATAGGACGGTGGTTCTTCTAATGTCTTTAGAAATGCATTAAATGCGGATGCAGAAAGCATGTGCACCTCATCAATGATGTAGATTTTATAGCGTCCGCGCTGCGGAGGATAACGTACTTGATCGATGAGGTTACGAATATCTTCTACCGAGTTATTCGACGCCGCATCTAATTCATGAATAGTTAAGGAGGTGTTTTCTTGAAAAGACGTACATGAGGGGCATGTGCCACATGCTTCACCGTCAGCTCCAATATTTTCACAATTGATCGTTTTGGCCAAAATACGTGCGCAGGTAGTTTTTCCTACGCCACGTGGACCACAAAATAAAAATGCCTGTGCCAAATGATTTGACTTGATTGCATTTTTTAAAGTGGTGGTTATGTGGCTTTGGCCAACCACCGAATCGAATTGGGTGGGTCTGTATTTTCTGGCTGAAACGATAAAATTTTCCATACGGCAAGTTAACTTTTACGTTATCAATTTCCAAAGGTGATTTAAGGCAATTCGATAACTGCACTGACTGGGAAATGATCTGTTGGATACCGATTTCCCCATGTTTCTGAATGCGTGGCATGTTGGCTTACACGCACCCCATTTTTCACAAAAATATAATCAATATGTCGGCCTTCTTGCTCTTTCTTAAATCCATTAAATGAACTATATGGCCCATAATGGCCATTTTTGCTAATTTTTTCGGCGTCAATGAGTTTGTTTGGATTAGCGGGGTCAACTAGTATTTGAATGGGTTCATCATCAGGAGTAGCGTTGAAATCTCCGGTAATGATGGCTGCTGATTTGCCTGCAATTTCAGCTACTTTTTGAAGAACTAATTTAGCACTTTCGCGGCGGGCAATTTTTCCTAAATGGTCAAAATGCGTATTAAAAACGTAGAATTTTTTCCCGGATTTAAGCTCTTGAAATTGACCCCATGTAACGACTCTTCGGCAGGCTGCATCCCAGCCAAAACCAACTTTTTCACACGAATCGGAGAGCCAAAAGGTGCTTTCCTTGATTAATTTAAATTTACGGGTATTGTAAAATAGGGGAGAGAATTCACCTTCCTCTTTGCCATCATCACGTCCTTTGCCAAACCACTTGTATTCAGGCATCTCCTTGGCAAAATCCTTGATTTGGTTGATAAATGCTTCTTGCATCCCGATGATATCGGCATCATGATATTTAATCAATTCGACGCAGTGTTTTGCCCGGTATTTCCATTGATCCTGACCATCTGAATCTGTATCGAGTCGGATGTTAAAGGTCATTGTTTTGATTTGTCCAAAGCTGCTCAAGCTGATTAAGAGTAGTAGCATGACGCCACCTAGACTTCTGTAAATATGTTCAATTTGTGGCCAAACACGTTTTTTTTGACTGTTTTCGATAACGAATTCCGCGCCTTTGGTATAGCTTTCAGGTTTCGGTTGAATGTCGATGATTTGCATGGTTTGCATGTAGCTCATTTGATTTCTTTTTTGAATGTAGGATATTCGCTCTTCAAGTGGACAAGATACAGCGATTAATTGATCTAGGTGTTCCGGTTTATTTCTCGGTGTGATCAATGCTGATTCGTAGAGGTAAAATGGCGCAATCGGGGCATTTTCAAGCCAATCCGCTGCTGCTTTGCGTACTGCGGGGTGGATAATTTGATTAAGCACCTTGATGTCTTGCGGGTATTTTTGTAAGATTTTTTTGATTCCTTCTCTGTTGTATTTTCCGTCAGCTAGATAAGCTTGTTGACCAAATTCCTCGGTGATGGCTGCTTTAACTTCGGGGTCAGTATCGCAGATATTTCGGGCTACGAGATCTGCCTCGAATACTGGAATGCCCAACATTGAAAAAATCCGACAAATCATCGATTTGCCGGATCCTATTCCGCCTGTAATGCCAATAAAGGTTTTCAGGCCAGTTGGCATCTATTTACTCCTCAATTAAACGTGATGATGCATCTTTGGAGATTGCAGATTTTTCGAAAATCATTCGGACTCCTTTATTGGCATCTACTTCTACTACAATTGTTTTTTCACGTATGGAAATAACTGTTCCGTGTGCGCCGCCGATTGTCACGACTTTATCACCCGTTTTTAATTCCTCAATAAATTTTTTCGCTTCTTTCGCCTTTTTTTGTTGTGGACGAATCATGAAAAAATAAAATACCACAAAAATACCTCCGAAAAGGACGATTTGCATGATTTGTGGGTTGTTTGCTTGTAAGGTGATCATGGTTGGTTTATTTGGTATTGGGTAAAACTTCTATTTTAAATGCGATTTGATTATCGGCTGGCAATGTATTCGCGTAGACCGTAACTGTTTTCTGTAATTTTCCTTCTTTCCCTTTCGAATCAAAAGTGACCTTGACAAATCCCTTCTTTTCTGGCTGGATCAATTCCTTACTCCATTTAGGGGTTGTGCAACCGCAGGAGGCATTCACCGATATAATTTGCAGGGGCATGTTGCCTTTGTTCTTAAAATGGTAGGTGTAGGATATTTGTTCGCCTTCTTGGATCCGTCCGAGGTAAATAAGGGGCTGATCAAAAACCAATTTGGCTTGTTTCTCCGGACTTGGTCGTAATTCAAGTGGAATGGTATTTTCAGATGCGCTCAATGCCTCTTTTTGCTTGTTGACACAAGCCACAAATAAAAATGCCAACCCTAAAATTCCGATTATCCGCATTACTTGGCTTTGATTTGGCTCATCATTTTTTCCACGTCTTCTAATAGTTTTTCAGCTTTTAGTTTCGTGTCTTGAACGACTTTTTTGCCTTCTGATTTGGCGGATGTTTCAGGAATTTCTTTTCCGTCGACAATATCGTTAATCAATTGCTTTAATTGGTCACGGTATTTGTTTAGTTGGAAATATAATTTTCCACGGGTATTTTCTCCTTTATCCGGCGCGTACAATATACCTAATGCGGCACCTGCGGCAGCACCCACGATAAATGCCCAAAACGACTTTGATGATCTGCTCATATTATTTACTTGCTATGTCGATTAATCCTCGACCTGATTTTTGAATAATTTTTTCACTTATCAAACGAACTGAAATCACATCGAGAATACCATTGATAAACGATCCTGATTTCGGTGTGGAGTAGTTTTTGGCTACTTCAATGAATTCATTAATACTTACTTTAACAGGAATGCTGGCGAATTGAATCATTTCAGCAACTGCCATTTTTAATATAATTAAATCCGTGGTCGCCAAACGCTCAGTTTCCCAATTTTTCGTTTGATCATTCACCCATTGCGTTAATTGAATGTCTTCTTTTATGCAATAATCGAATAATTCTTCGAAGAATTTTTTGTCATCTTCCCATTGTAAACCTAAGGGTTGAATTTGTAAGTCTTCGAGGGCGTCAACTTTAAATGTTTTGGTCGCTAAACTTTTTACGACATCCTTATTTAGGTGCCAATTTAAATCTTTTTCCTCGAAAAATTCGGCCATGATTGGATGTTTTAACAGATAATTTTTCAAAATGTATTTAATCATTTCGATATCTGCGGAAACATCTTTTCCTGCGTTAGGTAAATAGTTACTAAAAGCTTCATCAGGAAGGATCCCTTCAATGAATACTTTCTTTAGCATATTTTCCTCGTCTTCGGACCAACCAATGTTATTGTCGGCAAACGCCTGCTGCAAATCACGCCATTTCGGCATGATAGCTAACACTTTGTTTTTGCCAATTAGTGATGTTTTGATTGGGTTTTCCAGTAGGCGGCGCTGCTCATCCCACTGTCCAATCATCGGAAGTGCTTGAATGTAATAAAGTAATTTGAGGTATTGTTTGAAGATGGATTCTACCTCCACAACCATTTCTTTTTTCAGCTCCTTGGCTATTTTAGCTATGTTGTTTTTGTATGTGCGGTGCACCGACTGGGCAGCTTCAAGGGCTTCGGCGGGAATAGTTTCTTCGGTTGGAATTCCTTGAAAAAACTCAGTTAATTGAATTTCGGCTAATTTGCGAAGGCCCTCCAAGCGTGGAGTTTGGTCTTCTTTGGCAATCATAAGTGATAAGTCAGGTTGGAAAATGGCGGCTAAGCCATCAAATGCCAAATAGTGTTGGGCACGTTCCTGTGTCCAATAAGCATACATTTGTTGAAATGCTTTGACACGAAGTAATCTTCTGTTTACCATCCGAAATTAAAGAGCGTTCTGTTTTTGAAAACACAAAATTAGCTATTTTAATTTGAAAAAGGGGCTATCTTTGTTTGATTAATATTTTCATGGGCGCGTTAGGTCATCTCAATACTTTTTTTTGGCGTTATAAGTGGTTACTCTTTTTGGGAATCATATTTACGTTTGGGTCAAATTTTTTCGGCGTTGTACCTGCCCAACTTGTCCGTTTTGCGCTCGATTTAGTTACTGAAACCATCAATCTTTATTTTCTATTTAAAGGATTTAGTCTGCAATCTGCCTTTTACGAGGTTTTTGCCAGTACACTTTTTTACTACGGGAGTTTAATCGTTTTGATGGCTTTCATTAAAGGAGTGTTTTTGTTTTTGGTACGCCAAACGCTCATTGTCATGTCGCGTCACATCGAATTTGAAATGAAACAAGAGATTTATGCGCATTATCAAACCTTGCCTTTGTCGTTTTATCGCCAACAAAACACGGGTGATTTGATGGCACGTATCTCCGAAGATGTAAGTAAAGTTCGTATGTATGTAGGGCCTAGCATCATGTATGGGCTCAATTTGATTTCTGTATTCACGTTGGTCATTTACTACATGTGGCATGTAAGTCCTACGCTGATGTGGTATGTGCTTTTGCCGCTTCCTATCCTTTCATTTAGTATTTATTATGTGAATTCGCTTATTATTCGGAAGTCAGAGGAGATTCAAGCTGGATTATCGTCCATTTCTACTTTTGCACAAGAGGCTTTTTCGGGTATTCGTGTATTAAAATCATTCGTGCGCGAAAAGCAATCGGTTGTTTCTTTTGCTGAGGCATCTGCTAATTACCGGCGTAAATCCTTGGATTTAGTACGCATTGATTCCTTGTTTACTCCCCTCATTTCCTTGCTGGTGGGTTTTTCCACTTTGCTCGTTGTTTACGTAGGTTCCCAAGAAGTGATGGCCGGCCGCATGACTATCGGTAACATTACCGAATTTATCATGTATGTATTTATGTTGACCTGGCCAGTAACTGCCCTGGGTTGGACCAGTTCTCAAATCCAACGAGCGGCTGCGTCTCAAAAACGGATTAATGAATTCTTGGATATTCAGTCAGAGCTTGTTCCTGGCAAACAAATTACGCGGGAGATTCAAGGGAGCTGGACGTTTAAAAACGTGCATTTTACATATCCTGGGGCAGATCGTCCTGTTTTACATGGTATAAATTTGGAGATTATGCCTGGCGAGGCGGTTGCGTTATTAGGTACGACGGGTTCAGGAAAAAGTACGATTTCGCTTTTAATGGCTCGTTTTTATGATCCCTCTGTAGGTGAAATTTTGTTAGATGGCGTCTCGTTAAAAGATTGGGATATACAACATGTGCGTAAACATTTGGGTTTTGTGCCGCAGGATGTTTTTCTATTCTCGACGTCCATCGCGGAGAATATACGTTTTGGACAAGATGATTTAAGTGAGTCAGATTTACATCAAGCGGCTCGCTACGCTGATGTACATGAAAATATTATGGAGTTTCCGGATCAGTACAATACGCTTTTGGGAGAACGTGGTGTGACACTTTCCGGTGGCCAAAAACAACGCGTTTCGCTCGCTCGCGCGCTCGCTAAAAAGCCAAGGATACTGATTTTGGATGACTGTCTCTCGGCTGTTGATACGCATACAGAACACAAAATTCTGACGCATTTGCGTACTATTATGCAGGATAAGACTAGCTTACTTATTTCACATCGTGTTTCCTCTGCGAAATTAGCCAGTCGGATATTTGTGCTTCAAGATGGTAAGTTGGTAGAAGAAGGAACGCATGCCAAACTGATGGCTGGGAAGCGATTGTACTATGATTTGTACCAACAACAATTAAATGAGGAGCAGGGATTATAAGATTCCGCCACTCAATCGAATCAATTCAATCTCAACCGATTTCGCTGTAAATTTTGCTTCAATTAAGCGTGTTTCTGCAGCAACGGCATTTCGTTGAACCTCACGAAGTTCATACGATGTTGCGATACCTACTTTGAATCGATCAAAGGCAATGTCTATGTTCTGCTTGGCAATCGTATAATTTTCAGATTCTAGGTTGATTAAATTTAACGCATTTTCATAGGTGACATAGGCACGCTCGAGGGAAGAGCTTAAGGAGTTTTTTAATTCATCCACTTGCAATTGGGCTATTTCAGCATTGATTTTAGCATTTTGTACTCGGCGTTTTTGGTTATAACCATCGAATATGTTGACAGTAGCCCGCAATCCATAACTCATCGCATTACTCGTACCTCTTTGAACCCCAAAACCGGCGCCATTTTCAACTTGATTCATGTTGTAACCCGCAAGTAAATCAATTTGTGGCATTTGTAGACTTTGCGTGCTTTTGATATCTAAATCGGTAATTCGCTTATTGACAATCGCCGCTAATAATATTGGATTTTGTTTTAAGGCCAAATCGCGTAGTTCAACAAGCGAAAGTTTGGGTAGTAAATCAATGACCGGCTGTACATTGAATTCGGTTTGCATCGCACGAACGAGCAAGGCGTTAAAGCTAATTTTTGTATTGACAAATGATTGTTCTTGCGCTAGTAATAGTGCTTTATCCTCATTGAAATCAACTTGAGCTGAGTAATAATCTACCTTGGATCCTTGACCTACTTCATAGCGATCTTTGGCTAATTTGAGGCGGTCGTTTGAAATTTCTAGTCCTTTTTTAAAGTTGTTCACCCGTAATTCTTGACGAATGATGTCATAATAGGTGGTGCTAATTAGTGCGATTAGGTTTTCAATCGATGTTTCCGTTTGTTTTGCACCTAATTGTTGCAATTCCGAAAAGCGATTTTTTAAAATGAACATGCCATTACCATCGTATAATGTCCAAGCCATAGCAACACCCGCGTTGCTTGAGTTTGAACGAACCCCACTTTGGTTTAATGGGGCACGTATTCCACCAAAAAATTCTTGATTCAATCCCGATATTGCGTAGTTTTTGGCTGTTGTTCCATTAATTGTTGGCAAAAAACCTGCATTCCCCAACGTATTATCATTTTCCGCAATTTTTTCGCGCTTTTTGGCTATTTGAATAGCGAATTGATTTTGTAAGCCTTGCTGAATCGCATCTTCCAAGCGCAATGTTTCTTGTGCCTGAACGGAGAAAGTTCCAAATGTGAATGCGAATAAGAGGATTAAGGGTAGGCCAACTAGTTTCATAGGTTAGTGTTAAAAGGCAAAGAACAAACTTAGCACATTTGATTCAGATTTCGAAGTAACTAGCCTACAAGTCGTGATAGTGATTTTATTTTTGAAATTACTAATTTGCACGATGTCTAAGCCATTCATATCGCAACTCATTATTTTTCCGATTAAATCGTTGGGTCCTGTTGCGTTGCAGCAAGTGGAGGTAGATTCCTTGGGTTTAGTAGGAGACCGACGATTTATGCTAGTGTCTGAAACGGGGCAATTCATCACTCAGCGGACACGTCCCGATTTGACACGATTTGCGTTGAAATTATATGGGTCGGATTATTTGATTATGGATCAACTAACGCAAAATCATCGTGTTTTATCTGTAAATCCAGTATTGGGTGATTGGGTAGATGTGACTTTATGGGATGATGAAATTCATGTTCGTGAAGTTGCTGATGGCATTTCTGCCTGGTTTTCTGAGTTGCTGAATGAGTCGGTACGACTCGTTCAGATCCAATCAGCTGCGCCTCGTAGCATTGAAATTAAATATCAAACTTCGGGGTCCCAACAAAGTTCTTTTGCTGATTCACTACCTATTTTACTTGCTTCTGAATCGTCCTATCAGGAAGTTGAACATCATTTTGGAGCCTCTTTTGATTGGATGCGCTTTCGTGCTAATGTCATTATTTCTGGTGCAAAAGCATTTGAAGAGGATTCATGGTTAGAATTTTCACTTGGAACAGTACGGCTATTTGGCGCAAAGCCATGCGCTCGGTGTCAGTTGGTGAACGTAAACCCAGCAACAGGAGAAGTGGACAAATCTATGCTAGAAGCATTGAGTAAGTTTAGAAAAGTGGGGAATAAGGTTTATTTCGGCCAACAAGCTGTTCCGGTTGTATCGGGAAGGATTGCGGTAGGAGATGAAATTCATGTGGAAAAAACTAAAGATGCGCTTCTTTAGATTTTTTCATTTCAGTAGTTTGGATGTTGTTTTTGGAGCGGTGGCCATGCAGGCTATGCTTTGGCAGGTGCTCGTAGGCGGTTTTCAAGCCTGGACAGAACACATTGTTTTGGGCGTTTCCGTTTGGATTTTTTATTTAGCTGATCGGCAAGTCGATAATTTGCTTGCTAAACCAACCGATGCGATTCATTTCTTTCATCAGCGATTTCACTTGTTAATTCGCAGGTTCATTCTGTTTCTATTACTCATCTTGGGGAGTTTATTAAGCTATATTTCAGAGGAATTAAGATATTTAGGCATTTATCTAAGCGTTTGCATGGGATTATATGGTTTGACTACACGTTATTGGGCCCGCGTGTGGTTACCTAAGGAACTGTTCACTTCGATTTTATATGCTTGCGGATTATTTTTACCCTCTTTGGCGGTCGGTGAGTTCAGTTGGCTTTTATTTGCAGATGTCTTTTTTTTAGCTTTTATGAATTTGTCATTATTCACTTGGCTTGAGGGAAAAGCAGATTTTCGATTCGTTTTTTATTGGCTTCAATGGATTTTAGTTGGGCTTTTGGGTTGCATTGCTTGGCAGTTTTCTTGGGAGTTAGCCTTGTGTCTTGCGATTATTCAAGGCATTCATGTGGGGATTTATTATTTTAGTCCCAATTTGCAGTATCGTTGGGTTGGAGAATTGGCATTTTTAAGTCCATTAGTCTATTTCGTCTATGAGTTATTTTAAAAATAAGGATGCATTTCAGGCCTTGCGTTTCCCAGAGTTTAGGGCTTATGTGACAGGAAATACGTTTTTTACGATTGCCTTGTTGATGCAGGAGGTAATTTTAGCCTATGAAATCTACAAATTGACGCATAATCCGTTGGCTTTGGGGCTGATTGGCTTGGCTGAGGCTGTTCCTTATATTTCGTTGGTGTTGTTTGGAGGACACTTAGCTGATAATCGTGACAAGAAAAAAATCATGCAAAATTCATTGCTGGTGATAATTTTAGGCTCTTGTTTATTGCTCTACTCAGCTTTGCAATTAGATTCAAAGGATGCTGATTTTCATATTTATGCCATTTATTTTGTTATTTTTTTAATTGGTCTGTCGAAGGGCTTTTTCACTCCAGCGGCATCCTCTTTGAATCCATTTTTAGTTCCTAAGGATGTGTTTGCGAATGCAGCTACGTGGAATAGTTCTTTTTGGCAATTGGGATCTATTTTAGGGCCGGGCGTTGCTGGGTTTCTTTATGCATACGCCGGCTTGGCAGGTTCGCTTGTGACTGTTATTGGGTTGTTACTAGTTGTGATGGTTTGTTTGTTTTTTATAGATAGCCGACCAATCCCTCCCAAAAACACCCAGCATGATTCGATTTGGTTGAGTTTACGTGAGGGGATCACCTATGTTTTTAAGACCAAAATAATTTTATATGCTATTTCATTGGATTTATTTTCAGTGTTGTTTGGTGGAGTCATCGCAATTTTACCGGTCTATGCGGAAGATATTTTACGGGTAGGGGCTGAAGGCTTGGGTGTGCTTCGAGCTGCTCCATCGGTTGGCGCTGTACTAACCATGTTGCTGATGCTTTATTTTCCACCCTTAAAAAATGCTTGGCGGAATTTATTGTTGGCCATCGCCGGATTTGGTATAGCAACTTTTGTATTTGGTTTTTCAACTAATTTCTGGATTTCAGTTGTTGCTTTATTTTTTACGGGTGCGTTTGATTCGGTGAGTGTTGTAATTCGTCAAACGGTCTTACGGGTATTTACACCCGATGAAATGCGAGGAAGGGTCTCCTCTGTAAATGGGGTGTTTGTGAGTACTTCGAATGAAATGGGCGCTTTTGAGTCCGGTGTGGCAGCTAAATTCTTCGGTACTGTCCCCTCTGTCATTTTAGGGGCATGTGCCACGATGGTTTTAGTATCCATTGTCGCGTACAAATCCAAGGATTTGTTGGATTTGGATGTTCAAAAAGCTATGGATAATTAGGCTTCAATAGCCGTTTCCCAAGTAGTCAACGTTTCGATAATTAACTTTTTTGATTTGTGTGCTTCGGTAATTTCAACCACATTTTGAATAGGAGAGGTGTTTTCCCCAAGCAGAGCAGGCATTAATTTGAAATAGTGCGACTTGAGTTTTTTATTGCCCTTTTTGTCAACAGAAATACATTCAACAACATCGATGTGCGATATGGCAACCAAACCATCCGAAGTTTTATCCTCCCGAATTGAAATGGATTCAATCAAGTTTTTAGGAACACTAGTAGATTGAAGTATGCTCGATCCTTGCGTATGAATTTTCTTGATTTCATGTGCGCCTACGGCCATAAATGAAATACGTTGTTTGCCGGATTTTTCAGCAAAATAATCACCAATCGACTGGAAAAAATTACGAGGTGGTAATTGAATGACTCCAAGGCCAACAAATTCAGCTGGAATTTCAGATCTTACAAATGAAAAAGACTTAACGAGTTGAGCGCACATACGTATCTATATTTTGGGCAAAAATACCGTTTTTATTTTATAATCTGATCTTTGGTTTAGGGAATTCAAAATGAGTCGCAAAGCCTTGAAACCACTGATGTATTTGCGTAAATCCCTCCTTATTAAGCGAGTATAGGATAAATTGGCCTTTTTTCTCAGCTAAAATTAGCGAAGCTTGTTTCAATAAATCCAAGTGATGCGAAATACTAGGCTTCGTCATTTGAAATTGCTTAGCAATTTCACCTGCGTTACGTGGACCGCCCACGAGTAAGTGTAAAATTTCGCGTCGTGTTTGGTCGTTAATCGCTTTAAATACTGCTTCCATTAGATTTTATTAAATAATTAGGCTAATATCTAAATAAAAACTGATTTAGACAAGATCTGCTTTGCGATACGCCTCAATTAGTTTTAATTCACCTTCTTTTCCTGGGTGGAAATTACCGTGTTCCATACCTAGAACCCCTTGAAATCCTTTGTTTTTTATGTGTTTAAAGACATTTTGATAATTAACCTCACCAGTTCCTGGTTCTTTACGTCCTGGGTTATCGCCGATTTGGATGTAGGCGATTTCGTCCCAACAACGATTCATGTTGGTGATCAGATTTCCCTCATTTCGTTGCATGTGGTAAATATCAAATAGGATTTTGCAAGATGGACTTCCCACGCCTTTACAAATGCTGTATGTTTGATCTGAATAACGTAGAAATAAATCTGGATTGTCACTTAAAGGCTCCAAAACCATCTTTAAATTATGAGGCTCAAGGATTTCAGCTCCACGTTTTAACACCTCGATGACATTGCCCGTTTGAATACCCATAGGCAATTGCCGACTGAAATTTCCGGGTACTACTGTTGCCCATTTCGCATTAACGCGCTTCGCAGTGTCGACTGCCTTGTGACAAGCTTGTAGAAATGTATCAGTCCAAGCTTTATCTCCCGATGTCATGTGTGATTTATCGAAAAATCCATCAAATTTGATCACGAAAACTCCCATGTCCATGCCTAAGCGCGCTAAGGTTTCGCCTATTTTTACTTGGGTTTCAAGTGGTCTGCCCATCATGTCATTATCCTCCAACGCTCGAAAACCCATGTCATACATGAATTTCAGTTGGTCAATTTCATTTTTCCCTGCATGTTGTTGAAACATGCCAAAATGGGGTGCATATTTTAAGCTAAATGGTGCTTGTGCGGCCGATTGTGCTTTAGCCGTTGAATTTATTACTGCGGTGAATAGACCTGCGCTTAACAGTTGTGAAAAGTTTCTGCGATTCATATTATTTTTTCTTTAATGTGTTTAAATATTCCATTAGGTCAACTAATTCGGGCGTTGACATCCCGTCCGCTAACCCCTCCGGCATCAGCGAATTTGGTAATTGCTTGACTGATTTTAGTCCAGACGTTTTAAAATTCTGAGAAACGCCACCTGGTAAACGCATGATAATATCCGTTTCATTTTTTGAGACGATTATCCCCTGATAGGTATCGCCCTTTTTGGTACTAATTTCAAATGTTTCATAGCCAAATCCGATGCCGGCATTGGGGTGAAGTACCGACATATACATACCTTCACGTGATAACTTTGACCCAATTTCACCAAGTTTGGGGCCGAAATCAATGCCTTCGTTATTTACCTGATGGCACATCGAACATTGATCTACATATACTTTTTTGCCCGCCAAAACTACGCCTCTTTGAGAAAGTAAATCATTTAATGGTGGATGTTTTACTTTGGCCTGAGCGTTAGCGCCAGTTAAATACGTAATTGCTTCCATGCGGACTCCTTTTCGCCAAGACTTGCTAACCGATTCTACCACGGATGGAATTAGATTAGTTGGTACCTCTTTATTTTTCAATAATTTTAATACCAAATCCTCGCCTTTAGGATAGGAATTGCCCAAGCCACGTGCCGCATCCCGACGAACGTTCGCATCGATTTTCGGATCATTTACAACGGCTAAAAGTAGGGTTAAGCTTTCGTTGTTACCTTGCCAACGAACCCCCTCGATAATTGCTTTCTTTTCCGCAATTGTTCCCGATTTAAATTTAGTTTGAATTACCCCCCCTTGATTCAAGGCATAAATAACTTTGGTTGTTGGCCGACTATTTTTCCCTGCTAACAGGTCTTTAAGCAGGCTAGGAGCCATTTCTGTTAAATTATATTTTTCAATTAATTCCAAATATTCATTTCCTTCGACTTTGGCCAGCATACTGATGACGGTTTTGCGAGCTGCAGGATTTTGCTGGATATATTCAGCCGAAATGTGGCGCAAGGCTACCATAGCTAAGCTAGGTTCCTTTTGCATCGATTCATTTATAATTTGCATTAATTGGGACGATTTTTCGTTTCCTGGTACGAAATCAAATGCCCTGAAATAGCGAAGTTTTTCGGTTAATGGTTTCGCTTCGCGAACATAAGAAACTAAATACGGCACTGATTTCGATGAACGTGCCCGCCAAATTATATCGCGATTTAATTGATTTGAAGCTAAATATGACGATAAACGCGTATCCCAATTTCCATCAGCTCCAATACCTAAAGCCTCTAAATACCAGCGATCTCCCGACTCATATTGCAAAGCTAATGCTGTCCAAATTGCATCCGCTTCTGGTGTTGTAATGTGGCGTAAGGCAATGGCTAATTCCCGTCTAACTTGAGGATTAGGGTCCTTTTGTAACTTTTGGGCATGGGCTTGCCAGCTTGCAAAAGGTAAACGTTTCATCGCGCGTATGCCCAACATGCGGAAGTTAGGATCGGAATCTTGAACGGCTTTTTCGATAAAACTTGCTCCATTGGGACCTTGAATTAGCATCCATAAGGCACGCGCTTTTAAACGCGGATTTTGTTCAGTGGAATAGGCCGTTTCAAGACCTGCTAATCCCAATTGTACTAATTTTTGATAGCCTAAATAGCGCGTGGCCAAGTTTGGATTATTTAAAGCTGCTAATGCGCCTGATGGAGTTGTTAAATCAAGTGCTGGAACACGGTAAGCATGCCCTTTTGGTGCGATGCGGTAAATTCGTCCTTTAGTTTGGTCACCCGCTTGGTGCCCTCCCACACCTGGATCGTACCAATCAGCCACGAATACGGAACCATCGGGTGCAACTGTTACGTCGGCCGGACGAAACCACTGATCTTTTGAACCATCAATTAAGTTAACGATACTGGCTTCATATCCAGCTCCTTTCGGTTTTACCGGATATGCCCTTACAACATTTGGGCCTGCATCTGTATGGATCATTTGACCTTGAAAAACAGTTGGCAATAAATTTCCTTCATAAACAATCATGCCCGTTGGCGAGCCTGATCCCGTTTGTAATAAATTGGGCATCGACCCTGGATCATTTAAATGCCAATGTCTTAATGGGATTTCAGGTTCAATATTGGTCCGGTTGGCAGACCAACCAGCCCCTGTCATTTCATCCGTATACCCATAGTTTCCATGTTCGAATACGGCATTTATGCGTACACCTTTGTTGCCATCGTCGTCATTGTCCGACTGCCAAAGTGCTCCATAGGAGTCGACGGCCACTTCGAAATTGTTTCTAAAATTATGGCCTAGGCATTCGACTTGAGAACCGTCTAAATTGCAGCGAAATGCCATCCCTTGTTTGTATTTTGTAGGTCCGATGGGATCTCTATCTTGGTCGAGTACTGGTTTTCCTTTGGCGTCTAGCAATTGTTTTCCTTCATTACCAATATTAAAATATAATTTACCGTCTGGTCCAAAAGAAAATGCGTGTGCTCCGTGATCGTGTTGCTCACCACCTATGCCTTGAAAAAGTATCTCTTTACGGTCGGCAACGCCATCTCGGTTGTCGTCAAACATTTTCCAGATGTACGGACTTTGAGATACAATGACCATCGAATCTAGTACAGCGATACCCAAGGGCGCGTTTAGTTCCGGAGATTGATAGAAAATTTTCTGAGAATCTGCTACACCATCGCCATCCGTATCTTCTAAAATAAGGATGCGATCGCCCTTCGGATTAGTTGGATTACCACTTATAGCCGGTCGGTAATTATACGCCTCAGTAATCCAAACTCTTCCCTTCGAATCGATGTCCATGTTGGTGGGATTCTTCAACATAGGCTCAGTCGCAAATGTGGTAATCTGCACCTCCGGGTGAACGACTAAACTAGTATGAAACTCGCGAAGCGAATCTGTGGGAACAATTCCTGATTTAGGTGCTTGATTGGCTTGAAATGCACTAATCCCAAGCATGCCTAAGCAAGATGCCATGATCAGTGGGCGCGCGTAATGTTGTTTCATTTAGAATAGGTTTTAGCTAAAAGCTTTGGGCTAAAATTGCTTTTTTTATTGCTAAATTCCAAATGTCGTTATGAGCTAATTATTTGCTAATTAAGCGGTTGAGTTTACTTCGAAAATCCAAATAGGCCAATGTGGTTTTTGGTGTAATTAAATGATCTCTGACTAACCACTTAAGTTTTTTGAAACTTAAATCATTGAACATGTAGTAGGCTACCAAAAGATGGTAGATGCGTTTAAGAAGTGACGATTTGTTTTCGATACAATTAATCAATAACAAATGGTAACTAGCCAAGATGTTATGAATCAATTGATTGTATTTAAAATGTGTGTATTCATTAATCTTCGAATACATAAAAATTCGATTGTCAATGAATGCTTTTGATTGCGTATTGTCGGTGAAACTTTGTCCCCCTAGATTTTTGCGGTACACCGACATGCATTTGTCTATGTAGCCGATGGGGCCTTTTTCGGCTAAAACAAAGTATAATGGAATGTCTCCACTTTTACATTCAACAAACCAATCAGGTAATGTTGAAACATATTTTCTCCGCATCATGACGCTCGCTGTTGCCATGAACCATGTTTCTTTCTCTACTAAAAAGTCGGTGGTATTCGTCCAAAGTGCTTGATTCGAATCGTTTACATATTCACTTGCACGACCACTACCATCATCATAGAAAATTTCAGCATTGTGAAAACAAGCTGAAGCTACTGGATTAGAATCGAGAAACTCAATTTGTGTTTGTAGCTTGTGATTGTCGTTCCAATAGTCGTCACCCTCTATTAAAATTATATACTCCCCTTTACATTGAAGAAAACAATGTAGCGAGTTTGCTTTAGCTCCTACATTTTTTGAACGTATAAATGCTTTAATCTTGTCAGGGTATGCCAAGGCATATTCAGAAACAATTTGTGGGGTTTTATCAGGAGAATGATCTTCTCCTATCAATAATTCATATTCAAAATTGACAACTTGACTTAGTATATTGTCTAAACAATTTCGAATATAATCTTCATGCCTGTAGGTAATAAGACAAATGCTTAATTTGGGGTTTTCTGGTGTATTTGGTTTGCCAAAAATGTCTTTGTCTAGGTAGCTGTAATCCATTCGAACGAGATAATCAATAATTCTTTGCGCGTGGAATTAACATCCACGCGCAAAGATAGGATTTTATCGTATAGTTGAGAAATTCGTCGGGCTCATGTAGATAGTTTCTACCTTCTCAACGATTTTCCCTTCTTTTTCAGAAGCATCTCGTGCTTGAATCCAATTCGGATCTAAACGAAAAGCATCAAAGCTTGCTTTTCCAGCTGCCTCACTTTTGTGGGCTAAGAAATATAACAACTTACTTGGAGAACCGTCCTTTGGAATTGTTGTAAAGTAAGCAATGTTCTCCATGCCATGTTTTTTGAAAAGCTTCAGGGTGTGATTACGGAAGCGAGCTAATAAATTGGGTAATTTATCCGGCATCGCTGCATACGTGCGCATTTCAAATGTCCGATCTTCAGCACCTTTCGATGGCTTGATTTTTGGACTAAAATCAGTCGCTTGCATGAATATGCTGGTCACTTTGGCAACAATCTTGCCGCTTTCTTCTGACTTTTTAGCAACTTCTTTCCATTCTGGGTCACGTCCAAATTTTTTCCAAGATGAATCACGTTCTACTTGACTTGGATATGATAAGATGTAATACAAGGCATTTTCTGAATTGTTATTTGGAATCCAATAGCCCACATTGGTCATACCGTGTTTTTCGAAAATTTTAGTAGTATGATTCGTAAAACGTTGTATCAATGCGTCTAAACGTCCCGGATGGCAATAATAAATGCGCATTTCATAGTAACGAGAATCTGGTTTTTTGGCCAATGAGCCAAAGGAAACAGCGAGCATAAGTAGTAAGATTAATTTTTTCATAGGTTTTTTTTATTGCTTGAATGCTAAAGTTAGGGTTTGAAATTCGATAAATTATCCTGATTCACTTTTTTTAGTTTAGTCGGCGCGCCAAAATATGCTGAATACCCGCAAACAGAACTTCTGGCTTAAGTGTTCGCCATTGGGGTACATTTAAATTTCCACCAAAATTGATGTAATAATCCACGTGATATTTTGTCCATTCCGCCTCCACAAATGGGGCAAATTGTAACGCCGCAATCCACCCATCCGCTACTTCTTCAAACCATTCGGCATAATAATCATCTTCAAAACTTCCATGAAAGTTGAATACATTTTCGCCTAATAAAATAAAATGTTTGATACCAGCTGAAAGTAAATGATCAATCACCTGTCGCTTGAACAACATAATGTCATTATGTAACGTGTCGTTCCATTCCCCAAATAACTCGATGATGCTGAATTGCTTATCGTAGTCCGTATATAAAATTTTACAAAAAAGTGTTTCAGAATCTATTTCATCCCATAGTGGATGGATGTAATAACCATAAATAGCGTGCTCATATTCCGTTTGTGAATAGGAACGCCCATAAAATGGCGATTTTTTATCATGTGCCGCATTGTACAGGGATTCCCACTGATAGGATGGTTCAATTTCTTGCATAAGCTTCAAATTAAGTGTAAAAGCCGCACATCCGCAAGATTTTTCGCAAGGAACAAGCATGCAACCAATCGGCAAATATGCGCATCTAGCTTACCGTTTTAAAAAATATATTAAAACATCCAGTACCTTGTATTGCAAAGTACTATAAAATTTATTAGTTTTGCGAACCGAAAATTTAAAAATCAATGAAAGTCAAATTAGTACTTCTAATTACCATCTTTTTTTTATCAGCGGAGTCAGTGTTGGCCTTAGGATTGCCTACTCGCTTATATCCAGCCAAAGTCATTAAAAAGACAATTCAGGTAATCGTTAAAAAAGTAGGGCGCTAAATCCTAAATTTTCCGTTAATTTTGAGCGTCTAAACCAAACGTTCATGTTGTTTGCATCTATTTCTTGGAGTCCCGATCCTACCATAATTGATTTATTTGGTTTTCCCGTTCGCTGGTATGGATTGTTTTTTGCATCCGCCTTTTTAGCCGGATTCCAAATTGTTAGCTACATGTTTAGGCAGGAGGGGAAATCCACTGAACAAGCGGATCAATTACTGATGTACACGATGGTCGCCACCATCATTGGTGCTCGGGCTGGGCATTATTTTTTCTATGAATTTCAATTGCTACAAGCTGATCCCGTTCGCTTTTTTCTGCAAATGATCACGCCCCCATTTTCAGGTTTAGCATCGCATGGTGCAGGAATTGGTTTATTTACCGCCTTTTATCTATATGCCCGAAAGCATAAAGGGATGTCTTACTTATACATCACAGATCGCATGGTGCCAGCCGTCGCTTTCGCTGGTTTCTGTATTCGGATGGGAAATCTGATGAATTCGGAGATTATTGGTAAGCCCACTGAACTTCCTTGGGGATTTAAATTTTTAAAAGATACTGAGTTTAATCCCTTCGGCGACCCCAATCTCGTTTTGGCGCGCCATCCATCGCAGCTCTATGAGGCGCTTTCGTGCCTGGTGATTTTTTTCGTTTTGATGTGGTTTTGGTCGAAAAAGAAACAAGCAACACAAGAGGGTCTGATGACAGGCTATTTCATGATTGTACTCTTTACGCTTCGGTTTTTTTACGAGTTCCTGAAAGAAAATCAAAGCTCATTTGAAAATAATTTGACGTTAAATATGGGTCAAATTCTTTCCATTCCCTCCGTGCTTTTTGGCGTCCTCGTGTTGGCTTATTCGTATAAAAAGGCTAATCAACAAACGTGATTTAATCTGAATACGTAAATTTTAGATGGTCCAGGTTTGGGAGATTTGGTTTAGGCCGACTTAACTCATGTTTGTAAATCACCTCTCCCAGGTGCTTAAAGAACGGAAATCCAATTGAATCATATTCGTATTTGTCATCGTTGAATATTTCATCTTCATTGCAATAGATCGTGGCAGTGACCATAAATTCTACTTTATGCTTGAAATCAACGAAATAAGCATTGTCCAATAAAAATCCATAGGCATCACCCACTTTATTAAAAATACGTACATCCGGATTAAGCTGCGCATGTTTATCCCCACCATATAAAATAAACTTGCAATAGGCAGGCCCGATGGTACTGTCGGCTGAATATGATGGCTTTTTGGACTCTGTGGGGTATGCCGACATATATCGATACAGGAAGCGATAATCTTCTTCATTTAATTTGAATCGATCTTTTGCTGCGAAGGACGCTGGGAACATTAATCGTTTCAAGAAATCATGTTGGGCCTGTAACGGGAACGCATTTTTAAACCCAAACGAAACAGGGTGCATGATCACCCGACCAGAATCATTCATCACACCTTTCCCTATAATAGTTTGCATTGGATTAGGAGCTTGAATTTGCTGCTTGTTAAACTGTTCTTTTTGTCGCCAAACAACATCGCCTTGATCATTTACAAACTGCACCGGATTTGTATATTGATTTTCAAGTAAGGGAATAGATGTCTGTAAACGATGTGTGAAGCGAACGCCTTCAAAGCCTTTGGAGACCATCGTTTTATTGAAATTCTTTTGCCCCAAAAATTCATATAATCGATTGTATGCTTCGTTATCGGAAACCAATAAGATCTTCTTAATGTATTGTTCTATACTCGGTTTGCCATTCGCCGCGCTCGTGTCGCGTAAAACTTCGAGCTGCGTCGGTCGGTTTTTCAGCGTTTGAAACGTCGTCGCTTTGTCGATTTTTAGTTTGTTTATTTTCTCTAATGCCAGCACACTTGCAGCTAATTTCACGGTACTCGCCGGATAGAAATATTCATTTGCATCTACCCGATACGCATGCGTCGTAAATGTTGCTTGATTGGAGGCATCTCGGTCAATTTGCGTGTATAAAATCTGTAACCGGTATTTAGAAGGATTATCTGTCAAGTGTTTGAAATAGCTTGGATTTGCCTTCAACAACTGTTCAATAACCCGGTCTTGCGCCTGAATACAAGTATTTGAAAGTAATGTCATTAGCAGGAGTCCTTTAAGCGTTTTCATAGGTGCTGAGGGCTTGAGTTAGTTCGTCAATATCCTGCATATTTAAGCATGAAGGCAGTATGGCTCTACATAGGGGCGCCGACTTGGGATTTGGATATGCGAACTGATTGCACAAAAATCCATGTGATTTTAAATGGTCAAAAAGTGCTGGTTCATCAGAACTGAATGCGGGATAATTGGGTACAAAATGTACTTGTGTAGCATTTTTGGTAAATGCTTTCGCTAGTTCACTAGATTGGATCATTCGTTCATCATATGCTTCTTGGGCATGCAAGCAGGCATACACATAAGCAGGATTTGCTGGCGATGCTCCAATCCAAAAAGGGTCTTGTTTGATGGCTTCAATATCCTTGCTTTTTCCTAAAACGATTCCCGCTGGAATGCCAAAAGCCTTGGATAATGAGCTAGTTTGAATCAATTGAGCAGGAGTTTGTATCTGTATGGGAACGATTCCTAGTCGGTGCGTTTCATCCACAATCAAGGTCTGGTATGCCAACAAATTTTCTTCAAATCCCGTCAAAAATTCTTCCACCCACGGTGATCCTATGCCATCCATACACAGAATTTGTGCCTCATTTTCCCAATCAGCAAATGCACCTGGCGCAGGCATAAGTGGATGGCGCCACAAGGCAGGATGTGTTTTAGGGGCTAATGAAATACCGGCATCCGGATGTTTTTGCATGATGTATTGCATAGCTGTTTGACCGGCCAATAAGCCTGAGCTACACAGCGCAGCGGCCTCCACCTGAAAGCGTTTGGCTAACACATTTTCTAAATTTTGCCACACATCCATGCGGTAATTATTCAGTCGGGAGCTGCCCCAATTTTGACTGAAAATTCGAATCCCCTCCTGTAATTTTTCTTGGAAAAGGGGATGGGTGCCTATGTTTAGGTAGTTTGTTCCTCCAAGCCAACGGTATTCCATCCCCTCGAAAGAAATGAGGCGCTCGGGGATGTGATTATCGTGGATTTGGTAGGACATTACTTTCGGATTAATTCAGCACCTGTTCCGGCTGCCTTCGCATAGCTTACAGTTCCGTAATGAATGGTGATGCCACGGGAGATTTGATCGTCAACTAACAAACAACCGTCCATGTCAACATAGTCTAATAAGGGCAATAAATGCGCAATGGCTGAGCAACCGATTGTTGATTCAGTCATGCAACCTACCATCACCTTAAGTCCGAGGCTTTTGGCTTCTTTGATCATACGCAATGCTGGGGTTAGCCCACCGCATTTCATGAGTTTGATATTTACCCCATGGAAAAATCCGGCACATTTGGCTACATCTTCTTCCAAAATGCAAGACTCATCTGCAATGATGGGCAAAACAGATTCCTTGTAAACCTTTTTCATTCCCTCCCAATTGTCGGCTTTCAACGGTTGCTCAATAAATTCAACACCGAATTTCTGCAACTCTGGCGCAAAATAAATAGTTTGCTCGGGTGTCCAAGCTGTATTTGCATCTACCCGAAAAACAGCATCCGTTTCTTTTCGTAAAGCCTCAACAATCTCTAAATCATCGTCCGTGCCTAACTTGACTTTATACAGCGGGAATGGCATTTCACACATTTTGTCAACCATTTTTTCCACGGTATCCATACCAATGGTATAGTCGGTGATTGGATTTTTTGAGATATCCAATCCCCAAATTTCGTATAATGGTTTATCATGCGTTTTGCCCCATAAATCCCAATAAGCAACGTCTAAAGCACATAATGCAAAGGGGTGATCGTCCAATAAGGTTTTGGATAGCATCTTCCAAAAATCGGTAGGATGCGGGAGAATATCATGCGGCAAGAGGTGTCGAATACTTTCCACCTGCGCGACCATTTTTTCCATGGTGACACCATAGTAGGGTGTTTCTGTTGCTTCGCCGAAACCGCTTTTGCCATGCCAACTCAACTCCACGATGAGCGTGGGTTGAACATCACGCGATTCATGCGTGATCGTAAATGTATGCTTGAGCGGTAAATCGAATTGATGAAGCTTCAGTTCCATACACGATTATTTTAGTGAAATATAGGGCAATTGGGTGTCTTTTTGACCTGCTTTTTGCCAAACTAATCCGTCTGCTTTTGACCAGCCAATTAAATCTCCCGAACCATTGTGAGCCAACGTTTCTCCATTTTCAACAGGGATCCAATGATCTAAATCTGCCAAAGGTTTTGGTAAGAATTTGATTTCTTTTTCAGCGTAGGTCGGAAAATCGCCCGATACCCAAGGCAGGAAATAAACCCAAAAACAAGTCAATGTAGAGATTGGATTGCCTGGAAAAGCAAAGATTACTTTACCGTCTGGACGGGTGGCCACCAACATTGGTTTGCCTGGTTTTTGGGCAATTTTATGAATGATCGTTTCGAAGCCGACCTCTGTTAATGCGGCCGGAATAAAGTCTTTTTTGCCTGCAGATACACCCCCTGATAGCAAAATGATATCATTGGATTCTAATGCTTTTTCCAGGTTGGCCTTAATTTTTTCAATCGAATCAGGTAAATGGCTCGAATTAGCCTTAAAGCCTTTGGATAATAAAACCGATTTCATCATCATGACGTTCGAGCTGCGAATTTGGTGTGCGGCAGGTGTTTCATGGAGACCTACGATTTCATCTCCTGTGGAGAAAATATGTACGTGGGGTTTTGACTCTACCTCGATGTGTGCCTTTCCTACAGAAGCGGCGATGGCAATTTCAATCGGCCCAATTTTAGTTCGTTTTTTGACTACAATGGATCCTTCTTGCGCATCCATACCTTGCGTATGAATAAATTGTCCTTTCGTTAAAGGAGTTTTGCCAATGTAGGTGGCTATTTTTTTCTCGATGCTAAGATCTTCTATTTTAATGATGGCTTCCGTGCCTTTAGGAGCAGTTGCGCCCGTCATAATTTGCAGGGAACCATCCATTTTTTTAATCGCTTTTACAGGCTCGCCTGCAAATAAAATGCCCTCGATTTTCCAAGTAGGTGCCGTGATATCTTTGACGGCAATACCGTCCATCATCGCACGGTCAAAGGGTGGAAAATCACGGTCTGCCACTATTTTTTCAGCCAAATTCATGCCCAATGTTTTTGCTAGGGGTAGTTTTTCAGTCCGGAATGGGATGGTGATGTTTTTTAAAACGGCAATCGCTTCAATAGGGCTAATCATGTTTGTTGGTTTACGTATTTGATAAATTTCGCTAAAAATTGCCAAATCTCCCGTATTTTCGTAAGCTAAATTTGAAATGTATATGTCAAACGATTTTTCTCACTTACAAGCTGATGGCACCCCAGGCATGGTGGATGTTAGTGCAAAAAATGAAACGGTTCGTGAAGCGAAAGCGCAATCCATCGTGTATTTGGGAGCAGAAATTGTCCAACATTTCGAAGCGGCCGGTTGGCAAAATAAAAAAGGCAGCATCCTTCAAACAGCCATAATTGCTGGTACCATGGCGGCAAAAAAGACCTCTGATTTAATTCCATTATGCCATCCACTCGGATTAGATTCGTGTAAATTCGAAACGGAAGTTCAGTCTGATCAAATTATCATTACATGTATTTGTCGGCTTGAGGCTAAAACCGGTGTTGAGATGGAAGCGCTTGTTGGCGCTTCAGTTGCCGCCTTAACAGTATATGACATGTGCAAATCTGTATCCAAAGGCATCGTCATTAAAGAAACCAAATTGATATCCAAGTCGGGTGGTAAGTCCGATTTCAATGCCTGATATGTCATCACATCACATCATTCGCGATAAACAAGAACCTGCGCTAATCATTGCGAATGGGGAGGCGTGTTCGATGGATATGTTGGATCAGTTGCTAGAATGGTCACCCACAGTCATTGTGCTAGATGGCGCATTGGAACGTGTGATTTCGTTGGGTATCAAAGTGGATGTGTGGTTGGGCGATTTTGACCATGTGAACAGTGAAGATTTCAGTCATTATCCGTTGAAAAAAGTACACACGCCTGATCAGAATTTGACTGATTTAGAGAAGGCTTTTGAATATTTATTAGAAGAAGGATATCCGGCAGTTAATGTAGTTTGGGCGTCCGGAAAACGCATGGATCATACGCTAAATAATTTTCATTCCATGGTTCGGTACGGTCGGCAATTGAAGATTGTCTTCTTCGATGATTATTCAACATCCTATTTATTGCCGCCAACATTTGAGAAATGGTATCCGGCGAAAACGCCCATTTCACTCATCCCATATGGTGAGGCTCATCAGGTAACATCTGCTGGACTTTTATACGATTTGAATCATCCCTTGTTAAGCTTGGGTACGCAAACAAGTTCGAGTAATGAAACGCGGCAAGATGGACTTGTTAAGATTTCGTACGAAAGTGGATCACTTATTTTGATGGAGTGCCACGATTAATTTTGTCCTGTTCGGACGGATTGTAAAACACGGGGCGCGACGGAACCTCTGGGAAATAATTTTGTTCTACCCAATGTCCCGGAAAATCATGTGGATATTTATAATCTGCACCATAATTCAAATCTTTCATCATCCGCGTGGGCGCATTGCGTAAATGCAAAGGCACGGGTAAATCGCCCGTTTGTTCCACATAGGCCATCGCTTTGTTAATGGCATTATAGGCCGAATTACTTTTAGGTGATGTGGCCAAATAAATCACCGTTTGCGAAAGAATGATCCGCGATTCGGGATTGCCAATAACTCGGATGGAATCGAAGCAAGATTGAGCTAGTAACAGTGCGTTTGGATTGGCTAGGCCAATATCTTCGGAGGCTAGGATTAGTAGGCGCCGACCGATAAACTCGAGGGATTCGCCGCCGGCGAGCATGCGAGCCAACCAGTATACGGAAGCATCTGGATCTGAACCTCGGATTGATTTAATGAAGGCGGAAATGATGTCGTAATGTTGTTCGCCGTCCTTATCGTATTGCGCGAGGTTTTTTTGAAGGCGTTCAGTTACGAGTGCATTCGTGATGTCGAGCGAATTTCCTCCTTCTGTCGTAATTAACAGCTCAAATAAGTTGAGCAATTTTCGCCCATCACCACCTGAAAAATGAAATAAAGCATCCGTTTCTGTGAGCGTGATGGATTTGTTCGTGAATAATTTATCCGTACTAATTGCCTTATCGATGAGTTGGCGCAAATGTACGTCATTCAGTGCCTCTAACACATACACTTGACAACGAGATAAAAGGGCTGAAATAACCTCAAATGACGGGTTTTCTGTGGTTGCGCCTACTAAGGTGACGATGCCTTTTTCAACAGCGTTCAGCAAGGAATCTTGTTGGGACTTCGAAAAACGGTGAATCTCATCGATAAAAAGAATCGGCGATTGCGCCTCAAACATGCGGTTCTTTTTCGCTAATTCCAATGTTTCGCGCACATCCTTGACGCCGGATGAAACGGCCGAAAGCGTATAAATGGTGCGTTTTAGGGCGCTGGCTAGTAAGGTTGCCAGGGTGGTTTTGCCTACTCCGGGAGGACCCCACAGAATGCAAGAGGGAAGATGGCCTGCCTCGATGGCTTTGCGAAGTGGTGCTTGTGCCCCAATGACCTTTTCTTGACCAATGTAGTCATCCAATGTAGTGGGGCGCATGCGCTCTGCGAGTGGTTGCATCATGCTTCGAAGTTACGTGAATTTTGTAAAATAGAAATAGATTGAGTAGCTTGGAGTCCTAATTAAACCTATGATAATATGACTACATCTAGACGTTCGTTTTTGCGCAATTCAGCCTTTGGGCTAGGCGCGATGGCCTTTGCTTCACCTGTTTTGCAAAGTTTAGCCGCAGTAAAATACAAGAAATTAGTGGGTATTCAATTGTATTCCATTCGCGAAGATATGCGTAAGGATCCACAAGGTACCTTAAACGCTTTGGCAGAAATGGGCTACAAATATGTAGAGCATGCGAATTACATCAACCGTAAGTTTTACGGTTGGGAAGCCAAAGAATTCAAAAAGCGCCTCGACGATTTAGGCATGAAAATGCCATCTGGTCACACGGTGATGGGTAAAGCGCATTGGGATGATGCGAAAAATGATTTCACTGATTTATGGAAATACACAGTTGAAGATGCAGCTGTCATGGGCCAGGAATTGGTGATTAGTCCGTCGATTGACATGGGTATTCGCAAGGATAAAAATCTCTTGTTGAAATACATGGAAATCTTTAACAAGTCGGGTGAATTATGTAATAAATCAGGCATGCGTTTTGGTTACCACAATCACGATTTCGAGTTCTCTGAGAAATTGGACGGGGAATTGTTGTATGATATCATGTTGAACAATACGGATCCAAAATTAGTGGCCCAACAACTTGACATAGGTAATATGATCAACGGAGGTGGTGTTCCATCTGAGGTTATGAAGAAATTCCCTGGTCGTTTTGTGTCTATGCACGTAAAGGACGAAGTTCCGGCAGCAGGAGGACATGAGAAATTCGAATCAACGATATTAGGTAAAGGATCAGGCCAAATCGATGTGCAAGCTTTAGTGAAGTTGGGCGACAAAGAAGGCGGAACCAAGCATTTTATCATCGAACAAGAATCATACCAAGGATTAAAACCGCTTGATTGCATGAAGGAGAATATTGCCATCATGCGCGGTTGGGGGTATAAATAATTAATGTAGAGACGTGATACCTCGCGTCTAGAAAAATGTAGAGACGCGATACCTCGCGTCTAGAAAAATGTAGAGACGTGATACCTCGCGTCTAGAAAAATGTAGAGACGTGATACCTCGCGTCTAGAAAAATGTAGAGACGCAATACTTTGCGTCTATTAAAAAATGAGACGCGAGGTATCGCGTCTCTACATGTATAAAATGAATAAACTAACCCTCATCGCCCTACTCGCAGCGCCTTTTTTGGCATCTGCGCAATCTGCATTAAAACCAGTGATTACGCAAAAAGCGGACGCCTTGAAAGACAAGGTGATTGCTTGGCGTCGGGACTTTCACGAACATCCTGAATTGGGTAATCAAGAAGTACGTACGGCAGGAATTGTGGCGGCACATTTGCGTTCTTTGGGAATTGAAGTCCAAGAAAAAGTTGCTCGCACGGGTGTGGTGGGTGTTTTAAAAGGAGGAAAGCCTGGGCCGGTTGTGGCCTTACGTGCCGACATGGACGGCTTGCCTGTCACAGAACGTGGTGATTTGCCTTTCAAGTCCAAGGTTACTGCGGAATTCAATGGCCAAAAAACAGGTGTCATGCATGCTTGTGGACACGATTCGCACGTAGCTATTTTAATGGCCGTGGCAGAAATTTTAGCTTCAGAGAAAGCGAATTTAGCCGGAACAGTCAAGTTTATTTTCCAGCCAGCTGAAGAAGGCGTTTATAACGATAAAGGTGAAATGATTCTTTCGGGAGCCGAATTGATGGTGAAGGAAGGCGTAATGGAAAATCCGAAAGTTGATGTGATTTTTGGTTTACATATTGCAGCTGGTTCAAATAACGGCGTTTTAGAATACAAGCCAGGTGCTACGATGGCAGCAGTTGACCAATTGGACATTAAGGTCAAAGGAAAGCAAGCGCATGGCGCAAGTCCTTGGACGGGAATTGACCCGATTGTGATCTCGTCTCAAATTATTATGGGCTTACAAACCATTGTTTCCCGTTCTGTGAATATTACAGAGGATCCTGCGATTGTGACGGTGGGAGCTATTCATAGTGGAATTCGTCAAAACATCATTCCTGAATCTTCGCATATGATTGGAACGATTCGAACGTTTGGGGTGGAGCAGCGTAAATTAGTACACCAACGAATCAATGACATTGCAACAAATATCGCGGAAAGTGGTGGTGGAAAGGCGGAAGTAACGATTGGTACTGGGTATCCGGTAACTTATAATAATCCAGAATTAGTTGAAAAAATGTTGCCAACCTTGCAGGGAGTGAATGGAAAAGATCGCGTGCGTATTATTGCAGCGCATACGGGCGCAGAAGATTTTTCTTTTTTCCAACAAAAAGTTCCAGGATTCTTTTTCTTTTTGGGAGCAAGACCGGATAGTAAAAAGGCCGACGAAGTCGCTGGGCACCATACGCCAGACTTTCATTTAGATGAAGGACATTTTCAAGTTGGGGTGAAAGCCTTAAGTAGCTTGGTGGTTGATTATATGGATATGGCGCAGCCGAAGAAAAAGAAATAGAGTTTTAAGCCCATGGTCTTTAGTCTAGGGTTTAGTATATAATAAATAGTGCGGTTTTATAATTTTGTTTCAAAAAAATGGTCACCAAAAATTAATTTAACTATCCCTACCTAGGATAGGATTGTTACGCACTTTTTGTATCGTATTTTTATCTGAAATAATATAAAGTATCAATTATGTACAATCATGTATCTTATCTCTGGGATGATGCTAAAGCAGCAGCGCTTGCGGGGAATGAAGTTGACCTATTTATCTATCGCTCGAATATCTTAGGCGCAGATTTACGCATTACAAATTACGGCGGTGGTAATACATCGGTCAAATTACAGGGTAAAGATCCCTTAACAGGTTCTGAAACCGAGGTAATGTGGATTAAAGGTTCTGGTGGCGATATTGGGACATTGAAGAAGTCGGGCTGCGCAGCTTTATATGTGGATCGTTTACGCTCCCTAACAAATGTGTACCGCGGTTTGGAGCATGAAGATGAGATGGTTGAATTATTCAACCATTGTATTTTTGATTTAGCGTCCAAAGCCCCATCAATTGATACCCCTTTACATGGCTTTTTACCTTTCAAACATATCGATCATTTACATCCAGATGCAGCTATTGCAATTGCGGCATCAAAAGATGGAGAGCAAATCACAAAAGATCTTTTTGGGGGTTTAATCGGCTGGGTAGGTTGGCAACGCCCTGGTTTCGATTTAGGTTTGCAATTAAAAGCTTGTTTAGACGAAGCAGCTTCGCGTGGTGTCCAATTGCGTGGCATCATGTTGGGTTCTCACGGATTATTTACGTGGGGAGATACTTCTTATGATTGTTACATAAATACCTTAGAAGTCATAGAAAAATGTGCGGCTTACATTGAGTCGAAGACAAAAACGGTCTTTGGTGGTGCGCGCCGTGAATCTTTTTCTCCTGCGGAACGCAAAGAAAAAGCGGCAGAATTGGCGCCGGTGCTTCGTGGTTTTTGTTCCTCGCATGTACAAATGGTGGGACATTTTTCCGACGATGAGCGTGTGTTACAATTTATAAATTCACATGATTTAGATCGTTTGGCTCCACTAGGCACCTCTTGCCCGGATCACTTTTTGCGGACAAAAATTTCGCCTTTAGTATTGGGTTCCGATGTTTCTGTGGAGGCTTTGACGCCTTTGTTTGCGGATTACCGCGCCATGTATGGAGCGTATTACGATTCTTGCAAACGCGCGAATTCTCCGGGAATGCGTGACCCGAATCCGGTCGTTATTTTATATCCAGGCGTGGGTATGTTTACTTTTGCAAAGGACAAACAAACTGCGCGGGTGGCCGCAGAGTTTTATACAAATGCTATCAACGTGATGCGTGGAGCTGAGGCGATTTCGTCATATACTTCGCTACCACGTCAAGAGGCTTTTGATATCGAATATTGGTTATTAGAGGAGGCGAAATTACAACGCATGCCTAAACCAAAATCTTTATCTGGTCGCGTCGCTTTTGTGACCGGTTCAGGAGGCGGAATAGGTAAGGCAATTGCCAAAAAGATGGTTCAAGAAGGTGCTTGTGTGATTTTGAATGATGTGAACGCAGATCGTTTGGCAGAGGCGAAAGAAGAGTTTGTCGCCTTGTTTGGCAAAGATGTGGTGTCGACTGTCATCGCAGATGTGACTAATCAAGATTCTATTGAAGCGGCGATGAAGCAGGCTTGTCTAGATTTTGGTGGTGTAGATTTGATCGTGAACAATGCGGGTATTTCCATTTCGAAAGGAATTTTGGAGCATACGCAGGCCGATTGGGATAAACTATATGATATATTAGTGAAGGGGCAATACCTCGTTTCGCAAGCGTCAATTGCCGTGATGCGTAAGCAAGGGCTAGGTGGAGACATTGTGAATATTGTTTCAAAAAACGCCTTTGTTGCCGGACCGAATAACGTTGGTTATGGAAGTGCGAAAGCAGCTCAGGCACACATGACACGCTTATTGGCCGCTGAATTAGGACCAGATCATATCCGTGTAAATACTGTTAACCCGGATGCCGTAATCGCAGATTCAAATATTTGGTCTGGTGGATGGGCGGAAGGTCGCGCCAAAGCCTACGGTGTCACCGTAGCTGAATTGCCTGCCTACTATGCAAAACGGACACTTTTAAACGAATCCATATTACCAGAGGATATTGCCAATGCATGTTTTGCTTTCGTGGGTGGTTTATTAGATAAATCTACCGGAAATGCCTTGAATGTGGATGGGGGCGTTGCCGCAGGATTTTTACGATAGAGGCCGATGAATATTTCGAATCATAACGAGGCGCAGCTTGCTCAGCATGTGCGCCGATTGGATTTCTTGAAATCCGAAGTGGATTTGCCGGTTGGCATTTTGCAGAAATTAAAAGATTTTCAAATTGCAATTCCATCGTGGGCATTAGGCACAGGAGGAACGCGTTTTGGCCGTTTCTCCGGTGGAGGCGAACCCCGTAATTTAGAAGAGAAAATTGCTGACGTTGGTTTATTGCATGCGTTAAATCAATCTTCAGGAGCTATTTCTTTGCATATTCCTTGGGATATTCCGACGGACCCTGCGGCCATTCGTACATTAGCTTCTCAACATGGGTTAGCGTTTGATGCCGTAAATTCAAATACCTTTCAAGATCAAGCAGATCAAGCTCATTCCTATAAGTTTGGATCCTTGCAACATGTTTCTGCGGCAACTCGGAAACAAGCTGTAGATCATAATATAGAGGTGATTAAACATGGGGTAGAGCTCGGATCTAAGGCATTGACAGTTTGGTTGTCGGACGGTTCATGCTTTCCCGGACAGTTAAATTTCCGTAAGGCCTATGAGCGTACGGTAGATAGTTTGCGGGAGATTTATGCGGCTTTACCGGCCGACTGGTCTTTATATTTGGAATACAAGGCGTATGAGCCCAACTTTTATTCGACGACCGTGGGTGATTGGGGAGCTTCCTACTCAATGGTGAATAAATTAGGACCCCAAGCGAAGACTTTGGTGGATTTAGGTCATCATTTGCCGAATGCCAACATTGAGCAAATCGTTTCGATTTTATTGATGGAAGGTAAATTAGGTGGTTTTCACTTCAACGATTCGAAATACGGCGACGATGATTTGACTGCAGGTTCTATCAAACCTTATCAGTTATTTTTAATCTTCAATGAATTGGTAGACGGAATGGATGCGAAAGGGATGAATCATGCCAAAGATCTTGGTTGGATGATTGACGCCTCGCACAATGTGAAAGATCCTTTGGAAGACTTATTGCAATCTGTGGAAGCGATCCAAATTGCCTACGCACAAGCCTTGTTGGTGGACCGTGCCGCTTTAGAAGCAGCCCGTGAAGCAAATGATGTGGTGCGTTGCCAAGAGATTTTGCAAGCCGTATTCCGTACGGATGTCCGGGCTTTAGTTGCTCAAGCACGTTTGGAATTAGGCGGTGCTTTGGATCCGATTGCTTTGTTTCGTCACGAAAAAATGCGTGAACAGTTGACACATGCACGGGGCGCGAAAACGATTGCTACTGGACTTTAAACCATGAACGTGAAAACACCTGTAATCGCAGTTTTTGATATAGGGAAGACAAATAGGAAGGTTTTCCTGTGGTCTACTACGTTTACCGTCTTGTTCGAGAAGCAGATTCAGCTACCGGATATTGAAGATGAAGACGGATTTGAGTGCGATGATCTTTCTGCAATTCAGCAGTGGATTGTATCCACGTTTTCAGAGCTTTGCCAGTTACCCGAGTATGAGATCACCGGATTGAATTTTTCGGCTTTTGGTGCATCGTTTGTGTATGTGAATCGCATGGGAGAACCCGTGGCACCTTTATATAGTTATTTAAAACCTGTTTCTTCGCCTTTCCCTTATGCTAACTATGGGGGAGAGGCTGAGTTTGCTCGCCGGACTGCATCACCTATTTTAGGGAATCTGAATTCAGGTTTGCAGGTGTATGAGTCTACTTTCCGGCCTTTTTGGCCGGAAGTGTTTAAGGTATTGCATGTTCCTAATTATTTCGCTTCGTTGTTTACGGGCCAACTCGTTTCCGAGATTACGTCAATTGGTTGTCATACTGCCTTGTGGGATTTTGATTTAGGTCAATACCATCCGTGGACGTCACTTATTGCGGATCGCTTAGCGCCAATTTCGACGGAGGCATGTATTGAATTAGATGGAATTCGGTATGGCTTTGGCTTACATGATTCATCGGCAGCATTAATTCCTTATTTGCGCTCGATGCGGGAAGAATTTGTGCTTTTGTCGACGGGTACTTGGTGCATTGCGATGCACCCCTTTAACGAATCGCCCTTGACTGCTGATGAATTAGCGAATGATGTTTTGTGTTTTTTACAGTCAAATGGAAAAGCTGTGAAGGCGTCGCGTTTATTTGGTGGTCAATTTCATGAGGAGCAGGTAGCGCGATTAGAGATGCATTTTGGTGGATCATTCAAGGAATTGACTTTCTCCGATTGTGTTTTTGGTTTGGAAGCTAGGTCATCTAGCGTTTATGATTGTGCTTTTGCTGGGCGAGATTTAGCTGATTTTGGGGATTTGGCTTCGGCGTATGATCAATTCATGGTAGATTTAGTAGGCCAGCAAATCTTTAGTTTAAACCTTTTATTGAAAGATGCGCCCGTTAAACAATTGTTGGTGGATGGTGGTTTTAGTAAAAATGAATGGTACATGCGTTTATTGGCGCGAGCCTTTCCGCAAGTCGAAGTTTTTGCCGCAGAGGTTGCACAGGCAAGTGCGCTGGGGGCTGCTTTGATGGTTTATGATGGGGATTTACCTCAGAATTTAATTCAACTGAAACGTTATTAGGATGCGTGTTGCCCTTTTTGTTCCGTGTTACATTGACCAGTTCTATCCTCAGGTAGCGGTGGCAAGTTTGGAATTGTTGGAGAAATTAGGCTGCGAGGTGGTTGTTCCAAAGGATCAAACTTGTTGTGGCCAACCGATGGCTAATTCTGGTTTTGCGTCTTCTACTGGAGGTTGTGATGCGAATTTTACGACCAATTTTGATGGATTTGATTACATCGTGGGTCCGTCGGGATCTTGCGTATTACACTTGAAGGAGCATCATCCTTCTCAGAAAATCAGGTCGTCGGTGTATGAAATTTGCGAGTTTTTGACGGACATTTTGAAAGTGAATAGCTTGACTGCGAAATTCCCTCATCGGGTAGGATTGCATCAAAGTTGCCACGGTCAGCGTTTTTTACGTTTAAGTTCCATGTCGGAGCGAAACGAAAAACCCTTTTCGAAATTACAGGATTTGCTTGGACTGGTTCAAGGTATCGAAGTCCTTTTGCCAAAAAGGGAAGATGAGTGTTGTGGATTTGGTGGTACATTTTGTGTGTCGGAGGAAGCTGTTTCTGTGAAAATGGGGCAAGATCGAATTAGGGAGCATGATGTGAATGCCGTGGAGTATATTATTGGTGCGGATACGTCTTGTTTGATGCATATGGAGGGTATATTGCGCCGACAAGGTTCGAAGGTACAAGTGAAACACATTGTAGAAATATTGAATTATGATTAGTCACGCGGATGCTTCGGAGATATTTATTTCGGATTCGGAAAGGACGGATTGGCATGATGAAACGCTTTGGTTCGTTCGTGCAAAACGTGATAAGGTCTCGAAAGTTTTACCTGAGTGGGAGGATTTGCGTGAGCATGCCTCGCAGATAAAAGATCATACCCTCGCAAATTTAGGGGAATACCTGCGCGCTTTTGAAGCAAAAGCTCAGGCCAACGGCATTCATGTGCATTGGGCGGCTGATGCAGCAGAACATAATGCGATAGTTCATGGCATAATTGCTTCACAAAGTTCAAAAGTTTTGGTCAAGAGTAAATCGATGTTGACCGAGGAATGTCATTTAAATGATTATTTAGCTTCTAAAGGAATTGAAGTTGTAGATACCGATTTAGGGGAGCGCATTGTTCAGTTCCGAAATGAAGTTCCAAGTCATATTGTTTTGCCTGCGATTCACTTGAAAAAGGAGGATGTTGGGGAGACTTTTCATCAGCATTTAGGAACGCCAAAGGGAAATAAAGACCCACAGTTTCTGACGGAGGCGGCGCGCCAACATTTACGTGGCCATTTTTTAGCTTCTGAAGTGGCGATAACGGGTGTAAATTTTGCGGTAGCGGAGACGGGAGAATTTGTGGTATGTACGAATGAGGGGAATGCGGATATGGGGGCACATTTAGCCAAAGTCCATATTGCCTGCACGGGTATTGAGAAAATTATTCCTAAAAGAGAAGATTTAGCCGTGTTTTTGCGTCTGTTAGCCCGCAGTGCTACTGGGCAGTTAATCACTACGTATTCGTCACATTTTCATCTTCCGCGCGAAGGTCAAGAGGTGCATATCGTCTTTTTGGATAACGGTCGGACGCGTCAATTAGCAGATCCAAAATACAAGAATTCACTAAAATGTATTCGCTGTGCGGCTTGTTTTAATACCTGTCCGGTGTACCGTCGGAGTGGAGGGCATAGTTATCACCAACCGGTTGCGGGTCCAATTGGGTCTATTTTAGCTCCCAATATCGACAAAAAAGCGAATGTGGATTTACCTTTCGCGTCGACATTGTGTGGTTCGTGTTCGAATGTCTGTCCGGTGAAGATTAATATTCATGAACAATTGTGGTTTTGGCGACAAGATTTAATGTCGGCGGGACTAGCTCCAGCTGTCAAAACTGTCGGCATGAAAATGATGGCTTTTGTATTAGCTAATCCGGTGATTTACCGATTAGGTGGTGCGTTTTTACGCCAGTTTTCTGGATTATTAAATAATCGATTAAATCCTTGGTATAAACAGCGGGAGATGCCGGTTGCACCGAAGGAGAGTTTTCAAGAATGGTACAAAAAACGATGAGCTCACGAGATCAGATTTTAGGGAAAATTGAGCCGCTAGAACCGGTTCAACATCCGGGTGTATTTACCAAGGCTTCAGAAGGTTTTGATTTCATAGCTTCGTTGGCCGTCGTAGGTGCTCGTGTCGTAAGTCCATCCGAGTTAGAGGAATTATTTCCCGGTCGGCGTAGGTTCGACAAAACGATGGATGGATTGAGTTTAGCGGATGTGGAAGTTTTGGAGATTGATGGCGAGTTTGGGGTAGCGGAGAATGGTGCCATTTGGTTGACAGAGGAGGCGATGCCGCATCGGGTGGCTCCATTTATATGTCAACATTTAGTTATAAACGTAACGGAGATTGTTCCTACGATGCATGCGGCTTATGCGCGCTTGGGTGGGGTAAAATCTGGCTTTGGATTGTTTTTAGCGGGTCCATCGAAGACTGCGGATATTGAGCAGTCGTTGGTGGTAGGTGCACATGGTGCGCGAAGTTTAACAATTGTTATAAGAAGTTGATCGCTGACGGGGTCGTAGACTCCCCGTAAGCGTCAACTTTTCCGCTACGCAAAGTACGCGTTTATTCATTCAGGAACTTGATTTTTTTCACCCAAAACAGATATTTTAACCAGTTTTACTGTTATTTGCAAGGGTGTGGGGGTGACGCTGCCGGGGTCGTAGACCCCGGCAGCGTCTAGTCGAAAAAATTTCATATATTTGGCCGTAAACCTATTCATTTATGTCAGTTTCTAGAAGAAAATTCCTAGGGCAATCTGTCCTTTCCTTAGCTGCATTCAGCATTGTACCACGTCACGTACTCGGAAAGGGCTTTATTGCTCCTTCAGACCAACTCACCAAAGCAATCATCGGAACCGGCGGCATGGGCCGCGGACACATTCCGTACGCAGGCACACGCGTCGTTGCCATGTGCGATGTTGATAAGAAAAACCTACAACTCGGGTTAGACAAAGTCGAGAAAGGTGTGAAAGCATTCACCGACTACCGAGAAATGATTCAACTCCCTGAAGTTGACATTGTACACGTAGCTACCCCGCCGCATTGGCATGGAATCATGGCCGCAGATGCAGCAAGGGCAGGTAAAGATGTTTGGTGTGAAAAACCCATGACCCGGACGATCGGAGAGGGACAAAAATTAAAAGAGGCGGTCCAACAACACGGACGTATCTTCCGACTAAACACCTGGTTCCGATTCGAAAGTAATTTTTACGGGTTGAATTGTCCGGTTAAACCGATGAAGAAGCTAGTTGACTCAGGTCTTCTTGGTTGGCCGCTGAAATTCACCGTAAGTAAACACACCGGTTTCGACTGGAAATTTTATTGGATTGGAAAAACGGATTTAACACCGCAACCCGTTCCACCGGAATTAGATTATGACGCTTGGCTCGGACCTGCGCCTTACAAACCCTATCACGTACACCGTACGCATCAAACGTTCCGCGGATATTGGGATTATGATGGTGGTGCCCTGGGCGATATGGGCCAGCATTACATGGATCCGATTCAATATATGTTAGGAAAGGATAACGAAAGTCCAGTCTATGTGGAAGTAGATGCCCCCGTGCAAGATAAAGATGCCGTGGGAATCTTTAATCGCATTACCTATACCTATGCAGATGGATGCCAAATTGTTTTAGATGGCGAAGCTAAAGACGAGAAAGTTGCCTACATCGAAGGTCCCAAAGGAAAATTATACAAGAACTTTAAATCAGATATCCCTGATTTGGAACGTAAGCTAGCTGAGTTTCCAGAGCCACCGGCCCAACAAATTGATTTTGTTGATTCGGTGAAAAATAGAACTCAATTTGCCTTGAATGAGGAAAATGGTTATCGGTCATGTACTTTAATTAACATGGGTTTGATTGCGATGCGCTTGCACCGCAACCTCAAATTTGACTCCGTTAAACAAGAATTTATCGGTGATCCTGAAGCAAATAGTCTCATCAATCAACCGATGCGCGCACCTTATATCATCTAAACGTCATGAAATATATACTATTAGTATTGGTTAGTTGGCAAACCCTCGCGCAATCCTCCCGCGAGCAACAACTTTTTAACCGAACCCAAGGAGCCACACCTGCCTTAAAAGCGGCAGCATACGCCAGCAAAGGCATTTACGAACCTACGCAGGCGACGGAAGCTTTCATATTAGCCAACGCAAAAAATCCGACAGAATTAAAAGCTTTTCTTCGTGATGACCTTCCCGAGGCGACGCAATGTGAACTGATTGGTTTAATTGCCAAACAAGATGAAAGCATTTTACTAGGAAAATATCCAAAAGCAAAACCACAGGTTACGGCATTTATTTTAAAACAATTAATGTCCAAACCGCGCACAAACATCAATATCAAAACCTGGGATGCTGCGCATCAAAAAGCTTTCATTAAGGCTGTGGGTACCTACAAAGCCGCTTGGGCCTTGCCTCTTATTCAAAATTCAAATTTCAAAACGGAACAGATTATTGCCCAATTGCAAGTTCAAGGGGCAAAAGGACTTCCTGCTGTTTGGGATATGTTAAAGTCGAATCAAGTTGATGCGCAAAAAATCGCTGACTTGACGACCACCCTAGCGGCAAATGATTTCTTAAAAGCTAAGCTCAGCACCTACGAACAGGCGTCAACAGCGCAAAAAACGGTTCTATTAACTTATGGTAGTGTACACCAATGGTCGGAAGTAAAGACTTTGGTTTGGCGAGCGGTGCAATCAAATCATCCAGTACGTGCAGCAGGATTTGAGGCATTGACCTACTGGGTTGAATTGAAAGATTTTGATCTGATTGCAGAGAAATTATCTATCGCGCAATTACCAAATGAAATCAAGGCCTTACAAAACTGCATGATGCAATTAATCAAGCTTGACGGCACGCGAAATAGTAAAATTACAGCCTTTGCCTTAGCCGCTCAATATAAAAATAATTGGGTACCCTTCGTTCAGGAAGTTGCCAATTTGGATTGGTTGTACGCGTTGGGAAAGAAAGATGAAGAGGCATTGAAAGCTTTTGTGCGGATCAATGGACGGACATTTGCGCATGTAGACCAACAAGTTTTACGGTACCGAAATGCATTGGATTTAACCCAAAACATGGATATACGGGAGCAAATTTATAAGGGATTGGCGAAATGCAATTCATTAGCTGCCATGCGGACTTTGTATTTAGGATTGAAAGAACCGAATGCAAAGCAAATCGCTGTAGATGGGTTGGCAGCACTTTATGTGGCTAATTCAGATTTTCAAGGTCAAATGACCAAGGAGTGGGTTATGGAAAATGCGTCCTTAATTTCGGATGCCGCTCTTCGTGATAAAATTAATAAAAGCAATCCTGGTCGTGGTTTTTACACGATGTACAATGGAACCGATTTACGCGGTTGGAAAGGCTTAGTGGACAATCCAGTTAAACGCAGAAAAACGCCAGCAGATACCTTGGCGATGAAGCAAATCAAAGCCGATTCCATCATGCGCACAGGCTGGATGGCACAAGGCGAAGAGCTACACTTTACGGGGCATGGCAACAATTTGTGTTCGGTCAAAGATTATCAAGATTTTGAGTTAATCATCGACTGGAAAATTGAAAAAGAAGGTGATGCGGGTCTTTACCTGCGTGGTTCTCCACAAGTTCAGATTTGGGATACGGCTCTAACGCGTGTGGGAGCACAAGTTGGCTCAGGTGGATTGTACAATAACCAAATCAATCCGAAGAATCCACTGAAAGTGGCGGATAATCCCGTAGGAGAATGGAATACATTTCGCGTCACCATGCGTGGAGAACGCGTATCTGTTTATTTGAATGGTGAATTGGTTGTGGATAATGTGATTTTAGAAAATTATTGGGATCGTAAAATTCCGATTTTCATCCAGGATGCGATTGAATTACAAGCGCACGGGAATCACATTGTGTACAGAAACATTTACGTAAAGGAGTTGACTCCACAGCCTGTTTATATGCCTGAGGAAGTGGGTTTTGAGCCACTTTTTGATGGTTCATCGCTCTTTAATTGGACAGGAAATACGACGGATTATTACCCAGTAAACGGTGAATTAGTGGTGGATCCGAAACGTGGTGGCAAAGGAAATTTGTACACCAAAAAAGAATACGGCGATTTTCACATGAAGTTTGATTTTCAATTAACACCAGGTGCCAACAATGGCCTGGGTATCCGTACGCCGCTTGAAGGTGACGCTGCCTACGTCGGGATGGAGTTGCAGATTTTGGATAACACGGCGCCGATTTACGCGAAATTACAAGCTTATCAATATCATGGTTCTGTGTATGGAATCATTCCATCTAAACAAGGTTTCTTGAAACCTGTTGGCGAGTGGAATGAACAGGAAGTGATTGCAGAGGGAAATCGCATTAAGGTTATATTAAATGGTGAAGTTATTACCGATGGCGACCTTGTTCAAGCCATTAAAGATGGAACACCGGATCATAAAGAACATCCAGGTTTGTTAAACAAAACAGGCCATATTGGGTTTTTAGGTCACGGATCTCCGTTAAAGTTTAGAAATTTACGTATCAAAGAAATCATTAAAAAGAAAAAATAAGTCATGGCAATCACATTGACGATTAATCGAAAAAAAGTTAGTTTGGACATTGATTCCAACACCCCACTTTTATGGGCGCTAAGAGACCATGTAGGTTTATTGGGGACTAAATATGGTTGCGGAATTGCCCAATGCGGCGCCTGCACAGTTTGGGTAAATGGAGAGCCTATGCGCTCTTGCGTATTACCTATTTCGGCCGTTGGCAACGCCCAAATCACCACCATTGAAGGTTTGGATCCTGCTGGAAAACACCCGATTCAAGAAGCATGGGATGAACTAGACGTAGCTCAATGTGGCTATTGCCAAGCGGGTCAAATCATGACGGCTGCGGCTTTATTGAAGAAAAACCCCCATCCCTCGAAACAAGAAATTGTTGACGGCATGGCCGGAAATATTTGTCGGTGCGGCACCTACCACCGCATACAAGAAGCAGTTGCATTAGCCTCTAAAAAAGTTAAGAAATGAAAACGACACGTAGAAATTTTATCCAGCAAACGGCACTCTTTACGAGTGTGTTTACCTTGGGATTTGATTGGTTTGAATCCAAGGGAGCTACGATGGCGATTGCCAATGAACCAGGTCGATTTAATGCGTTTTTAAGCATTGATGCCACTGGTAAAATTCGCTTATATTCCCCTAATCCAGAGATTGGGCAAGGGATTAAAACTGCTTTTCCCGTGGTTGTGGCAGAGGAATTGGATGTGGATTGGAAACAAGTGGAAGTCTTACAGGCGAATTTAGATACACAAAATTTTGAACGCCAGTTGACCGGTGGGTCAGGTGCTCTGAAACATTCGTGGGAGCGTTTACGCAAAGCGGGGGCAAGTGTACGCCAAATGATGGTACAAGCAGCAGCAAATCAATGGAAAGTAGATGCTAGTGTTTGCAAAACATCGAAAGGATTTGTCTTAGGTCCTGCAGGTCAGAAAGCCTCGTATGGCTCTTTAGCTGCGGAAGCGTCGAAATTGCCCGTTCCATCGACCGTTACGTACAAAGACCGTAAAGATTATAAGATTATTGGAACCCGTGTTCGCGGGGTTGATAATAAAGATATTGTTACTGGTAAACCTGTTTTTGGAATTGATGTTCGGAAGCCAGGTATGGTTTTTGCACAGATTGTACGTCCGCCTTTTGGGGCAACGTTAAAATCTTTCTCTGCGGAAGATGTCAAGAAAATGCCGGGAATCATTGACGTTGTTTCCTTTAAAAATAAGGTGGCTATCGTAGGTACAAGTACCTTCGAAATCATGCAGGCACGTCAGAGTTTGACATGTTCGTATGGCTCTGATGCTCCTTTAGAAGGAAATGATACACATCAGGCGTGGTTTGATGCGGGAATGAAGTCGGATAAGGCAACGGTCCAACGGAAAGATGGGGATTTTGCAAAGGCTATTTCGGAAGCTGCCAAAGTAATTGAGGCAACGTATGAGTGTCCATTTATTTCGCATAGCCCGATGGAGCCGATGAACTTTTTTGCGGATGTGAAGCCGGGTTCGGTTACGTTGGCTGGTCCTACGCAAGTACCGCAGCCCGCTCAAAAGGCAGTTGCGACTTTATTAGGTGTTCCTGAAAATACGGTTCAAGTGGAGTTAACCAAAATGGGCGGTGGCTTCGGTCGGCGTTTGAATAATGACTTCGCCTTGGAAGCCGCTGAACTATCCAGCATCATTAAAAAGCCAGTCTTGGTTATGTGGACGCGTGAAGATGATATGGGTGGTGGAATTTACCGACCAGCCGTTCGGTACCATTTCAAAGCAGGTATTGATGCCAAAGGAACTATAACCTCTTTTTACCTTCGCGGAGTAGGTTTAAATGCGGGTAATTCGACCCGTCAAGATAACTTCCCAGTAGGAGCAATTGATAACGTTTTAATTGAATCAGTGGATCAAAAATCAGCTGTGACAACAGGTCCATGGCGTGCGCCAATTACCAATTTCTTGGGATTTGCGGAACAAGCATTTTTGGATGAAGTAGCTGAGGCGGCGGGAAAAGATCCGATTCAAATGCGCTTGGATTTGCTAGCACGCGTAAAATCAAACCCAGTAGGTAAAATTACGTATGAGGCAGATCGCTTTGCGGAGGTAATCCGACAAGTAGCCGAAAAATCGCAATGGAAAAAGAAGCCAGGGGTACACCAAGGTTTCAGTGTGTATTATTCACACTTATCTTATGTAGCTCAGGTTGCAGAGGTTCAAGTGAAAAATGGTAAGCCTCAAGTTACCCAAGTGACTGCCGTTACGGATTGTGGGGAGGTTATCAATTTAAGTGGTGCAGAAAATCAAGTGAAAGGAGCCATTATTGATGGCATGGGTCATGCGATGTTTGCTAAATTGAATTTTCAGGCGGGTGTGACGAGTCCAACGAATTTCAATGCCTACCGCATGATTCGAGGGAATGAAATTCCGAAAATTGATGCCTATTTTGTGGATAATGGCATAAGCCCAACGGGATTAGGTGAACCCGCATTGCCACCCACCGGTGGTTCAATTGCCAATGCGATTTATGCGGCCACTAAAAAGCGTCATTATAAACAACCTTTTAGTTAATGTCAATTCCCAAAGTTCAATATCTAGACAATTTGCGCGTCACAGCAACCCTCGCGGTGTTGTTAATTCATTCAGCTGCAAATGTCTTATTGAACTTTGGGAAAATTCCTGATTCAGCTTGGTGGTTTGCCAACCTGTATAATGGGGGTTTCCGGTATGCTGTCCCGATTTTTGTCATGCTTTCGGGGGCTTTGCTATTACCACGGGAGGAAGAAATAGGCTCTTTTTTTAAAAAAAGTTTTCTAAGAATTATCCTCCCTTTTCTGTTTTACAATTCGATTTTCGCGATTTTCAATTGGCAAGTTCGTCAAAGTGGTCGCTCACAAAATTTAGCGTGGATTTTTAAACAATTTTTTGACGGAGCATCCTATCATTTTTGGTACATCTACATGATTGTGGGTGTATACCTATTTATACCCATTATTGGCGCCTGGGTACGTCAAGCGCGCGAAAGTCATTTGCAATTCTTTTTAGGGATGTGGTTGGTGACTATTTTTTTCGATAATTCGCATTTTCCGGGAATGAGCTTACCTGTCAAATTGCCTTATTTCACGGGCTATATCGGGTATTTGGTGTTAGGTTTTTACCTGACTAAACATTCGTTTTCGAGAATTTTTGCTTGGGCTTTGTTTTTGATTGGTACGCTTTGGACCATGCAAGGAACGTATGTGCAATCACTCGAAGACGGAAAATTTTATGGATTGTTGTATGCCAATTTTTCGCCGAGTGTGGTTATGTCGACTGCTGGGTTGTTTATGTTATTTAAATCGTATGAGGGTACGATTCCAGGAACAGCTCGCTTTCGAGATTGGGTCAGTTCGCACAGTTATGGCATCTATTTAATTCACATTATCGTTTTATTTTACCTCGTAAAAATCAAAATATATGGGGCCATGTGGCATCCAAGTATTGGGATTCCCCTGACAGCCTTTACCTGTTTATTGATTTCTGGTGCAATTGTTTGGGTTTTGCGTAAAATCCCTGGGATTAAATACCTTGCAGGCTAAGGATTTTTTGTACCTTTCGCGACTATTGGTTCTAAATATGAGACTATTATTATTATTTGTATTTGTTTTGGTAGGCCAATGTGCATGGTCTCAAAACTCAACCATTTCTTCCGGTGGAGTAACTAAGTTGGTGAACGGCCGGTATTATTCCCACGTGATTGGTCAGTCCAGTGTCGTCACGGGGACAACGGTCAAGTCGGGGATTACGATCCGACAAGGCTTCAAGCAGCCCAATCTACTGGCGCGAAGTATTCAGAAATCAGGGTTGAAGGTACAAACAGCTATTGAAAATCCGATTGCCTACACTGTTTTTCCTAATCCATTTGTTGATAAGTTGCGCATTCAATTCTCAGACAAAAGCACATCTAAATCATACTTGGTCATTTACGATATTGTGGGTAGTGTGATGTGGGAAGCTTCGTATGCTGAGGGAATTACCGAGATCAATCTGACTGATTTTAAGAATTTTCGTCCTGCGAAGTATGTACTGCATTTGGTACAAGCGACGGGCAAGCCTTTTGTAGCTAGTATCGTAAAGGAATAACTATTGGTTGATGATTTTGCCATCCTGCATTTCAATGATGCGTGAGGTTTTTAGGGCAAATTCATTGTCGTGTGTAACGATCAGCAGTGTTTGATGGAATTCTTCGGCCAATTGCTGGAAGGTTTGAAACACGATATCGCTGTTTTTTTTATCCAAATTTCCAGTTGGCTCATCACCCATAATCAACAATGGGTCATTGATTAATGCGCGCGCAATGGCTACACGTTGTTTTTGACCACCTGATAATTGATTGGGCATTTTTTTTGCTTCATTTTCAATCCCCAATACCTTCAACTTTTCATAGGCCCGGTGCTCCACCTCGGATTCACTGTATTTTCCTAATTTGAGCCCAGGTAACATGACGTTTTTAAGTACGTTAAACTCGTTCAGTAAATAGTGGAACTGAAAAACGAATCCGATTTTTTCATTGCGAACGCGTGCTAATTCCTTTTCTGATTTATTGCCCATCGCGACTGAGTCAATGAACAATTCTCCTTCATAGTCGGTGTCCATCGTCGAAAGAATATACAGAAGCGTCGACTTCCCACATCCTGATTTACCGATCACCGATACGAATTCACTTTGATTTAAACTGAAGTTGATGTTATCTAACACTTTAACCGTCATGGGATCATGAAAGTATTTGGTGATGTTGGTCGCCCGTAAAACTTCTTTGTGAATATGTGTCATGTTTATTTGCCGCGGATTATGATAACGGGGTCTATTTTACTTGCTTTTTTGGATGGAAAATAACCAGCGAAATAGGTGGTGACCAATGAAAATATAGCGCCAATAATGTAAAATAAAGGATTATAGTTGATGGGATAGGTTTTAACCGTAGGCAGCGATTCCGTATTAAAGGGAATATTATCAATGATGTTCGACATACCAAAACCTACCAGTAAGCCCAAGATTCCACCAAAAACTCCAATGCTCAATGCAATAAAAATAAAGATTAAATTCACATCTTTTCCAGAAAAACCAATGGCTTTCATGATGGCTATGGAATCCATTTTTTCGTAAATCATCATGTTAAGGATGTTGTAAATTCCGAAGCCAGCAACGATTAATAGGGTTACACCTACTGCATAGGAGATAATAGTTCGAACTGAACTTCCTGTTTCGAATTGCGAGTTTGCTTGTTGGATATCAATCGCGTCTGTCTCGTAATAACGCTGGTATTCTTTTGCCATGGCTGGTGCTTGTAAAATGTCCTTCAGCTTGACTTGCACATCTGTAATGTAATTACTGGAAACGCCTAACAGCTTTTGGGTGGTGCTGATGGAACAATAGCTTTGGACTTTATCTAAGTCTTGCAGTCCCGACTGAAAAAATCCAACCACTTTCAATTGCAAGCGTTCCCCTTTGCTGGTGGTTACTTGTATGACATCTCCTATATTGGCTGCCATTTTATCCGCTACTCCCTTGCCTAAAATGATGCTATTGGGTATGTTTTTCAGGTCTAGGTAGTTGCCTCGCGTCACGTAATCGCTAAACATAAATAAGCGATTTTCTTCGTCAGGGTCAATACCATTGATGACGCCGGTGAGGTCGATGGTGCCAACATTATAGAAAACTTGTGCATTGATTTTTGGAGCAACGCCTAAGACACGCGCATCTTGTTTGATGGCTTGCATGATTTGTGCGCTGTTGTACAATTCGAGCCGTTGGTTTTTAGGCTTAACTGAATTTACAAAATTGGATGTATTGGGGCTTAATAAATCGATCGGTTGGTTTTTTGACACATTGATATCGTGGTACAGCCGGATGTGCGCAGTCCGGTTCAAGATTAATCCGTCCAGTAAATCATTCAAGCCATTCATGAAACCAAGCAAGGTGATGAACATCGCAATGGAAAAGGTTACACCTACAGCGGCAACAAGCGTTTGTTTCCAACGGGCGAGCAATAATGAAATCGATACTTGAACAATTAATTTTAAGTTCATTACTTCGGCTTTATCACTTGGTCTTGGCTGCTGAGACCGCTTAGAATTTCAGCTTTTTGGAAATCAGTTAGGCCAAGTTTGACGGTCCGTGTGGTTCCATCCACTAGCGTGACAATGGAATCATTTTTCAGGTAGTTACGTGGAAGAATTAAAGCGTTCTGTTTGGTGCGTAGCATGATGTTCGCTTCAAATGTAACGTTTGGATACAGTTTCTCGGGGGCTTTTGTGAAGCTCGCTTCCACTAAAAACGTTTTATTCCGCTCGTTCATGATGGAGGCAATTTTAGTTACCTGCGCTTCGAATACCTTATTTTTATAGGCATCGAAAGTCACGGCAACTTTTTGTCCTAGTTGTACTTGGAAGATGTCATTTTCGTCCACTTGCATTTCGAGTATGAAATTTTGCGTATTTCCTACTACCGCAATAGGCGTCTGTGGACTTACAAGTTCCCCTTTTTCTTTCAACAGGTTAAATACAGTACCTTTTACTTGACTCTTCAGTATAAAATCCGCTGTTTGACGCGCTGAAATTTGCACGTTTTTTTTCGTCTGTGCCGAACTGAAATTGATTTGTCGGCGCAAATCAGTGAGGCGTTGTTGGGCCGAAATATAATTCGCTCGTGAACTTTGGAAGTTCAATTCTGCTTGTTCATACGCAACACGCGTACCTACTTGCTGCGCCCAAAGGGCTTTTTGGCGCGCATATAAACTAGAGTCTAATTTAAGTTTAGCTTTGGAGGTTTGTGCGATGGCTTCCGCCTCGACGAGTTTACCTTGGTTGTTTGCTTGGTCATTAAAATTCGCAGTCAGTTTCGCGTTCTCCAAATTGTATTGCTGTGTTTCATTGGATACGCGTAGGAGTGGAGTGCCTACGTTGACCTCTTGTCCTTCGTGGACATAAATTTCTTCAATGATGCCACTAACTGAGACGAATGCTTGGTATTGGTCTGCCGACTTGATCGTACCGGACGCATAAATGGATTCGGTGATGTTACCTGTGGTAGGTGAAATGCTTTCTTCTTTTTTGGAACAGGCCATGAGCAGCCAAAGTCCAGCAAAAATGAGTGTCGTGTTTGATTTCATTTTGCTAAATTAAGCTTTTCAGGCAATAGAAAAAATGATATTAATCGCGAATGCACCTTACACTAAATCCAGCATCTTTATCGTTGGTGGATGAGGTAGATTTGGCACCTACAGATGGAATAACAAAACCTCTGGCATTGACTTCTGTATCGCTTTCTCCACTCCAATAATGCGTTGTGATTCCGCGTTCTTGAATTAAACCATCTGATTGTCGCAGCCAACCAGCATTATGCAATTTGATTTCTGAAGCAAAAAGTTGGGCTTCATAATTGTAATTTAATGCGATCGTTCTCCATTCTTGGTAGGTGGGTAAGCGCCACCCCGTTCCCAATTCAATGGTGCATGGGTCTTGGTTTGTAGCCCAATCGGTATTGGTCAATGTGCGATTAGGCCAGGTGGAGGAAGGTGTACGACTGGTTCCAACATACCTGTAGCCAATTTTGCTTCCAAATTGCCAGTACCAACCTGATGCATTTTCTGTATCATCAGTGGCACTTATTGGTGGATTTGTTGAGCCTAAATTTTGTAAGAGCCAACATTTGTTTGCACCAGTAATCGTGGAATAAGCTAGATCGTACGTTATGGTTTTAGCTACTGGTGCAACACCGCGACTTGTGACGTGTTCTATCCGAATACTTGTACAAGGTGGGAGTGCGTCCAATTTACCAGAAGGCAATACCCCTTCATACGTAAATCGCTTACCCGCCTTATTAACAAATTCAGATCGTGAATTTGTGATTTTACCTTGTACGGTTACAGCCTGGCCGAATAGGTTGCAGGTAGTTAAAATCAATAAAATGAATAGTCTAATATGCATAGTCGAATTGGATTCGGTCGCCAGCAACCAAGGTGAAACTACTATTATTGGCAGGAATATAGGTTATGATATTGGTCGATAAACTATAGGCTGTTTTATCTATGCGAATGCCATTAATGAACATTTGCACTTTTGAATTCGCAGCCGGAGTTTGCGTGAGTGTAAATGTTAGCTTACCCACAGTCGCGGTAAATTGGTCATTGACATCGGTATCGGGAGCTGAGACTACCCAAGAGGATCCCACCACTTTAAGTACATAGCCAGCCGTGCTTGGAGCTAGACTTGTCACTGCCCCTGTTCCGTTTCCGACCAACAAGCTTCCAGCAGTTAGCGTTGCTGCTCCCGTTCCCCCTTGAGCAACGCCCACAGTTCCCGTCGAAGTTAGTACTTTCGAGGCGTCCGTAAAGATTGCTTTGGAGGCTGTTAGCGTACTATTTGTCTGTGAGCCGGTGAGTAAAAGGTTTCCGCCAACTTCTACATTTCCAGTCGTATTCACACTCGTAAAGGTTTTCGCTCCAGCGATTGTCTGTATT
>NZ_JBILJM010000048.1:0-13039 GCF_044377215.1 Aquirufa sp.
TGCAGGTGAAACGGCCATTGCTAATGGTAAGATTAATTTAGGATTATCTTATTTTGATCAAGGTATAGCACTAGGTCAAACCGGGATGAATTCTTTATTAGAGCGTAAAGCTGCCGTGTTAATGAATGAGCGAAGATTTGAAGAAGCACATTTAGTTTATGAAAAATTAAGCCAAGTAAGTAAAAATGGTTCTAAGCATGATGAGGCATTATTTTTGGCAAATTTGGCTCGATTTAGATCTCAAAATAAACTAGTTTTTGCGGAATTAATTTCTTCCTTAAGTGCATTTATACAACAAACCACGCTAGGAAATTCTTATTTAAGTTCTTCCTTATTGTTACGTGGGGAAACGTATGAAGCTACGAATCAATGGATTTTGGCATTAGCTGATTACCAGCGATTAGTTCGTGAATTCACAAAAGACTCTACATCTAGGGAGGCATTAATTGGGGCTAGTGAAATATTAAAGCGTGAAGGTCGAAGCGAAGAAATATTTGAATTACGTCAGATTTTTTCCTTAGTAAACGGCGAGGAAAAAGGGGATGATGAAGAGCTTTTTGATTTGTGTCAGTCTATTTTTAACTCAGGTAAATACCGTATAGCCGTTCCAGAGCTTGCCAAATTTATTTCTAAATACCCGAATTACGCCCAAATAGGCGAAGTTTATTGGATGCTCGGGTTTGGTACTTTTCAAACGAAAGACTGGAGGAATTCAGCGACCTACTTGAAACGAGTTGTTAATTTGAATAATCAAACGTCGAAAAAATCAGAAGCCTTATGGTTGCTTGCTTCCATTGAATTGGAACAAAAAAATACCGTAAATGCGGCTGCTTTTCTTACTGATTTAGTAGTAGATAAGTCAGGGAATGAAGCGTTTAAATTTAAAGCTAGACCTGTATTAGTTGATATATATAAGGCCTCGGATCAATTAAATAATCTTGAGTCTATGATGGACTTAGATTTTGATTTAGAGCAAAAATCTCAATTGCATTTCAATATCGCGCAAGCTTGGTTGATTAAGCAAAACAAGGTAGATGCTGAACGTCATTTTATGAAAGTTGTTCAAATAGATAGTATGGATTTAGGGGCGCAAGCACTTATTCAAGTGGCTTTAATTCATTCACAATCAGGTGATTACAGAGGTTCCACGGACTTAATTAAGCAGTATTTTAGCCAAGAAGGTGCTCGCTTTTATGAAGTAGCGGACACATTGGTAGGAAAGGCCTTCTTACTTATGGCTGATAATTTCATCGCGCTCAAGAATGGCCGACAAGCCAAAGTCATTTTAGATAGTATTTTGTCGAGTATGAGTGATGAAAGCATTCTGTTGCAGGCAAAGAAAAAATTAGAAGAATTAAGTAAATGAGGGGTATAACGACTATTCTTTTTGTCCTTGCTGCGAGCGTAATTAGCTCGAATATTTCCGCACAGGAAATTGACAAAACAGTGATTATAGTTCCAGGTGGCGCGAAGTCCCTGTGGCAACTGAAGGTATCCGAACGTCAATACCTGCCATTAAAGTCTTTTAAGATGCCTTTGAGCATCAAGGAGATGAAGCAACAAGCGACGAGTCTCACGTGGCCAAGCGATTCTTTGCCAAATATCCAAGCACCACCCGCGCAGGATATGCGTTCCCGCGATACAGCTAAAGTGGCTTTTGGGGAGAAATACGATAATGTCTTGCAAGTAGGCGTGGGCAATTATGGACATACCTTGTTAAACTTTAATGCGAGTCATTCGCCGAAAGAAAATAAGTTTATTGGTTTTTACTTAAACCATGATGCCAATTCGCAAGGTCCAGTGAAATCGACATTTTCTGCCCGAAGTGAAAATCAAGCCCGTTTGGTTAGCAGATATTTAGGAACTGTGAATTTCTGGGAGGGGAGTGTGTCGGCCAGCCGACAAGTCAACCACGCCTATGGCTTGCCTGAAATACCTAGTTTTGTTAAGGCTGCGGATATTCGCTTGAATTATTCGTATTTCAACGTGTTGGGCAAGGTGTTGAGTGCGCGTAAAAATGTACATTCAGATTATAAATTGACCTTAGATGCGGGCTTATTGCAGAACCCAGCAGGACTTTCGGAGTTAATTGCGAAGTCTCACTTGTTCTATTCCAAGGATTTATCAGAGAAGGTCAAAGCCCGTTTGGACGCTGATTATATCCATGGAGAATATGTTTCGGCGCTGGGGAATAAGCCCTTATTGCGTTCATTTTATCGCGTTAACCCAAGTATTGCGTATGCCAGTTCGCGTATTCGTGTCAATGCGGGGATTCTCGTGGCGACGGAACTGGAGGGGAAAGATGCGGTTGCGAAGACAAGTATTTTCCCACAGTTTGAGATTGATTTTGGTGTGTCTGATTTCATTCATTTGTTTGGCGGAATCGGTGGCGATGTACAATTCAATACACTTAAATCCTTTTTGTCTGAAAATCCATGGATGGCCATTCCAACTAGCTTTACAAATACGAGTCAGGTGGGTAATCTTTTTGGAGGTATTAAGGGGGTTGGCAACAAAAATGTCGATTTTGAAATCAAGTATAATTATGCGGAGTATGCTGATTTGCCTACGTTTATTAATAGCCCTTCGGATGCTTCTCGTTTTCAAATTTTGTACATCGGTGGAATTCAAAAAATTCAAGTCGCTAACATTATCGGTCAAGTAAACGTGCATGTTTCCAATGCCTTTACCTCCAGTTTGAAAGTTGACCATGTGCGCTATTCCTTATTAAACACCGTTTTCCAAGCCTCCCACAAACCTGGGTTGACAATGAGCTGGACGAATACCTGGAAGCTATCCAATAAGGTGTTTATTTCACCCGATGTATACTGGATCAAGGATTTGTATGCATTAAATCCTGCGCAAAATCAGTTGGTGCAGTTAGAAGATATCGTAGATTTGAACTTTAAAATTAATTATTTCGTGAAGCGGAATGTTAATTTGGGTCTTTCAGGGAATAACTTGTTGGGCAAAACGTACCAACGGTTCAATCAGTATCAAAATCAGGGACGTCAAGTTAATTTAACCCTGGCTTATTCGTTCTAGTATGAAAAAATTAGGTTTACTTTTCCTTTTAGCAACGGTTTTCGCTTGCTCATCTCCCCAAACAGAAGTTCCTACTCAATCACTCAATGACGTATTGGCTTGCGCTAATTTAGCCGGCCTACAAACCAAATATGGAAAAGAAAATGTCGTTGCAGACACGAGCTGGGTCATCGGCGCAGATACCTTGCAAGGGTCCATGATTTTCCCTCGAACGTCCAAGCAAGTCAATGTATATTATCGTTCGGGTGAGATTGTTGACGTAACCATCCAAGGAAAATCATCTGCTTGGAAGACAGATTCAGGGCTCTACTTGGGACTTCCCTTGCAAGATGTCCAACAACTCAATGCTAAAAACTTCACACTATCAGGTTTCAATTGGGCCCACGGTGGGGAAGTGGTTTCTTGGGAAGGCGGTAAGTTGGCCGGAATTCATTTAGCTACGTTTAGCAATACTGGCAATCAGCACGATGGCTTATCGGACGCGGAATACACCCAAATTTCCGGTCAAACGGAATTCGATGTGCGCCACGAGGCCATTCAAAAATTGAATCCAAGCCTGGATATGATTTCATTGATTAAGCCATTTATCCCGAATCAGGAGGAAGGCAAATCGATCAGCAAACGTATTTCAGCGAATCAAATCCCGCCAGCGAAGTAAAGATTATTTGAGTTTGGGATTGTTGTGGTGACGCTCTGCATCGCGGATCGATTTCTTTTGCATGTTTTTTTCCAGCGCTTCTGTGAGGTTCACGCCTGTTTGATTAGCTAAACAAATCAACACAAACAGCACATCCGCCATTTCATCTCCCAGGTCTTTTTGCTTGTCGGATTCCTTTTCAGATTGTTCTCCGTAGCGACGGGCAATAATGCGCGCTACTTCGCCTACTTCTTCTGTCAGCATGGCCATGTTGGTGAGTTCGCTAAAGTACCGAACTCCTACGGTTTGAATCCAGGTGTCTACTTGTTTTTGGGCTTCTTCTAAGGTCATATCGCTGGGTTTTTAGAATCGATGATGATGGTCACTGGACCATCGTTGCACAAACTTACTTGCATGTCGGCACCAAAAACACCCGTTTGTATCGGTCCACCCATCATTTCTGAAAGCTGATGAATCATTTGTTCATACAAGGGAATCGCCTGTTCCGGTCGGGCCGCAGCTAGATAGCTCGGCCGATTTCCCTTCCGGGTATCTGCATGGAGCGTAAATTGGCTAACCAATAAAATCTCCCCGTTCACCTGCGCAAGTGCCAAATTCATTTTGCCTTCCGCATCGGAAAAAATACGTAAACCGTGGATTTTTCCAGCTATATAGGTGACGTCGGCCGGAGTGTCATCTACATGTATGCCAAGTAGAATTACGAATCCGTTGCCGATGGAGGCATGCAATTTTTCTTCAATGTGAAGCTGGGCTGAACTTGCGCGCTGAATAACGGCTATCATCTGCTACAATAAGAAATAGACGATGAGGAAATAAACACCATAGCCCAAGATGTCATTGGTCGTTGTGATGAACGGTCCGGATGCAATGGCTGGATTAATTTTGAGTTGGTTTAACACCAAAGGCGTAATGGTTCCCATGAGGGAGGCCAACATAACCACGGCGAATAACGAAAGTGACACCGTGATGGACAACATGATGGCACCATTATCAATGAGCATGGAACAACCAAATGCAAAAATGGCTGCAATCAGTGCGTTGATTAAGGCCACGACAAATACTTTTTGGAGACGTTTCCAGAGGGTCGTATCTAAACCACTTTTATCTGCTAGTGATTGTACGATTAAAGAAGAGGACTGAATTCCCACGTTTCCGCCCGTTGACCCGATCAAGGGAATAAACGCCGAAATAGCGGGCAATATGGCAATGGTATCATCGAAGCGATCAATGATTTTGGCAGCTAAAAAACTACCCACCATACCACCGATCAACCACGGTAAACGCGAACGAACTAAAAGCCATACTGAGTCATCTTCCTCAACATCCTCCGAGATACCGGCCATGACCTGAATGTCCTCTTGCGCGGATTCGGTGATGAAATCGACCACGTCATCGATGGTGATTCGGCCTAATAAACGGCCTTGAATATTCACGACAGGAATGGCTTCCAGGTCATATTTTTGCATTAAATCGGCCACTTCTTCGCCGGTGCTGTAGGTCTGAACAGAGACGATTTCATCGTCTTCGTAGACATCTTGAATCTTGGATCCGCGTTTGGCCAAAATGATTTTTTTCAACGAAACTGTTCCTAAAAGTAATCCGTCATCGTCCACCACATAGACGGAATAGACTTTCTCTACATCTTCGGCTTGTCGGCGAATCTCCTCCACACATTCCGTCACGGTCTGTGTGACATTAATCTTAATCAACTCCTTCTGCATCAAACCGCCTGCGCAATCTTCATCGTAATGCATGAGGTCAATAATGAAACGCGCTTGTTCGCGGTCCTTCAAAAGGGCGATCACTTCCTCACGAATGCGGACGGGTTGTTCGTTCAGAATATCCACCGCATCATCGGAATCGACGATGTTAATGTATGCTGAAATTTCTTTGGAGGTAAAGTTCTTGAGGAACTTTTTGCGGTCATCACTGTCTAAAGTTGAAATGATTTCAGCCGCAATTTTTGTGTCCAGTAATTGGACTAAATATTTCGATTCATCGCCGTTTAACTCATATAAAATGCTAGTGATATCGGCAGGGAAAAGGTCTTCAATTTTGGCAATAATCTCTTCGTTCGCTTGGGCTGTAATCAGCTGGCGAATATCTTCTAAAAACTCTTTTGTGAGTTCGAACGGAAGGTGCTGAACGTTGATTTCTTCCATGAGATTCGATTTTGAAAAGATTGAAGGCGCAAGTACGGAAATTTTGACGGAAAAAGTATGTCTCTAAACCGTTAAATTATGCGCCTGGGTAACCTTGTGCTTCCCATAAATAGGTCAATTCCACAAATTCAGCGACGCCCAATTGTTCGGCGCGCTTGGTCAACAAAGGGTGATCTGGTAATTGCATGGCGCGTAAGGCGTTGCGTAAGGTTTTGCGCCGCTGGTTGAATGCCATCTTCACGACAATCTTGAATTTCGCTGGGTCGCAAGCTAATTTTTTGTCCCAATTGCGGCGAATACGAATGACGCCTGAGTTTACTTTGGGTGGGGGCGTGAATACTTCGGGGCCTAAACTAAATAGGTATTCTACATCGTAATAGGCTTGTAATAAGACACTTAAGATGCCATAGTCTTTGTTGCCCGGTTTAGCGGCAAGGCGCATCGCTACTTCTTTTTGCAGCATACCCACGACTTCGATGCATTGATCTTTGTATTCCAGGACGCGGAAAAAAATCTGAGTTGATATGAAATAGGGGAAGTTACCTACGATGGCAAATTTTTCTTCACCAAATATCTTCTCCAAAGGGTAGCGTAAAAAGTCGCCATCAATTAGCCGTGGACCTGTAAATTCTAGATAGTTTTTCCGTAGGTAGTCGACAGACTCTTTGTCGATTTCAATTAAGGACGTTTCGTAGGCTTCTTTTTTAACGAGAAATTGGGTGAGAACCCCCATCCCTGGGCCGATTTCCAAGACTTTTTGGTATTCACCTTGTGGCTGCAAACCATCCACAATACGCTGGGCGGCATCTAAATCATTTAAAAAGTGTTGGCCTAAACTCTTTTTTGCTCTTACTTGCACGTGTTCTTGGGGCTAAAGGGTACGCGAAATTACGCCCTTTTTTGTACATTTAAGCAAAAAAAGGGATTAATGCCATGGCAGTTTGGGCAAACAAAACAAAGGAAGATCTAATTCACGAAATCCAGGAGCTGAAAAAGCAATTGGACATTTTGGAAATTAACGATGGAATTGCCTCGGAAGCGACATCGAAAGAAAACCTCATTAATACCCTTGCAAGCCTAAAGTTATTTGGTATCATCATGGCGCTCGACGGCACCATCGTATTTGCAAATGCGTTCACGCACGCGTTGTTTGAATACAAGCCAAATGAATTAAACGGAAAAGATTTTTTTGCTACGCTTTTGCCTCAGGGTGAAACAGAGGACCGTCGTGCCTCCTTCCAGAAGGCCATCGATTCAGGTGGTTTGTTTGAAGATCGTGAACGAAATTATATCACCAAAACCGGTTCCATGAAATGGGTGGAAGTGGCTTCTACGATTGTGAAGGAATCCAACAATACATCATATTTGAGTATCATTGGGGAGGATATCACCGAACGAAAAAAGGTGACGGAAGCGCTTTCACGATCGAATGCCCAACTGCGCGATTTAATTAATAATACGACCGACCTTATTCAAATTACGGGGGTAACGGGTCGGTTTTTATTTGTCAATAAAGCTTGGCTTGACACAATGGGCTATTCCGAGGAGGAAGCGCGTGATCTTAAAATTCAAGATGTCTTGCATCCCGAATTTGCGCATAATACACAAGCCCAATTCGACTTATTGGCCCGTGGCGAAGAGCTACCCGAATTTACGGCTGTATTCAAGCGAAAGGACGGTCGGCGCTTATACGTCTCCGGTTCAGCGAGTTGTCGGCTCGAACGCGGAACACCCACTGCTTACCGTTGTATTTTACATAATTCCACGGCGAAAGTTCGTGCGGAGCGCGCGAATAAACTTTTCTCATCCATTGCGCAGGTTGCGATCAATTCAACCAATTTGGATGATTTGTATGTCAATATTCACAAGCAGTTGGGCGAGGTTATCGACGTAAAGAACTTCTTTATTGCCCAATACGATCCGGGAAAAAGCTTTTTGTATTTCCCGTATTACATCGATGAATATTTTGATTCCCGCGTTCATTTTACCAAGCGTAAGCTGGGGAATGGACTGACGGAATATGCAATTATGGCGAATAAGCCGTTGATTTTGCATGATGACGATATACACCAATTAGCTGCTGATAAGAAAATTTACCTCTATGGTGTCGTACCTAAAGTGATGCTTTGCGTGCCGCTGCGTATCGGAGACCGGGTAACCGGTATTATTGGTGTCAAATCCTACGAGCGTGCGAATAAATACGAGAATCGTGATTTGGAATTACTGGATTTTATCTCGAGCCAAGTGGCCGTGGCCATTGCGCGCAAGCAAGCAGAAGAAGCTTTGGCTAGAGAGACAGCCCGATTAAATGCCATTTTTGAGGGTAGTTCCCACTTAATGTGGTCGGTGAATAAACGACTTATGTTGACAAGTTTCAACCAAGAATACGCCGAACTACTTGAAAAACAATTGCAGATTAAACCGCAATTGAATTTCAGTACGGAAAGCATGGGATTCCAGTTGGTGGCCCCACAAGAACGCCGACCGCTTGAAGATAAATATAAACTCGCGTTTAGGGGTCAAAAGCAACATTTTGAATTGGAGTTGATGACCAAATCCGGCGAGCAAAAGTGGTTGGAAATCTATTTAAACCCCATCCAATCTGAAGCGCTTATTTCGGAGGTTTCGGGCATTGCGCGGGATATCACGGATTTAAAGAAATATCAAACCGAATTAGTTGAGGCGCGTGAACAGGCGGAATATTCGTTGAAAGTAAAGGAACAGTTTTTGGCCAATATGTCGCATGAGATTCGTACGCCGATGAACGGGGTGATTGGTATGGTGGATTTACTGTGTGATTCGCCGTTGAACGAGGACCAACAAGATTACTTACAAACCATTCGGAAGTCATCCGAAACGCTTTTACATATCCTGAATGACATTTTGGATTTAGCCAAAATCGAAGCTGGAAAAATGGTGCTTCATCCGGCTGATTTGGTATTTGAAGATTTATTGGACCGACTGATGTCCTTGTTTACGCCAATTGCGCACCAGAAGGGGAATAAGGTGGCTTATAGTATTGCTGCGGATGTGCCTAAAGTTGTCGTGGCCGATGAGACACGCTTATTGCAAATTCTATCAAATCTCACATCCAATGCCTTGAAATTCACGGAGAATGGATCGGTGATGATTTCAGTTTCGGCCGTAAAAGTGGATGCCAAACATGTCGAATTGATGGTACGCGTAACTGATACGGGAATAGGAATTAGTGGAGAGAATCTCAAGAAATTATTCTCGGCCTTTCAGCAGTTGGACAATTCAACTTCCAAGAATTATGGAGGAACTGGTTTGGGATTGGCTATTTCGCAGGAATTTTGCAAAATGATGGAAGGGGAAATAGGAGTAGAATCAGAGGAAGGAAAGGGTAGTACGTTTTGGTTTACGGTCCAATTAGCGATTGGAGATGCGTCTAAGGCATCCTCAATTTCACTGGCGAAACGATTTGATATTGCAGGAACCTTAACCGAAGTACATGCGCGCATTTTGCTGGTTGACGATAATGCAACGAACCGCAAAGTGGCTTCTCAGATATTGATTAAAGCCGGTTGTGTGGTTAAAACGGTGACTAGTGGACAAGAGGCGATTGATTGTTTGATGGAGGATGCCAACTTTGATTTGGTGTTAATGGATATCCAAATGCCTGAATTAGACGGAATGGAAACTGCGCGCCTTTTACATACCAAGGGAATTGCTTTGCCACCCATCGTTGCGATGACGGCTTATGCCATGAAGGAAGATCGCGAACGATTCTTAGCTTCAGGAATGAATGATTACATCGCGAAACCGATTCGCGCGCAACAACTTATACAACTCGTGGGCAAATGGGTACACGATGGCCATGCTCCCGAAGATTTTGAACGCGATACTTCCAATGAGGTCGTTGACGAGGAGGTACTAAAATCCCTATCGGATGCCGTTGGGGAAGATCCCGCATTTGTACAAGGGATGTTGGCAGAATTCATTGCGGAAGCGGAGGAGCAAATTGCCGCTGCCGAACAAGCCTACGCTGCGAACGATTGCAAGGGTGTTCAGTCGGAGTTACATACGCTGAAAGGAAATTCGGGTACTTTAGGTGCCGCACAAGTGAATATCCTTTGTGAACAAATTGAATTGAAGGCCAAAGTCTGCGAGTTCAGTCAATTTGCTGTTGAGATCGTAGCGCTGAAGGACGCACTTGCTACATTCAAACAAGTAATTTCGGACAGATTCGCCTAATACAAGCCATATTGGCACGTTTTTCGCGTCTGAGTACCTTCGTTCACCGACAAATTTTCCGGGTTTTGTACATGGCTAAGCAATTGCATCTAGCGAGCGCAACTATAATAACCACATGAATCCAAACAACTATACTTCCCAAGCGAGTGTCATCATTCAGCAAGCGATGGAAATTACGCAGGAGCGGGGCCAACAGGCCATTGAGACTGGGCATTTATTGCAAGCGATTTTACAAGATGACACCCAAACAGCCTCATTTCTGCTCAAGAAATTAGGTGTAGCGCCGAGTCAAATTCAAACTAGTTTAGGCCCAATTTTGAACAGCTACCCGAAAGTATCGGGAGAGCAGCCTTATGTAAGTAATTCCTTACAACAAGCCTTGCAGCGGGCGGATAAACTGAAAGCAGATTTTGGCGATTCGTATGTAAGCGTAGAGCTCTTGTTTTTATCCTTATTGGATGGAAACGATTCCGTGGCCGATGCGCTGAAAAAGCTCGGCTTAACGACTAAAAATTTTAAACAAGCAATCATCGAACTTAGAGGAAATAGAAAAGTGAACGATCCACATGCAGAGGGTACTTACCAATCTTTGGAAAAATACGGTAAGAATTTAAATGAATTGGCGAAGGCGGGTAAAATCGATCCGGTTATTGGTCGTGACGAGGAGATTCGTCGGGTCCTACAAATCCTATCCCGTCGGACTAAAAATAATCCGATGTTGGTGGGTGAACCCGGTGTAGGTAAAACTGCCATTGTGGAGGGTTTGGCCCAACGAATCGTTTCGGGTGATGTGCCAGAGAATTTGAAATCCAAGATTATCATGTCGTTGGATATGGGTTTATTGATCGCAGGTGCCAAATACAAAGGTGAATTTGAGGAGCGATTAAAAGCGGTCATCAAAGAAGTGACGGATTCGGACGGAGAGATCGTCTTGTTTATTGACGAGATTCATACGCTGATTGGCGCGGGTGGTGGTGGAGAAGGAGCGATGGATGCGGCCAATTTACTTAAGCCGGCTTTGGCACGTGGTGAACTACATGCGATAGGTGCGACGACGTTAAAGGAGTATCAAAAATACATTGAGAAGGACAAAGCTTTAGAGCGTCGTTTTCAATCTGTGCTTGTGGATGAGCCTGATGTGGCGGATGCGATTTCCATTTTGCGGGGAATTAAGGATAAATATGAATTGCACCATGGGGTGCGGATTCAAGACGATGCGGTTATTGCGGCGGTGGAGTTGTCTAGCAGGTATATTTCTGATCGTTTCTTACCCGATAAGGCCATCGACTTAATGGATGAGGCGGCTGCCAAAATGCGTTTGGAAATTGATTCGGTACCTGAGGTGATTGATGATATTCAGCGGAAGATTATGTCGTTGGAAATTGAGCGCGAGGCGATTCGTCGGGAAAATAACAAGGAGAAAGAATCTAGCTTAAATCGTGAGCTAGCTGATTTGTCTGAAAAGCGCGATGCGTTGAAAGCACAATGGCAGTCGGAGAAAGGCGTATTAGACACGATTCGCGCTGAAAAAGAGCAGATAGATAAGTTGAAATTAGAGGCTGACCAAGCTGAGCGCCAGGGTGATTACGGCAAAGTAGCTGAGATTCGTTATGGTCGTTTGGTGGAATCTGAGCAAAAATTAAAGGATTTGCAAGCGAATTCGCATGGGGAAAAGGGTATGTTGCAGGAAGAGGTAACGGCGGAGAATGTGGCCGAGGTAGTGGCTAAATGGACGGGAATTCCGGTTAGCAAAATGTTGCAAACGGATATAGAGAAGTTGTTGCACCTCGAAGATGAATTACACAAACGTGTAGCGGGGCAGGATCAAGCGATTGAATTGGTTTCTGATGCGGTGCGTCGCTCACGTGCAGGCTTGCAAGATCCGCGTAGACCTATTGGTTCCTTTATCTTTTTAGGCACGACGGGTGTAGGTAAAACGGAATTGGCGAAGTCTTTGGCTGCTTATTTGTTCAATGACGAAAATTCGATTGTTCGCATTGATATGTCGGAGTACCAAGAGCGCCATGCCGTTTCGCGTTTGGTGGGCGCGCCTCCGGGGTACGTCGGTTATGACGAAGGAGGCCAATTGACCGAGGCTGTGCGCCGCAAGCCGTATTCAGTTGTTTTGTTGGACGAGATCGAAAAGGCGCATCCTGATGTTTGGAATATCTTATTGCAGGTGTTGGATGAGGGGCGTTTGACCGACAATAAAGGTCGGACGGCGAATTTCAAGAACACCATCATCATTATGACCTCGAATATTGGTAGTCATATCATTCAGGAAAAGTTAGGCCAAATGGAAGGTTGGAACAATGCCATTTTATTGGAGGAGGCGAAGGAAGAGGTGATGGTCTTATTGAAGCAGCAGGTGCGTCCGGAGTTTTTAAACCGGGTGGATGAGATTGTGTTGTTTGAGCCTTTGAATGAGGAACATGCGCGTAAGATTTTGACGATTCAATTTAAGGAAGTTCAAAACCGTTTGGCGGAGCAACAAATTACGATTGAGGCGACGGAGGAGGCATTGAATAAATTAGCTAAAGAAGGCTTCGATCCCTTGTATGGCGGTCGGCCTATGAAGCGTGTGCTCCAGCGGGTCGTATTAAATGAATTGTCGAAGTCTATTTTATCGGGTAAGATTCAGAAAGATTCCGCGGTGCTGATGGATGTGGATAAGGAGGGGAATTTAACCTTTGAGAATGTGGAGGTAGAGATTTAATTGAGAGTGCCCTGTTCTTTGGCAAAGCTTTAAGCTTTGCCAAAGTTTGAGGCGCTTGCGCCGATTCCTTAAGGTTATAATCATTTAGAGACGCAATACGTTGCGTCTTTTTTGTTTTGTAGAGACGCAATACGTTGCGTCTTAATTTAAATAGACGCGAGGTATGAACTGCACCCAAAAAGTTGGACAACTTATTGGGTGTTTTTTTATGTCAAGAAAAATCAAGTACTCCTACGATCTCAA
>NZ_JBILJM010000049.1:0-12674 GCF_044377215.1 Aquirufa sp.
CGGAAGATCCTCCTGCCACAACAGCTTTTAATTTATGTCCTTCACGGATGCCTCCGCAATATTCGTCTGAGTAGATAAATTCCTCTACGGTAATTCCTAACGGAATTTCATAAACACCAGGTTTTTTGATATGACCTGATGCTGAGATTAATTTAGTTCCTGTACTTCTTCCTACCCCAATCGCCGCATACGCATCTCCTCCGTTATTCACGATCCAAGAAGTTGCTGCAATGGATTCTACGTTATTCACGACCGTTGGGCATTGCCACAAACCTTTGACCGCCGGAAATGGTGGCTTATTTCGTGGATTTCCACGCTTACCTTCTAATGATTCCAACAAAGCTGTTTCCTCACCACAGATATACGCACCGCCTCCTGGCTGCACAAAAAGGTCTAAATCATAGCCAGAACCTAAAATATTTTTTCCTAATAATCCTTTGTCGTACGCTTCCTGAATGGCTTTTTCGAGAATATTAATGACATACATTAACTCGCCACGCACATAGATGTAGGAAGTATTTGCTCCCAAGGCAAAGCTGGAAACGATCATTCCTTCGATCAAGGTATGAGGCGTTTTCCACATCAAATAATGATCCTTGAATGTACCTGGCTCCGACTCATCTGCATTGCAAACTAAGTAACGAGGGACACCTTCTGGCTTCGCCAAAAACGACCATTTCATACCCATAGGGAAACCAGCACCACCGCGACCACGTAAACCTGATTTTTTAACTTCTTCCGTTACCTCATCTGGCGTCATCGTTTTGATCGCTTTCTCCACCGCCTTATAACCCCCATTTTTCATGAAAACGTCGATCGTCTCAATTCCAGGTACGTCAATATGTTGCGTTAATATCTTCATCCTCGGCTTATTTGCTTAATTCATCAATAATCTCATCCACTTTCTCATTTGTCAAATGCATGTGGTACTTCTCGCGAATTTGGAATACAGGACCCCATCCACAAGCAGCTAAACATTCCACTTCTTTAATCGTAAACTTCCCATCTTTCGTCGTCTCGCCGGTTTGGATTCCCAAACGCTTTTTCAAGTGGTCATATAGTTCAACACCACCCATGAGGCAACAAGGACCAGTCCGACAATACTCAATCACATGCTCGCCCACTGGCTCTAAGTGAAACATCGTATAGAAGGATGCGACCTCATATACTTCGATCGGGCTGATCGAAAGCAACGCTGCCACATAATCCATCACGGCTGGAGAGCACCATTTCCACTCCGCTTGCGCGAGGTGAAGGATGGGCAAAATGGCCGACTTCTGTTTCCCGTCCGGGTAGCGTGCAATAATTTTTTTAATTAAATCCAGCGTTTCTGCTGGGAAAACAATGTTGCTCATGTCTTAAGTATCTAACTCTCCCGCAATAACATTCATAGACGACATCGTCACAATGGCATCCGATAAACTAGTTCCTTTGATCATCTCAGGGAACGCTTGGTAATAAATAAAGCCTGGTCGGCGGAATTTCAAACGATACGGCGTCCGTCCTCCATCTGAAACCAAATAGAAACCTAGCTCGCCATTTCCTCCTTCAACCGCGTGGTATACTTCACCCACTGGAGCATCGATTTCACCCATCACAATTTTAAAGTGATAGATCAACGCCTCCATGTTGTGATATACATCCTGCTTTTCTGGCAAATAATAATGTGGCGCATCCGCATGATACGGACCTGCAGGCAAATTATCCATGGCTTGTTGGATAATGCGTAAACTTTGCCACATCTCCTCTTCACGAACTAAGAAACGATCATACGTATCGCCCTTTGTTCCTACGGGAACATCAAATTCGAAATCGTCATACGAAGAATATGGATTCATCGCACGCACGTCATAATCAACACCGGCAGCGCGCAAATTTGGCCCTGTAAATCCGTAGTTTAACGCACGCTCAGCGGAGATGCCACCCACGTTTTGCGTACGATCCATAAAGATTCGGTTACGCATCACTAAACCTTCAAATTCCTTTAAGGCAGCTGGTAATTCTTTCAATAACTTCTGGATTTTCTCTATGGCCACAGGCGTAAAATCACGCTCCATACCACCAAAACGACCCATATTGGTTGTCAGACGTGCACCGCACATCTCCTCATAAATCTCATAAATAAATTCACGCCACTGGTACACATATAAGAAACCTGTTAAGGCTCCCGTGTCTACCGCAAGAATCGAATTACAAACAATGTGATCCGTTAAACGCGCTAATTCCATCATGATCACACGCATGTATTGCGCACGCTTAGGAACTTCAATGCCCAATAATTTCTCAACCGTCATGTGCCAGCCCATGTTGTTGATCGGCGCGGAACAATAGTTCATCCGGTCCGTCAGGGTGGTGATTTGGTAGAAAGGGCGACGCTCTGCGATTTTCTCAAAGGCGCGGTGTATGTAACCTACCGTTTGTTCTGCGTCCACAATTGTTTCTCCATCCATCGTTAAAATGTTTTGGAAAATCCCGTGGGTTGCAGGGTGTGTAGGCCCCAAATTCAGCGTAGAAAGCTCATTTACATAAGGACCGCCTTTTTGCGTCTTATCTAAACCAACGTTGGGGTTTTGTACTAAGGCTATTTCAGACATGTCTAGTTATTATCGTCCAAATAATTCATCAATTTTATCGTGACGCGTAGCATCCTCTAACGGATACTCTTTACGCATCGGATGGTAATCCATCTCATCCATATTTAGGATACGTGTCAAATTCGGGTGACCATCAAATATGATCCCGTAAAAATCAAAAGCCTCACGTTCCATCCAATTTGCCGCAGCATATAAATCGGTAATCGTTGGGAAATGTGGTGCTTCAATAGGCGCATACGTCTTAATCCACAGACGCACATTATTCTCCAAACTATGCAAGTGATAAATCACCCCAAGTTCTTGCCCCTTCGCATCTGGAAAATGAATTCCTGCCAAATCCGTTAAAAACTGGAATTTGAACGTTGGGTGTGCATATAAAAAGTGAATCATCGGAACGATGGTCTCCACCGTCGTAGTCACTTGTAAAATCCCATGCGATTCGCCTATGCCAAAAACGGCATCTGCCCCAAATTGAGCAAGTAGCGCATCTGTGATTTGTTGGTTTTCCATGTTATTATTCGATACCGTATGAGGCCAGCAACGCCTTGTACTCAGGCTCGTTTCTGCGGCGTGTAGTTTCTTTTTTGGCTAATTCTTGGATTTGCATAAAGCCATCTAAGATTTGCTCAGGACGTGGTGGGCAACCAGGCACATAAACATCCACTGGTATTATCCGGTCAATTCCTTGCAAAACTGAATAGGTATCAAAAATACCACCTGAGCAAGCGCAGGCACCTACGGATAAAACCCAACGTGGTTCAGCCATTTGTAAATAAACCTGCTTAACGACTGGCGCCATTTTTTTTGAAATGGTCCCCATCACCATTAATACATCAGCTTGCCGCGCAGAAAAGCTCAAACGCTCAGCACCGAACCGGCCGATATCATAATGAGATGCCATGGTGGACATAAATTCAATCCCACAACATGAGGTAGCGAAAGGTAATGGCCAAAGGGAATTGGCACGTGCTAGGCCAACTAAACTATCTAAACTTGTTGCAAAAAAACCTGCACCCTCTATTCCAGGAGGCGCTTCTGCGACGTTTACTGTTGATGAATCACTCATATTACTTAGTTGTTGAACTCATAAAACAAACCTAAATCCGGATTGTTTATTTCTCCCACTTTAAAATTCCTTTTTTGATAACGTATATAAAACCGATTAACAACAAGCCCATAAATACAAGCATATCGTAAAATCCGGTCCAAGATAATTCTTTGAAATTAACGGCCCATGGATACATAAATACAATTTCGATATCAAATAGGACGAACAAAATGGCTACCAGGAAATACTTAACCGATATCGGCGTACGCGCATCCCCCACCGACTCAATACCACACTCAAATGTGTCATCTTTCTTAGCCGAATGCCTTTTCGGGCCCAACGTATGTGTGGCCACCATCGTGGCAACAATAAAAGCTAATGCAGCAAGTAATTGAACGAATACGGGAAGAAAGTCCTGTGGTTGATAATTCATATAAGGCCTACTAAAATGAAGCCGCAATTTACGCACAGAAATCTAAAATAGAAGAATTTTTCACAAAAATACTTTGGTAAAAATCCATAAAATATAGTGTCAACTTTCATTAAAATGATTTTTCACCCAGATTGCTCAAAATCCGAAAAAAACCTGTAATTTTGTCCGGCAAATAAGAGTAGTTACATGCTCCATATCTTTATTTGCTATGCTTGATTCCAATAAATTTCTTTTTGAGGCCTTAACGTACGATGACGTATTGTTGTTGCCCGCGTATTCGGAGGTTTTACCTAGAGAGGTAAGTACACAATCACGCTTGACGCGAAACATCTCCTTAAATATTCCCATCGTTTCAGCTGCGATGGATACGGTGACAGAAGCAGCTCTGGCCATTGCTTTAGCGCAAGAAGGGGGAATTGGTATTATTCACAAAAACATGACGATTGATCAGCAGGCTGCACAGGTTCGCAAAGTAAAGCGATCTGAATCCGGTATGATCATTGACCCTGTTACGTTAAAAGACGATCAAACTTTGGGTGATGCGCAACGCATCATGAAAGAATTTAAAATTGGCGGTATTCCTGTGATTGACGACAATGGTCATTTAGTGGGGATTTTAACTAACCGCGATTTGCGTTTCCAAAAGCAAACATCGCGCCCGGTGGCTGAGATAATGACCAAAGACAATTTGATCACGGCCAAAGAAGGAATCAGCATGGAAGAAGCTGAGAGCATATTGCAAGAATATAAAATCGAAAAACTTCCGATCATTGATAAAAACAGCAAGTTGATAGGTTTGATTACCTACAAAGATATATTGAAGCGTAAGTCTCACCCATTGGCATCCAAAGATTCCTTAGGCCGTTTGCGTGTTGGAGCAGCGGTGGGCGTCACACCTGATTTACTCGATCGAGTACAAGCTTTAGTGACTGTGGGCGTTGACGTTATCTCCATTGACACGGCTCATGGGCATTCCAAAGGGGTAATCGACGCATTGAAATCGGTCAAAAAAGCATTTCCAAATTTAGATGTTATCGTGGGTAATATTGCCACGGGAGAAGCAGCCCTTGCCTTGGCGAAAGCGGGCGCAGATGCGGTCAAAGTGGGTGTGGGACCAGGGAGCATTTGTACGACGCGAATTATTGCGGGTGTGGGTATGCCTCAATTAACGGCCGTTTATGAAGCAGCGAAGGCATTAGCGAAATTCGATGTGCCGGTTATTGCGGATGGCGGAATACGTTATTCGGGGGATGTGGCCAAAGCAATTGCTGGTGGAGCAAGTACCGTGATGATTGGGTCCTTATTAGCGGGTACGGATGAAGCACCTGGTGAGATGATTATTCTGGAGGGACGTAAGTTTAAATCTTACCGCGGCATGGGTTCTTTAGAAGCGATGGAAGATGGATCGAAAGATCGTTATTTCCAAGATGCGGAAGATGATATTAAAAAATTAGTTCCGGAAGGTATTGTGGGTCGTGTACCATTCAAAGGTTCGGTGACTGAGATTTTATACCAAATGGTTGGCGGATTAAAGGCCGGTATGGGTTACTGCGGAGCTTCTTCGATTGAGGTGATGCAGCAAGCCAAATTTGTGAAGATTACATCAGCGGGTGTGAAAGAAAGTCATCCACATGATGTGAGTATTTCTAAGGAAGCTCCGAATTACTCGGTTAAATAAATGATAAGGCCTCGTTCATCGCGAGGCCTTTTTTTATGCTTGGTAATTTTGAATCGTATCCACGAAACATTGAACCTTATCAGGATGAATGTCCGGATAAACTCCATGTCCTAAATTAGCAATATACCGCTGCGTTCCAAATGCCTTCAACATCGCCTTCGTTTCCGCCTCCACTGTTTTGAAATCACCATATAGCGCGCACGGATCTAAGTTGCCTTGTAAGGTTTTAGTTGGCCCAACTAATTTCCTAGATTCTTCAATATCCATATTCCAATCCAATCCGATTGTCGCGCAGTTTAATTGCGCCATTTCTTCGCGAGCAAAAAAGGCTCCTTTGGCGAATAATGTGACTGACACTTCTGAGATTGCGTCGCAAATTTGCTTGAGGTATGGCGTCGAAAACGCACTATATTGAGCTGGGGATAGGATCCCTGCCCACGAATCAAATATTTGAAGTAAGTTAGCCCCTGCCCCCACCTGTGCTTTCAAATAGGCAATGGTCGAATCTGTAATTTTTTGCAACAGGGCATGCGCTAACGTAGGATCTGCGTATAGCATTTTTTTCGCTTGGGAGAATGTTTTCGAACCTTTTCCTTCGACCATGTAGCAGAAAATGGTAAAGGGTGCACCGGCAAAGCCAATTAACGGAACGCGTCCAGCTAATTCTTTTTTGACGATTTTGATGGCGTCCAATACGTATTTTAAATCTTCTTCGGGATTTGCGTCTCGAATTTTGGCTAAATCTGCTTGGGAACGAATCACCTCTGGAAAAACCGGTCCTTTTTGTTCCTCCATCAAATAAGGCAAGCCCATCGCTTCAGGAACAACGAGGATATCGGAAAAGATAATCGCAGCATCAACACCAAACCGGTCGACCGGCTGAATCGTAACTTCCGCGGCCATTTCAGGATTCGTAGCTAGGCCAATAAATGAACCGGCTTTTGCACGTACTTCTCGGTACTCAGGTAAAATCCGTCCTGCTTGTCGCATCACCCAAACAGGGACACGTTCTACAGATAAGCCTTGCGCGGCACGAAGCAGGAGGTCGTTTTGAAGTTTTTCCATATCGAGCACAAAGGTAAGAAAAATAGTGGTCAGTGGCTAGTAGTCAGTAGTTAGTAGTCAGTAGTTAGTAGTCAGTAGTTAGTAGTCAGTAGTTAGTAGTCAGTAGTCAGTAGTCAGTAGTCAGTGGTCAGAGGTCAGTAACCAGTGGTCAGTAATCAATTTTCAGAGATTTAGATAAACCAAATAGCATTTTACCAATTTCATCTAGTTGACTACAATATTGTTTCATCTCAAGATCCGAAAAGTATCCGAGTCTAAACCCAAGAAATAGCATTGATTTTACTTCGCTACATGAACCTTTGGCGATGTATAAAAATCTATTAAAATCTTTATTTGTGGATCTTTCAAAACCTTCAGCAATATTATTTGAGATTGAAATAGACGCACGTCTAATTTGATTAGAATAACCAAAATCTGGATGTTTTTCAAAATGCTTATAAATCAAAACCGTAATGTCAATGGACTTTTGCCAAACAAGTAAATCTTCAAATTTTATAATTTTCATAGGTGGATAGGAATTTTATTTCCTAAAAAGCATCTCAAAACTTTAATTCGCAAAGTCTTCCCTAATAATTAATTAAGAAAATCAATTACTTCATAACGTTTAAGCACAGTTTACTGTTTACTTACCACTGATTATTGACTACTAACTACTGATCACTGACTACTAACTACTGACTACTAACTACTGACTACTAGCCACTGACCACTATTTTTCTTACCTTTGCCCCACCATGGCCCAACTATCCGCGCGCTTTATTACAAGCAACACCGATTTTAAGAATTGCCCACCCGCCCGCTTCCCTGAATTTGCCTTCATCGGCCGATCAAATGTGGGTAAATCTTCTTTGATTAATTCGCTTACCTTCCACAAAGGCTTGGCGAAAACATCACAGACTCCCGGTAAAACCCAACTCATCAATCACTTCATGATTGACGATAAATGGTACTTAGTCGATTTGCCAGGCTATGGTTTTGCCAAAGTAAGTAAGGAAAAGCGCAGGGACTTCGAGAAAATGATCTTTGATTATTTGACCAACCGCGCAAGTTTAACCTGCCTATTTGTATTAATTGATATCCGCCTAAAGCCACAAGCTGTGGATATCGAATTCATGAATCGTATGGTCGAGGCAGAAATACCTTTTTACATTGTTTTTACTAAAGCCGATAAACTGTCGCAAAAACAAGTGAACGAAAGCGTAGATGCCTACACGAATTTCTTACTTGAAAGTTGGGACGAACTACCTAAATTCTTTATTACCTCGGCTGAAAAACATGTAGGTCGCGAAGAAATTTTAGCTAGCATTGATGAATTAATTAAATCATCTCCCTATAAAGTAGGTAAATCTTAATACTTTTGCCCCCATCATTAGCTAAACATACATGGAATTATTGAATGAAGTTGCCCACATCTCTGGTAAACCAGGGTTATTTAAAGTGTTAAAGCCAACAAGAACCGGTGTAATCGTTGAAACCCTAGACGCTGCCAAACAAAAGTCGGTGGTTAGTGGCCAAACACGTATCTCTGTATTGAAAGACATCTCGCTTTATTTGGCAGAGCACCAAGACAGCACACTTCCACTAGCGGATTTGTTTTTACAAATCCACGCTAAATTCAATGGAACTCTTCCTTTAGAACCTAAAAAAGCGAACGATACCGAACTATATTCCGCCCTTGGGGAAGTAGTTCCTAATTATGACGCTGATCGCGTTTTCGCTTCCGATATCAAGAAAATCCTTAATTGGTACCTAATTTTATTCACATTCGTTCCCGAACTTTTCCCTGCCAAAGCTGCTAAAGCACCTAAAGCCGAAAAAGAAGAAAAGGAAGTAAAAGAAGTGAAAAAACCTGCCGCGAAAAAGGCCGATAAAAAAGCTAAGTAATTCCCGCACATGCAGGAGGCTATCCAAATACGAGCCATTGCCCCAGAAGACAATCGCGCACTCGCGCAGGTCATTCGAACAGCCTTGGCTGAATTTGGTGCAAATAAACCGGGGACAGTCTATTTCGACCCAACTACAGATGCCTTGTATGAACTTTTTCGTACGCCAGGCTCAGTCTATTTTGTGGCCATACAAGCAAATCAGGTGATTGGTGGCTGTGGAATTTTCCCCACAGAAAATCTGCCAGAAGGCACCTGCGAACTCGTTAAACTATACATTGATAAATCCGCCCGTGGACAAGGATTAGGCAAATTACTCCTGGAAAAGTCCATGAACTGGGCAAAAGATAATGGATATACCCACGTCTATCTGGAGTCCATGCCCGAACTATCCAAAGCTGTATCCATCTATAAAAAATTGGGATTTATGGACCTACCTGGGCCATTAGGCAACAGCGGCCATGATGGATGTGACATCTGGATGCTCAAAACCTTATAAATAAAAAGACCCCGAATTTCTTCGAGGTCTTTTTATTTGAAAGAGTTTAAATTCTTATTTCAACGAATTAATGTACTTCGCTAATTTCACCGCATCTTCCTTCGGAACATTGGTCATTGGCGCCATTGGTGGATAACCTGGCCAGTTGGACGGCTGAGGTTTTGCAATTAAGGCAACGATCTTATCCACGGAATATTTCTTTTTTGCCACATCCTTATAAGCAGGGCCCACTAAACGCGCATCCACTTTATGACAAGCAAAACACGTATATTTTTGCATTAATGGCTTAATATCAGCCGGAAAATCTTCCGCCTTCGCTTCGAAACCAAAGGCAACAGCAGCTAACGCCACAGACATAATTAATTTAGAGTAAGTTTTCATATAGTATAATTCGTTAAACACTCAGGCCTAAGCCAATTTAATTGATAATCAAGTTGAAATCTGAATCGCAAATTAATAGATTAAATCTAATTTGCTATCCCTTTTTTACAGAATCCACGGCATTTCGTACACTTCCATGGGTTTCAAGTAAATTAGCTGCAACTTCTTCAGTCACACCCGTCGCCTCACAAACCATGCGAATCGCACGTAAAACTAATTTGTGATTGCTCAATTGCATATCCACCATCTTATTTCCACGCACCTTGCCCAACCGAATCATCACCGTCGTCGAAAGCATATTCAACACTAATTTCTGTGCCGTTCCCGACTTCATGCGCGTACTTCCCGTGACATATTCAGGGCCAACCAACACCTCAATGGGGTAATTAGCTTCTGCCGCAATCACACTACCTCCATTGCAAACAATACAACCAGTCAAAATTCCGCGCGCATTTGCAGCTTTTAAACCACCAACCACATAGGGCGTTCGACCAGAAGCCGCAATCCCAATCACCGTATCCAAAGGACCAATGCCAAACGCTTCCATATCTTTCCATGCCTGATCCGGATCATCCTCCGCATTCTCCACCGCCTTACGAATTGCTCCATCCCCCCCCGCAATAATACCAATCACTAAATCAAATGGAACACCATACGTAGGTGGACATTCAGAAGCGTCCACAACTCCTAGTCGGCCTGAAGTGCCCGCACCAATGTAAAACAAGCGTCCCCCTTGCTCCATCCGAGGTACAATTTGATTGACCAAAGCCTCAATGGCTGGAATGACTTTTTCAACAGCAATAGGCACCGTCTTATCCTCCGCATTCATTTGACGCAAAAGCGTGTCGACCGATTGCTTATCTAAATCTTCATAATGAGAAGCAGATTCTGTTGCCAACAAAGTTAAATTTTCAGCCATATGTTAGTTGGATAATTTTGCCAAATTCGCAAAGAAATGAGGAATCGTTTCAATTCCTTTATAAAAATTAAATAAGCCGTAATGCTCGTTTGGCGAATGAATCGCATCCGTATCTAAACCAAATCCCATCAGTATCGACTTAATACCCAATTCCTTTTCAAATAAGGCAACAATAGGAATACTGCCCCCTCCACGTGTAGGAACTGGATCTTTCCCAAACGTCGTCGCTAATGCATCTGATGCCGCTTGAAACGCAATGCTATCGGTTGGCATTAAGTAAGCCTCTCCACCATGATGTGCTTTAACTGTCACTTTCACCCCTTTTGGCGCAATCGACAAAAAATGCTTCGTAAACAATTGCGTAATTTCTTCCGAGCGCTGATTAGGCACTAAGCGCATGGAAATTTTCGCATGGGCCATCGATGGCAAAACCGTCTTGGCTCCCTCACCCGTATACCCACCCCAAATACCATTCACGTCTAATGTTGGCCGAATTGAAGCACGCTCAATCGACGAATACCCTTTTTCACCATAAACCGTTTGGATCCCTAAATCTTTCTGATACGCATCCAAATCAAATGGGGTCTGTCCCATCGCCGCTCGATCTGCTGCACTCAGATCAAGTACTCCATCATAAAATCCTGGAATAGTGATGCGATTAAATTCATCGTGCAGCGAAGCAATCATTTGGCATAAAATATTAATTGGATTCGCAACCGCTCCTCCATATACGCCAGAATGTAAATCACGATTAGGCCCTTGAACCGATACCTCCATGTAACTCAAACCACGTAAACCCACATCGATCGACGGGGTATCATTGGCAATAATGGCCGTATCTGAAATGAGAATAACGTCAGCGGCTAGTAATGCTCTGTTTGAGGAAACGAATAAACCTAGATTATCAGATCCTACTTCTTCTTCACCCTCGATCATAAATTTAACGTTGCAGGTCAACTCACCGCTGGCATGCATCGCCTCGAAGGCTTTGATGTGCATGAAAACTTGACCCTTATCATCACAAGCACCACGAGCGAAAATTTTCCCGTCTTTAATAATTGGCTCAAATGGGGGATTGTCCCATAAATGTAAGGGATCAGCTGGCTGGACATCGTAATGGCCATAAACCAAAACAGTAGGCGCAGCTGGATCAATCATTTTCTCCCCATAGACAATTGGAAAACCAGCCGTCTCTTCCAAACGCACATGATCAGCTCCTACTTTACGTAAACTTTCAGCGACCCATTCAGCCGTTTGACGAACTGAAGTTGCATATGCTGGATCAGCAGAAATGGATGGAAGACGTAAAAATTCAAGTAATTCTGCCAAAAAACGATCGTGATTGGCCTGTATAAAATCTTGTGTATTTTTCATGGGTTGTCGGCGGAATTCAATGTACATTCCATCAACAAATATAAAAAAATAAAATCAAGCTTTACTTCTTCGCGGGGATAAGGTACATGCGATTTTCTGTACCTTGAAAAATTCGAACAATGTTCATTCGATGCGTAAAAACAACCAACGCGGCAATGAAAATACCAAAGTAAATTATCGCAGGTTCCACAGGTCCAAAAACACCTAAACTAAGTAAAATCGGAAACAAAATAGAGGCAACCATTGACCCGAGGGATACATAATGAGAGATTCCAAAAACAACTAAAAATATCAAAATACTGGCAATTGCTGCTTCTGGGTGCAAAGCTAGCACCATACCCAAGGTTGTTGCCACACCTTTACCTCCTTTGAAATTACAAAATACGGGAAGCAAGTGACCGATGATCGCAAGGAAACCGAAAAATATTTTAAGCATCACACACGTTTGCCAGTCGACCTGGTGCATGTAAAACAAAATAGAAGCTAGACTGGTAGCCAAAAAACCCTTGAGTGCATCTACAAATAACACAATAGAACCTGCTTTTTTGCCTAATACACGAAAGGTATTGGTCGCACCCGCATTTCCACTCCCGTGGAGTCTAATGTCAATGGCATGATACGTATTTCCATACCAAATAGCCGTGGGAATAGATCCTAGTAAATAACTCAATAAAGAAAGACCGGTAATAATTAAAATCATAAATCGGCAATAAAATCGCTATTTAGCGTCAATTCAAATATAGGTTGCTAATCTGCCAAAATCAAGAAGTTCAAAAAAGTTCTTGAAAAGTTTAAATTTT
>NZ_JBILJM010000063.1:0-3262 GCF_044377215.1 Aquirufa sp.
AAATCAACATTCGAAATGCGCGCCAAGATGGCAATAATAGTATCAAAAAATTAAAAGCTGATGGCGTATCGGAAGATGCGATTAAGGCGGGTGAAGATAAGATTCAAAAAATCACCGACGGGTTTATCTCAAAAATTGACCACATATTTTCGGACAAAGAAAAAGATATTATGGTGGTTTAATCCACTACCAGAGCCCGGTCGTCGATCGGGCTTTTTTTATGCCTGACTTTTCATCACGGCGTAACCTACCTCCAGCATCCGCCGAATATCCAGTTGGGTGAAATGCTGCATGTCAACAGTTAAAGGCTGAATAGGTCGAATGTTCTGAATTTTTACGCGTTGGAAACCAGCAAACGGACCTTCCAACTGGGGTGATCCATCCAACGGTAGCGTACTATTGATTAATAAAGTTTCGCGTAAATCAGCATTTAGAATCTCATTGACGGCGATGTCCATGACACGGTCAACGAGGGCCAGCAAATCACCCGTATCAAAACTGCCCCCTTCAATGGTTTCCGGGTGACAACTTACACAGACAATTTCCGTGGCGCCATCTTCGAGCGCTTTCCGAATAGGTGTCACATCGCGCAGGCCTCCGTCTAAAAAACTTAGTCGGGCTTCCCCATTAATTTGGACGACTGGCATCAAAATCGGGATGGCAGATGAGGCCATTAAATAATCAAAAAATGCCTCCTCACTTGGATCTACATAATGCATTCCTCCGTCGATGACATTCACCGCGCCTATTTTAAGTGCGACGGGACTGGCATTCAAATTACGTGGGCTCAACTCATCTTCCAATAACGTTCGTAAAGGCTGCGTAGAAACTAAACCTTTGAACTTTTTCTGAAGTGCAGACCAACCTAATTCGAAAATAGACAAGGGTTTGGATAAACTGTCCGGGCTCGTAATGCGCGTCTCCCAAAAATCCCATAAATCACCTGCCGCTTGGACGAAAGAAACATGTCCCGTCGCTAAGGCTTGTTGGCCTATCCGATTCACCAAATAAGCCGCATTTAAACTCCCCGCTGAAATCCCATAAATCGCATCCGGTTGAAAACCTTGCTCGGCCAAAGCTTTGATTGCACCGGCCTGAAAAGCACCTTTAACGGACCCTCCAGCGAGGACTAATATCTTGCTCATATATTTTAGTTTATTTAGCGGAGCGGAAACAATTTATTCCAATAAGTCGTTAAATTTACACAAATTATAACGCCGCCTACTAGGCTCTTCCCCGAAATTATGTCCTATTCCATCTCCTCCATTCAGGCGCCCATTGCGGAACCCATGAAGGCATTTGAAGGCAAATTTCGCCAGTTCATGAAGACCAAAGTCATGTTGCTCGATACGATCATGAATTACATCGTGCAACGTAAGGGCAAGCAGATGCGCCCAATGTTCGTGTTTTTGATGGCAGGGACCGTAGGCAAAATCAATGAAAAAACCCATCGCGGAGCAGCGCTAATCGAATTATTACACACAGCAACTTTAGTGCACGACGACGTCGTGGATGAATCGGATTATCGACGCGGCTTTTTCTCCATCAATGCGATTTGGAAAAATAAGATCGCGGTTTTGGTGGGTGACTACCTGCTTTCGAAAGGGCTTTTACTTTCTGTAGATCACAAAGATTTTGATTTATTGACCTCCGTTTCGACTGCGGTGCGTGAGATGGCGGAGGGGGAATTATTGCAAATTGAGAAAGCACGAAAACTGGACATAACTGAAGACGTTTACTTTGACATCATCCGTAAAAAGACGGCCACGCTGATTTCAGCGTGTTGTGCAGTAGGTGTGCAATCAACAGATGCGGAAGAAAAATATGTGGCCTTAGCGTCTAATTTTGGGGAGAAAGTAGGGATTGCATTTCAAATCAAAGATGACTTGTTTGACTATGGGGATGCGGAGATTGGGAAACCTTTAGGCATCGATATTAAAGAAAAGAAAATGACGTTGCCGTTGATTTATGCATTGCAAAACACGGATAGATCAACGCGAAAATTCATTATCAATACCATTAAAAATGATTCTGAAAATCCAAAGAAAGTACGTGAGGTGATCGCATTTGTTAAGTCAACTGGCGGCCTAGCCTATGCGACCGCTAAAATGCTTGAGTTTGCCCAGGAGGCGAGAGATTTATTAGCGCAGTTTCCAGCTTCAATCTACCGAGATTCGCTCGGTGATTTATTATCCTACACGATCGAAAGACAGAAATAAAAAAGGAGGCTATTACTAGCCTCCTTTTTTTGTATCATTTGAGTGGAATTAACGTGGCCCACCTCCACCGAAGCCACCGCCTCCGCCGCCGCCACGCATACCTGGCATACCCATTGGTGCCGGTGATGCTGGAGCTGAATCGCCTCCTCCTTCGCCTTTCGTATCATCGTTATTCACCGACTTCTTCTTCTTCGTTGGGCCAAAGCTCATCTTTCCAATTCGGTAAGTGAAGTTGATTTTAAAGTTCATGTTACGTAATGTATTCTTCGACTCTTGGTTAATCGTCGCCGTTTTTGTCTCGCTACGAATCACAAAACCATTTGGTGTAAAGAAATTCTCCGCACCGAATCCAAGACTTCCTTTCTTATTTTTAAAGTCTTTTCTAAATCCTAAGCTGTAAATTCCAAAGCCTCCTTGAGATCCTTGCAACTGAATTTGATTCACACGATAGAAAGAGAACACTTGCGCACCCCATCCGTTACCGATGTTGTAATTTCCAAAAATCCGAAAGTTTGACTGTAAACCCTCATTACGCGCTGATAACATTTTATCTGCTACGTTATTTGCCAAAACCATGTAAGACAAATCACCACCACCACCTAACATGAATTTGTTAGACAAGTTGATGTTCATGTTGACATTCATTCCATACGCATCTTCATTTCCAATATTCATGGCGGTAGTCTTCACCGTATCTCCATAAACCTGGCGAATGTTGCTAATCGCACCTGTTGTGTTACGCATGAAGAATGATGTAGAAATGTAGGTCTGCTTGATGAATTTACTGTACGAAACTTCGTAATTATTGGTAAACTCAGGCTCCAAGTTTGGATTTCCTTGTGAAATATTCAATGGATTTGTAGCATTGATATTTGGATTCAAGTTCTGAATACCTGGGCGCTGAAGACGGCGGTTATAACTAAATCTCCATGTACCCGACTTGAATGTCTTGGACATATTGAAACTAGGTACCAAAACACCATACGGAGGAATCACCGTATTTTGACCCTCATTTTTTAAGAAGCTGGCCGTGATATTTGTTT
>NZ_JBILJM010000015.1:0-55052 GCF_044377215.1 Aquirufa sp.
AAAGCTTGAGATCGTAGGAGTACTTGATTTTTCTTGACATAAAAAAACACCCAATAAGTTGTCCAACTTTTTGGGTGCAGTTCAAGTATCGCGTCTCTACATTAAGATCTTATATCCACTGTCGCCCTACTCGCCTGCAATAAATCATACCAATCCTCATGATCCAAGTTGATTTGGAATGAATTCACAATGTTGCGAATTCGGTTTTCTTCTAAGGTTCCAATGAGCGGTAAAGCGCCTAATTTCACCAACCACGCTACGGCGATGGATTCGATATTAGCATTATATTTAGCGGCAATTTCATTGAGTTTTTTACGCAATTTCAACGCACGCTCGTCGGTGCCATGCTCAATCCGGCCACCCGCCAAAGGCGACGTCGCCAAGGGGCGCATGTATTTTTGTTTGATGTAATCAAGCGCACCATTATCTAGCGTAGTGGTATTCAGCAAGTTCAAATCGATGTGACTGGAAACGATCGGAATGTTCAAATAGGACACCAATAACTGGTGCTGGTGCACGGAGAAATCCGATACGCCGATGTTCTTCACTTTACCTGCCGACTTCAATTTTTCCAACGCATGCGCGGTAGCTTCCAGGTCGGAAAGTGGGTCTAATTGGTCCAATAAAAACACATCTAGGTAATCAGTTTGCAAGTTGCGCAATGAATTTTCGACCGATTTCGTAATGTGTTCCGCGGAGGTATTTACGTGATTCACCCGAAATTGGGGCGTTGGATTAACACCACATTTAGAAAAAAGAACAATGTCCGAACGCTTAAATGATTGCTTCGCAAGCACCTCGCCAAAGCGCTTTTCACAGGTATAATCTCCGTATCGATCCGCATGATCGAAGGTATTAATACCTAATTCAAGACACAAATTGACAATCTGCTCCATGTTGCCCTGTTCAGCAGTCCAGCGCCAAAAACCATACATAGCTGGTGAAACTTTGGGACCGGCATCACTTAAATAGACCTTGTTCATGCGAGTATAACTTGAGAGGCGGCTAATAAATCATCGACCAAATGGGTCGCTTTAGTTTCTGTTGAAGGTGGTGCAATACGAATTGTACGCAATCCGGCACGCGTTCCAGCGGTAATATCACGTTCGTGATCGCCCACCATCCAGGAGGCGTCTAGGTCAACTTTATATTTGGCCGCGGCCTTTTCGATCATCAATGAGCCTGGCTTTCTAGTCAATGAATGACTATCAAATTTTTCATGGTAAGGGCAGAAATAAATGTCATCTAATGCCACTCCCGTACCATCCTGAATAGCCTGATGAATCATCATGACATCTTCCCGGCGGTAAATGCCTTTGGCAATGCCACTTTGATTGGTAATAATCACCATCAAATAACCGGCTGATTTCAAAGCTTTAAGCGCCTCGCCTACCCCGGGCGGGATGATGAAATCCTCCATGCGGTAAACGTAATCGACACGGTCAACGTTCAAGACGCCGTCCCGGTCTAAAAAAATACACTTTTGCTTCATTAAACTAGAAAATACGACTCCAAGGGATACGGCTCAAAATCAATACTAATGCCGCCAAAGTGAAAATTAACGCATTTTTATGCTTCGCAGCATCCGCAATTGCCTTCTTGTTTTTGGCATTATTTACAGTCGCCAAAACCACCGCGATGATGTTCACCGAGATGTGCTCAACGGCCAATAAACGCGTGGCAGGATCCTTCATCGCCGCGCCAAAATCAGCGAATGCAGCCGTTGTTACTGGACTTAAGAAGAAATAAAGCGCTAATCCGATCAATAATTGCGTGTGCAATGAGATCATGAAAAACAAACCGGCTTTGCGATCTGAATCCGTAAATAATGAATTATTTGACTGGCCGCGTAACGCGCGCACAATCACATTGATACCTAAAATGAACACGACTACGAATAGTGCGATGTGAACGTTTGTAACAATTGAATACATGGGTGATAAGTTTTGGTTTGTCGCAAAGATACAAAAAGCACGCGGAACGTGACCTTTGTTACGAATAATCCTCTATTTTTCTTTACCTTTGGCGCATATTTTATCCCAAAAACATGCCAAATTCATCCGCTTTAAAGGCCGCCATCAATGCCCGTTGCCCGCAATGTCGGGAAGGTCGTTTGTTCAAATACAAGTGGTGGAATCTTTTCAATTTCGCCCAAATGGAAGAAAATTGTTCGGCGTGCAACATGCGCTATGAAGTTGAGCCAGGATTTTTTTACGGGGCTATGTACATTTCCTACGCGTTTACCGTTGGAATTATGCTCGTGGGAGGCCTAATTATTTACAATTTGTTCAACGACCCGGACGCAATGGGCTATGTGATTCCAATTACCCTGATTTCGCTGGCTTTAGTTCCTGCGAATTTCCGCATTTCCCGAGTGATTTTTATACATTTGTTTTCAGGCGTCACCTACCGTCCTAACAAATGAAAATACTCGATTGGTACATTTTGAAAAAATTCTTGAAGACCTATGTCTTCGCGGTTTTTCTAATTGTATTAATCGTTATGGTCATCGATTACACCGAAAAAATCGACGATTTCATCCGAAAAGAGGCTCCATTTCGAGCCATTATCTTCGATTACTATTTGAACTTTATTCCGTATTGGGCGAATTACATTAGTCCGCTCATGGTGTTTATTGCGACTGTTTTTTTCACGGCGGGTATGGCCTCAAAAACCGAAATTATCGCAATTTTAAGCTCTGGAATTAGCTTTCCGCGCTTGATGCGTCCGTACATTATCGGATCTTCCATCATCGCCTTAGGTACCTTCGTGATGATCGGTTGGATCGTCCCAAATGCCAACAAAATCCGCGTTCCGTTCGAGCACGAGTACATAAACGGTACGTATTATTTTGACAAACGCGATGTGCACATCAAAATCGCACCTGATGTGTACGCCTATATTGAGAGTTACGACAATAATACAAATACAGGATATCGGTTTAGTTTGGAGCGTATTGCAGATAACGAAATCAAGCAAAAATTAATGTCGGACCGAATCACCTGGGATTCCGTCGCCAAAAAATGGACCATACACGACTACCGCATTCGTACACTTTCTGGAGGTGGAAACGCATTAGTCTATGGCACCAAAATCGACACAACACTGAATTTATTACCCAAAGATTTTCAGAATAAACACTTGTTGCACGAGACTTTTACGTTGCCGGAGCTGAACCGACATATCGATTTGGTTCGATCGCGGGGTGCGGATGGGATTGAAATATTTTTAATTGAAAAATATTTACGTTTTGCCAATCCGTTTTCAGTGATTATTTTAACGATTATCGGGTTTTTGGTTTCGGCGCGGAAGGCGCGTGGTGGCGTGGGATTTCAGATTGCATTGGGATTCTCTTTGGCATTTATCTACATTTTATTTTTTATGATGAGTAAGGGGATTGCGGAAGGGGGCGGTATGCCACCGATGCTAGCCGTATGGCTCCCCAATCTGGTGTTTTCAGCGGTGGGAGTGGGTTTGTACTATACGATTCCGAGGTAAATGAAACAGGCGCCCCGACTTCTCGACTATTTCAAAATTCACTTTATCGTTATCCTGTACGCGTTCACGGCGATATTAGGCAATGCGACGCATGCGAATGCGCTGACGATCGTATTTTTTCGTTGTATGATTGCGGCGGTGGGCTTAGCGGGTATTTTATATTTCTCCAAAACCTCATTTCGCGTTTCGCGGGATGTCTGGGGGGTGTGGCTGCTAAATGGGGTGTTTATTGCTTTGCACTGGCTCTTGTTTTTCGGCGCTGCCAAAGTATCGACAGTCGCCATGTGCCTAGCGGGCCTGTCGACGCAGACTTTTTGGACTTCCATTATGGAGCCTATTGCCAAAAAACAAAAGATCGCTTGGATCGAGGTGTTGCTAGGGTTGATTCTGGTTGTCGCTTTAGCGATTATTTTTTCTGTCCAGCCCGGCCAATGGCTCGGATTGGTCATGGGGATTGGTTCCGGATTTTTCGGGGCGTTATTTTCGGTGATTAACGGAAATTACACGCACTCGCATGATCCTAAATTAATTACGGTTTACGAGATGGTTGCGGCGGGTGCGATGACGGGGTTGGTTTGGATGTATGGATTAAGTTCGGGGACTGTGGGTTTTGTGCCACTGGGACTGGATTGGCTCTGGATTGGGATTTTGGCGGTTGTTTGCACGGTATATGCGTACACAGAAACGATCCATTTGTATAAGGTTTTCAGTGTTTTCTCGATTAATCTGGTGATTACGTTGGAGCCCGTGTACGGTATTTTGCTCGCCGTCTTCATTTTCGGCCAAAAAGAAATCATGCAACCCGGGTTCTATTGGGGCACGGGTTTATTGGTTTTAACGGTCATGACCCACCCTTTTCTGAAGAAAAAATAATCAGTTTCCTGGTCAATAACCCATAGGAAAAATCCTCCCTACCCCTTAGCTTTGCCAAACCTTGGAGGATTGGCAAAGCTAGCTGATAGCCTCAAAAACTAGACCTATGAAAAAATACAATATAGCCATCGTTGGCTTGGGATTTGGGGCGGAATTCATCCCCATTTATTTGAAACATCCGTTGGCAAATATGTATGCCATCTGTCAGCGCAATGAGGAAAAGCTTAACTCTATCGGTGAAGCTTATGGAATCGCAACGCGCTACACAGATTTTGAAAAATTAATCCAAGACCCGAATGTCGACGTCGTCCACATTAACTCACCCATTCACCTACACGCCGAGCAAACACTCAAAGCACTAAACGCCGGAAAACATGTAGCCTGCACCGTTCCGATGGCCACCTCGGTTGAAGAGTGCAAAGCGATTGTCGAAGCAAGTAAACGGATGGGCAAAAAATACATGATGATGGAGACCGTGGTCTACGCCCGTGAATTTTTATACATTAAGGAACTATACGAAAAAGGCGAGTTGGGGAAAGTGCAGTTTTTGAAGGCTTCGCACCAACAAGACATGGACGGTTGGCCGGATTACTGGCCAGGTCTCCCGCCGATGCACTACGCGACACACTGCGTGGGGCCAGTTGCTGGTCTATTAAAACTCGAAGCAGAATACGTTTCTTGCTTCGGATCCGGAACGATCCGCGAAGAGCTGATCCAACATTACAATTCGCCATTCGCCGTTGAATCCGCACACATTAAATTCCGCGATTCTGACCTAAGCGCAATGGTTTACCGTTCACTTTTCGATGTAGCCCGCCAATACCGCGAAAGTTTCGAGGTATACGGTTCCAAAAAATCCGTTGAATGGCCTTTAATCGAAGGCGAAGAATTAGTCATTCATACGGCCAAAAAACCCGAGCCCGAAATCCCAAGCAAAGTGCCCACGCCCGATTTCGCGCATTATTTGCCGGAAGAAATCCAGCGATTCACCACCAAAGGTGTCTACGACGAAGACGAAAATACCCACCTATCCTTCACGCAAGGTGGCGGTCACGGGGGATCGCACCCGCATCTTGTCAACGAGTTTTTACAAGCTTTGGCCGCTGACCGCGATCCGTTCCCGAACGCTCCGCAGTCGGCCAACTGGACATCTGTGGGTATTTTAGCCCACGAATCTGCCCTACAAGGCGGAAAAATTATTGAAATCCCTAAATTCTAAGCCATGCGCTATTTGCTAATTGCCTGTCTGTTTTTGTCCCAATTCGTGTCACAAGCGCAAACGGCGCGCCGACTTGAACTCCTATTTTTAGGCGACAAAGGCCACCACAAACCCTTCGATCGCTACCCAGCATTACAGTCGGCAGTGGGCATAAAAGGCATGAACGTCACCTACACGGAATCCATCAAAGACTTGAATACGGCGTATTTGAACAAATTTGACGCATTAGTCATTTTCGCAAACCACGATTCGATTGCCGCACCGCAGGAAAAAGCGTTGCTTGCCTACGTTGCCAGCGGCCACGGACTTGTCGCGATCCACTGCGCTTCATTCAACTTCCGGAATTCGAAGGAATTTGTGAAGATGGTGGGCGGGCAGTTTTGGCGCCATGGCATGGATTCAATTCGCGTGAAAAATGTGGCGAACACGCAGGTAAACATCAAAACGGTTGACGAAACGTATTTACATAGTCAATTGCAGGCCGACAATATTATTTGGCAAAATCGAATTTTAGGACCTGAACAAGCCAAAGATAAACCGGGCGCAACCACGGAACCATACACCTGGACACGCACGTACGGAAAAGGGAACGTGTTTTACACAGCCTATGGCCACGACGAGCGCACATGGGAGACTGAAGGATTTCAAGATCTAGTGACGCAAGGAATTTTGCATGCGGTGGGCGCTGAAAAACGGGCGATTTTGGCTGCGTTGAAGCTTCCTGAATTGAAATATCGCGAGGCTCGTTTGCCTAATTACGAAAAACGCAAGGGCCCTCAAATGCAACAATTGCCCTTGACTCCCGAAGAATCTGTGAAATTTATTCAGGTTCCTGTCGACTTTAATTTGCAAGTTTTTGCATCCGAACCGAACGTGATGCACCCGATTGCCATGGCTTGGGATGCGAAAGGCCGACTATACGTTTTGATCACCAAAGACTACCCGAACGAGCGTAAAGAGTCCGGCGGAAGTGATTACATCCTCCTTTGCGAAGACACAAATAACGACGGAAAAGCAGATAAATTTACCAAATGGGCAGATGGTTTGAGCATCCCAACGGGCATGGTGTTCGCCAATGGCGGTTTGATTATTTCGCAAGCTCCGCACATGGTTTTCTTAAAGGATACCGATGGCGACGACAAAGCGGATGAGAAAAAAATATTGTTCACGGGCTTTGGCACGGGAGATACACATGCGGGCCCATCGAATTTACATTATGGTTTCGACAACTGGATTTGGGGTGCCGTGGGTTATTCTGGATACAAAGGGAAAGTGGGTGCTGATTCACTGCAATTCGCTCAGGCATTTTTCCGTTTCAAACCCGATGGTTCTAAAATGGAACACATGACCACTACATCAAACAATACCTGGGGTTTTGATTTCAATGAGGAAGGTGATGTGTTTGGGTCGACGGCCAACAATGCGCATGGTTGGTACATGGCAATTCCGCACCGGAATATATGGCGTGCGCCGATGTCCTTAAACGGTTCGAAAAATACGGATACGCACAAAGACATGCGGACGATTACGAAAAAGGTGCGCCAAGTGGACGTATTTGGTGGATATACAGCCGCAGCAGGTCATAATTTTTACACGGCGCGTTCATTTCCGAAGAAATATTGGAATCAAATCGCCTTCGTTTCTGAGCCAACTGGCCACGTGATTCATCAAAACAATCAAGTTAAAACAGGTTCAGATTTCAACGACAAAGAAGCCTTTAATTTCTTAGCCGGAGCAGATGAGTGGGTATCGCCCGTATTTGCGCAAGTTGGCCCGGACGGCGCCGTTTGGGTGGCCGACTGGTATTCCTATATCATTCAGCACAATCCCCTTCCTCCAGGATTCAAGAACGGCCCTGGAAATGCATATGACACAGATTTACGTGATTTTACGCATGGTCGTATTTACCGCGTGGGGTATAACCAAGCACCTGCTTATGTACCTTTGGACTTAAGCACGCCCGAAAATTGCATCAATGCGTTATCGAATTCGAATTTATTTTGGCGCTTAACAGCTCAACGATTATTGGTGGAGCGCGGTAACAAAGACGTTGTTCCTGCCTTAATCAAACTAGTCCAAACAGCCAAAACAGACGAGATTGGCTTAGCACCCGGTGCGATTCATGCACTAAGAACATTGGAAGGTTTAGGCGCCTTACCGCTTTCAGTTGTCACAAACGCATTTAAACACCCAAGTGCAGCGGTTCGCAAACAAGCGGTTCAGGTATTGCCTCGTACTGAGGCGGGCGCAAAAGCGATTTTATCAAATGGATTGTTGAATGATAAAGACTCTTTGGTGGTATTAAACAGCATTTTGGCATTGATCGAAATGCCTTCGAGTCCAGCAGTGGACAAAGCGATGGCACAAAAAATTGCACAGTCGAAAACTTCGACGGACCGTTGGATCCCAGATGCACTAACCGCCTGGATGATGTCGGCAAATCAGTCGCGTATCAAATCTTTCATCACTTCAGAAGGTGCGAAAGCATCCGCAGTTGTCGCTGAAAAATTAGCGAAAGACTTGAAAAATCCTTCGGTAGAAGGCACGCAGGCTGGCGTTGATTTGGTCGTGGAAGAGGTCCAGGTCAAAAGTGGAACCTTCCGTTTGCGTGAGGGTTCTCCCTTTGTAATTCGGGTAAAAAACCGGGGAGACATGGCGATCACCAAAGGTACTCCGGTTCCATTAACCGTTAAAATTGAAGGCATGGGCACACGAATTGATCTGGAATCGTATACGTTTGTGGATGGTGTCGCGTCGGGAGAAACCGTTTCGATTGTGAAAAACAATAATGGTCCGTGGGTCGGGAATTTAGGTTGGACCGCGGAATCCGCTGGTAATTATGTGATGGAAATTAACCTGGACACCAAAGCGGTTTTAGGTGAATCAAATCGGGCAAATAATACCTACCGACAAGCCATTTCGGTCAATGCCAATACGTCATTGAGTGCGTATATGGTGGAAAAAATATTCCGTGCCGGGGCGGTGAGTTGGACTGCCAATGAGGTGATGGATCACCTTTCATTAATTCAAAATAAATCGAGTATCGCCATGGGCGCGGCGATTAAAGGTGCTGCTGGAACTTGGAATGCCAAGCGGGTAGCTGAACTGAGTGACAATTCGAAGTCGGCATTTATCCAATTAGGTACCAACTTACAGCCGCAGCAAATCGATGCGTGGGAGCGTTTGGCTAGCTCTTGGAAAGTAGAAATTCCGACGCTTGCAACGAAGGGCGTGGTGATTCGTCGGGTCATTCAAACGATTAAAGAGGAGATGAAATATAGCCCGGCTGAATTCACGGTTCCGGCGGGTGCAACGGTGGAATTGATTTTTGAAAATGTGGATGCGATGCAGCACAACTGGGTGTTGGGTGCATTGGGAAGTCAAGAAAAAATTGGTTTAGCCGCTGACAAAATGATCACAGCAGCGGATGGCGTAGCGAAAAATTACATCCCGTCGATGCCAGAAATTTTGGCATATACACCGCTGGTTGATTCAGATGGGCGGGCGAAAATCGTTTTCAAAGCACCAACTGTACCAGGTGATTATCCATTCTTATGTACATTCCCGGGACATTGGCGGATCATGAATGGGGTGATGAAAGTGGAGTAGAAGTGAGAGGTGAACTGGACTGACAACTAGCTACTGACCACTGATTACTGTCAACTGACTTCGGACTATTTCCCTTCGGACTGTCGACTAGTGACTAGCGACTTGCGACTATCTTTCGTACCTTTGCCGCATGAAATTTGACATTGAGACATTTGACCCGAATTCAAAGGCGCGCGCGGGAAAACTATATACGGATCATGGGGTCATTGAGACGCCGATTTTTATGCCAGTAGGTACCGCGGGAACAGTCAAAGCCGTGCACATTTCTGAATTACATGACCCGATTCAAGCTCAAATCATCCTCGGGAATACCTATCATTTATACTTGCGTCCAGGCCTAGACATCATTGAGCAGGCGGGCGGTTTACATAAGTTCAATGGCTGGGATAAGCCTATTTTGACCGATTCGGGTGGTTATCAAGTCTATTCTTTGGCTGGTACAGGCCGTAAAATCCAGGAAGAAGGCGTCAAATTTAAGTCGCACGTAGATGGCAGCACGCACTTTTTTAGTCCAGAAGGCGTGATGGATATCCAACGGACCATTGGCGCGGATATCATCATGGCATTTGACGAATGCACACCTTATCCGTGTACCTACGAATACGCGCGTAATTCGATGAACATGACGCATCGGTGGTTGGATCGTTGCATCACACGTTTCAACGAGACCGAGCCAAAGTACGGCTATGCGCAAACGCTTTTTCCGATCGTTCAAGGAAGTGTATACTCAGATTTACGAAAAATTTCAGCAGAATATATTGCGTCAAAAGGCGCTTTTGGCAATGCTATTGGAGGATTATCGGTGGGGGAACCGATTGAAGATATGTACCAAATGGCCGATGAGGTCACTGATATTCTACCCAAAGACAAGCCCCGCTATTTGATGGGTGTGGGTACGCCGGCGAATATCTTGGAGGGAATTGCTTTGGGCATTGACATGTTTGATTGCGTGATGCCTACGCGCAATGCACGCAATGGAATGATATTTACGAGTCAGGGTACGATTAATATCCGCAATGAAAAGTGGAAAAATGACTTTTCGGTGATTGATCCGCAATTTGCTGATGGACTACATGGGCAATACACGAAAGCCTACTTGCGGCATTTGATTCGCTGCGAGGAGATGCTTGGATCGATGATTGCGAGTGTTTGCAACCTGAGATTCTACCAATGGATGGTGGGTGAAGCCCGCAAGGAGATTCAGGCAGGCACATTTACGGCGTGGAAAAACCGGATGGTTCCGCAATTCAGTCAGCGCCTATAATCACGGAATAGGCAATACCTTACTTTCTTTGAAGCTAGACAAAATGACCATCGTGGATGTTGCTGCAACCTCCTCGATTTCGTTGATTTTCTCCAACATCAGTTTTTGGTACGTCGATATATCCTTTGAAATAATCTTCAACATAAAGTCTCCAGAACCGGTCACGTGGTGACATTCAATCACTTCCGGAATCAGGTTGATTTGTTGGACAAATGACTCCGTCACTTGCTTTTTATGTCCTGTTAAAGTTACGGTTACGAAGGTGCTTACGCCTAGGCCAACTTTATCTCTATCTACTTGAGCATGATAACTTTGAATGATTCCGAGCGACTCCAATTTCTTCACACGCTCCAAGGTAGGTGCCGGCGAAAGGCCTACTTCCTTGGATAATTGGGCGTTCGTAATTTTCGCATTTTGCTGTAAAATCTCCAATAATTTATGGTCGATTTGGTCAAGTTTGTTGATGCTCATTTGTTGGTTTTAAAAGACAAAACTAAAGATTTTTTAAGGATTTTTTCGCTTCTCTCTTGCATAAATAACTTTAAGGTTCTACTTTTGTACCCACAAAACGCGAAAGTAGCTCAGCTGGTAGAGCGCGACCTTGCCAAGGTCGAGGTCGCGGGTTCGAACCCCGTCTTTCGCTCAAAACGAGAAGGCACCTCTAGGTGCTTTTAAGTTTTACAGGGCTGCCTGGGTGGTGGAACTGGTAGACACGCAGGACTTAAAATCCTGTGAGCAGAAACGCTCGTGTGGGTTCGATTCCCATCCCAGGTACATTAATCGACGAAAACCTACTTAGGAAACTGAGTAGGTTTTTTGTTTTGTAGAGACGCAACACCTTGCGTCTCTACAAAGCCGTCTAGCGTCCAATGTTTATTTGCAAGTCAGCCCCACAATTGTTAGTTTGCGGTATAATTGACAAACCCATGAGAATTATCCTGTTTTTCTTTCTGAGCATCAGCGTTGCATCAGCCCAAATCCTCTCTCCCATTCAGAAGTCTCATCCCCAAATGGATGATAAACGTTTGGCCTTAATCGATTCCACGATGAACGAATATGTAGCCAAAGGGTGGTTGGCCGGCGCCGGAACGCTCATCGTCAAAGACAATGCCGTCGTTTATTACAAGGGACACGGCTATTCGGATTTGGCCAATAAAAAACCGATGCCTGCCGATGCCATTTACCGCATAATGAGCCAAACAAAAGCCATCACGAGCTTTGCCATCATGCAATTATTCGAACAAGGACTTTTACGTTTAGATCAGCCCGTTTCTGATTTTATCCCCGAATTCGAAAATCAAACTGTCTTAAAAGATTTCAATCCCGCAGATTCCAGCTACACAACCGAACCCGCCAAACGTAAAATCAATATTCGCGATTTATTGACGCACCGCTCCGGTATCGATTATCCCGCTATAGGATCTGATAAAATGAAAGCCATTTACGCCAAAGCCGGCATTCCTTCTGGGTTAGGAAATATTAACGCACAATTGCTAGACAAAATGAAGGCCTTGGGGCGATTGCCGCTTGTGCACCAGCCGGGTGAAAAATTCACGTATGGCCTAAATTCAGATTTATTGGGTTGCCTAATTGAAGTCATCTCTGGGAAGACATTGGAAGAATATTTCAATACCCAAATCTTCGAGCCGCTCGGCATGAAGGATACGTATTTTACAGTTCCCTTAGAAAAAGCCGCACGCATGCCGAAGGTGTATACGGAAGATGCCAACAAGCAAGTTATTCCGTGGGCGCCAACGTTCCGCAACCTGGATCCAAATTATCCGCTTTTCCCAAAAGAATATTTTTCAGGTGGTGCGGGACTTTCGTCAACGGCGCTTGATTATGCGATTTTTCTACAAATGCTTTTGAATGGTGGTGTTTACAACGGCAAACAATTGTTGGGCCGCAGAACGGTTGAAGTTATGCTCAGCCCACAATATGAAATCACAAATACCGAGAAAGATTTATTTAGCCTTGGATTTTCACTAACATCCAAAAGATCATCTTTCTTGGGCATGCGCTCCGAAGGATCGTTTAGTTGGGGCGGATACTACGGAACGACCTACTGGGCAGATCCAAAGGAGAAAATGATCGTACTCATCATGACGCAGCAAAGTCCAAATTCGCATAGCGAAATAACTCCGAAAATCGAAAATATCATTTACGGTAGTTTGAAAAAATAAGGCTTGGCGACTGCCAGCCTGCGCGCGGGGAAACGCTGCCGGGGTCTTCAACCCCGGCAGCGTAGTCGCAGCGCCAAAGCCCTAACGATTTCCAACTTACATTTCGTATTTTTGCAACTGATAATCTGACGCATGCAAAAAATAGTCATCACCATTTGTTCCATTAACTACCTCGCGCAGGCGAAAACACTTGGTGATTCCCTCCTAAAGCACAATCCAGATTATCAGTTTTTGATCGGACTCGTGGACCGCTTAGACCAGTCGGCCATCGAAAAAAGCCAGTTGCCCAACTACCCATTAATCGAACTCCACACCATCGGGATTGAAGATTTGGACCAGATGTGTGCCAAATACAACATCACCGAACTGAATACCGCGGTTAAGCCATTCTTCCTCGAATATGTCTACGCGACGTACGCGGACGCAGAAATAGTGCATTATTTTGATCCAGACATCATTGTCTATCAACCTTTGACCATCATCGAGGACGCCCTTAAGACAAATAGTTTATTTCTAACGCCACACATCACGAGTCCATATCCGGACGAAAATAGACCGCAGGAACGCGATCACTTGAACACGGGTATTTTTAACCTGGGTTATTTAGGTACACGCCGCACGGAAAATACAGCCAAATTTTTGACGTGGTGGAAAGATCGACTTCGTGACCATTGTTACATTGACCTAGCGAATGGCATGTTCGTGGACCAAATCTGGACCAATTTTGCGCCCGTATTTTACGATGATGTATATGTAAGCAGACACCTTGGCTTAAATATGGCCTATTGGAATTTGCATGAACGCAGCATTACAAACGACCAAGAACCCTACGAAATTAATGGAAATACACCGCTAATCTTTTTCCATTTCTCTGGATACTCCCCTGAAAATCCGAGTGAAATTTCGAAATACCAGAACCGCTATACCTTCCAAGAAAAGGGAGATGTGGCCTCCTTATTCGATTTTTATGCACAAGCCCTGATAAAAAACGGGCACCATGAGTACAAAAAATACCCTTGCTTTTACATCAAACCTGAAGTTGTTGTGCCGCGCAAGCGCTTTCTTCGTGTACGCAAATACCTAAGTCTCCCCTTCCGCTTAATCATTGATTTTATCGATCGAGTTAAGTTATAATTTTTCCTTACGCCAACATAGAATTAAATTACATAGCGTATATTTGACCATAGTTCTTTAAAAAAATATGCTTTTATACTTAGCTATTTTAATCATTCTATTATCCATCATTCTAATTATCTACAATTGGAATGAGAACAAGAACAGTTTATACCTAGGTGGTTTTTTGATCCTCATTGCCATTTACGCCATGAGTCATTACTTTACCTCCATTGCTAAAATTCCATTTTTAGTAGCTATTTTTTATGGCCATTTCGCCCCATTAAACCTGTTGGCCGGCCCGCTAATTTACTTTTACATTCGCGGAAATATCAAAGATAATTATTCACTTAATCGGTCTGATGCATGGCATTTACTCCCATTTTTAATTCACTTTGTCGGTTTAATCCCATATATATTATCTCCATTTTCGGAAAAATTAGTATTTGCCAATGCCATTGTTGCTGACATCCGAGAGTTATCCAAGCACGAAATAAATTTTATTTTACCATTGCGCGTGAATTTTGTGATGCGACCGCTTTCATTGCTACTCTATGCAAGCTATTCCTACTTCATTTTATCCCGTTTTAAGCAAAAAAATCGGGTGCAATTGACCAGCTTTGGCCTAACTTTTCGTTGGCTTTTTTCATTTTTAATACTCACCGTCTTATCAGGAATTGCCTATTTATTAATCAGTATCGGATTTATTTCTGAATCTTATGGCCCTTCAGTCATCTTACTAAACGGAGCAACGGCCATCATTAGTATCACCTTACTGGGGACCGGGATATTTTTACTTATTTTTCCACAAATTTTATATGGGTTCCCCATTAACCTCAAGCGCAATAGCGCAAGTACAAAACCAAATAAACTTACTGAAGAATTAGCCTTTGACGTACAATTTCATGAACTGGGGGAGCAGATAAAAACGTATTTTGAAACGGAAAAACCCTACTTAAATCCAGACTTTTCACTTGTTGACTTAGCTCAAAACTTAGACGTCCCCCAACACCATATTTCGTATTGTTTTCGATTTATATTCAAACAAGGCTTCCCTAAAATGCGATCAGAGTACCGCATTACTTATGCCAAAAAGCTTCTCGAAAATCCAGAAAATGACTACTTAAGTTATGAAGGAATCGGCCTAGAATCTGGATTTAGCGCCCGCTCACGTTTCTATGCCGCCTTTCAGGAAATCGAAGGTTGCTCACCAGGCGAGTACCGCGAAAAAATGCAATCACTATAAAATCGCAAATTCCACCCGACGATTTTGACTCCGACCCTCTTCCGTTTCATTGGAAACCTTCGGCTTCTTCGACCCATATCCCTTTGATTGAATACGCGTTTGTGCAACGCCGGCGGCCAATAAATACGCTTGAACTGCATCAGCACGTGCTTGCGATAAACGGTCGTTAATTAAATCCGTACCCGTATTATCCGTGTGCCCACTAATTTCAATTCGAAGACTCGGATTATCTTGCATCACCTGCACCATCCGCCTCAGTTCTGGATCAGATTCTGGCGTCAACGTCGCCTTGTTCAACTCGAAAAATAAGTTGTTAACCGTCATAGTTGACCCTTTAGCGATCGGAACCATCGTCAAGTCACGATCATCTAATTCCAAATAACGTCCCCGAATTTGGCTTAAATCCAAGTGCAAGGAACTCGGCAAAAATCCGTCCGCCTTCGCCGTAATGCCATAATTGATCCCATAAGGCAAGACCAATTTATATTGCCCCGTAGATGGATCCGGCGTGGCTTGGCCAATAATCTTACCCGTTTTTAAATCCTCATACGCAACAGATGCTCCACCAGGAACCGTCCCCGTCGCATTCAAAATTTTACCCGAAAGTAAGACTACAGCAGAAGAAGTCTCCGATGAAGCTATACGCGGACTCGACTTCACCTCCTGTTGGATGATCGGCTCCTCTTTCGCCACCGCTGCAACGACCGGCTCCGGCTCCACCGCAATCCGAAAAATATCCTTCTTTCCCGTTTCAGTAGATGATAAAAAATAAGCAAAATCGCCTTTGGCAGATAACGTATAGTAAGCATCGTACGCTGGCGTATTCACCGGCGGTCCGATATTCACAGGCTTTCTCCACGATGTCCAGCCCTGACCCAAGCGCTTCGTCATGTAGATATCTTGACTTCCCTGGCCACCCGGTCGGTCCGACGAGAAATACATCGTCATCCCATCAGCAGCCAAAAAAGGCGTCGTTTCGGAGTATTCAGAATTAATGGCATCCGACAATTTTTCGGGTTTGGTCCAACCACTCGCCTGCAAAAAACTCACATAAATATCATCGCGGTCACTCTTCTTCTTCTCCGAAAAAGCGAGCAAAAGCGTCTTGCCATCCATCGACAAATAGGCGTACTCATTGAGTCCTTTACTCATCCGCTCGTAATTGGGAATGTTGATTTTCTCGGGAATGGACCAACCGCTAATCTGTTTCTTCGCTAAAGAAAATCCTCTAGTTTCATAGGTGCCATTGACATACGAGCCTTTCAGCAGGATAGTTTGGCCATCGGGCGAAATTGATAAAATCGTGTTGTATTGATCGCGATTCAGCACATCGGGCATACGCCGTGCCGTGGACCAGGCCTCACCTACGCGTTCACTAAACCAGATATCCTGCGAACCTGCCACGGTCTCCGAGCCTTGCGTTCCATACTTATTGGACGGATGATTCTTCCTGCCAAAAAACAAGGTGTTCCCATCAGGAGCCATCACCGGGTTTAATTCCGAGTAATCACTATTGATCGCAGAACCCAAATTCTCCGGTTTTTGCTGCGCGAAAATCGTGCTCGCACTCACTAAAATCACACAAATTAACCGCGATAAATCCATTTCTTTTCCATTTTTTCTGGCTCATAAGCCATCATCCAGTCGATCAACACATCTGGATCTTGTTCCACCTGCAAGGCTTCTAAATTAGGTACTTTCAAAAATCCTTCATCCACCATGTGCTGCATTTGAGCCAATAAATGGTCATAATAGCCATTGGTATTGAGGATGGAAATCGGCATTTGGTGTAAATCTAATTGCTTCCAGGTCAACATCTCAAAGAGTTCATCCAGCGTCCCAAATCCACCCGGCAAGGCAATTACCCCATCCGCGCGATTCGCCATCAATTGCTTACGCGCATGCATAGATTCGGTAATTAAACATTCCTGAATCCCGGTATGCTTGACTTCCCACGGTTCCATAAACGAGGGAATAACCCCCACACAATGACCGCCAATTTTCAAATATTCATCCGCCAGAACACCCATAATTCCCACACTTCCTGCACCAAAAATCAATTCGCAATCATAGCGTTTCAACGCATGTACGAGGCGCTTCGCTTCCTGTTCATAAATCGAATTATGCCCCTTAGACGACCCACAATACACTAAAATTTTCTTAGACATGCACTAATTGTTTAATCGCTTCCGAGAAGCGCTTGTATGTAAACGTAAAACCAAGCTCGTTTTGTATTTTTTGGGACGAAACAAAATTTCCGCCCGTCACCAAACAAGCCATTTCACCTAATATGAGTCGTAACATGAATGCCGGAACATGCGGCCACCAAACCGGTCGGTGCAACGCCCCCGCAATCTCCCTGGTCATCGCCGCATGCGTCAATGGTTCCGGTGCGACTGCATTATAAACACCAACTGCGCGTTCGTCCGTCAGCGCCTGCGCAAACATCCGGACTAAATCATCCCGATGAATCCACGATTGCCCTTGGTTTCCGTCGCCTAGTATAAAGCCTGCAAACAAACGAATAGGTCGCGCCAACACCGGAAATATGCCCCCATCGCGCTCCATGACCAAGCCGATGCGTAATTTCACCACACGTAATCCTGTCATTTCATCTACCGCATCTTCCCAGGCCCGCGTACATTCCGCTAAAAAATCTGCTCCTGATTCGGTGGTTTCTATGCATGTTTTTTGGCCTGAATCCGCACCATAATATCCGATTGCTGATGCTGAAACGAAGGTGTGCACCTCATGTTTCTCGGTCCGCAAGACACGCGCTAAAAGTCGCGTAGAATCTACGCGCGACGAAATCAATTCTTTTTTACGCGCAGTGGTCCAACGTTTATCGGCAATCCCCGCACCCGCCAAATGCACGATGGCGTCGATTCCATCTAAGACACTTGGATCCATGGTTTGATTCAACACATCCCAACCGGATTTACGCGACAAAATGCGCACTTCGTGACCGGTACTTTGCAAGTATGTTTGCAGTGCCTGCCCAATAAATCCGGTTCCTCCCGTGATGAGAACGTGCATTAATTTCCTTTTTTGATTGCCTGATAAATGACTTCATTAATGCCTGTCCGAATATTCGCATCCGAAATACGACTATTATTTCTTGTTGGATATACGCGATTCGACAAGAATACATAGACAATATCATGTACAGGATCTACCCAGGTATACGTTCCAGTAAATCCAGAGTGGCCAAAGCTCTCTTGGCTAGCAGATTCCGCAGCAGAAATACCTGGCTTTTTACGATCTGGCTTATCAAAACCAATCCCGCGGCGTGCGTTTTCTTCCATCGAGAATGGATACGAGGTCCATTGCTTAACCGTCTTTTCATCGATGAATTGCTTGCCGCCATAATAGCCTTTTTGCAAATACATTTGCATCAATTTCGCGAGGTCATTTGCATTACCAAACAAACCAGCATGGCCACTAATCCCGTCTAAAAGCGCGGCACCTTCATCATGAACTTTACCATGAATCAAGGTTTTACGGAACAGCGAATCGTATTCAGTTGGCACAATACGTGCTAACGGAAAATGCTTTTCCGCCTGATAAACCAATGTTTTTGCCCCCAAAGGCTTATAAAAAGTATCCGATAAATAATTCGTCCACGTTTTTCCTGTCATGCGCGTGGAGATTTGCGGCAATAAATAATACGATAAATCCGAATAAACATATTCCTTCTTATCTCGCAAAGCTGAATTTTTGATCGCCTCCGCAATCATAGCTCCCATGCTACGATGTGCCCAAAGATTAGGCGCCACTTGGGTTGGATATTCTTCCGAAGCCGCATAAGAAAGTGTGCGTGGTTTCCAGCGGGTCACCTCGTTTTTCAGATCAACACACGTATCCCACATCACTTTTTGATTTTGTTTGATGCGCTTTAAGCGTTCCGCGGCATTCGATTTCAACACATATTTATTCACAAAAGCATCTGCATCGAACTGCTTTCGGTACTTTTTACTATGCAAAATCATGTTCGTGCTATCCACGTAATCTTGCCAAAACGGAATCCATGCCCGCAAGCGTGCTTGGTGCGTCAAAATATCCAGGTATTTTAAGTCACTTTTATTGCTCGCTTCGAAACCCGGAATCAAACTCCCCATCGTAGTTTGCACAGAGAATTTCCCTTCATCTTGCCACTTCATCAATGCTGGCACTGAAGTTGAAATTTTCGTAATCGATGCCAAATCGAAAATATCACTGGTCTTCATCGGCTCTTTTGATTCGTAAATTTGCGTACCAAAAGCCTTGTGGTAAATCACTTTCCCTTCTTTGGCAATCAGTACAACAGCGCCTGGAGCACCTTTGATATCGATGGCTTTTTGTGCCAACGAGTCTACTTTTCGGTGTAGAAATTGGCTCGAAATACCCACCGCTTCCGGAATTACTTGATACTGCAACCTGCCTAATGACGGCGTCATCACGCCCATCCCTGCCGGATATTCTGCGGAAGCGCTCACTGGCAATTTCCCTTCTGCCGCAATCCCACCAAAAATCGCCATCGCCGCAGCTTCTTGTTGGGCAATTCCATCCTGATACGTTAAAACGAGTCCGGCCGTCTTGTTCAAATTCTCAAATGACTTGAAGGTGAAGGGATTCGCAAAATGGGTATAAATGGCTTTTTCAGTAGCAAACCGACTGACCAAAGCTTGAATTTTGGGCTTGATGGCGTAATTATTAACGGGTCGGTAGGAGATACCATGCAAACCCACGAGCACGACGTCCATATTTTTTAACGCGTTTTCGATACGGGTGATGGTGCTATCTGCCGAATTTTCATCGAGGTAGTAGTGGTCCATTTCCACATAATTTTGGGCCATCTTCTGGAATTCAGTTGGGAAAACGGATCCGTAATTCGCTTTACCGATCGCCAGGGTGGCAATTTTCAAACTGTCTAATTGGCGAATTGGGATCAGGCCTTTCGGGTTTTTCAATACGGTCACTGTTTTCTCAGCCAGAGTGCGCTTTAAAATCTCAGCGTTGATTGGATTCAAGTCTTCAATCAACTGCTTGATTTGGGTAGGCTGATATTGATCAAGCCCAGCCCAGGCTTTGGCATTTAATATTCTACGGACACGCACGTCTAATTCCGCTTCCGTAATTTCCCCGTCGGTGAGTGCTTTTTTAATCGCGTTAAATGCAGCGGGTACGTCCACAAATGTTTCGAGGATGTCGTTGCCGGCTAGAAAAGCTTTGACATTTGCTTGTCCTTCAGGGAACATTTTGGTGGCGCCTTTCATGTCCATGGCGTCTGTAAATACAAGGCCTTGAAATTTCAATTGGTCTCTGAGCAATCCGGTGACAATCGGTTTAGACATGGTGGATGCCAAATTCGCCGTAGTATCGAGGGATGGAATGCTTAGATGGCCCACCATCACACCTTGCAAACCTTTATCGATGAGTTCTGCATATGGAAATAATTCCAGGCTATCGAGGCGCGCGCGGTTGTGCGGCAAGACCGGAATGTCGTAATGGGAATCGACGCCGGTGTCGCCGTGTCCGGGAAAGTGTTTGGCAGATGTGATGATGCCGCCTTTTTGCAGGCCGCGCATGTAGGCTAATGATTTTTGGGTGACTTGATTTCTATTTTCACCAAAAGACCGGAAGTTGATGACCGGGTTATTTGGATTATTATTCACATCCACGACGGGTGCGTAATTGATATGTACACCGATGCGTTTGCATTGTTGGGCTATTTGAAAACCCATTTTCTCGATCAGCGCATCATTTCCTTGCATGGCCCCGAGCGTCATTTGGTAGGGGTAGCGGACGGTGGAATCGAGGCGCATATTTAAGCCCCATTCGAGATCCATGCCGATGAAAAGTGGGACTTGAGACATTGCTTGAAGCTTATTGACAAGTCTAGCTTGGGTCGTTGGGTAGCCGGCAAAAAGCACGAAGCCACCTACATGGTATTTCCGAACGATGTCGAAAAGGCGGGTCGTGTCGTAGGTGGGGTTCGAATTTCCGCGGGGCATGAGCACTTGTCCAATTTTCTGGTCGATGCTTAGTGAGGCCATGACTGAGTCTACCCATTTGGATTTGGTATGGGGAAAGAGGTCTTTTTGGCTGAAAGCGGGAAGTGAAAAAAGGAGGGAAAGGCAGGCAAATGCGGCAAAAAATCGTCTCATATGTGTGGATTAGTCTGTGAAAATACGGAATGTTTGGGATTTTTTTCGTCGAATTTTCGCAAGCGAGAAAGGAATTGTATTTTTGAAGCTTAATTAGATGAACGTATGAGAAAAAAAATTGTTGCTGGAAACTGGAAAATGAATAAGACGGCTGTTGAGGCATTCGTTTTGGCTACTGAGGTGGCTCAATTAGTGAAGTCGGACGTTCCGGCGGATGTACAAGTGATTATGGCGACGCCGGCCTTGTACTTAACGGGTGTTTCTCAGGTTGTTGAGGGCATATCAAATTTAGCCGTTGCGGCACAAAACTGTCACGAAAAAGCTTCTGGCGCCTATACAGGTGAGATTTCAGCGGTGCAATTGGCATCAGCTGCGATTCCTTATGTATTAATTGGTCACTCGGAGCGCCGTGAATATTTTTCGGAATCGAATGAGCAGTTGGCATTGAAGGTAGACGCAGCTTTAGCCAACGGCATCACACCGATTTTCTGTTGTGGCGAGAGTTTATCTTTACGTGAGGGCGGTAATTTCTTAGCTTTTGTAGCGGATCAATTAACGGCAAGTTTATTTCATTTGTCGGCAGAGGAATTCGGAAAAGTAGTCATTGCTTACGAACCTATTTGGGCGATTGGAACGGGTTTGACGGCTTCGGCTGGGCAGGCACAAGAGATGCATGCGCATTTACGTGTACATATTGCTGCCAAATACGGCGCAACTATCGCGGATGATTGTTCTATTTTATATGGTGGATCTTGCAATGCGAAGAATGCGCAAGAGATATTCGCGGGTCCAGATGTGGATGGCGGGTTGATCGGCGGTGCTTCGTTGATCGCGGCGGATTTCATTACGATCGCAAAATCGTTTTAATCGGGTAAACGCTGCCGGGCAGTTTATCAATAAACTGGACAGTTAAACGCTAAAAATAGGCCCTATGGCCTGTAATGAGGGAAAAATAATACGTTTCGCGCGGGAGTTTGACTTTCGAAAAAGTGGGACCGAGAAGTGACGCTGCCGGGGTCTGCGACCCCGGCAGCGTCTACCCGCCGACAACGATCAAAAAAAAGATTAATTGTCCAACAAACTGATATTAAACGCCTTCTGCGACCACTTCCTTTACTTCAGGAATCATGCGCGTCATTAAGGTTTCGATACCGGCTTTTAACGTCATTTGAGAAGAGGGGCATCCAGAACAGGAGCCCTGCAATAATACTTTAACTTGGCCAGAAGCCTCGTCGAATGAATGAAATGAAATGGCGCCGCCATCAGATTCTACAGCTGGACGTACATATTCTTCTAAAACTTGCTTGATTTTACCGATAATCTCGGTATCTGAAACACCCTCCTCGTTGATCACCGCATCTGGCAATACAAAAACGGGACGTTTTTCGGCAAAATACTGCTTCAAATACTGCTTTATCCCAAACAACTCATCCTCCCAAGCAGCGCTTTCCGTCTTCGTTAACGTAATAAAATTAGTTGTTATAAACACCCGACTTACAAACTCAAATCCGAATAAAGCTACAGCCAATGGAGAATTCTTCTCTTTTGTTAACCCGTCGGCAGGTTGCGTATAGTCGAAGGACATACCCTCAGGCAACAATTCCACATTGAAAACGAATTTCATGGAATGCGGATTGGGCGTAGACTCAGTATATATATGAATTTGAGGAGTAAGCATAAAACTAATTTATGAAAGCTAAACCACTAATTTAGGCACAAAGTTTCCGAAAAATAAAAAACCTGGCATGAAAATACCAGGTTTCTTAAAAAATCTAGAAAAAACTACTCTGCAGCAGCTTCTTTTTTCTTAGCAGGAGCTTTTTTCGCTTTTGGCGCAGCTTCTACAGCTACTTCAGCAACAGCTGCTTCAACAGCCGGAGCTGCTTTTTTCGCTGGCGCTTTTTTCGCTACTGGTGCAACAGTTGCCACAGATGGCAAAACGTGCACGAATGAACGACCTTTAAATCCTTTTTTGAATGCAACTACACCATCCGCTAAAGCAAATAATGTGTGATCTTTTCCAAGACCTACATTTTCACCTGGGTTGTGGGCTGTACCTCTTTGACGTACAATAATGTTACCAGCGATTACTGCCTGGCCTCCAAATAACTTAACGCCTAAACGTTTACTATGTGATTCGCGCCCGTTTTTCGACGATCCGGCGCCTTTCTTATGTGCCATGTTTTTTTATTTTATGCGTATAAAACGCTAATTTTCAATTATTTAACAGAAATACCTTCGATTAACACCTGCGTCAAATTTTGACGGTGTCCATTCATTTTTTGGTAAGACTTTCTACGTTTCTTTTTAAAGACCAAAACCTTTTCACCACGAACATGGGCTAAGATTTTAGCTTGAACAGTCGCACCAGCCACGGTGGGTGCTCCTACGGAAATCTTTCCGTCATTGTCAACAAGTAATACCTTGTCGATAACCAGTGCAGCGCCTTCCGCTCCCGCCAAACGGTGGGTGTATACGGTACGGTCTTTTTCTACTTTAAATTGCTGCCCGGCAATTTCTACGATTGCGTACATTTTAGATGTATTTAAGTGAAACAAACCCACGAGGCCAGGTCGTTACCTTTACAAAGCCTTTTAAATGGGGTCGCAAATATAAAAAGTATTTAGAACAAAGGCAAACCCTAGTCGTAAATAAATTCTCCGTACGTACTTTTTATTGTTAATTTCTTAACTGTGGCCGACTCGACACGTCCTACAATCTGAGCCGGAATGCCAAATGACTCCGAAATCTGAATGATCTCCTCCGCAAATTCAGGCGCCACATAAATCTCCATCCGGTGACCCATATTAAACACCTTATACATTTCCTGGAAGCTCGTGCCACTCTCTTTTTGAATCAAATCAAACAGGGGTGGAATCGGAAATAAATTGTCCTTAATCACATGAACCTCCTCCACAAAGTGCATCACCTTCGTCTGTGCCCCACCTGAACAATGCACCATTCCGTGAATCTGTGCCCGCATATCACCCAAAATGGCCTTAATAACCGGCGCATAGGTACGCGTTGGCGACAAAATTAATTGGCCTACATTTAAAGGCGTCCCCGGTACCGCTTCCGTCAAAGAACGGGATCCCGAATACACTAAATCAGACGGCACCGACGGGTCAAAGCTTTCCGGGTATTTCCCGGCCAAATAATTGCCCAGCACATCATGGCGCGCAGAAGTCAAGCCATTGCTGCCCATACCGCCATTATACGTTTTTTCATAGGTTGACTGACCATCTGAAGCTAGGCCGATAATCACATCGCCCGCCCGAATATTTCCATTCGAAATCACATCCGAACGCTTCATCCGACCAATCACCGTACTATCAACAATAATTGTACGGACCAAATCCCCTACGTCGGCCGTTTCACCTCCGGTACTATATATGCCTAAACCATTCTCCCGCAACATCTCCAACACCTCTTCGGTCCCGTTGATAATCTCCGCAATCACTTCGCCTGGAATCAAATTTTTATTCCGACCGATCGTACTTGAAAGCAACATTTGGTCCGTCGCCCCCACACATATCAAATCATCCGTATTCATCACAACCGCATCTTGTGCAATCCCTTTCCACACCGAAATGTCACCCGTTTCTTTCCAATATAAATAGGCCAAAGAGGACTTCGTTCCCGCTCCATCTGCATGCATGATGTTGCAAAAATCCGCATCTCCACCCAAAATATCCGGTGAAATCTTGCAAAATGCCTGCGGAAATAAGCCCTTATCTAGCTTGGCAATGGCCTTATGAACATCTTCTTTAGAAGCCGAAACTCCCCGTTGCATGTAGCGATCGGTTGACATATTTACGCTTTGGTTAATTGAGCAAATTCTTTGGCAAAATACGTCAGAATGACCTGAGCGCCCGCCCGTTTAATCGATAATAAACTTTCCAACATCGCCTTTTCGCCATCAAGCCAACCATTTTGAGCGGCGGCTTTAATCATGGCATATTCGCCGGAAACATTATAAGCGGCAATTGGCAAGTGACTATTTTCACGCAACAAAGCGATGATATCTAAATAGGCCAAAGCGGGCTTTACCATAAGAAAATCTGCACCTTCCGCCTCGTCTAATTCCAATTCAATTAATGCTTCCCGACGATTCGCAGGGTTCATTTGATAGGATTTTTTATCGCCAAATTTAGGTGCCGACTCCAATGCATCCCGGAACGGACCATAAAAAGCGGACGCATATTTGGCGGTATAGGCCATAATTCCCACATTCGAAAATCCTGCGCCATCCAATGCTTCGCGCAAATAACCAACCCGACCATCCATCATGTCTGATGGGCCTATCAAGCGAGAGCCAGCTTGCGCTTGAGCAATCGCCATTTTGGCAAGAACCGGTAAGGTTTCGTCATTTAAAATTTGACCATCTTTGACGATTCCGTCATGACCATCCGAACTGTATGGGTCCATGGCAACGTCGGTCAATAAAGATATTTCTGGGAAACGGCTCGAAACCGCATGAATCGCGTCTAAATATAAAGAGCCTTTTCGGTGACTTTCAGAGGCAATTGAGTCCTTTAACGACTCCTCCACCTGCGGAAATAAAGCGAATGAACGAATGCCCAAATTGGCACATTCATCAATTTCCTTCAACAACAAATCAACAGAATAGCGATTAATTCCGGGCATCGAGACGATTGGCGTCTTTTTGCCCGAACCAGCCTGAACAAATAGTGGGAATAACATGTCTTTCACCGACAGGCGAGTTTCCTCTACCATATCACGAATGACAGCACTTTGACGATTTCTACGGGGCCTTTGCAGCATAACGATGAATTTAAGCGACAAAGGTAGGAATTTATTGCGGCAGTTTGGACAGGATTTCGCTTAATTTCAACTGCAGTTGGTGCACCGCCGCCGCCTGTTCCGCAAATTCGCCTCGGGTAACAAAACCATAATCTGGGGTGGCAGTCTCCGCAACATTCCCAACCGTACTTTCCCTGAGAAAATCGATAATATCCACTTCAAGAACTGAAGCGATTTGAGACAAACGAAAAAGAGTCAACTCCGTTTTTCCGCGTTCAATTTTGGAATAGGCCGACATCGTTATGCCCATCTTCATCGCCATAAATTCCTGACTAAAATCTTGTAACTGGCGAAATTTGCGTATACGCATCGAATATTCTTTCATGGTGGTAAATATCAAAAACATATAGGCTATAACGTTCATACAATTTAGCCAAATTAGTTCTTAATTCGCCCTAAATATTCTGTTTCTGACTATTTGCCAATGCGAATGAGGCTAAAAGCGCCGCATTTTGTATCTCCAACTGCATCGGGGATTCTTTAAATGACAACCCAACAAATACCATTAGCTCTCCAATTCGTTTACCCAATGGCTCGTTTCCTTCCACCCAGATTCGCCAAAAATCACTTAAGGGTGCTTCATACACGTTTTCTACCAATGCATAAAAATCCGTCCTAGTATATCCCTTTTTAAATTCCGCCTTCATAGCCAATAATACATCGCGTAACGAACGCTGATGATTGAATTTTTGACGAATCATCAAATCCAAGGCTAAAGCCACCAGAGCACCCTTGAAATAAATAGAAACTCGCTTCCCCGGCAAGGCCTGTCCGTAACCATCCAACCATAAATCAATCGAACTTTCGACCAAAGATTGCTTGGACTCGCCATCCCGTTCAAAATGTAATTTCAAATTCCCAAGTAACATCCCCACATACTCGTCCGCTGTCACCACACCTGATGCCCACAAAAACCAATCCCCCAAATACGTTGTAATCCCCTCAATCACCCAACCCGTATCGAAAATTACAGCACGCGTATAATCATAGGGCAATAATTCCTTCGGTCGGATCGTCGCCACATTCCAAACATGAAATAATTCATGCGATGCCAAACCAATCAAATCATCATACGAATCTCGATCCTCAGGCCCCATCACCATCATCGTAGATGCCGTATGCTCCACCCCATGGTAAAATGGCTTCGGGCATATCCAATGCAAAAAATGGTATTTCTTACCCGGAAATCCCTCCATGTATCCAATCTGAAAATCCACAAATCGTTCATATGCCTGCAACAACCGCTTCGAAAAATGCTGCTGGGGCCCCACACCTTCAATAAAAAACTGTACTCCATGTGACTTCCAGCTATATGAAAAGATTTCTGGAGCAGCTATAAACGGAGAATCAACCAATTCGCGATACGATTTAGCCCGAAATCCAGACCCGTAAGTAGTTAAAGAACAGGCATTTACGCGATACCCCGGCAGCGTGGAAATCGCAGGCGGAATAGAAATCGCCGGCGTGGGAATCGCAGGCGGAATGGAAAACGGCAGCGAGATGTTTACCTCACAAGGCCTATTTTCTCCCCGATCTGGTAAGATTAAACAAGCAATAAAATTGATATAAAGTAAGTCCGACTGCGAAACACAGCCCCCCGCATCCGGCTGATCCGCAAAATACCGATAAGACAAAACAACCGGATCCAGTGAATCTATGGTAAGCGTCCACGTAGATAAACCCGACTTCCGAATCAATCCCCGCGAAGAAGTAATTCCAGCGATATTCTTGGCAAAATACTGAGCCTGATACCGCCCCGGCCGCCAAATAGGCAAATGAATCTCCTGTGGCCCCACACGCTGCGGCGTAAACTCCAACGAAATCGATAAAAACCGATCCTCCCCCTCAATCGTATAGCGCAACAATCGACTCATGACAATACCTCTTGTAAAATTTGCAACGATCGTAACTCTCCAAACGACTCCATGTGCAATTGATAATAAAAAATTAAAGCTGCCAAAATAGCTTGCCGTTGGCCGCGCTTCATCAGCACCTCTTGCCCATAATCCGCATGAAAAAGAGCCCCTAAAGCTGCTGCATCAATCCCCGCCAAACCCGGAACTCCCGCCACGCGCAATTGCTCCAAAAACTCAGACGCCAAACCCGGATAAAAACCCAAAAACTCCGTCAAATTCCACAGAAATTGCAAGTGAAAATTCTCCGTATGCCCCGGAGCTTGATCCAAAAACTGAAACGAAGTTTCCAGAAATTCAAACAACACCGGATTCGCCTCCTCCTCCTTCAACACTTTCGACAAGACCTCACTTAAAAATAAAGCAATGCTCGAATACGCAATATCAAAGGGTATTTTTCGGTATGGATAATAACATTTGGCAGAAGAAATACGATGAATTCCCTTGCCCGGCTTGTGAAAAACCTCGAGCTCCAACAAAGTCAATGGCTGAAAAAGGGCCATTTTATGTTTCGCCTTCACCGAACGCACCCCATTTTCAATGTACGTTGTAATGCCACATTCCGCCGTGTAAATCGTGACCAGCAACGATGATTCACGGTAACGCATATTGGAAATCACCAAGCCTTTGGTCTTCGTTAACATGCCTCCGCTTCCAATCCAATTTCCAACCGCAAACGCTCCAAAATTTCCTCTGGCGTCGCTGACGAATCAAAGCGAATTGGCTCACGGAATTCAACAGTCAAGGTTGTTTGGCGCTTGCGCATCAACAAACCTTTCTTATCAAATGCCCGCCGAAATCCATTAATTCGAACAGGTACCACAATTGGATTTTCGCCCTTAATCAAGTGAGCCGTTCCCTTCCGTAATGGCGCAAAAGCACGCGTCGTGCCCTGTGGAAAGCTAATCACCCAACCAGATTTTAACCCCTTCCCAATCTTTTCAACAGCAGCTAAATCAACATCGCGCTTGACATCTTGGCCCTCCGCGCGCCATGAGCGATTTACTAAAATTGCCCCCGCAAATGCCAAAATTCGAGGTAATAAACCATCATTTTTCATTGTTTCCGCCGCCGCCACATAGAATAAATTGGACCTCGGGGCCACCAAATAAATCGGGTAATTCAAGGAATTTCGAAATCCCCATTTGACCGAAAAAAAGATATGATACAAACACACCACATCCATAAAATAAGTTTGATGATTCGGTAAAAACAAAACGCCATTCATCGGCAAATCGTCTAAATATTCAGTCCCCGTAACCTTCGTTTTATTATAAACATTCAATCGATTATACGTGATAAATCCCAGAATCATCACAACGATTCGCTTAAACAATATTGGATTTCCAAAAGGATCTCTTTCCCCCAATCCGAGCGTATCCATAAACCGAAAAAGCTTTCCTAACTTCGTTTCCATATTAAAATCCTCCCTTTTTTACCGCCGGCTTAGCTGGTGCCGACTTCTTCACAGGTGCTGCTTTTTTAGCAGGTGACACCCCTCGGTAATAACTCAAAAACCGCTTCAAAAATGCATCCTTTTCATCCGCAGCAGCCTCAACTACGGCCAATTTACCCTTTTTATCCCCCTTCACAGCCTCGCGAATCGCCGCAAGAAACGCATTATCCGACGAATAAACACCTAATTCTTCATTAAAATAGGCAAAATAATACCAAAGATCCTCCGACAATTCCCAATAGCCATAGAACTCTTCTTTGCTCGGCTTTTTAATCACCTCCATATATCCTTTCACCGTACTATTAACATCCACCGCACCCACATTCACCACCGGCAAACCTCCCACCGAATAAAACGACGACGTGTTTGGTGACCAAACCCAACGAACCGCCGAAAGATTGATACTACCCGCAAATTCCGGTGCTACTTTGTCCAAGCCCAAATGTACTTGATCCATTTTCGTACGAATCGCTTCCGGAATGGCACGCCCCAATACCTGTGCCGCTCGCTTCAAATACGCATCTCGATTTTCAGGCTCATCCGCTGACTCTCCCGGTATTCCCTCATCCAACCCAAACTTAACGATGCGGTCGCCCATCACTTTGAGTAGATTTGGCGGGAAAGCAAATTGAAGACTTAACCACGTTTCTAAACGTGGTACCAAGGAATCCGTGGACATATCTATTTTCCCAAATGCTTTAATCGGCTTATTCCCCGTAAATAATTGCACCGCTCCTTCCGCCTCCATGCGCCGCTTTTCTACAAACAAACGAATTTCTGAATCCTTCCCCTTCACCTCATAACGATCCTTTTCCTCCACAACTTCCCCCTCCGCCTGAAACAAAACCGGATCTAAATCGTCTGAAACCGGCCCCAAAAATGTAGGGTACAATTTATTATCCACATTGATAAAAATTCCCGCCGTCACTGGCCTACCGGCCTCATCGCGGACACTTGGATCCAGCTTAAGTGTAGGCGTTTCACCCTTCGCATTTTCAAACGGAATCCATGCAGCCTTGAAATTGGGTAAGCCCAAAACGGGACGCAAAAATCCTTTAAACTGTAAATTTGCCTTCCCCGAATTCAGGGCAACTTCTCCCTTAAATTGCTGATGTTTACTAAAATTCAAAGGCGTTTTCTCGGAAATTAATCCCTCCGCCGTAATGACTGTTTCTGTTTTTTTATTCGCCAAAACCGACTCCACAAATGCAAAATTGCGTAAGGTCACTTTCACCGTATCCCCATCACTCCGCGGAAATAAATAATTCGCCTCGCCCTTCCAAGAGGTCGAATTGCCTTCGGTTACTTTTAAGTCGGCCAACATATGTGTTCCGTTTAACAACGCTCTTGCGCCCGCAAACGGTTTAAATGCCCCCTCTTTTTGTAAACCAAAAACCCCTTTCGCCGGGTAAATGATACTCGGCCCTGAACTAACTTCCTTAACCCCACTAAGTGATAAAAGCTGTCCTTTTAAATCATATTCGGCCGTATTTGCACGAATGAGCCCTTGGGACTGATCTGGAATTAAGCTATCATTTTCTGCCCAGCGCTGTAGTTCAAACCCTGACTTTCCTGTCAATTTAAACGTCTGATTTTGTGTATCCCAAACAGCATCTTTGAGTGTACTTTGGTAGGCAATGAACGGAAAAACAATGGGGCTTTCTTCGCCTTTCATCTGCTTGATTGTCATTTTTCCTGTACCCACTGTCGCGTCAATTGTCACTGATTGCGCTTGAACCGCAGGTTTGAACAAAGCCATTTGTCGGCCTATCTTCATCTCCACCTGATCCCCGTGCCACAAATTTGCATTCAATCGAAAGTTATTCCCCATGAAAACCCCATCATTAAACGTCATTTTTCCTTGGGCAAATACTTGTTTCTGATGCATGCCGAGTCGGCCTTCCAGTTGTACCTGATTTTGGAATAGTGAAATAGCCGATTTTTCTGGTTGGATCCACAAACTGTCTTGCGATGGGATCCAGCGTAAACTATGGGCCGGAATTTTAGCTTCTGGGAAAATAGATTTGCCTCCGAAAACGGAGGTTATTTTAGCTTCTGTTCCCGATGAAATCAATGAATCGGGGTAAAAATGGGTTGCTTTTTCTTGGGCAAGTAGACCAAGATATTGCAAATTTCCTTGACTCTGCAGACCCGCATGATTCATGGTTAGTGGGGCGCTAAGGGTATATTTGGCTTGTCCTTTATAGATCTCAAGCGGCGTTTTGCTGGTATATTGAAAACCAAAAGACTGGTCGGCCATTAAAGCCAATGAGGCTTTTAGTGTGGGCAAAAGACCATCTGAATAAAAACTCCCTTGAAAGGTTATTTCCTTTTGGGTGAGGCTGTCTAATTCGATACGCGGAACTTTGAAATAATGCTTTTTGGTATATACACCTTGCGCGCGCCAGTCTTCATCGAAATAGGAAACTACGCCATTCGGAATAAGTAATTTGGGGTAGGCCGCGATTCCGTTCCGGCCCGATTTGTTGGATGGAGGGCTGAGTAAAATGGTACCTGCTTCGTATTTAAGTTGGCCGCCAACTTCATGAGAGCTGTTTTTAGGCAGAAACGTAATGGAATCAATCTTGGGAAATTGGACCGCAAAATTGGTAAAATTGAAAAAAAATGCGGGGCCACGAAAGCGGTAATTGCCTATTTTTATTTCGCCTTTAAAGTCGAAATCGCGTCCTTGGCTGAATGAAATTTGGGAATCGGAAGGAAGGAAATTAGCCTTGAGCGAATCGGAAATCATGACTTCTTTGATCCCGCGCACCATGAGTTTTTTTTGTGCCAAATCAAGGGAAATATTGGCTGAATCCCGAGGAACTAAGTTGCCATAGGAAGGAACATAAAACCGATCAAAATCTTTTTTCGCAAACTTAACTTGCGCATAATGTTTCCCGAGGCGCGTCCAAGAAACCCGATCGGTGGACGCTTGATAATTCAATAAGCCTGCGCGTTTAAATTGTTCGAAGCCGCCTTGTAGCGATTTAGGATCCCGCTGATATCGGGTGGCGATGTCGCCCAAATAGGCCTCGCTCTGCTTCGTTTCATTTAAATAATTATACAACACGCGGAGCGGGTCATAGGTCAAAATTCCTTGTTCGGAGCCGATGCGCTCAGCGTCAAAAAAATCAAATGATTCAACCCAAGCGGGCACTTGGGTCCTTCCCGAAACACGGTAAAAATCAATCATTCGGGTGGGCACTTTCAGAATGGCCAAATCTACCGCGAAGCGCATTTGATGAAAACTTTCTTCAAACATTTGCTTGCTTTCGTTCAGATTTATGTGCCAAGCTTCCTCTCCTGGAAACCAATTTGCGCGCACATTGGCATGATAAAGTGAATCTTTGGGGCCAACAAAAGCAGTGAATTCGCTTTGGGACATCTGAATTTTCTCATCGGCATTAATGTAAGCAAGCGGCGTCTTAAATTCGGCTAATTTCTGTTTTTGCGCATAGACTTCAATCCGCGCGGGGGTTGATCCATTAGCGGAAATTCCTTGCTTATTATCTTGAATGTTTAAACGGCCAAACGCCTTCCAATACAGGCCTTGTAACGGTTCTTTTAAGTCTGTTTTTGATTGGAAATCAAAGGAGAAAAATGGAGTTCCTGCTTTGCGCTTAAGGGATAATTTCCCCGATCCTTCGAGTAGGCGTTCACCTAATTTCAGCGTTCCTTCCTGACTGACCAACACCCCTTTACGCGGAATTAATTGAAATGTTTTCATCTCCCAATCCCCGTAAGCGCCACCTTTCGTGCGCGCTTGAGTCCCAATTCCGATGCGATCTTTAATCGACCACTGAAAGGATTCTGGCACAAGTGCAAGGCTATCGCGCGTAATTTTGGATTGTAAAACGGCCTTATTCCATGTCAGAATAGGTCCATTTGAAAAAGTAAATGTAGGTGTGGTCTCACTAAGGGGAGATTCGGAATCCCAGCTATCGGCGGCTGAAACGACAGCTTGGGTTTGGTACCATGCCAGATGTAGGTTTCCTTGGATTCGAATTTGGTAATTTCCCGTTCCTTCTAGGGTTTGATTAAACTGCCATGTGTCGATTTGTTCTAGGAGGGAAATGGCTATTTTGGGGTCTTTTGCTTCAAGTAATTTAGGCCAAATCTCCAGTAATTCCGATTGCAATTCAGGTACAGATTGGAGATAAACGCGCACGAATAAGTAGGCAATTTGAGGCGAACGCATCCCTTTTGAGGCCGTTTGGGTGATTTGCGTGCGTAGATTTTCTTGGGGGGTGGACTGCCAAAAAGCGCTCCATTTGGCGGCAATTTGAGGGGCATCTTGGTATTTGCTTTGAAGCATCCAGCTTTTAACCTCGTCGGCAAAGCGATCGGGATTACCTGAAAATTGCTGGGCATGCAGTGGCTTTGGCATAACCAAGCAAATACATAAACACCAAATAATTCGATTCCACATGGGGGTAAAAATACGTAAAAATTGCAGATATTTGTTGGCACAAATCCCCCAATCATGTCGAACGTCCTTTCCTTATTTTCCTCCATTAAAGCATTTGTATTTGATGTGGATGGTGTCATGACGGATGGTTCGGTACATGTGCTTGAAAGTGGGGAACATTACCGCACGTTTTATATTCGGGATGGGTATGCGATTGAGCGTGCGCGGATGGCGGAATATCGGATGTGTGTGATTACGGGTGGGGGTCATGCGGGGGTGAAAAAGCGTTTAGAAAATCTAAAATTTCAGGATATTTATTTTGGTTTGGGGGGTAAGGACAAATTGGAAACCTACTTGGGGTGGTTGGCAAAAACGGGCCTGAAAGAATCCGAAGTTTTATACATGGGTGATGATGTTCCGGACTTAAAAATCTTGTCGCGACCGGAGCTATTGAGTACGTGTCCGGCGGATGCGATTCCGGAGATCCAGCAAGCGGTAAAATATGTTTCGCCGTTTGGCGGGGGAAAAGGAGCCGTACGTGATGTGATTGAAAAAGTAATGAAACTACAAGGAAAATGGCATTAATCTTACCAGTAAAGGGCGTTTCGCCTGTGTTTGGCGCGGAAAATTGGCAGGCACCGAATGCCACGATTGTAGGTGATGTGACCTTTGGGGAGCATTGCACGGTTTGGTTTAACGCGGTGGTTCGTGGGGATGTGAATCGCATTCGCATTGGAAATTATACAAATATTCAGGATGGTGCCGTGATTCATTGTACGTACCAAAAGACCGAAACGACGATCGGAAATTATGTGTCGGTGGCGCATAACGCTATTGTGCATGGCTGCACAATTGAGGACCACGTGCTGATTGGCATGGGTGCTATCGTGATGGATGGGGCGGTGATTGAGACAGGTTCAATTATTGCCGCGGGTGCAGTGGTGACATCAAATACGCGCGTCCCGGCTGGCAGTATTTATGCGGGGAACCCGGCAAAATTTTTGAAGCCGGTGAGTGACGATGCGGCAGGTGTTTTTATGCGGACGGCGATGAATTATGTGGAGTATGCGGGGTGGTTTCAACAGTAAAGGTTAGTTGTAGAGACGCGATACTTCGCGTCTAAATACAAAAACGTAGAGACGCGATACCTCGCGTCTAAATACCAAAAAATAAGACGCGAAGTATCGCGTCTCTACAGGTATTCAGAATTTAAAAATACGTTAATCGCGCTCCATGCGCACATAAGTTTTCCCAGACTTCACAAAGGGGATCGAACGTGCAAATAGGCCGAATTTCTCATAAAAAGCCTGTTTTTCGACTCGGGCATGGCACCAAATGTTTTGACCTGGACGCAAATCAATCACATGTTGCAATAAATAAGATCCATAACCCTTTCCTTGCTCCGTTGTAAGCGTCGCAAATTTTCGAAACTGTAGGCCTTCAGGTGTGTCAAAAAGTGAAATGATCGAGACAACTTGGTTGGCCACGACCACCCCGAGATGTTTCGCTTGCGCATCTTCAGGAATGCGCACAAAGCTTGTGTCGCGCTCCGGCCACATGACCTCATGGCGAATTTGCCAAACCGTTTCGAGGGATATTTCTTGAATCGTCATGGCCGTAAAATTATAAGAAAAAGGTGTAAATGAGGAAGAAAATTGCCAACTAGCATGCATGGAAATCTATTTACTCGCAAGCGCATGGGCGGCATACTTTTTTGTCCATAGTTTTTTGGCGGCCACACAGGTGAAAAATTGGGTGGAAAAAACGCTCCCTACCGTCTTTCCTTTTTATCGAATTGGCTATAATATTATTGCCATTTCGATCTTATTACCGCTCTTATATGTAAGCATCGCTGCGCCCAATCAGGCACTAGAACTTCCCACTTGGACCTGGTACCTGGGCATAATTTGCATGGCCTTGGGATTGGTTTTGCTCGTACGTGCCTTTCAGGCATTTGATGGTGCCGAATTTTTAGGCATTAAAAAAGAAGCGACGCCACTGTTAGTCCAAAAAGGAATGTATAAATATGTGCGCCATCCACTTTACTTCGCGACAATTGTGCTCATTTTGGGCCTATTTTTATGTCTGCCTACCCAGAAAATGGGATTGACGTTACTCATATCGTACACCTACATTGGCATCGGTTACCGTTTGGAAGAACGAAAATTAATAGCCATTTTCGGTGCTGAATATCGAGCGTACCAACAACGAGTTAAGGCCCTCATTCCATTTATTTTATAAGATGAATCCAAACTTCCCAGCCTTCAAACGGCTCATCACGAACCCCATTTTATTTAAATTATTTATCCTTCAAAAGCTATCCGCTGCATTTTGGGCTGGACTTTCGATCGCTCATTTTGATGAAAAAACATGCGTCGTTCGGGTCAAATATTCTTGGTTTAGCCAAAACCCCTTTCGCTCAATCTACTTCGCCGTCGAGGCTATGGCAGCCGAAATGAGCGCGGGGATGTTGGCCTTCGGTCAAGTCTACAAACGCGATCCCGCCGTTAGCATGCTAGTAGAAAAAGTAGAGGCCACGTTCACCAAAAAAGCGACCGGCGTCGTGCACTTCACCTGCGAAGATGGACTTGCATTTCAAGCTGCGGTCGAAGAAGCGCTCGTGAACAATTCAGGGAGTAAATTGGTTTCGAAGTCGGTGGGAACAAATTCAGCTGGCCAACAAGTCGCTGAATTTACCATATCATGGACCTTTAAAGCGAAGAATTCAAATGACATCTTATGACTTACATGTAGCGGAAACCCGCGGAGCCGCAGATCATGGCTGGTTGAAAAGTTTTCACACCTTCAGTTTTGCGAATTACTATGATCCGAAACGTATCCACTTTGGTGCACTTCGCGTATTAAATGATGACACCGTTTCAGGTGGGATGGGCTTTGGCCAACATCCACATGATAATATGGAGATTATCAGTATTCCGTTGGAAGGCGATCTGGAGCACAAGGACAGTATGGGAAATACGACCGTGATTCGCCATGGAGAAATTCAGGTGATGAGTGCGGGGACGGGGATTTACCACAGCGAATACAATCGAAATAAAGATGCGACGGTGAAGTTTTTGCAGATTTGGATTTTCCCAAATAAGAAAAATGTAACGCCACGGTATGATCAAATCGAGTTAAATCCGGCGAATCGTGCCAATAAGTTTGATCAAATTTTATCGCCATCACCGGATGATGCCGGGGTATGGATTCACCAAGATGCCTGGTTTCATATCGGGAAATTCGATGCAGGGGTGTCGGCTGAATATAGCATCAAAAAGGCTGGAAATGGCCTTTATGTATTCGTCTTACGTGGAGAAGTGACCGTAGACGGGCAGGCCTTAGCTTCGCGTGATGGCCTCGGTATTCGCGATGCGGCTTCCGTTTCATTCGGCGAAATGAGTCAAGACGCCGAAATTTTACTCATGGAAGTTCCCATGCAATTATGAAACATATCGTGATTTTTGGCGGTAATAAAGACATCGTGGGGTTGTTGGTGCGCTTAATTGGGAACTACCCCGAGTTCACGGCCAGCGGATTTCAGGATGCCCAGAAGGTATTAGCTCCGGGGATTCCGATGGATGTATTGCTGTTAAGTAGCGGCGTTTCGACTGCGGATGAGGCGCTAGTTCGAGGGAGGGTTTCGGTACCGATTATCCAACATTTTGGAGGTGGAAGTGGCTTGTTACGGGCAGAATTACAGCCTTATTTATAAGGCAAAAAAGGTGTTTCAGCCTTAGCTTTGGCAAAGCTTGGAGCTTTGCCAAAGCTAGCTAAGAAGAGCAAAATTTCAATAGCTAAAAAGCATTTTATCAATTAGTTGGGCCCGCTTATTCGTTTAAATCTAGTATTTTCGCGATACGCTGCCGGGGTCGTTGACCACCGGCAGCGTATAAATTAATTTAAAAAATTATTTGTTCATTTGCGCATCCACGACGGCGATGGCAATCATATTGACAATTTCTCGAGTCGTTGAACCGAGCTGCACCACGTGCACCGGTTTCTTCAAACCTAAAAGAATAGGTCCAATTTTTTCGATATCTGCAATTTCTTTCACCAAGTTGTACGCAATATTAGACGAAGATAAATTCGGGAAAATTAGAACATTCGCCCCTTGTTCCGCCAAATCGCTGAACGGATGATTCTCTTTCATCAAGTCCAAATTAAACGGTAAATGCGCTTGCATTTCACCATCCACAATCATTTTTGGATTACGTTGCTTCAGCATATGAACTGCCTTCCTCATCTTCTTCGCATCATCCCCATCCGCACTTCCAAAGTTGGAATACGTAATCAGCGCGATCCGCGGTTTGATGTTAAACTTCTCCACTTGCTTCGCTGAAAGCTCGGCAATCTCCACAATTTCTTCAGCGGTTGGGTTGAAATTCACCGTCGTATCCGCTAAAAATAACGGGCCAAAACGCGTCATCAAAATGTACATACCCGACACTTTTTGTACGCCTTCTTTCCGACCAATCGTCTGCAAAGCTGGGCGAACGGTGTCCGGATAATTCCGACTCATACCACCGATCATGGCATCCGCATCACCCATGTCCACCATCATGCTACCGAAATAATTTCGCCGACGAATGATTTTTTGGGCCTCTGCTTTATTGTATCCTTGACGCTGGCGACGTAAGAAAAACTCCTCACTGTAACGCGTAGAACGTGCCTTATCTTCCTTCGTTGCCGGAACATATGGATCAATAATTTCGACATTTGGCAGGTCAATTTTATTATCGGTCAGCATCTGTTCGATCACCTCGCGGTTGCCCAACAAGATGGGCGTAGCGATGCCTTCCTCCCGGACTTCTTTGGCAGCTTTCAAAACAGAAAGATTTTCAGCATCGGCTAAAACGACACGTTTCGGTTTCGATTTAGCTTTGTTGATGATCACCTTCATCAACGTATTATCAAGTCCCAAACGTTTGGACAATTGCAACTCGTACGCATCCCAATCTTGGATCGGGAATTTAGCCACACCCGTTTCCATGGCGGCGCGGGCAACGGCCGGTGCAACGGTTGTCAACAAACGTGGATCTACCGGTTTGGGGATAATATATTCTCGGCCAAAAACTAGGTTATCGTGATCATACGCCAAATTAACGATATCAGGAACTGGTTTTTTCGCCAAATCTGCCAAAGCATAGACAGCGGCTAATTTCATTTCTTCATTAATGACCTTCGAACGAACATCGAGCGCTCCGCGGAAAATGTAGGGAAAGCCCAACACGTTATTCACTTGGTTCGGGTAATCGCTACGTCCAGTGGCAAAAATAATGTCTTTACGCGCGTTCATCGCTTTGTCGTAGGCGATTTCCGGCGTCGGATTCGCCATGGCAAAAACGATTAGGTCTTTGGCCATCGGATTGATCATTTCCTCGGTCAGGATGTTTCCTTTGGAAAGGCCAACGAATACATCGGCGCCTACGAGCGCTTGTGTCAAGGTAGTTTCTGCCGGGTAATGTCCATTCGCAAATTCGGATTTGCGGCCGTCCAAGTTTGTCCGACTTGGGTGAATCAGGCCTTTGGAATCGAACATCAGAATGTTCTCTTTTTTAGCGCCCAATGAACAATACAATCGGGTACATGAGGTAGCAGATGCTCCGGCACCATTGATGATTATTTTTACTTTTGCGATATCCTTGCCCACAATTTCGAGTGCATTTAACAACGCGGCGGAGGAAATAATGGCTGTTCCGTGCTGGTCATCGTGCATGACCGGGATATTCAATTCCGCTTTGAGGCGTTCTTCGATCTCGAAACATTCGGGAGCGGAGATATCTTCTAAGTTGACACCACCAAAAGTAGGCTCTAATATTTTCACCGTACGAACGAATTCGTCGACGTCTTTGGTGTTTAATTCCAGGTCAAAAACATCAATATCAGCATAGATTTTAAACAAGAGCCCCTTGCCTTCCATGACGGGTTTACTGGCGCCGGGACCGATGTCACCGAGGCCAAGCACGGCGGTACCATTCGAGATTACGGCAACTAAGTTTCCTTTGGCCGTGTATTTATATATGTCTTCAGGGTTAGCTGCGATTTCGAGGCAGGGGTCGGCGACACCGGGTGAGTACGCCAGCGTTAAATCCTTTTGAGACGCCGTTTCTTTGGATGGAATGACCTCAATTTTGCCGGGTCTGCCTTTGGCGTGGTAATGAAGGGCTTCTTCTTTAAGCGAATTTGTTGATGACATAATTTGTTGATGAATTCAAGGTGCAAAGTTGCGAAATTTCATTCATGATGGTGTAAAAACTTAATAAGTTTCAACAAATTTAAAGTAAAACCTTGTTCCCTCGTTAAATATCAAGTTACTGAAGTTTGCTTTAGCGCTTAAGAGCGCATCGGACTGAGTTTATCAGAAAACTTATGAAATATAAGGGTAACTCGAGGGTAGACGCTGCCGGGGTCTACGACCCCGGCAGCGTCACCACCACACCTGATAAGTAGAACTAACCGGTAAATAAACAAATCCATGCGGTAAAGCGCAAATTTTTACGAAAACTGATAAACTAAGTGATCTAATTAATTTGATGAAACAGCATTAAACTCAGGATACTGCGATCATAATAATTCAGATTCGGTCTTTGCTGAAACGCATGCAAATACCCAACATCCACCGTCAGATTATCACGAATGGGAATACTAAATCCTGCAAACATCCGGTGTTGATCTAAAACATTCGCCGGATTCTCCTGGCCCGCATTCAATAAAATCTCTGTATTAACTTTACCCTGAATCGTTTTAACTAACGGGAATAAGGCTTGAATGCGGTAACGAAACCGGTAGCTATTTAAATTAACGGCATCGGTCAACTGCGTTCGGGAAAAATCTGTTCCCCGATTAAACCGCATTTCTGAACGAAAACGATGGTCTAAGCGAAATGCCGACAAACGATGTCGATAAACAATATCGACATGTGGTCGATATTCTGGGATGGCCAAGCGTGTAGATGTAAGCGGATCGTTTGGCGTATTTAAAAAAATAGCTGCTCCGGCAGAAACATCCCAATTCTCCCCAAATGTACGATGCACATGCGCACGAAATGCGTTTTGATGATGTACAAGCGGGTCAACAAAATGCCGCGTGTGTACTTCTCCCTGCACAAACCATTGATTATTAATGGGATAAGTTAAATAATACCCGTACCAAACTTGGGATTGATGCTCAATTTTGTGTTGAGCAAATAGACCAAACATTGGAACCAAAAAGAAAAACAAACCCTTCATTCCGCAAAGATAAATTATATTCTATAAAAACGATAGATTAAATATAGTAAATATTTTACCTCTAAGAAAACTTAACCAAAAACTAGTTAAAGAGCACGTACGCCACCGCCAGCGTCACAAACACGTTAAATAACTGAGCGATTAAAAAAGCATACAATGGTTTCTTTCCTTCCTTCGAAAACAAATCTGAAAATTTGGTTTCCAAACCAATGCTTGTAAAAGCTAAGGCAAACCAAAGGCCCTGCAAGGTTTTAAATCCCCCCTTTACTGCGTCGATTGACGCTGCAGGAATGACAAATGAAAAAAGTAAGGACGCCGCAATAAATCCCAAAACGAATTTTGGAAAGCGCTCCCAAATAACTGCCACGGTAGGTTTTGCCTCTTTTGCCGTTGCTGAGTTGTTATTTGTTACGGTCCAATAAATAGAAATTGCGAAGGCGGCAAAGCCCAATAACACATTCTGCGAAAATTTAACAATCGTCGAAATCTTCAAGGCCTCTTCCCCCACCATCGTCCCAGACGCGATCACCGCACCCGTCGTGTCGATGGTTCCACCTAACCAGGCACCCGTCACTGCTTGCGAAAGTCCTAAAGCTTGTGCGATAAATGGTAAAAAAATGATCATCGGAATAGCGGTAATCAACACAATTGAAATCACATAAGACAATTTTTTTGAATCGCCTTTAATCGCGCCGGCCGTTGCAATCGCTGCCGAAACACCACAAATAGACACCGCACTCGAAATCATGATGGCAAATTCTTCATCTATCCCCATTTTTTTCGAAACCCAAAACGCAAAATACCAAACCGAAATCACCACCACCAAGGCCTGAATTAAACCAAGCGAACCCGCCTTCAAGATATCTCCAAAAATCACACTGGTACCTAGTAAAATAAGTCCAATTTTCACAAATAGCTCGGTGGACAGCGATTCTGTTAGCCACCCCGGCAGCGTGAAAAAATTGCTTAATAATAGACCTATCGTTAAGCTGAAAATCACCGCTTCCAAATTCCAATTTTTGAGGAATGCGTTGCCTGCTAAAATTAACGCGAGACTCGTCAACGCAAAAACAATGGGAAATCCTTGCGCAGTGCCCTTTATTGACTTGCCAAGTAGTCGGGCAGCAACGATCGCAATGGCATAGGTGAATAGAAATACCTGGCCCAACTTCCACAAATTTTTGCTTGTCAGCACCTTCTCCTGTAATTCTACTTGATTTTCCCAACCGAAACTTGGGGTGGGGATCAGAATACCAAGTAGTGCGATACCGATGAGTAAAAATCCGAGAAAAACGACCGTCCAGTCTTCTGAGAGTACTATTTTTTTTTCCTTCATGTTTATGCTCCTTTTTACGTGCGGGGGTGACGCTGCCGGGGTCTGCGACCCCGGCAGCGTCTACAGCAAATTTCCATTTTTATTCTAAAAGTTTCCTGATAATCTTACAAAGCTGGAGTAATAACTATATTACGATACTCCACCGGACCATGATCCCCTTGAATCATAATCGGCCCTGGGGCCGCCTCATCGCTATCCATCGCACCACCCGTGATACCCGGAATATTCGACTCGACAATGACCGCCTGACCATTCAATGTCACAGAGACCTTACGCCCCACCAACGTAATGTCATAGGTTTGCCACTCGCCCGACGGTTTTGCTGCCTGGAATAAAGGATCAATAAATCCATAAATTCCGCCTAAATAAATGCTATAAGGCTCTTTCCCATAACTATCCTCCACTTGCACCTCATAGCGACCGCGCAAATAAACACCACTATTACTTGCCGGTGGCAACCGAAATTCGATGTGTAATTTAAAATCTGTGAACTTCTGCTCCGTGCAAATATTTGCCCCAGACGCTGGACTTTTCATCACGCCATTCTCCACCACCCATTGGTTTTTCGGACCCAAAGCCTTCCAGCCCGTTAGATCTTTCCCATTCAATAGGCTAATTGGCTTTCCCCAAACAGGTGCCTGAGTTCGCAACAACGACGGTGCGCGAACACCTGTAAATGCCATCGATTTCCCGTTTGGCTTAACCAATGTCCCCGTTAATTTTCCATCTTTCAAATCTCCCTCAAATGACAAATACGCGTCCTCCTTCTCCCACTGTGGTGGAATCTTAAACGACACATGGCCATCCTTAAAAAACACTTCAGCGATCGGACGCGCCGAACCGCCATCCCCCACAAAATGCCCAGTCAATGTCCGCAATCCAGAATGGCGAACCTGCAACCAAGATGGTGCTGTCGACACACCCCCGTTCCGATTTTCCATCGAAACCGTTAAATCCCACGCACCTTCTAACGGATGGTGCTCCTGTGCCAAAGCACTGGATGATAATGCCATTAACGCAATCAATAATTTTTTCATAGGTCTACGATTTAACCGCCTCCATTTTAGGCGAAATGAAATGAATAAGCAACCACGCAAATAAATACGCGCAGCCACAAGCCACAAATATAACATTATATCCGGCCGACAAAGCCTGGTCTGCCTTGTAGGAATCTAAAATTACACCAATAATATACGGGAAAATCACACCGCCTAATGATCCAGCCAAACCACCAATTCCCACCACCGAAGAAACCGCATGCTTTGGAAACATGTCGGATACAGTGGTAAAAATATTTGCAGACCACGCCTGATGTGCCGAGGCCGCAATGCTAATTAAAAATACAGCCTGCCAAATATCCGTCGCCCAACGCGCCCCGATAATCGGCACGGCACACAACGCAAAAAAGAACATCGAATATTTGCGCGCCTTATATACCGGCCAACCTTTCTTGATAAAATACCCGGAAATATATCCTCCGCCAATACTACCGATCGACGTGCACGTAAACAAAATCGCCAAATGTAAACTTGGCTTTTTCAAGTCCAGCGCAAAGGTCGTCGAGAAATAAGACGGCAACCAAAATAAGAAAAACCACCAGATCGGATCGGTGAAAAACTTGCCAACGATGAAAACCCAGGTTTGGCGATACCCGAAAAGTTTACCCCAAGCAATGGGTGCAACTTCGGTCACATCCTCCTCCTCGTTTTGAATGTGCGCTAATTCTTCGGGTGTCACGGATTTGTGCTTAGCTGGAATCTCATAAAACCACCACCACAAGGCCAACCAAATAAATCCAATTGCACCCGTAATCAGAAACGCCTCCTCCCAGCCATAAGCTCCCAAAATCCAAGGCACCATAATGGGCGCCACCATGGCTCCGATATTTGCCCCGGAATTAAATATTCCTGTTGCCAAAGCACGCTCCCGTTTCGGAAACCACTCCGCAACCGTCTTTATCGCAGCTGGAAAATTCCCTGCTTCACCGGCTCCTAAAGCTGCGCGTGCAACACCGAATCCAAAAGTTGTCTTCGCTAAGGCGTGTGCCATGCATGCAATAGACCAAATAACAATCGAAATCGAATAGCCCATTTTGGAACCGATCTTATCGATCACCTTACCAAAAGCCAACAATCCGATCGCATAGGAAGCCGTGAAACACATCACGATGAAACTGTAATCGGTCTCCGACCAATTTAATTCTTTCTCCAGTGTAGGCTTCAATAAGCCAATCACCTGGCGATCCAAATAGTTAATCGTCGTCGCAAAAAACAAGAGGGCGACCACCACCCAGCGGTAATTTCCTTTCATTAGAATCCAATTGAATTCCCGCCGTCAACCGGGATTGAGACGCCTGTTACGTAATTTGATGCATCCGAAGCTAAGTACACTGCGGCCCAACCGATATCCTCTGGTTTTCCGAAATGGCCCATCGGCGTGCGATCCATCGCCTTGTGTTTGCGATCAGGATCTGAATTCATGGCTGTCCGACTCATCGCCGTTTCAATGAATCCGGGGGCAATCGCATTCACGCGCACACCCTGTCCCGACCACTCCGAAGCCAGCACACGAACCAATCCATAAATACCCGTTTTTGAAGACGCATATGCCGCCACCCGATCGATTCCGTAATAAGCCGCCATGGATGAAATCATGATAATCGAACCCTTGCCTCTTTCCAACATATGTTTCCCCACTTCGCGCGTCAGCGCAAAAACCGCATTCAAATTCACATTGATAATATTCGCAAAATCGTCATCCGAAACTTCCACCGCATGCCGCTTCATATTGATGCCCGCATTATTCACCAAAATATCGATACCCCCATGTTTCGAAACAATCTCAGAAACTAAAGAAGAAGTCAAACTCAAATCCGACACATCATTGACCGCAAAATGGGCACCTGCGCCCAGGCTAGCTGCGGCTTCTTTCAGCACATCTGCGCGCCGACCGGTTATCACGACCGTCGCACCGGACGCTAAAAAACATTTCGCGATGTCGAATCCGATTCCGGTTCCGCCACCCGTGATGAGCGCCACACGCCCTTGTAATGAAAATGGTGTTTGCATCATATTTATTCTATTGTAAAGTGGAGCGAATCGCTAATTCTAGTCCACGTATTTCCGCCAAACCGCGTAATCGTCCAATCGCCGAATAGCCTGGGTATGTTTTCTTATTCAAATCATCGAGCATTTGGTGACCATGATCTGGACGCATCGGAATCTCCGCGCCTCCTCTTCTTTTTTCCTCCGCTACGACCTCTTTAACCACCTCGAACATATCCACATCGCCCGTTAAGTGGGGTGCTTCATGAAAAATCAAGGGATCATTTTGTTCCCGGAAAGTTGTGCGCAAATGCAGGAAATGAATGCGATCTGCGAACCGACGAATCATCGCGGGCAAATCATTATCTGCCCGAACCCCTAAAGATCCCGTACAAAAGGTAATGCCATTCGCACGTTCCGGAGATGCGGACATTAACGCCGCCAAATCCGATTCTGTACTCACCACACGTGGCAAGCCCAATAAAGGAAACGGTGGGTCATCGGGATGGATGCACAAATTGATGCCTAATTCTTGTGCCAAAGGCGCGATGGAGCGTATAAAGAAATGTAAATTCTCCCGCAATTGGTCTGCAGAAATGTCGCGGTATTCGTCTAAAAGACTTTGGAAATTTTCTAAATGAAAAGCTTCTTCGGAACCCGGTAAACCTAAAAGTGCGGTGTTTTTCAACTCCGCTTTTTCTTCTGCAGACATCGTTAAAAAACGATGAGCAGCTGCCGCCTGCACCTCCGAAGTATAATCAACTAAAGCTCCCGGACGTTGTAAAATATGTAAATCAAAAACAGCAAAGTCGGTCCACACAAAACGCAGCGCACGCGCGCCGTCCGGCATTTCGAAATTCAATTTGGTCCGTGACCAATCGAGCACGGGCATGAAATTATAGCAAACGGTTTTGATACCACAGGCCGCTAGATTTCGCAAGGATGCGCAGTAATTTTCAATCAGTTGCGCACGCGATGGCAACGCTTTCTTAATCCCCTCATGTACGGGAAGCGATTCGACCACCGACCAGTACAAGGGAGACCAATCGGTATTTCCCGCTTCAATAATGGAGATGCGTTCTTGAATGGCTTCGATGGGCCAAACCTCCCCCACGGGAATTTGATGTAATGCGGTAACAACTCCAGTACAACCGGCTTGTCGAATATCCATCAACGAAACCGGGTCGTTCGGGCCGAACCAGCGCATCGTATGTATCATGTAAAAATGTTTAGAGGCTTACGGGTTTTAAAGCGCAAAATACACAAAATTTACTGAATTTAGTATAGCTATAGAGGTTAACACGGATAACAAATCGTATAGTTTGATTGACTGATTCGAATATATTATCGTATATTTACGAATAAATACGTATATCGTGGCTATACTAATAAACCAGCTTGTACTTGATTTAGATATGGCACTTTTGTCCAAAATATCTAAAATTGACCGATTTGATGCCACATGGGAAACTATTATAAAAAGAGATGGGCACTCCCTAAAGCAATTGAAATCAATCGCTACAGTTCAAAGTGTTGGATCATCCACTCGAATAGAAGGGTCTAACATGACCAATATTGAAGTTGAAGCGCTTATACAAAACATACATATCTCGACATTCGAGGAAAGGGATCAACAAGAAGTCGCCGGCTATTACGAAACGCTCGATACCATAACTGAACAATTTTCCACGATTGAAATAACAGAAAATCAAGTGATGGGACTACATTCGCTATTGCTGAAATATGGCGAAAAAGATGCATGGCATCGTGGCAAATACAAACAATTAAGTAATTCAGTAGAAGCGAAATTTGTGGATGGAAGTAAGCAATTACTATTCAAAACAAGTGCCCCTGGGCTCCAGACCCAAGACAATATGATTCGATTATTTGATTGGTATCATTCGGATCAGGAAACCTTGCCTATCATAAAGGCCGCGGTATTTGTTTATGAATTTTTAAGTATCCACCCATTCCAAGATGGGAATGGAAGATTAAGCAGGTTAATTGGCAGCCTTTTACTTTTAAAATATGGGTATACGTGGTTACAGTATATCAGCTTCGAACAGGAAATTGAAAATCAAAAATCAGCGTATTATAAAGCACTAATTGATACACAGCGAAATAGGCCTGGTGAAAATATAACAGCATGGGTTTCCTTTTTTCTAAGTTGTCTTAGTAACATTCAAACCAATTTGATGATAAAATTAGAACAAAGTAAAACCAATGCGGAATCTCTGAATTTAAGGGAGCGCAAAATTGTTTTCTTCATCGAGAATCATCCAGGATGTAGGTCAGGAGAGATTGCAAGCAAACTAGATTTAGCCCTGCCAACGATAAAGAAAAACCTTAGCGAGTTAGTGGGAAGAGAGTTTATATATAAAGAGGGCAATGGGAGGGGAACCGTATATTTTTTAGTTTAATCAAAAATCAATTCATCGCTGGCTGACCTACCGGCGCCAGCTGGAATGAAAACCTGCATAGAAACCAACTCTTGCAAGTCCCGCGTGGCAGTTGCTCGCGACGTACCGGTTATTCCTACATATTTGCGCACGTTCATTCCCCCTTGGAAGAGGTCGGGGCCATCGGCTAGCATGTGGTTGATGACCTTAATTTTGGCGGGGATTTAATTTGTGTTCAAAGACAGAAAAGAAATGCCATTTAGCAATCGTAAACTGGATCATTTTGTCCGCATAGGTTTGCGCCTCGAGTAACATATCAATAAACCAAATAACCCAATCGAGTCCTTTTTCTGCCTGCTGAAGTGCCAGATAATAGGCTTTTTTAATCGCCTCATTTTTAAATCGCCTGGCTGAATGTCTTTTTCTGAACTTCGGCTGAAAGTAATTTTAGGTCAAAAGCCTTACAAATATTTCGAATGAAATGTTTCCCTAAATCAGTGACAATTAACCCATGCTCCCCCCAGGTCACAAGCTCATCCAATGCCAATTCGTCAAGTTCATGAAAGGTATATTGGCGCAATAAATCAAGGTCTTTTTTGGCAAAATAAGCTTTGCCGCGGCAGGCCACATCAAGGATATATTGCCGCATGATTTGGTCTTCTTCGGTCAAAAAATAGCCTCGAAATACAGGTAACTCGCCTGCGTGAACCTGGTCGTAATATTCCCGCAAGGTCTTTTTATTTTGGGCAAATGCCCCCGTGATATCCGAAATACTCGATACCCCGAGACCTAGTAATAGGCTGGTCTTTTGGACCGTATACCCCATAAAATTCCGGTGCAACGTCCCCTCCAAATGCGCCTGAACCATTAAGTCGCTTGGTAGCGCAAAGTGATCCATCCCGATGTCCGTATATCCCGCATCGGTAAATCGCTTTTTGCCAAGCTGGTATAACTCCATTTTTTGATGGCCTGAAGGCAAATCATTTTCGTCAAAAAGCCGTTGGGCCTTGCTCGTCCAGGGCACATGCGCATAGGAATAAAATGCAATGCGATCGGGCTTAATTTCTAACGCATCTTGAATCGTTTTTTCCAGTCGGCGCGAGGTTTGTAACGGCAGCCCATACACCAAATCCAGGTTCACAGATGCATACCCCAGCTCCCTTGCCCACTGTACAACTTGTACCACATTCCCGTGCGGCTGTATTCGATTAATGACTTTTTGAACTTCTGGATTACTGTCCTGCATTCCGAAGCTGACCCGATTAAAGCCCAGGTCAAAAAGCGTTTGTAAGTGCGCGCGGGTCGTATTATTGGGATGTCCCTCAAAACCAAATTCATGCGTTTCTGGAATAATGGCAGTTGCAAAAATCCCTTCGAGCAAGCGTTTTAAATTGGCCGGAGAAAAAAACGTGGGCGTACCGCCACCCAAATGCACTTCGCGCAAAATGGGTTTCCCGTGCATGAGTTTTAGGTACAAAGCCCATTCCTGCAACAGCGCTTGCAGGTATTCTTCCTCCACATCGTGATTCGTAGTAATGCGTTTATTGCAGCCACAAAACGTACAAAGGCTTTCGCAAAATGGCAGGTGCAAGTACAGGCTGATCTCCCGATTTTCATCGAACTTCTGGGCAAATAACGCTTTCCAATGTGTTTTGTCGATGCGCTCATCCCAATACGGAACCGTCGGATACGACGTGTAACGCGGGATAGGGACATTGTATTTGGTCAATAAATCTAGACTTACCTCTTGCATAGGCTGCAAAGGTAGATAGTGGAATTGGGGAGGAAAATGACAATAATCAGGTGAGAGGTGAGAGGTAAAAATCAACCCACCTCTCACCTCTTAGTTCTCACCTCTCACCTCTTAGTTCTCACCTCTCACCTCTTAGTTCTCACCTCTCACCTAAAATCAAAAGTATGTATTCACGGCAAACTCAAACTGTCCCATAAATATCTGTTTGAACGGATAAATATTTGTTTGTTCGTAAAAAACCAACATAGCCTTCTTGTATTCAAGGGAATCAATCGTTCGAAACGAGATCGGGCAATATCCATTTTTCAACAAAATCGCATTGCTTATAATCCGAGCCGTGCGCTTATTCCCATCTGTAAAGGGTTGTATATATGAAATCAAAACCAAGACTAAAAGGGCCTTTTCAAACACATCCTGCTTCGTGTTTACTAGCTGACACATCTGCTCCAGAGCCTCTCTAATTTGATATTCGTTGTCCAAAGGCGTGTAATTCGTCCCGGATATTCCCACGCGACTATTCCTGATATTTCTAGAAATGGATAATTCTTTGGCCAAAATACTATGAATATCCTCGATGCTCGAAACCGTCAGCGGGTTAATATACGTGGGATTTTGGATGATAAAATCAATCGCTTCCTTGTGATTCAATAGCATGATTGCTTCATCCTTCGTTTTCCCTGCCGCGGTTTCCTTATCCTTTAATAAGCGCTCCGTTTCCAACAAAGAATACGTATTACCCTCTATCTGCGATGATTTCCAGCTCAAATCAATCGCCAATCGCTCCAATTCTTTTTTATATCCCTCTTCTGATAATTTAGCCGTATTAGCTTTATGCTTCTCTTGCAAAACTTGCAACAAAGCCGATTCTCTTTCCGTGAAAAGCGTCAGATACTTAAAGGTCTCACGAATTAAGTCCAAATTAAATGATGCCTGAATCGTTCGATCATCAATTTCTTGGCTGAAATAATCGCCTAAATCGATTGGGCTTAACACGCTAAAACCTGGACTTACTGCATATCGACTACCTTTCAGTTCCCCTATTCGATTCAAAAGTCCTTGCGCAACCAAATGCTGAAGCGATCTTCTTAACGTAATTACACTGAAAGGCAACTGTAACCCATCCAAAATTTCCTGCGAAGAACTTTGGGGATGATCTTTCACAAACTGAATGATCTCTGAGTCTCTATTAATACGTTTTTTGGGCATTACTTTTTTATCGATCGCAAAAATACATATTGTCGATCGTAATGTTTGCTTTTTTGATCAATAAATCAGTTTTTTATGATCGACAAAATCGCCGCCCGCCCAATGATCCATCAATAGGAACATCCGTTAATCAAGGAAGTATTCAAATTCATAAGCGAGTAAGAACCCGTTTTGGATTTTTTATTCCTCACGAATTTGTCACTCATACCAAAGACCATTAGAGAAAAGGCAATAGAATTATAAAAACTAATTTAATTTAAATTGCTAATTTCAGAAACCTAAACCGATTTAATCCTGATGCAAACTTGGTCATGCGCCCAACCGGGAACTTTTGAATTACAAGAAACAAAAATACCTCATCGTCCTGCAGGATATTCGCTGTTGCGCGTCCGCGCGATTGGAATTTGTGGCACCGACATACACGCGTTTGCTGGGAACCAACCCTTCTTTCAATATCCCCGAATTTTAGGGCATGAATTGGCGGCCGAAGTCGTGGAATCCGAACGATTTTCAAGCGGTGAATTAGTGACGATTATCCCTTATTTTAATTGTGGGACTTGCTCCGCGTGCCAACAAGCCAAACCGAATTGTTGTGAACATATTCAGGTTTTTGGCGTGCATACCGATGGCGGAATGCGGGAATATATCGCCGTAGAGGACCGATTTATCTTAGCCGGGAACGGGCTTTCGGCAGACGAACTAGCCCTAGTAGAACCCTTATCCATCGCCGCACATGGCCTACGTCGTGGAAAAATTCAGGCGGGCGAAAAGGTGCTTGTCATGGGTGCCGGGCCCATCGGATTATTCACCATTTTACTCGCCAAAATCCAAGGGGCACAGGTCGAAGTGGCTGAACCGAATGCGGCGCGATTAGCATTTTGTACGCAAAAATTAGGCATCCCTGCAGCTTCACAATCGAGCTATCAAACGGTCATCGACGCCACCGGAAACCGCGCAGCCATCGAATCTGGTTTTGCCAAAATCGCCCACGGCGGCCAATATATCCTCATTGGGCTACAAAAAGAGGCCATTTCCTTCATCCACCCCGAATTCCATAAACGCGAAGCGACGCTCATGAGTAGCCGCAACGCCACTACTGAAGACTTCCTGTATGTCATGGATTTACTTCGGAATAAGCAAATTAACGCGCGTGATTTCATCAGCCACCACGTGGCTTGGTCGGCAGTCGCTGAGGTATTTCCGAAGATTCACCTGCCGGAGATGGGAGTGATCAAAGCAGTTGTCAGTCCGAAGGACTTGTAGAGACGCGATACTTCGCGTCTTAAAAACCAAATAAAATAGACGCGAAGTATCGCGTCTCTACAAACTGACTACTCCCTACCTCGGTTGAATCTCCTTCAGCGTCGACTGGACTTTAGGCGCTTGGCGCGGGCCACGTTGTGGATCAATATCCGGCGAAGTAGTGCGCTGCGATTTGTCTTTCAAGATGAAAAAGCGCAAGGCAAATTCGTGCGTTTGGTTACTAATTTTGGACACTACGCCCGTTGGCATTTCATACACATAGCCCAAATAAAACTTCTTACTCGCCTGTATGCCCAACCGAATACCAATACTTTCTTGGTGACGGTAGTTCAATCCCGCATCTAACTTTCCGCGAAGATTCGCCATTAATTGAACATCCCAGCTCAGTGGAAAGTCAGTCGCAATGCGCGCCATGGCATTCGGATATAAGGTTAGATCATCGCTTAGTTCAAGCTTCGTCCCCAGCATCGTATACATGTAGGTTGCGTCTTGATAGCCTCCAGAAAGCTCACCAAAATCATACTTAATAATTCTTGGCATCGCAAAACTCACAAAAAATCCATCCTGCTTACTGATCTTAACACCCCAGCCCGTATTGAATTTCAGGCCCGTGGACCGATCCGCATTAAAGAGCGGATCCCCTTGATTTGTTAATGCCAAACCGGTAAAATTCAACGCCACATTAGCCAAGCCCAAACGGATACCCCCAGACAAAATCCACTTTTCTGATAGGCGCGTATGGTACGCAAAATCTCCTGAAAAAGTCGTCATTTTGACGGGGCCTAATTGGTCCAACATCGCATTGACTCCAATCCCGCGACGCTCCTTCCACTTAAAATTTCCATTAAAAAAGAACGTTTGGGGCGCGCCCTGTATCCCCAACCACTGCTGGCGATACATCACAAAAACCTCACTGGTATCGCCCCGACTTCCCGCCGTCATCGGATTATACACCTGCGGATTTAAGCGATACATATTGTACTGCGGCTCTATTTGGGCATGCGCAATTTCCACTGAACAAATCAGCAAAAATAGGATGCCTAAGGCGAGTTGGGTAATGTTTTTCATTTAAATAAATTTAATAGTAGTCAGTAATCAGTGGTCAGTAGCCAGTAATCAGTAGCCAGTCGTCAGTGAGAACTAAATACTAATTACAGGCTACTGACCACTGGCTACTGACCACTGATGACTTATTTTGCTAACCGATTGATATACACGTACTGCCCGATATCCGGCCATTTGCCGCGGTAATCAATCACATAGTAATACACTCCGTCAGGCAATAATTGGTCATCTTCCAAGAGGCTAAATGCACGGTCGGTTTTACCGCCCCAGTCATTTTTATAATTCTCGGTTTCATAAACCACATTGCCCCAACGGTTAAAGATGGTCAACCTGTTTGGCTGACGCCGCAGGATTCCCGGAATGATTAAGACGTCATTCAAACCATCCCCGTTTGGCGAAATACCTTGCGGTGCAAAGTCCGCGCAATCATCCGGATCCAATCGGTTTTCAATACCATCTTTATCACAATCTGGCAATGCGCCATAGTTCACGTCATCCTCCAACTTGTCCTCAATGCCATCACCATCTGAATCCGTATCTTGATAATCTGGCTTGCCATCTTTGTCGGTATCCACCGGATTATTCTTATCTGGACCTGCCTCATACGCATCACTATATCCATCATTATCGGAATCCAAATCACGGTAATCTGGTAGTCCATCGCCGTCGGTGTCCACTGGTTTCGATGGATCTTTACCTGCCTCAACCGCATCTGGAATGCCATCATTATCGGAGTCTGTATCTTGGTAATCCGGCTTGCCATCCCCATCAGTATCGATCGGTTTATTCGGATTTGGTCCTGCCTCCACCGCATCTGGAATGCCGTCATTATCGGAATCCAAATCTTGGTAATCCGGCTTGCCATCACCATCCGTGTCAACTGGTTTGGTTGGATCTTTGCCTGCCTCCACGGTATCCGAAATACCATCATTATCCGAGTCGGTATCCAAATAATCCGGCTTGCCATCGCCATCCGTATCAACCGGAATCGCTGGGTCTTTACCAGCTTCAACCGCATCTGGTATGCCGTCATTATCGGAATCGGTATCCAAGTAATCAGGCTTGCCATCTTTATCGGTGTCCACCGGATTCAACGGATCTTTACCCGCTTCCACCGCATCCGGAATACCATCATTATCGGAATCGGTATCTTGGTAATCTGGCTTACCGTCGCCGTCTGTGTCAACTGGCTTTAAAGGATCAGTTCCTGCCTCAAGCGTATCCGGGATGCCATCATTATCCGAGTCGGTATCCAAATAATCCGGCTTGCCATCTCCATCAGTATCCACCGGTTTCGTTGGATCTTTTCCTGCCTCAACAAAATCTGGAAGACCGTCATTATCCGAGTCAGTATCTTGGTAATCCGGCTTACCATCGCCGTCCGTATCCACTGGTTTTGTCGGATCTTTACCCGCTTCCACGCTGTCCGGAATACCATCATTATCGGAGTCTGTATCCAAATAATCTGGCTTACCATCGCCGTCCGTATCCACTGGCTTCAACGGATCTTTACCCGCTTCCACACTGTCTGGAATACCGTCATTATCTGAGTCAATATCCAAATAATCTGGCTTACCGTCGCCGTCGGTATCCACTGGTTTTGTCGGATCTTTGCCTGCTTCTAAGCTATCCGGCAATCCGTCATTATCTGAGTCGGTATCTTGGTAATCCGGCTTTCCATCCCCGTCGGTATCCACCGGATTGCTTGGGTCTTTCCCCGCCTCCACACTATCTGGAATGCCGTCATTATCTGAGTCCACATCCCGGAAGTTTGGTCGGCCATCGCCATCTGGATCTGCTCCTAATTCCACGCGATCTGGGATACCATCATTATCCGAATCTAAATCTAAGAAATCAGGTTTGCCATCTTTGTCGGTATCAATAGGTGCAGGAGAATTGAATTGCTTGCGGTCGTCGTAGCCATCACCTTGGTCATCTTGTAGGCCGGTGCAGCTTGGACAGCGGTCGGCACCCTCCCAACTATCTGGAATTGTATCGC
>NZ_JBILJM010000064.1:0-3095 GCF_044377215.1 Aquirufa sp.
TAAAAACATATAAAATATTCTGTTTTATATCGTAAAATAGAAACAAAAACAATTTACGCTTCTGAAATTGTGTAAAAGCAAGTTTTGTTATATTAAAAAAATGCAATAATTTTGTATCGTTGATTTAATCAATAAATATAATATTATTATGAAGAAGCAAATATTAATGATTGGTGTTTTAGTGGGACTAAACCTAATCGCAACAGCGGCAAAAGCAAACGGAACAACATCTAATGTGGATGTATCGACAACAGGATTGTCTATCAAAAAAGAAACTCTTTCTGAAGTAATTCAGTTATTGATAAGAAAAGATTACGTAGGTGCAAGTGCATCTTCGACAGCTAGCTTGACGATTTCGATTTTAGAAAATTATCAGAATAACCAGTCGGCCTACCTAAAAGCAACGAAAGCTGAACAAGCTTTATTTAACGAAACAGTTAATTCGATTGCTAATCAAGTAGTAACAAGCGAAAAAACATCGAATTGGATTAAAGAAATCAACAAATCAGCCAAAGCAATCAACACGATTTGGGCGGTTTTAGAGACAGAACCGAAGATTGAATCAGATTTAAATATTATTTCTGAACAAAATCAAGATTTAGTTGTTGTATTTCAAAATTAGATTTTAAGTAGTTTTCATAGTTAAATAGGTTTAGAGGTATTTGAAAAAGGTGTTGTTTTTAACGGCACCTTTTTTTATTTATTTTGCACTAAACTCATATTTTTTAAAGAAAACAGCTATATTCGTATAAATTTTCATAGTTAAATAGGTTTAGAGGTTAACAAATAAGGTCAGAAGTTTCTTCTGACCTTATTTTAATTTAACGAAGTGGCGATATTTAACTTATACTCGCCCCATTCCAAACTGATTTACTCGGCTCTACAAAGGCCAAACTGCCATCTGCATCTTCAGCCATTAAGATCATCCCTTCACTTTCCTGACCCATAATACTGCGAGGCGCTAAATTCGCCAAGAAAGTCACTTGCTTCCCAAGGATAGCTGCTGGCTCAAAATGTTCCGCGATTCCACTTAAAATGGTGCGGTCTTTGATACCATCGTTGACGGTCAACTTCAATAATTTCTTACTTTTCTCAACCTTTTCGGCCGCGGTGATTTGACCGATCCGAATATCCATCTTCGAAAACGAATCAAAATCAATGGTTTCTTTCACGGGAGTCACTTGTTTGCTCGCTAATTCCATCTGTGCCTTGCTTGCTGTTAACTTATCTACTTGTGCTTGAATGACATCATCCTCTAGTTTCTCGAACAACAAACCTGGATTTGCTAGTTTTTGACCCGAAGGAATCAATTCAAAATTTCCAATGGCTGACCAGTCGGCGTCTGCTAACCCCAGCGCTGTCCGTAGGCGAGCTGCCGTAAACGGAATAAACGGCTCAAGCGCTAAGGACGCATGCGCCACTAGTTGTACCGCATAATTCAATACGGTCCCGGCTTTGGCACGGTCTTCTTTAATGATTTTCCATGGCTCCGCATCGGCTAAGTATTTATTGCCAATGCGTGCAATTTCCATCGCATACACTAAGGCGTCTCGGAATTTATAGGTCGCTAAGGCCTGATCTAATTTACCCGGAATCTCTGCTAAAGCCGCAACAACATCTGTTTCCAGACCCGTTCCAGCTGTTTTTTCAGGTACAATGCCCTCAAAATTCTTATCGATCAGCACAAAAGCGCGATTCACAAAATTGCCCAAAATGGCAACTAGCTCTGAATTATTTTTCGTCTGAAAGTCTGACCACGTAAAATCAGCATCCTTCGTTTCCGGACTAGATGCCGTCAACGCATACCGCAGGACGTCTTGTTTACCTGGAAACTCTTTCAAATATTCATGTAACCAAACCGCCCAATTGCGTGAGGTTGAAATCTTATCCCCCTCCAAGTTCATAAACTCATTCGCCGGCACTTGATCCGCCAATTGATACCCGCCATGCGCCATGCACATCGCCGGGAAAATCAAGCAGTGAAATACAATATTATCCTTGCCGATGAAATGAACAATCCGACTGTCCTCTGCTTTCCACCATTTCTCCCAATCGAGGGTTAATTGGCTCGTCATCGACACATAGCCAATCGGCGCATCAAACCACACATACAACACTTTCCCTTCCGTATCCGGCAAAGGAATAGGTACACCCCAGCTCAAATCACGGGTCATCGCACGCGGGCGCAAGCCATCTTGCAACCAAGATTTTACCTGACCACTCACATTTGATTTCCACTCAGGGTGGGAATTAACATATTTTTCCAACTCGCCTTGCCATTGATCCAAGGGCAAAAACCAGTTTTTAGTCTCTTTTAATATAGGTGAAGCTCCACTTAAGGTGGATTTTGGATTAATCAATTCAGTTGGTGACAATGCCGACCCGCATTTTTCACATTGATCCCCATAAGCGCCAGGCTGTTGGCATTTAGGACAATCACCCGTAATATACCGATCCGCCAAAAACTGATCTGCCGCCACATCATAATACTGTTCAGTAACTTCCTCCATAAACTTTCCATCTTGGTAAAGCTTCAAGAAAAAATCCTGAGACATTTTATGGTGTGCCGGAGCGGACGTCCGACCATAAATATCAAATGAAATACCAAATTCCTCAAAAGAAGCCTTGATTTCCTTGTAAAAATAATCAACAACTTGTTGGGGCGTTTTACCCTCTTTTTGCGCCTTGATCGTAATCGGTACCCCATGCTCATCTGTCCCTGAGACAAAAATGACATCCTGTTTCTTCAACCGCAAGTACCGAACATAGATGTCTGCAGGCAAATAACAACCTGCCAAATGACCAATATGAATGGGGCCATTGGCATAAATCAAGGCCGCAGTGACCGTAGTCCGCGCAAAATCCGACATAATTCCTAGTAAAATGAAATGCAAAAATAAGTAAAAATACCTAACGAAAATTTAGAAAGACCACTTGCATCTTCAAAATTATAAGTGTACATTTGCACACAATTTAATTCAAAAGAGAAAAATACATGTTAATTATTTCAATCAAAGAGAACGAGTCAATTGATAAAGCACTTAAGCGCTTTAAGAAAAAGTTTGAAAAAACGGGTGTAGTAAAGGAATTGCGTA
>NZ_JBILJM010000016.1:0-54353 GCF_044377215.1 Aquirufa sp.
CGCAATCTCCCAACCCATTTCCATTCATATCGATATTCGCACAATCCACGATTCCATCTGAATTCACGTCCGTTGCTGCGCGGAATTTAGAATTCCCTTCGGCACTATCTACAATACCGTCTCCATCAGAATCTTTATCTAAATAATTTGGAATACCATCGCCATCCATATCGCCGATGTACTCCCGTTTATCGGTGATACCATCATTATCAGAATCTAAGTCCAAATAATCCGCATCGCCATCGCCGTCTGAATCGCGATTTTTCTCATAGCTATCATTAATGCCATCGCCATCTGAATCCTCATCCAAGTAATTTGGAATACCATCCCCGTCAAAATCTTGACAGGTCGGACCGCCACCAAAGCACTCAAAACTATTCGAAATGCCATCATAATCGCAATCCGCGTTTTGGAAGAATTTGTATTGTGGCGTACTTATCGCTGGTACGGAACCCACTAATCCACCCACGCAGAAATCCAATGGACTTGGATCCGTTCCGTTTGGATTTCCGTCGCCATCGCAGTCGTAATTCAACCAAACCGAAGTCGCATTTGCGATCACTTGGCTGGCTGGATTGTAGCTACACCCACTCGTTGGATCTGTGCCATCTGTCCGTTCAACTGCATTCGTAACGCCATCACCGTCGCAGTCGGCGGCCAACCAAGCCGCGGAAGGAACCAGTTTTTGATTCGCGGAATTTAAGCTACATGCATCGGTTGGGTCGGTGCCATCGATCGCCTCTTGCCCATTGCTAACGCCGTCACCGTCGCAATCCGCGGCAGGATTGGATGGGTCGCAAACTTCAATGGTCACAGTTGCTGTGGCACAAACATTCGTTACCGTATTACAAACTTGATAGATCAGCGTCACCGTTCCGCCTTCAGAAGGGGCTGGAACATACGTCATCACACCAGTCAACGCATTGAAGGTAGCCGTTCCTGCTGCTGTTCCGCCTGCTGCACGCGTGATGCTGATCGATGCGCCAGGTAAGTAATCATCATTGGTCAAGATGTTGCCTGAAATGATTCCGGTCGAACTCGACTGAAGCGCATCGTTTTTGGCAACAGGTGTCAATTTATTTGGATCCGTTGCATTTGGATTTCCGTCACCGTCGCAGTCGGCGGCGAGCCAAGCTGCGGAAGGTGTCAATGTCTGATGTGCGATCACAAACGCACACGGATCCGTTGGGCTTGTCCCATCTGCGCGTTCCATGGCATCGGATACGCCATCCCCGTCCGAATCTAAATCGCGGAAATCTGGAATACCATCGCCATCCGCATCTGTTACGGTTGATCCGGTACCTTGTTCATTGGCATCTAAAATTCCATCCCCATCGGAGTCCACATCGCGGTAATCCGGAAGTCCGTCGCCGTCCGTATCCACCGTTCCTTCTATCGCATCACGCAATCCATCGTTATCTGAATCGAGATCTTTGTAGTCAGGAGTCCCGTCGCCATCCGTATCGCGCGTGGTTTCAATTCGGTCGGTGATGCCATCGCCGTCGGAATCCGTATCGCGGTAATTTGGTATGCCGTCACCGTCGGTATCAATATTTCCTTCCACGTTATCTGGAATGCCATCATTATCGGCATCTGTCTCGCGGTAGTCTGGAATATTGTCGCCATCGGTGTCGCGTGGTACGTTGCCGTTTGGTCCTCTTTCAACGCTATCCAAAAGTCCATCACCATCGGAATCTGTATCGTATGGATCTAGGCCGCCGGTGCCGTCGGTGTTAGGTGCGGTATATCCGCCATTTGCGTCAACTGGAATTCCAGTCGCATCTACGGATCCATCCACCAAACCATCGCCATTGAAATCAAGGCCGTTGGCTTCGCGGACATCTTTGATGCCATCACCATCTGAATCAAGGTCATAGCGGTTCGGTGTCCCATCGCCATCGGTATCGCAGTTAAGTGAGGCAGGGGAACAAGCCGCATTTTCCACACTGTCTAAAATACCATCGTTATCTACATCTAAGTCCGACGTGTCTAATACGCCATCGTTATCAAAGTCTAACGGACAGCCTGCTAAGGAAGCAGAACCAGGTGTTAGCCGACAAATATCAGCGCCGTCCAGTACGCTATCCTCATCCGAATCCGTATCTCGGAAATCGGGCAATCCATCTCTGTCAGTGTCCACTGGCGTTGCGCCCGATCCTTTTTCGTTAGCATCCGTCACGCCATCCCCATCGGAATCTACATCGAGGTAATCTGGATTTGCATCGCCATCTGTATTCGTTACTCCTTCAATTTGATCCGAAATACCATCACCATCAGAATCTGGATCGAGGTAATTTGGAATGGTATCTCCATCAGGATCACCACGCAATTCGGTAGCGTCCGGAATCCCATCCGCATCGGAATCGATATCACGGAAGTTTGGAATGCCATCGCCGTCGGTATCTACAGTTCCTTCAATCGCGTCTGTGATGCCGTCACCGTCGGAATCTAAGTCTTTATAATCCGGCGTGTTGTCATTATCGGTATCAATGGTCCCCTCGATACGATCTGAAATACCATCGCCGTCGGAATCTGGGTCTAGGTAATCTGGCAACGCATCGTTATCGGTATTGACTGTTCCTTCGATGGCGTCAGTGATACCATCGCCATCCGAATCTAGATCTCGGAAGTTGGCAATACCATCGCCATCCGCATCGGCACTGCCTTCTGTCGCATCTGGAATACCGTCTGCATCAGAATCCAGATCTAGGTAATCCGGAATCGCGTCTCCATCTGTATCGCGGGTTCCTTCGATTAAATCGGAGATGCCGTCGCCGTCTGAATCTGGGTCGCGGTAGTTTGGTCTACCATCGGTATCTGTATCCACCACACCTTCAATTCGGTCCAATATACCATCGTTGTCGGCGTCAACATCCCTGTAATCTGGAATGGTGTCGCCATCCGTATCCACTGCGCTAAGCACGGTCGCGGAATCTACTTTGCCGTCGTCATTTGCATCGGTACCATTGGCTTCAATGACATCTTTTATACCGTCGCCATCTGAATCCAAATCAAGGTAATCTGCCGTTCCATCTCCATCCGAATCGCGAGTTCCTTCCACCGAATCTGGAAGTCCATCGCCGTCAGAATCAAGATCCAAGTAGTTCGGCGTGCCGTCGCCATCGCTGTCGGTTAATCCCTCGATGCGGTCAGAAATTCCGTCGCCGTCTGAGTCCGTATCGTAAGGATTTGAGCCACCCGTATTATCTGTATTTGGTGGCGTTAATCCGGTACCTGCAGTTGCAGGAATTCCACTGGTATCCACTGCTCCATCCGCTTCTCCATCCGCATTTGCATCCGTTCCGCCAGCTTCAATAACGTCTGAAATACCATCGTTATCGGAGTCGCGATCGAGGCGATTTGGAATGCCATCGCCGTCCGTATCGCACGAGGCAGATACCGGATTACACGCCGCATTTTCCACGCTATCTAAAATACCATCATTGTCATCATCTAGGTCGTTGACATCATCGTATGTATCCGCATCAAAGTCGGCCGGACAACCCGTCGGGCTAGCTCCCACCACCAACGGACATTGGTCGGTCGCGTCTAGCACCCCGTCGCCATCACTATCTAAATCTAAATAATTTGCTGATCCATCCCCATCGGTATCTGCCGTACCTTCCGCAGCATCTGGTTTGCCGTCGCCGTCGGAATCGGTATCGCGGAAGTTGGGAATGCCATCGCCATCGGTGTCAATGTTTCCTTCCGTGATATCCGGAATGCCATCATTATCCGAGTCTAAATCACGGTAATCGGGTACGCCATCGCCATCCGTATCCACGGTACCTTCGATCGCGTCAGAAATTCCATCATTGTCGGAATCTGTATCTCTGTAATCCGGGGTGCCGTCGCTATCTGTGTCAACTGGCCGACTAGGGTCAATCCCTTTTTCCGTGGCATCTGGTATGCCGTCAGCGTCGGAATCGAGGTCGCGGAAATCAGCAATCGTATCGCCGTCCGTGTCGATGTTTCCTTCCACGCTATCGGGAAGACCGTCACCGTCGGAGTCTAAATCCTTGTAATCAGGTGTGCCATCGCGGTCCGTGTCAACAGTTCCTTCAATCGCGTCAGAAATGCCGTCGCCATCGGAGTCCAAATCTAGGTAGTTTGGCGTGCCATCGCCATCGGTATCTGTGGTTCCTTCGATTGCATCAGAAATGCCATCGCCATCTGAATCTACATCACGGTAATTTGGTAAGCCATCCCCATCGGTATTCGTTGCCCCTTCAATGGCATCTGAAATGCCATCAGCATCGGAATCCAAATCTAAATAATCAGGAGTGGTATCGCCGTCCGTATCCCGGGTCCCCTCGGTCGCATCATCAATGCCGTCGCCGTCTGAATCTAAATCACGGTAGTTTGGCGTTCCGTCACCGTCGGTATCCACGGTCCCTTCGGTTGCATCCGGAATCCCGTCGCCGTCTGAATCCAGGTCGCGGTAATTGGGTGTCCCATCGCCATCTATATCAGTAGTTCCTTCCACGGCATCTGAAATTCCGTCACCATCTGAATCGGTATCGTATGGATTCGATGCGCCGGTTCCATCGGTATTGGGTGGTGTTAATCCTGTATTTGCTGCCGCTGGAATACCTTGCGCATTCACGCCACCCGTAATTTTGCCGCCCGTATGCGTTCCTCCGGCCTCCTCGGCATCAAAAATACCATCACCATCAGAATCCAAATCTAGGTAATTAGGTGTACCGTCACCATCGGTATCGCATAGCGAAACAGATCCGCCACAAACTGCATTTTCTACGGAGTCTAAAATTCCATCATTGTCGGAATCCAAATCTTTGTAATCTGGAATGCCATCGCCATCCGTATCTGGGGCTGCGCCACTTCCTTTTTCAATCGCATCTGGAATGCCGTCGCCATCTGTATCGAAGGTTACGGTTAAGGTAAGTCGGCCAACATCCGTGCCGCCAACCCCATCACTCAGCGTATAATCGATGGCAGGTAACGTTCCGGCATAATCGAGTACAGGTGTAAATGAATAGGTTCCGTCTGCGTTGATCACCACCGTTCCGATATTCGCTAAAGTAGCCGTGGTTCCGGCTGGATACACAGTCCCATTAATCGTAAAATTCGTGACGCTTAACGTTGCATTTTCGACATCGGTATCGTTCAAAATGACGGACCCCGTTTTGATTTCATTGACCTCGGAGGTAACGGCATCATCCGTTGCCACCGGTGCATCATTCACCGCTGAAACAACCAAATCAATTGACCCGTCGGTTGTTACCGTGCCATCTGAAACGGTATAGAAAATTGGTGGCACGATACCATTGTAATTTGCTAACGGGGTAAATGTGTAGGTTCCGTTGGCATTTACGACGATGGTACCAACACCCGCCATGGTCGCTGTTTGGCCCGCATTGAAGCTGACACCGCCCACCTTAAAGCTCGTAATGCTGATCGGATCTCTCTCCGGATCGGAGTCGTTGGCCAATAAATTTCCACTCACCGGCGTGTCTTCTGGCGTGGTGATGGTTTCGCTAACGACAACTGGTGCGTCGTTTGTGCTTTGGATCGTAATGGTCAAGGTGCTACTTGAGACTCCGCCGGTACCATCGGTAGCGGTATAGCCGACCACAGGAACTGCGCCGCTATATCCGGTCGCGCCCGTGAACGAATAGCTACCGTCTGCGCTCATCACAAACGTACCCACATTTGCGATGGTGACGATGGATCCTGGCGTATACACCGTTCCGTTAATTGTGAATTGGGTCACTGCCAAAGTTCCCGCTTCTGGGTCGGAGTCGTTGGTCAAAACGTTCCCCGTATCGTTCGTTGCTTCGAGTACTAATTTTGCATCAACGGCCAACAAAGGCGGATCATTGACTGGTGTTACCGCCAAATTCAACTCGGCCGTATCCGTTGCCCCACTTGCATCCGCTGCGGTATAAGTTATCGTAGGAACTGGTCCATTGTAATTCGGAGCTGGCGTAAATGTGAATGAGCCGTCGGTATTGATCACCAAACTACCTTTTCCTGTTATGGTGTAGGCTTGGCCAACGGTGAATGGACCTGTCTCACCCGCAATACTAAATTGGGTTACAGTAATCGGATTCCCGTCTGGATCGGAATCGTTTGTTAATACATTGCCGGTAATTGGCGTGTCTTCTGGCGTAGAGATGTTGTCGTCATTCACGGCGATTGGTCCATCATTTACGGCCGTAACTGTAAAGTTCAACGCGCCTATATCCGTTCCACCCGCACCATCGGTGATGGTATATTCGATCGCAGGCACGCTACCATTGTAATTGGCAAATGGCGTAAACGTATAGGTTCCATCGGCATTTAATCGGAGTGTTCCCACATTCGGGATGGTCGCTGTGCTTCCTGCAGGATAGGAGGTGGTGCCAATTTTAAAGGAAACAACTGTGATCGTATCCGCTAAATTCACATCTGTATCATTGGTCAAGACGCTTCCCGAAGTCGGTGTGTCTTCATTCAAGGTTACCGGATCATCGACTGCGACAGGGTCTGCGTTGCCCGGGTCTACGGTAATGCGGAGCTGGCCGATGTCGGACAATGTACCATCGCTCACCGTGTAATCAATCGCAGGGACTGAACCTGAATACGTGGAAAGTGGGGTGAAGGTATAGGTCCCGTTTGTATTGATAACGATAGTTCCTACGCCTGTAATCGTTTGTACGGTCGACCCTGCTGAATAGGTGGTTCCATTTACCGTGAAGTTGGTAATGCTTAGCGTCGTATTACTGTCAGGGTCGGAATCGTTCGTGATTACGTTCCCTGAGGCAACTGCATTTTTTGAAATGGTATTCAAGTCGTCTGTCGCAACCGGTGCCTCGTTTACATCCGTCACAGTCATGATGAAGGTTCCGGTGTCGGTAGCTCCATTGCCATCCGAAACGGTATACGTGACGGTTGGCACCGTGCCCACATAACTCGCAATCGGCGTGAAGGTATACGCTCCGTCGGCATTAATAACGAGCGTTCCTACCCCCGGAATGGTGGCGGTTGTTCCGGCTGGATAGGTGGTGCCGTTGATGCTGAATTGCGTTAAGGTCAACGTATTTCCGTCGGCATCTGTATCTGCCCCCGTTAAAATATCGCCTGATTTAGCACTTCCTTGTGGCGTGGTGTCGGTATCGTCGCTGGCTACCGGCGCGTCATTAACGGGAGTAATACTCAAGCTGAGGGTCGCAGTGCTCGTATCGGATCCGTCAGAAAGGGTATACGTTACGACCGGAACGGTTCCGTTATAATTGGCAACTGGCGTAAATGTGTACGTACCGTCGGTATTAATGATGAGGGCACCCACACCTGAAATAGTGGCTGTTTGGCCTGCATTGAAGGTTCCGCTAACCCCATCTACGGTAAATTGCGTAATGCTTAACGTGGTGCTTTCCGGATCGGTATCGTTAGTTATCACATTACCTGTGATATTAGCATCCTCGGGTCCCGACTTCACATCGTTGACGGCCAACGGCGCATCGTTCACCGCAGTAATTGTAATGCTTAGTTGGCCCGTTGCCGTTGCCCCCGCGCTATCAGTTATTAAGTACGATATAGCCGGAACGGTTCCGTTGTAGTTAGCCAAAGGCGTGAAGGTATAGGTTCCGTTCGTGTTGACCACAAGCGTTCCAACATTTGGAATCGTGGCAGTTGTCCCAGCCGGAAAAGTATACGTAGTGCTACCCAAAACAAAGCTGAATTGCGTAACGCTTAGGTCTCTCAAAGGGAAATTGGTATCTGGATCCGTATCGTTGGACAACACATTTCCAGTAACAGGATTGTCTTCGTTGGCTGTTCCCGTATCATTGTTGGCAACTGGCGGTTGGTCAACTGGCGAGACATATATCGTTAATGTCGCCGTATCCGTTCCACCTTTTCCGTCGCTTAATGTATAGGTAACAATAGGAGCTGTTCCGCGGAAAGCGGCTTCCGGAACGAAGGTATAATTTCCGGTTGAGTTGATGGTATAGGTTCCAATTCCTGTAATTGTATAGGGCGTTCCTAAGACAAATGTCCCTGATGATTGTCCGGCAATGGTAAAGCCAGAAACCGTGAGGGCATCACGGTCGACATCGGTGTCATTTGTTAAAAGTTCCCCTGAGGCCGTCGCACCTTGGAGTATGGTAATTTCATCATTCGCCGCTTCTGGCGCATCGTTGACATTGGTAACCGTAATGGTTAACGTAGCGGTGGTGGTTAGGCCACTCGGGTCTTTGGCGGTGTAGGTAATCGGCGGAGCCGTGCCTACATAGTTATCGATTGGCGAGAAGGTATAGGTTCCATCTGCGCGCAGGATAATCGTTCCTACGCCCGGAATCGTTTGCGCGGTTGTACTTGCGGCATAACTAATTCCGTTCACCGTGAATTGCGTTATAGTTAATGCGTCACCATCTGGATCGGTATCGTTTCCGAATACAGTTGTTCCGTTTAAAACTGTAAACTCAGGTGTCGTGGCGGTATCATTTACGGCTGTTGGCGCGTCATTGACTGGCGTAACTGTTAAACTTAATGTTGCCGTGCTGGTTGCTGATCCATCACTTAGGGTATACGTCGCGACTGGAACGGTGCCGTTATAATTCGCGACTGGTGTAAAGGTGTACGTTCCATCGGAATTAATCACCAAGGTACCCACACCTGAAATAGTGGCTGTTTGGCCTGCATTGAACGTTCCACTAACCCCATTTACGGTAAATTGCGTGATGCTTAATGCGCTACCTTCCGTGTCACTATCGTTATCCTTAACATTGCCTGTTATATTGGCATCTTCGGGGCCCGACTTCGCATCGTTCACAGCTGCCGGCGCATCATTCACTGGGGTTATTGAAATCGTCAATGTTCCGGTGTCGCTACCGCCTTCTCCATCGGAGATGGTATACGTAATCACTGGAACGGCACCCGCATAATTTGCGATTGGCGTAAAGGTATATGTTCCGTTTGCGTTCAAGGCCAAAGTCCCGACGCCCGTGATCGTTTGCGCTGCCGTACCTGCAGGATAGGTAAAGGTGGTTCCGCCCAAGACAAAACTGAATTGCGTAACAATGAGATCCGTCAAAGGTGAGTCCACATCCGTGTCATTTGTCAATACGCTACCCGTAGCCGGGGTGTCTTCATTGGTCGTTTTGACATCGTCCACGGCAACCGGATTTTCATTTGGAATCGGGGTGACGTTGATGTCAATTAAACCCGTATCTGTCAGCGTTCCATCGGTAACGGTATAAATCACATCCGGCGCCGCGCCGAAATATCCACTCACTGGCGTGAACGTGAACGTACCGTTTAAATTCACCACAATCGTCCCCACACCTGGAATCAATCTGGACGTTCCAGCAGGGTAGTCAACCCCAGAAATAGTGTATTTTACAACGCTAAGCGCATTATTTTCAGGATCTGAGTCATTGGTCAATACATTGCCTGAAATCGGAGCGTCTTGTTGGGTCGTGACAATATCATCCGCTGCCAGCGGCGCTTCATTCACATCAGCCACCGAAATCGTCATCGTACCATTTATCGATGATCCGTTACCATCACTAACGGTGTAGCCAATAACTGGAACGGCGCCTGAATAGCTGGCAATTGGGGTAAAGGTATAGGTTCCGTTTGCGTTTACGACAATGGTTCCTTTACCTGGAATAGTCACCAAGTCACCTGGGTTGTAAGTCACCCCGGACACGGTAAATTGGATAATGCTGAGGGTGTTTCCGTCCGGGTCGTTGTCGTTTGATAAGACACTTCCGGTGGCCGTGCTACCTTGGTTAATCGAAATGGTTTCGTTCACCACGACTGGGGCATCGTTAACGCCTGTTACGGTAATCGCCAAATCTCCCGAATCCGAACCATTATTAGCATCCGTAGCCGTGTAACTGATGGTTGGCACACTGCCAAAATAATTGGCCACTGGGGTAAATGTATACGTTCCATTCGCACGGATGACGATTGTACCGACGCCGGAAATGGTAGCCGTTGTGCCGGCTGGGTAATCAACGCCGCCAACTTTAAAGGTATTGACGGTCAATGCAGTACCGCCGGAACCCGTATCATTTGTCAATACAGATGCGTTGATCGGTGTGTCTTCTGTGGTTGTCGCGATGTCATCCGTGATCGTAGGCGTGTTGTTCATGATCAGGCGCGCAGCGGCAGAAGTTACATTTCCGCAGACGAAGTCAGACTGTACGATGTTCAATCGATACTGATAATCCTTCATCAAAATAGTCACGGCACTCAAGGTAAGCGTGGCGGTCGTCGCACCTGAATAGGTCGCGTTGTTCGTGATGTTCGTCCAGGTTCCACCCCCGTTTGTACTTAGCTGCCACTGGTAGCTCGTCGTTCCTGTTCCTGCGGTCACCGTAGCTGCAAATCTAAGATTTACGGCACCAGGTGTGGTGGTGACGCTGATCGGTTGGACGCTAATGACTGAAGCGCGGCCAACAGTTAGTACGTTGGCACTTGTGCTCGTATAATTCGCACCGGTCACTTTACCCGTTGCATCTACCGTTGGTGGATTCCCGTTCCCAAAATAGCCGTTACCATCTGTGCCCGCAGCGGTTGAAGTCGCGTAGGCTTCGTTCGCATCCGCACAACCATCGCCGTCGGAATCGAGGTCTAATTTATTTGGTATACCATCTCCATCTGTATCCAATGCTTCGTTAATTGAAGGTGGCTTACTAGTACACAAATAACCAGAGCCAGCCTCTATCACCATTAATGATAAATCAGTCGCCCTATCATTTGTATGAGCTATGGCTATTGTATGAGTAGTCGAAGTCGCAACAAATGATAATGTAACCGTTTTTTGAGTTTCTTGAAGCAATTGATCCGGCGCTTGTGAAACCTGTGTTCCATCTCTTAATAAGACAAACCTTGCAGCTGTTGGTGTTGTCGCGGACCAACTCATCGCACCTAGTACCCCCGGACTATGCGTGATAGCCCCTCTGAATGACATATAATAAGTTGTTCCAACTGTTAAACAATTAAGTGTTTGTTGAAAAGATTCTCCGTAAGGGGCCCAACCACCTTGTCCACCACTTCCATTTTTACTCATTCCATAAATGAAGAAGGTATTTGCGGTAGCAGCAGGAAATAAGGTCCTAGAAGGTGTGGCTTGTCCATAACTTATTTGCCAATTTCCTTGATTAATATCTACAGAGCCTCCATTTGCAAAAGTAGTCCATCCTGTAGGTGGTCTACTTGTTGCAGAAGTTGAAGCTGATAAAGAGGCGTTGGTTACACAAGCTGGAGATAACGCACAACCAAAAGGGCCGTTTTCAATACTATCTAACACCCCATCATTATCATCATCCAGATCATCCACATCTGCCACGCCATCAAAATCCGAATCTAAACATGCCTTAATGGTCGCATCGATTGCCCGTGCGTATTGGTATGTTCGCGCATACAGCCCACTTCCAGGCGTTGTTTCAATGGAATCGGCAAAACCATTCGTACCATAGGTGCCTGAAACGGTTGACTCTGTCAGTGTTGAAACTGTTTTTGCCTCGACGGCATCGAAACAGCCATCGCCGTCGGAGTCTAAATCGCGTATGTTAGGAACACCGTCGCCATCGGTATCACATACGGGAGCAAGAGGTAAATTTGAGAAGGTCCACGTGGCTGTATTTCCCGCATAAGCTGGAGATGTTAGATACGAATTTGTTGTGTTATAGGCACTGGAAACGTTTTGCTGATCCCATCTACCGGTCAACATAAATCCGCCCGTATTGGTTGAATTATTATCTATCACATAGGTATTGACCCCATTGGTAAGTAGCATGGCATCCGCAAATACATAGGTTGCGGACGTTGACGCGGTAGGCGTCATTCGAACAGTAACAGTGTTGCCAAAACTTGGTTGAATGTTGGTCGCAACTAATTTCCAATTTGAAATGGAGTTGAATGAAAAGGAATTCGGAGCCACCCCATTTGTCCGTTGGTCTAACAAGACATCTTGACTGCTTAAGCCCGTAATATTCACAGGTACATTGGATGCAAGAGACGAAGCAGGGTAATTATACGTATACAAGGTATAGACAGGCGAAGCGCATTCTACGGTATCCAACACGCCATCGTTGTCATCATCTAAATCATACACATCGATTACCCCATCTGAATCTGTGTCTATACATGCTCTTGCGTTCGCACTTAAGGCAAAGTCGTAACTATAGGTGCCTTTGTAGACGCCAGATCCTGCTGTGGTTTCTAATCCATCCGCAAAACCATTCGCACCCCAAGATGCCGGAATAGTTGTGGCTGTCAGTTTATCACCACTTGCTACTCCAGAGGTAGAAACCGCCGTTGTCCCAGCCTCCACGGCATCACTACATCCATCGCCATCCGAATCTGTATCTCGACTATTTATAATTCCATCTCCATCTGTATCACACGTAGTAGACGATTGTGTTCCAATAAATACATTGTCAACCCCGAAATCATCACTCGTAGCCGTGAAACCAAAACTTAAGGTATTCGAATTACCTAGCGCTGATTTTGGCACCTTGACAATAATTCGGGTTGTTGGCACCATATTTGAGACAATATTTACACTTGAAATATTGACTGAGGCTCCATTTTTGCCAATAATACTGGCAGTAGTTCCCCCACTTGGATTACTTAAAGTGGCGTATATCGTGTTATTTAAAATCACATCTAAAGATGCTGTATTGGGACTTGTTATATCCCAGCCATATCCATTCGTATTAACGTCAAAAATAATGTCGACCGTACTTACTTCGGCACTAATACCAGGCCTACCAAAAGTTTGCGTAAGCAAATCATTCGATACATTTTCAGCAGAATTCCATAGAAATCCAGGAGCATAATGCGCCCAGTTAGCACTCCCCGTCCAACCCGTTTTATTTGTATCGAATGTGCCGTTTACTAAAATATTCGTAACGTTAGACGGACATTCTACTAAATCGAGTACTCCGTCATTATCATCATCTATGTCTTCTAAATCTGGAACCCCATCTGAATCGGTATCTCGACAAGTACTTACGGTCGCATCGGTTGCAAATGAATAATTGTACGTTCCATTATATACCCCTGATTCGGTGGCTATTTCTATCCCATTTGCAAATCCATTATTTCCATAAGGAGCTGGAATCACCCTGGTTGTTAATCTATCTGCACTTGCTACGCCTGAGCCCGCTAGCGTGGTTACGCCAGCCTCCACGGCATCGCCGCAACTATCACCGTCTGAGTCCAAGTCCAATCGATTGGGTGTTCCGTCGCGGTCAGTATCTAAATCAGTACAAGTGAAGTCGGCAGGACGAGTCGCATCTGTTAAAACAATATCCCTTAAGGAAGATGCTCGCCAAGAGCTCAGCGCAAGTTTATAATCTGAAGCAACTCCTTGGAAAGCTTTTTGAGTAACACCATTCAAGGCGGCCGTTACAAAACCAGTACTTGAAATATCAATACTAAATACATCTGTTGCCGTAATTCCACCAGCACTAAAATCCCAGGCAGTTGTAAAGTATCCGTAAACACTCGTATTTTGATTATAAAACTTGTAACCCCCGTCATAAGGATCCGTTGGCGTTTGTGTTTTGGTTACAGGTAACAATCCAAACATCTCATATCCGGTGGTGGAAACATTTTTAAACTTTAGGGAAATCGGAAGTTTAAGATTCTCATTCGAGTAGGATGATCTCCAATAGTCCCCGCCGGCTGTTGTTAAGCTATTAGCTGTTTTAGCCGTGATGGAACTTCCATTAAAGGTTAAGGTATTTAAATCAATTCCACTAGCTATGCAATTCGTTTGTTCAATGGTATCTAGTATACCGTCGTTATCATCATCGATATCCAACAAATCCCCTAAGCCGTCATTATCCGAATCTAAACATGCGTTTAATGAAGATGATATCGCAAATTTATAGACATAGGTTCCCTTGTAAATACCGTTATCGGTTAAGGTTTCTAGCACATCGGCAAATCCGTTCGTTCCATACGGAGCCGGCAATTCTCCCGCAGTCGAGGTTGTAGGCGTTGACGTTCCAGCTTCTTTGGCATCATTACATCCATCCCCATCGGAATCTAAATCTTGGTGATTGAATTTGGTATCGTTATCCGTATCCGTAGTACAAATTGCTTTCGGGTACAGGCTTGACTGATAGCTTGTTGGCAAGACAAGACTCAATTCGGTCACACCACCATAATAGGAAACGCCCGCCACACCGATGATGCGATAAAGACTATACCCGACCGTTGGGTTAAGCGTATTCGAAACGGTAAATGATCCCGTGTTTTGCGTCGAACTAACGGTAGCAGATAAATCAGCCCAGGTAGCTCCATTGTCTAGGCTTCCTTGTAATTTAAAGGTATTCGTTGTGCCGTTCGAGATGGGCCAACTAACCAAATCCATTTTTACTCCACTAATGGTAATCGGACCTACGACATTCGGGGTGATTCTAAAGATTTCTTTATTCACCCAGTTGATGCTATGATTGAATGCCGAAAAGGTACTTACGTTATTATCTAGGGCTCTACTTGGAATGTTGTTATTATAAATATCAATCTCGGAAGTCAGGCTAAATGGAATGGTGGCCTCAACGGTTGAAGAAAAACAGGTTGGCGATTCGATGGCATCCAAAATTCCATCGTTATCATCGTCTACGTCATAGATATCTTTTACGCCATCAGTATCCGTGTCGGAACAGACGTTGAATACGGCGTTATCCGCATAATAGTACGTGTAAACCCCGGTATATTGCCCGTTGCCATTTGTCTGAAGGGCCTCCGCGAATCCATTGGTGCCCATCGTCGTGGTATGTACAAAATTCGCTGTTTGGTTCGTTGTCGTTCCCGATTCAAATGCATCACTACATCCATCGCCATCACTGTCTAAATCTAAATGATTCGGGAGTAAGTCGCCATCAGAACGGCCCGTTAAGCAAGTCGGTTTTGGATTCGCACTCGGAGAGGTCGCCGCCAAATTAAATCTTGCCTCATTTACACCCCCGTAACCACTCGATCCCGCCACACCTAAAATTCGGAAATACTTGAATTTCGTAGCAGCTGCAAGCGAATTCGTAATCGTAAAAGTTCCTGTGGTGGCTGAAGAAAATGTTGGCTGTGATAAATCAGTCCAAGTTAGATTATCGCCTGAACCTTGCAATTTGAACGTACTTGTGCTCGCGCTGGATAAAGCCCAACTAACCAAATCAAAGCTCATTCCTGAAATGGCGATGTAATGCTTCGCTGTAAATTTGAAGATTTCTTTACCAACCCAATCTAGATTTGGAGTGAATGCGGAAGGGGTAGTCCCTACGCCGTCGATTGAATTCACAAGATCATATCCTGTTGTATACCGCGGTAAATCACTACTAACCGACCCGGGATTTCTCAATTCATCTGCCGTGAAGAAGCACGTAGGTGATTCCGTGGCATCTAAAATACCATCATTATCATCATCGATGTCAACTAAATCAGGAACCAAATCTCCATCTGAATCGACACAACTCTTGTAGCTTGCATTCGTCACGAAGTCATAGGTATAAACCCCATTATACACGTTACTTTCAGCAGCCGTTTTTTCTAGCGTATTGAAAAAACCATTGGCACCAAAATCTGCCGTGTTATCTGCGCTCGTAAATTTAAAATTAGCTGTTGTAAGTGTAGTCGTACCTGCTTCGAATGCATCACTACACCCATCGCCGTCGGAATCCAAATCTAAATGATTGGGAACAACATCCCCATCGGATCGACCGGTTAAACAGGTTGGTTTGGTGTATTGGCTTTGCACAAAACTGCTCGGAATATTAAATCTAATTTCTCTTACTCCCCCATAAAAGGATACCCCAGCCACACCAATCACGCGATAATATCTAAATTTAGATGAGGCCGAAATGGTGTTTGGTAAAGTAAATGTACCTGAGGCAGCTGTTGATGACTGAGCTGTAGACAGATCGGTCCAAGTGGTATTATCGCCTGAACCTTGCAGTTTAAATGTACTTCCTGAAGACGAAAGCGCCCAAGAGACTAGGTCAAAATCCAAGCCTGCAATCGCAATTGGCAAAAGGGATTCTACTTTAAATAGCTCCTTACCTACCCAATTTTGATTGGGGTCAAAAGCAGATATAGTAGACGCGTTTCCATCGATTGCGTTGCGAATTACATTCGTTGAATAAGGCAATAATTGGGTAGAAATAGCAATCGGTCTCTCCAATTCAACCGCGGTATAAAAGCACGTTGGCGATTCGACTGCGTCTAACACGCCATCATTATCATCATCGATATCTATCAAATCCCCTACGCCATCTTCATCGGTGTCTAGACACCCATTTAAGGTAGCCGATAAGGCATTGGGGTTATAATTAGACATGTATCTAATGACACCTGATTCGTTGGAAGTTTCCACCACATCGGCTAAACCATTGGCCCCATAATTTCCTGCAGATCCCGCAATGGCGTTCGGTAAATTCGTGGTAGAGGTCACTGCGCCATTGGACCCATTTTTAACATCACCAGCTAATAGTGTTCCGTTAACGCCCGCTTCTTTTGCATCCGGACATCCATCACCGTCGGAATCCAAATCCAAGCGGTTTACAATGCCATCGTTGTCGGTATCTAAATAAGCCAGACATTCCGAAAATACAGCCAAACCAGCGGTAGAGGTTCCTTCCATTCTCCATGTCAATTCGACAATTCCTTTAGTAGTAGCGCCTGGAATATTTTTAAAGTGGATTATCCCCCAAGATTGTTGCGTGCTAGGTATTAGCGGTTGGAAATAAGGTGTGCCTTCTGAAAATGGTGCCCCATAATTTTTAGTAAAATTACCTGTGAAGTTTTCTATGTTATTGGGCTGGGGCGTCCAGATTGCAGCGGCTGGGGCAAAAGAGGTTAAGGTATTAAAATCAACTTTATTTATAATCGTACCGTCACTCAATTTTACACTGAAATCACCAATACGATCATCTTGATTGATAGATGCAAAATTCAAAGCAATATCTTGAACAGGAGAAGCAAAAGTCAAGGTATATCCTGGCTGAGCTTCAGAAAACGATAAGTTCATCCATGATGGAAATGCACCATTAGGGCCACCAACACCCGTTGCTGTACCATTAATATTTTTAAGCGTTACAGCAGCAGGCCCTGCACAAGTTGCTTGTTCCGTTGTGTCTAAAACTCCATCATTATCATCATCTATATCTACGATATCAACAAAACCATCTCCATCCGTATCGGTACACGCTAATACAGTTCGATCAACGACATAATCATACGTATATGTGCCATTAAAAATTCCATTATCTGCGACTGTTTCAAGGGCGTCCAATAATCCATTCGTCCCGACCCCTGCAGTAGGATGTACAAAGCTGGCCGTTGTTCTATCCGAAGTTGTTCCTGCCTCAAAGGCATCCGAGCAACCATCTGCGTCAGAGTCTACATCTAAGTGGTTATTTTTCCCATCGCCATCTGGATCATTTCCGCAGCTAACTTTCGTATAGTTAGATGCTTGGTATTTTGCCAAATTGACATCAAAATACACTTCTGAGGCGATTCCTGAAGAGACATTTGCTGCAGTGACCCCATAAATACGGTAATACTTATAAGCAGCGGGATTATTGGTTAATGTGAATTTATTTGAGTTAGGTAAGGTAAGTACGCCAACAGCTGTAACGTTCGAAGCATTAACCGGCGGCGTGATTGCGGCGGTTAAATCAGTCCAAACACTATTATTAAATGACCCTTGTACTTTTACACTTGACGTTCCCGTGAAAATCTGGGTCGCTGATGTTTTTTGAATATAGATTGCATCCAATTGTGTTGGATGAGATAATTCTATTTTTAGTAACGCTTTATTTTCTTGTGATTGTGTAGGTGAAGATATAAATTCAACGGCTGCCGTAGACCCAATTCCATTCACTAAAGCTGCTAAATTAGTATTGGGTGTCGCTAGGTTCAAATCTGAACTAACTGTTGCAAACAAGGATTTATTGCTGCTGTTCCATTCATTCGATTGAAAGAAACAACCTGGGGATTCAATCGCATCTAAAACGCCATCGTTGTCATCGTCAATATCATTTACATCTTTTACGCCATCCCCGTCTGAATCTGTACACGCATTGATGGTGTTTGTTATTGCATAACTAGTGTAAGTAGAAGTATAATTAACCGTTCCTGCCGTTGTACCTTCGTAATCATTTAACAAACCATTGGTATTACCATCCGTGCCCGTTGGGTAAACCGTTGTACTCGTTGCTGTTGTTGAACTTCCCGCCTCAATCGCGTCACTACACCCATCTCCATCAGAATCTAGGTCTTGATGGTTCAACTTTCCATCTGAATCGGTATCATTTGTACAAGCAGACTTGGGATTTACGCTAGGTTGATAGGTCGGCAAGGTTTCAAAATATACTTCGTTCGCGTATCCATTTGCATTTACTCCTCCACCAGAAGCCCAATAAATTCGGTAATACAGGTATTTTCCACTATTTGACGTGACTGAAAATGTATTCGCATTAATCGTACCGGCAACGCCAGGCACCGACGTAACTGCTGCATATCCTGTTCCTAAATTGGTCCACGCCGCATTGTCATTCGACCCTTGTAATTCAATTATCGTTCCTGTATTAAAATGCGTATTCGCATTTACATATCCGAGATAAATGGTTTTCAATTCAACAGGCGTTGGCATTTTAAATGCATATACCGTTCTAGCTGCGGTAGTGGAGGCGTTAAAATTAACGGCATAACTTGCGCCGCCCGTACCATTGTCTCCGTCAACTAATTTATTCAGGCTTTTATAGGTCGCACTCATAGCTAGACCCGTGGTTACCTCAACGTCATTGCGGGCGCCAAATAACCATTCGCTTGCCGTGAAGAAACAATTTGGGGATTCAATCGCATCCAATACGCCATCGTTGTCATCGTCAATGTCCGAAACATCCGGGATATTATCCCCATCTAAATCCGCGCAGGCTGCATAGTTTTTAGACGTAGCAAAGGAGTAGTTATAGGTTCCATTATATAGTCCACTTTCTGAAGCAGTTTCCACTACATTCGCAAATCCATTAGGACCAAAAGTCGCTGAAGCCGAGGAGACTGTATTAATAACCGCGTTCTGAATTGTCGATGTGGTTGTTCCAGAAGTGATCGTTGCGCCAACTAGATTTACGGCCTGCCCTGAGGTTAATAAAGCAGTAGATATTCCGGCTTCTAATGCATCCGCACAACCGTCGCCATCGGAGTCTAAATCCAGGCGGTTAGGAACTCCATCGCCATCAGTATCCATGTCTATAGGACCGCAAAACGCCCTAAATTCGCTCAAAAACATATTATAGGCCGCATTAACGTTTTGGCCATCCGTACTTACTTGGTTAAGGCTGTTTCCGTTGATATCATACCACCCATTCAGGAAGTTTAATTTTAATTTCGTAACATTTTTAAACGTACGTGGGAAATTAAATAACTGTGCGCCTGGTTGTGACCCACTTCCATTAGGTTGGGCCGTTGTGTAAACGCCGGTTGTAAATACTTGACCGTTATTAAAGGTGATATCGACCGTAAAATCTTTGGGCGGTGCATCACCCCCTCCATAGTTAAAGGCATCTGGTGCCCACAAAACTACTCCACCTAAATTGGCCCGCGCAGCTAATGTATATTCAATAAATCCAGAGGTAAACGGTTCCTTTAATAACCATGCATCAGATAGCGTCGAAGGTGCTGTTACCGTTGCAGAAAGACCTGAACCCGTAAAACCGGAACCATCTATGGTTAAACTCGCCGTGTTTCCGCCATATACCGGACTAGAGGTGGCAGAGACCGGAGTAATCAAAACGTTGCTTCCACAATCCTGTGATTCATCCAAATCTAATATTCCATCATTATCATCGTCCAGGTCATTGACATCACCCACGCCATCGCTATCCGAATCCAAACACCCGTTAAGTATCGCGTCTACAGCAAAGGAGCCATAATTTGAGGCATAATTAATTGTTCCGGCGGTTGCTCCCTCTTTTGTATCAATTAGTCCATTGTTATTCGCATCATTCGTTGGACTCACAAAGGAGAATTGGAAGTTGGCCGTCGTCCTATCCGTCGTCGCCCCTGCTTCCAATGCATCGCTACAGCCATCGGCATCTGAATCCGTATCTAAATGATTCAATTTCCCATCTGCATCGGTATCGGTGGTACAAGAGACTTTCGGATTTAAGCTGGCTTGATAGGTTGGCGGGGTTTCAAAATACACTTCATTCGCATAACCCGTATTATTAATACCACCTCCGGAAACCCAATAAATTCGATAATGCAGGTACCTTCCAGAATTTTGCGTTACGGTAAATGTATTCGCATTAATGGTTCCTACTAAACCGGGAACGGCAGTGACGAAATTATATCCATTGCCTAAAGTGGTCCAATTGGTATTATCATTTGACGCTTCTAAGCGTAAAACTGTATTCGCATTAAAATGGGTGTTCGCATTTATATAGCCAAGATATATGGTTTTCAACTCCACCGGCATGGGCATGGTAAACGAATAAACTGGTCGGGCGGCCGTTGACGTGGCATTAAAAATAACGGCATAGCTTGCTGCTCCTGTACCGTTGTCTCCATCTACTAAATCATTTGGACGATTGTAGGAGGCGTTTACGGATAATGGTGTCGAAACGCGAATACTTGGTCGCACACCTGATAGCCATTCACCTGACGAATAAAAACAAAATGGGGATTCTGTGGCATCTAGAACGCCATCATTATCATCATCAATATCTGAAACGTCTTTGATTCCATCTCCATCGGTATCCGCACAAACAGTATAACTATTAGTCAGCGCATAGAGACTATAATTATTCACGTAATTAATTACGCCGTTATCTGTAAATGTTTCAACGCCGTTTGCCAGTCCATTTGATCCATAAGGGCCTGCCGCAATCGCACCAGCTATCGTATTCGTAGAGGTTACAGCTCCGCTAATTCCATTTTTTATAGAGCCGGAATTTAAGGTGCCTGACACGCCTGTTTCTGTGGCATCAGGACAGCCATCGCCATCCGAATCCAAGTCTAACTGATTTGGAATTCCATCGCCGTCGAAATCACAGTTTGTACTTACAACACCAAAGTCTCCTGTAATATAGGTTTGTCCAATAACTTGTTGTGCAATTTCAAACGTATTGGTGGTAGTTGTATTGAGTGTAATTGTATTAAAAGCACCAGTTCTCAAGCGCATTTCTTCTAGATTACCGTTAGAAGTTTTACTACCAAATACTTTTACCGCGCCAAATTTATCAATGTAAACGCGAATAAGTGGTTTTGATTGACTTCCAACAATCCCCCATACACTTCCGTAATCAGTACCATCTAAAAACTCGAAAACAGAGTTGGTTGTAACAGGTGGATAAAATTCTAATTCTGCAGGAGTAACTAAGTGTGTACCATTGATTTTTATATTGAAAGAATTATCCAAGGTCCATACATTAACTACCAATCCTTCTGGAGCTGCAGGGAAAGTTTGAGAAGCAGAGGTGCCATTTGTAACGGTATAAGCAATGGGTGAATAGGACAGATTATTGATATCAAATGGTGGACATTCTGTAGCATCCAAAACCCCATCGTTGTCATCATCGATATCGTTGATATCTGTTATGCCATCCCCATCAGTATCCAAACAAGCACTAAATGATGCATCGATCGCGTAAGCATACGAATACGTGCCTTTGTATATCCCTGACCCACTGCCTGTCTCCAGGCCATTTGCAAAGCCATTCGCATCATAGGGTGCAGGAATTACACTTGTTGATATTTTAGCAGCGTTTGCAACTCCAGAGGTTGAAATGAAGGTAGTGCCTGCTTCTACTGCATCTGGGCAAGTATCTCCATCGGAATCAAGATCCAATCGATTGGAAAGCCCATCTCCATCCGTATTGAGATCTAGGCACGTGACCTCCCTAAAATAGACTTCTTGCGACCAATTGGCTTGCCCCGTTACATTAATTGCAAAAATTCGATAGTTAAAATAGCCTTTATAGTTACCAGGCATACTAAATTTGATAGAATTAGTAGTCGCTAAATCTGGGGCCGTATTCGCAATTACTTGTGAGCTGACAATATCCTCCCAAGTAATGCCATTGTTTGAACCTTGAATTTTATAGGTTCCCCCTGCTACAAAGGGGGTTTGACTTGTATTATTCGCAAGCTCAATTAAGTTTAATACTTTAAGCGCAGGGAAATTAAATTGTAGAAGCGTTTTATTGGTAATGGAGGTAACACTAGGATACAACTGTTGAAAAAGTGAACCATCTAGTAAAGCATTCAATTGAGTAGCAGGTGCATTTTGAAAGGTCCATGCAATTTCAGAACTTACAGTAATGCCTGATTTACTCATGGATGTACCGGTACACGTTTGTTCTACATAGTCCAATACCCCATCGTTGTCATCATCAATGTCTGCAAAATCAGGAGCAGCATCCCCGTCTGAATCCAAACAGGATGTAAATGTCAATGAACTGATGTTATTGGTAAAATTGCACTCGTAAATAGGAGTGTTTGATTTAAAATTGGTCGACCAAGTACTTAAATTAAAGGGTGTTGCACTGGTTCCATTATCGTTCACCACCGCAAAAATCCGAGAACCTCCTGTTACCAATTGTGCACGAATCGATACAGTTGCCGTTGCACCTACTGCGATCGCTGAAGTGGTTTGAAAGGTACCTATCAAATTAGCCGGTCCACTTGTTGGGTCTGCATCGTAAAGTGAAACAAAGGTTCCCGCTGGCAACACTACTGCACCCGTATTGCTAATGGTTGCAGCCACAGTCATCGCAGGACAAACACCTGTAATTGAATTAACGGTAATGGTTGCATCGGGCGAATACGTAAATCCACTAGGCACACTATTCCCTGTAGCATCTGAATATTGCAACTGCGCTTCATTGTTATTGTACGCAATAGTGCTCGCTGCATTAATTTCAGTTGCAGGAATCGTCAAATTCGAATTGATATTGACAATACGGTAGTTGCGCTGGTTCCAGTAACTAGGTGCACCTTTCCAAGAAGAAGTTGCCGGATCACTACCGAAAACCTGTAGCATATTGTTACCCGTAACTGCAATTTCTGCTTGACCGTCATTATTCAAATCAGCCACAATTGGGTATTCACCCCAGGTTGCTGAAGCAACTGGAGCAGAAGCGTAATTAACTGGTGTGGCAAGGTTGCCATTGATAATCCGCAACGTGGACTGATCACGGTATACAATTTCCCGTATTCCATTCCCATCAAAGTCAAATGCAGTAATACCCGTAGAACCTGACATGTCATTGGTGCCAAAAAACCAAATGTGTTGGGTTGTTGTGCCAGCATTAGAATTATAGTTTAAATTATAGGCTGTTACGGCACCCGAACTTGCACCTGACGAGTTGATAATAACTGCTTCTGGCAAATCTGTGTCTTTGCCGCCCGTTGTTTTATCATTGTACACATTGGCAATTAAAGGTAAACCTCTAACTCCATAATTAAAATATGGCGGCACTCTTTTAAAAAGTAAGGTATTCGCTAAGGTGGTTCCGTTGGGATCCCACATCACTACAAAAGTGGATCCATTGTAAACAATGTCTAATTTCCCATCCCCATTCATATCGCCAACTGCCGTGGGGCCGTTATCATTTGCCGCAATTCCTGAACCAGAAACAGTACTCAAATCCTTTAACAAGGTCATCGTGCCCGCTGCAAGATTAAAGCCGTACACTCTTGATCCAAAAACTAACTCTTTACCAGGATTGGTAGAAAGGATGTCAACAACAATCACATCGATAGGAGTACCTGTTGAACCAAATGTTTGACTGGAATAATTTAAAGGCAAGCCTGCTACTCTTTTAACTAATGCACCATTGACAATTCCAAAAACATCCGAACCGATCACGATTTCGGCTGTGCCATCTTCGTCAATATCTACTATATAGGGTGTTGCTGATTTTGTAATTTGGTTAACAAGGTTACCATTATCGTATTGTGAAGCTGTCGTGGACTTGAATAAAAAATTGGTTTCAGTTCCCCCTGTACTAGCAAAAATATAAACAAAGCCAGAAGCATTCACCATTACTACTTCAGGCGCAGAAGATGCATTTCCTATGATATTCGCAATAGCAGGTTGAACAGAACGCTCGTTGGTGGTGGCAATGACAAAGTCTTTCGTGCCGGTAGTTGCATTGGATCCATCGCCCTTGTAAACGTAATACCCTGAATTATCACTAGCAGGAACAAGAATTTCTGAGATACCATCATTATTTAGGTCTGCCGCCGTGGGCGTTCCTCCATTCCAAATCACCGCATTGGATTGGAATTTTTGAATCATTCCCCAAGAAGATGCTGGAGTTGGGTTGTAAGGAACCACGCAAGGAGTTTGCGCATACAAACGTGAACTAAAACTTAAATTTAGAACAATAAAAAACAAGACTTGCGCAAGCGCAAAACCAAACGTTTTTGAGTGAACGTTCTTCATACAGGGCAAACATTTTAAAACTAAGATGTGCGCTCAGACGCCCTTAAATGAGGAATCCGGCAAACAAATAAATAAAAATGAAGCTTGGAAATGTGTCAAGAAAAATGCTCCTGACAGAAATTGGACGAATGAATTAACCTATTTTGGAGTTGAAATACTCCTTAGGTGTACAGCCTTTGGCCTTGCGAAAAGCCGTGTAAAAACTTTGGCGCGAACCAAAACCCGATGCCTCCGCAATGGCTTCAATGGATGATTTTGCTAAGAAGTCGGGGTTGGCCAACTGCTCCTCGATGTAGGCAATTCGGTAATTATTCAGGAAGTCCCGGAACGAGATATTGTGTTTTAACTTAATGGCGTGGCCAATCATCCGATGCGGATGTCCCGTTAAGGATCCCAACAATTCAGCAGATAGTTGGGAATTCAAAAACACCTCCGTCGTCTTAAAATACTCTTCGACCTTGTCGGCAAGGGCCAACAGCCGCTCATCTTCCTTCTCCGCCCGAACAATTTCCTGCTCTGTTTTAGGCTCCGGCTCTTGTCCTTTTAGCTGCTCGGCTAAAATTTGAACATCCAATAATTTGGGATTAACGGCTAGGTAGAACAGGTGAAAAACAAATTCCGCAATCAATAAATAATCAATGGGAATAAAGGATGCCTTGCCAATATCTGTATAAATGAACGTGTACCAAATGTAATAAATCGTACTAATGCGAAAAATGAAAACACCGATAATCCAATAATGAAAAATCCCCTTTCGGAATAAAATCTGATTTTCTTTTGCCCGACGAAAACGTATATAATAATACACCATCGCGACATAGAAAATCAGATACATCGCAAACTTCGCATAAACATGGCAAATAGGATCAAACCACATAAATCGCTCACTGAAAGCAAAATAGTCTCCTTGCCCTAACATCCATTTGATCTCTTCGATCTTGGTTTGCTTCGAACTCAGATAAAATGGCGCATTTTCAACTACTTGAATCAGAAATGGAATGAAAAAAAATAGATGCTTTACGTTGAACTTAGCCCGCGGGTGAAGCAAATACCACATAAACATAAAGTTTAGGGGTGGAAATGTATAGAAGAGAGGAGCTAAGGTTCTAAAGAAATAGGGCGTTTCGATGATATTTTCTGGCAATAGAAAATAAGCTGCAACCATTAAATACCCGAGCAACAAAAACTGAACAGCAAGTACTTTGGCGACAACAAGATTACCTTTTCGAAATAAAAAGTTCAGTCCAAAAAGCACACAAAGTGAGCTTACTAGGGAAAACGCATACAATGAGCCAACACTCGACATTTTAGAACAAACAAAGATTAAACATCAAATAACAAAAGTTGGACAAATCGCTTTGTAACAAAATTTGCCTAATACAAAAGTTGGACACCTAAGTATCCTTTTCTTTGGTGGCAAAAAACAACGCGGGAGTCGTGCCGTGGAGTCGGTTAACGGCATTATGCAGGCCTTGTCGCGAGCCAAAACCTCCGGACTCTGCAAGCAATTCAAGCGAATAGGCCTGCCAGGTTTCATTTAACTTTCGTTTGTCAACCAGATATTCTATACGCCACGTATTTATAAAATCAGGGAAGCTAAGACCATATACATACGAGATCGCTCGAGCGAGTTCGCGTACGGAAATTTGGAGACGCTTAGCAAGTTGCTCTTGCACTAATTGTGAGTTTAGAAAGATCGGATCTTCTTCAAAAAGTTGCTCAAGTTTGGCAGAGATGTGTTGGTAATTCTGAAGCCTTTGAGGATTCTCGCCAGACTCAGGTATTCGATCAGCTTTGTTTAGTCGGTGCACTAAAGCAGTAAACTGAGCACCATCTAGCAATTTGGGAATAAAGAAGACGATGGCGAGGTTAAAGCAACCATCTAGGGTCATCAATAAGTCCGCGTACGAAAATTTTAAGTTATTAAAGCTGATTTTACCAACTACATAGGATATGGTGAAGATTAAAGACAAAATGCGAAGAGCGGAATCTGCTATCAGCCAGTTAAGAATTAATTTATTCTTTTGAAGGTAGGCTTTTGATTTTGAGGCCATGAATTTAATAAGCAAAAAAATCCCAGTTAAAGCATACCCAGTCAAAGAGCAAAGTTTAAGGACAGTAATGATATTGAGCGGAATTATGCCGGCATGACTTTTGTAGCTCACAAAGGATTGAGATTGCAATAGGTGTTGGATTTCTTCCAATTTATTTTCCACAGGACCAAAATAAAATGGGAATAATTCGAGGGCATGTAAAACAAAAGGCAAAAAGTGAAATAGATGCCAGCGCGTAAAGGCTTTATTGGGTGTTAGGGTATAGCGTAAGAAAAGAAAAGCTAAGGGACCAAATAGAAAATACAAGGGGGATAAGACACGAAAAAGGTGTGGATATAAGGTTATTCGCCCATCTGTGGCGAAATACGATATAAAAATTCGGATGCCAAAAGTGATAAAATAGAGTCCGAGAAACTTGGTCGCGGCATGGCCCTTTCGACTAACTAAGTTGATACCAAAAATCCACAGCAAGGTGGAAAGGGCAAAATAGTAAAAAAGTTCGACCGTATTAAGCAAAATTGTTTCAGTTTGAGCCGAATATAGAATGAATTATGATGTAAAAAATTGTGATTTTACAACATTTGGACAAAATGCTTATTCTTGACTATGAAATTTTACATGATGATCGAACGCGCTAGAAGTTAAACGCTCGTTTGATTAAACAAAAAACCCGAGTGATATGATCACTCGGGTTTCTAATACTCCTTGTTCTAAAATACATTTTATGTAGCCATGATTCGGGTAAAATCCCCCAAGTCGAAAAATAACTCGTCGGACGTTTTAAAACGTTCCCAACGGGGTTCAAACAGTTGGTATTCGTCGTCTGTCTGAACGCGTGTCAACAAGATTTTCCGACCATCAAGCAGGACTAACGATATCGACGTTCTACCTGAAAGTGGATCATGTGTGATTTCCTCAGATTGAATCTGTTTTCTCATTAAAAAGGTCACGCGACTTTGCTCACGTATGCGATAACATTTCATTTCGAAATAAATATCTAACACACAAAGAAATATATTGCCGATTAATAGATGTGTAAACTATTTCGCAAGGGACAGAAATTTGACAAGGAATGTAGAGACGCGATACCTCGCGTCTTAAAAAACAAATAAAATAGACGCGAAGTATCGCGTCTCTACATTTTGGAATACGGCTACTACCCTTCGGACTGACGACTAGTGACTAGCGACTGATGACAGATTTCCCTACCTTTGCCCCTATGTCCTGGATAAAAGAATTTAAAGCCTTCGCCATTAAAGGAAATGTCATCGAACTTTCCGTGGCCGTCGTGATCGGAGCAGCGTTTTCGAGCATCATTAATTCACTCGTAGAAGATATTATTACGCCTCTTATTTTAGCCCCAGCGACGCATGCGGCGGGCGTTGCCGACATTGATAAATTATCCTGGGGTGCGGTGAAATATGGCAAATCTTTGGCCGCAACCATCCAGTTTTTCATGATTGCCTTCGTATTGTTTTTAGCGATTAAGGGGATTAATAAATTGAAAATCACCGACGAACCTAAGGATGAGAACCTGAGTTCCACCGACAAATTGCTGACCGAAATTCGGGATCAACTCAAGAAACAAGGGAAAAATTAATTCGCCGCAAAAGCGCGTAAACCAGCCGCAATGGTCCGGTCATTCGATAACCGAGGGACCTTGTTTTGACCGCCCAACTTACCCTGCGATTTCATATAATCAATGAATGCATTCGGCGCCAAAATCGTCAATTCCAATCCGCGCAACACCTTGCCCGTAATCAAATCTTGGTAGTAAATATTTTGCGCACGCATAGAGGCCTCTAAAATGGCTTGAAATCCAGCTTTGTCTGGTAAGGGGCCGGATAGTTCCACCAACCACTCATGGTGCGGCAAATCACCTTTTTCGGGGTTTACTTGTGGGGCGACGGTGAACTCCACCAACTGCACATCTGGGAACGCTTTGCGCGCCTCAGCCATCGAACGTTCCACTTCTTCCGCAATCACATGCTCCCCAAATGCCGAAATAAAATGCTTAATTCTTCCCGTCACCACAATGCGGAATGGATCCAAGGACACAAATTTAACCGTGTCACCAATCGAATAAGACCACAAACCTGCGTTCGTAGACATCAATAACGCATAATTTACGCCCACCTGAACCTCCGCTAATGAGAGTCGCTTCGGCGTTGCGGTGAAATAGGTTTCCGTGGGAACAAACTCATAAAAAATTCCGCCATCCACGTTGAGCAATAAGCCTTCCTCACCAGTCGAATCCTGAAATGCGATGAATCCCTCCGATGCCGGATAGGTTTCCACCACATCTATATCCCGTCCAATCGACTCCATAATTTTTTGTCGGTACGGTTCAAAATTCACCCCTCCCGTCACAAACAACTGAAAATCAGGAAATAATTCGCCTATTTTTTGGCCCGACTGCGCCTCCAAGCGATCAAAATACATCTGTACCCAAGGCGGAATTCCGGATATCAATCCCATCCGTTGGTCTATCGTCTCCCCCACAATCGCAGTCAATTTCTCCTCCCAATCTTCAATGCAATTCGTCGCATACGTTGGCAATTGATTCCCACGCAAATACCCTGGAACGTGGTGATTTACAATACCTGAAAGCCGGCCCGTTCGTATCCCGTTTTTCGTTTCTAATTCCGGAGAACCGGATAAAAAAATCAATTTTTGGTCCAAAAAGGCCGCATTTCCGGAGTAGTGTACGTAATGCAATAAGGCATCACGCGCCCCAGCAATATGAAAAGGCATGGATTCATTCGAAATAGGTATGTATTTCGCACCCGAGGTCGTGCCCGATGTCTTCGCAAAATACGCCGGTTTGCCAGGCCATAAAATGTCCGGCGAACCTAAGACCATCTCGTCGATGTAAGTTTTTAAATCTTCGTATTCTGCGATGGGAACACGGATTTTGTACTCTAAATAATTGCGGATTTTGTCAAATTCGTAAGCCTGACCAAAGATTGTTTTTTCGGCTTTCTTTAGATTTTCTTTCAACCAATTTTCCTGAATTTGAACCGCCTGGGCATGCGAACGCTGATGCTGTTTCACGATGCGCTTGGCAAATGGTTTCGCGAAAAATGACCGAATTCCCATAGATTCTACTTAAATATACCCTCCGGATCAGGCATTTTTTCAGCTAATAATTGGCCTAAACTAATGTCCAATTGTGAAATATCTAGCTTTCTTGACGTATGCAAATACGTCCACGCTTCCGCATAACGTTCCTGTAAATACGCCACTTGCGCGCGCTTCATCCACGCCATCCCATATCCGGGTTGTTGGCGCAACGCAATCGCCAAATGGCCCTCTACCCCATCCAACGTTCCACATTCCATTTGCTTCAAATAACAACTCAATTGGACCACCGCTAAGTCGACACGTAAAATCGCCTGCGCCGTATCCAAGCTCAATCCTTTTTCTAAAAATTCAATGGCTTTGGGGAAATCATTGCGCTGAAAGGTGATGACCCCGAGGCCCCAGTAGGCGTCCACCGACTGGTCATTCAATGCATGCAATAAATTAAAGCGGTACGTTGCTGTATCTAATTTTCCGGCTCCAACATACTCCCAAGCGCGTTCCACGAAGAAATCGCTGGCCTCTTTCCGCGAGCCAAAACTCGCATCACAGGACTCCACAAATTGGGTTAATTCCGTTTGGTCTTTTTGGGAAAGGGCTTTCTGGCCGTAAAGAGGTAAATATTTAGCCTCTTTGGCTAAAGAGTCTAGCGCCGCCGAATGTGCCGCAAAGCTAGCTAAAAGCAATAGTATCAGGTATCGTGTCTTCATGAAATGCAAATCTACCGTTTCTTTTTATTTGTCGTACCACCCGGACGAAATTTGGCATTTTTTCCTGGTCGGTTATTGCGCGGTGCCGGCTTGGCATCAAGCTTCGCGCCCCCCTTCGGTCCAGCCTTCGTCACAGCCTTCCGCGTAGGAACTTTTTTTCCACTCGCACGTGCTTTGATAATCCATTTTTTCTCATGGAATGCCCCTTTGAAATCCGGATCCTCGCGTTTTCGCTGATCATCCACCGCACGCAACATATCTTGCTGCTCTAAAAAAGGCGTATCCTCAATGAGTATTCCTTCGGGCAATGGGGCAATCTCTATTTTCTGTTGGATGATTTCCTCAATCTTGGACCAGTGATATTGCTCGGCCAACGTGATAAACGTAATCGACTCTCCCACCTGTTCCGCACGACCTGTCCGACCAATACGGTGCACATAATCCTCATAAATCAGGGGTACATCAAAGTTGATGACATGCGACACCTTCGGAATATCAATGCCGCGCGACGCCACATCCGTCGTCACCAATACCTTTATCGAACCCTCCCGAAATTGCTGCATCGCATTGATCCGCGTATTTTGCCCTTTATTCGAGTGAATCACCCGAACCTGATCCTCTGGTAAAACTTTACGAGTTAGGTATTTTTCTACTTGGTTTACGGCGTCCTTGCTCCGACAAAATATCATAACGCGCTCAAAATGAGGTTGTTGTATGAAATATTCCAAGGCGTTAATTTTGGTTTTCAAGTTTTCCGCTTGATACACAAATTGCGTTACTTGGCTAGCCGGTGTCGCCTGAGGCGTCACTTCGATCCGTAATGGAAACTCCAAAAATTCATGGGATAAGTTCTCCACTTTATCCGGAAAGGTTGCCGAAAACAATCCATTCTGGCGCTTTTTATAGGGGATCTTTTCTAAGATTTCGCGGATCTGCGGCATGAATCCCATGTCCATCATTTTATCCGCCTCATCCAAAATCAAGAACTTCAACTCCTTAACGACAATTACATCCTTGCGATATAATTCTAAAAACCTTCCTGGCGTCGAAACCAAAATATCAACCCCCGCCTCTAAAGTTTGAATCTGCGTCTTTGGCCCTAATCCACCATAAAGTGCCAATAAACGTAAGTCGGTGAACTGCGCCAAACCCACCATCACTTCATGGATTTGCATGACCAATTCGCGCGTAGGGGCTAAAATAAGGGCCCGCGGGTTTTTACCTTGGGCATATTTAATGCGCATCAACAAAGGCAAGGCGTAGGCTGCCGTTTTTCCTGTTCCCGTCTGCGCGATGCCTAAAACATCATGCCCCTGCAACATCATTGGAATCGCCTGTTCCTGAATAGGAGTGGCTGAGGTGTAGCCCACGGCCTCGCAAGCGCGCTGCAATTGTGGGTTTAAGCCAAGTGATGCAAAATCAGTCATAAAGGGAATTCAATTCGTCCAGGCAAGCTGAACTTGACCGCACAAAGGTAGGCAAAATAAAATTCCCTACCTTTGAAACAAATTTTTGCTTCTATGCAGTCAATTTGGGTCAAACGCCTCCTGATCGGAATCTTGCTTTCCTTCGCTACGGGAAGTTTGGCCTCTTTGTTTTTATGGGGCTTGGAGGTGATTACTTCGCTGCGCCAACCCATGTGGCTATTTGGATTACCGCTCTTGGGTTTACTATTTTACGTCGTTCGCACCAGCTCTTGGGCGCAAATAAATACCAACCAATTTATCGCTTCGCCTGTAGTGACAACGTCACCTGTAGCAACTCCATTTATTTTAGTTGCCACTTGGGTCAGTCACATCGTAGGCGCATCAGTCGGGCGTGAAGGAACGGCCATCATGATGGGCGGAAACTTGTCGGCCTATCTAAGTGAAAAATTTCAAGTATCCCCAGAAGAAAAATCCATCTGGCTCCGCGCCGGAATGAGTGCCGGATTCGCTGCTGTTTTTGGAACGCCACTAGCCGGCTGTTTTTTTGGACTCGAAGTAGGGAAGGTTGGCAAAATACAATGGCCATCCTTTTTTGCATGCATTGCCCTCGCATTTGCGGCCAATTTTGTCAGTCTCCACGTGTGGGGCACAAAACACGTTTTATATCCCCTTGTTTTTTTGCCACCTATTTCTGCCTTATTTTGGGCCAAATTAGCGTTTATTGGCCTCTTTTTAGGCCTAATTGGGTTAATCTATACGCGCTTAGAATCGATTATTTTTTCTGTGTACGGTAAATTGCCCATACAGCCAGCTCTGAAAGGGATTCTCGCGGGCTTAATTTTACTCGGCCTATTTCAAATTTCTGTTTTTTCAGAATCGATCGGATTGAGTTCTGAATTTTTACTCCGGCCATTTTCCGACACGTTTGATGGCTGGGAATTTGCGCCCACGAAATTATTCACGACGGCGCTGAGTCTAGGTCTCGGGTTTAAAGGGGGAGAGGCGACGCCTTTATTTTTAATTGGCTCCCATGCAGCGGCAGGTTTATCGGCCTACATTAATTTTCCGACTCCCTTACTAGCCGCCATCGGATTTACTTCACTTTACTGTGGCTTAGCCAAAACACCAATCACCGGACTGTTACTGGGTAGTGAATTATTCGGACCTCAGGCTTGGTTCTGTTATCTATTTGTAACCCTGCTGGTCATATATTTCTCAGGAAAAGAAGGCATATTTAAAGTTCAGCCTTGGGCTGATTATTTACCCAAACCCCCATATCGCTAATGTTTGACTACTTCTATGATCAGCATCCAAATTACCAGGAACCCACGTTAACCAAGCGTAGATTCGCAGCTAGCACCTGGGAAAATCTAGTAGCGGGCTGGTCGGCATCACCCCATTTTACCGTCACACAAATCGGACAAACGACCGAATCTAGACCAATTCATGAGGTGCGTTTTGGATCTGGCCCGATACCTGTTATCGCCTGGTCACAAATGCACGGGGATGAGGCAACGGCTACCATGGCTTTAGCAGATATCTTCCGCTTTTTATCCCAAGATTCCAAAGAGTCAACCGAAATCAGGGAAAAATTGCATCAGAAAATAAGTTTGTATGTCATTCCACGCTTAAATGCAGATGGGGCAGCTCGATGGACCCGCGAGACAGCTTTAGGCATTGATATGAATCGCGATGCGCAAGCACAAAATAGTGTGGAAGCTCGGCTTTTATCTTCTTGGGCCGACAGCAAAAAACCATTATTTGCGTTTAATTTACATGATCAAAATCGGCTTTATTCAGTAGGAAATACCGCACATCAAACACACATTGCTTTCTTGGCAACCGCTGGAGATGAGGCAGGAACATGGACACCCTCGCGTACGCGGGCAGCACAATTGGCCAACCGCCTAACGCGATTCACGCAAAAATATTTACCCAATAAAGTGGCCAAGTGGACAGATGAATTTAATGGCCGCGCATTTGGAGATACATTTCAATCGCGCGGATATGGATTGTTGCTAGTTGAAGCAGGTGGGGCAGGATGGGATCTAGAGAAACAATCCTTGCGCCGCATGAATGCAGCGATCTTGCTAGACGCCTTGGTCAGCATTGCAGATGAAACCTATTTGGAGGAATCGACGGACCTATATGCGAATCTAGCGACCAATGAGCGCCAAATTTTTGACATCAAAATCAACCAAGCGCCACTCGATGTGGAAGGAAAATACCGCGCAGATATCGGGATTAATTTAGTTGAAACAGCGCTGCCATCAGATGAAATTGCCTATTCCTGGAGCATCGAGGAAATCGGAGATTTAAGCTACATGCACGCTTTGCATCAAGTGGATGGTTCAGTTTGGGATTTGCCTACAGGACAAGATGTCTCTTTGGGAGCCCAAATATCCTCCTTAATCTACACAGCAAACAATTCAATTACCTTTGATTTGAGTACCTTTACAGCCAAAATAAAATAGAACACACATGACTTCATTGCCAGTAATCATTATCGGAGTTAACCCATTCGCCCTAGAAGTGGCACACATTTTTCAGAAAAACGAAGTGGTCGTTTATGGATTTCTAGATGATGATATCAAAAAGAAAGACACCATGATCGGCGAAATTCCAGTGCTAGGAACTACGGAAGATGATGCATATTGGGGGCTGATCGGCAAGTCTTGTTCTGTTTTTGTGGCACTTGAAAACCCAACGGAACGCAAGAAAATGATCGAATTGATTGAGGAAGATCGCGGCACCAAACCCGTACACGCAATCCATCCAAGTGCTCAAATTGCGGATGTAAAGAGCTTAGCTTATGGATTGTTTATAGGCGCATCATCCATCATTTCTCCCGAAAGTAAACTAGGTGACCATGTAATCATCGGTGCTGGATCTATTGTAGAAACGGGAGCTATCATCGAATCTTACGTACAAATTGGCGCAGGATCTGTCATCGGAAAAGAAGCACAAATTGATAAAAATGCATTTGTAGGTATTCACTCCACCATCGTAGGTAGCGTGAAAATAGGCAAAGGAGCGACTGTTGGCGCAGGTAGTGTTGTAATAGAAAATATTCCAGCAAGCAAACGAGCTTTCGGAAATCCGGCTAAAATACTATAGTTTTTCGATGTGTTGTGGCTCAACTAACTCCATGAAATGAAAGCGGAGATAGAGCTGAGCCACAACAATCACATCTTCCATACAGTACGCCGTAATCCGCGGTAAATCCTGATCTTGATAATATACCGCATGTACGCGATCGCCAGATAAATCACTTTTGGCACCTGGAATTCCCAACAAATCAGCTAATAATTCAAGCGACGTAAACGAACGACGATCGCCAAATTTCCACATCTCCATCGTATCCTGATGAATGATTTCCCATGGTTTTTTACCTTGTAATTGCAGAGCTCGCGGAATCTCTAAACCATTCACCATCATCCGCCGACACAAATAGGGAAAGTCAAACTCCTTTCCATTGTGCGCGACAAGCGTCAATTCCTTCGACTTATAGGTCTTGTCCACAAATGCTGCAAACTCAGCCAACAGCACCTTCTCATCTGAATGCGCGATTGTCTTCACTTTCAGCGCTAATTCTTTCTGTTTGTTCACATACAAGAAACCCATCCCAATCACAATAATCTTACCGAATTCTGCATACAAGGCTGCGCGTTCTACATACAATTCCTCGGCAGATAAATTATTCGGATTCACTAAATTCTTCGCCTTTTTTACCCAAAATTCTTTTCGAGCTTCCGATAATTGGGAAAAATCCGCGGATTCCGATACTGTTTCAATATCTAGAAATAACGTATTCTTAAAATTCATGCGCGTATCCATAGATCTAGGCTTTTGGTAATGTTTCACGTGAAACATCCTGGGGGTGAAACTGAAATAAGTCTTGCAGATGCGCTAAAACTTTGGGCTTGACTTCTTCTAGGCTGATCTCGCGGCCTAATTCTTGGCTCAATGAGGTTACGCCTTTGGTGGCAATACCGCAGGGAACAATGTGGCTAAAATAGGAGAGGTCGGGCTGTACGTTAAACGCAAAGCCATGCATGCTAATCCAACGAGATGCTTTCACGCCAAAGGCACAGATCTTACGACTGTCCGCTGCTTCGGGATTAATCCAAACGCCCGTTAACCCCTCGATTCGGCCAGCATTTAATCCATAATCAGCACAGGTGCGCATGATAGCTTCTTCGAGCATGCGCAGGTATAAATGTATATCCGTAAAGAAGTTTTCGAGGTCAAAAATCGGATAGCCCACTAATTGCCCTGGTCCATGATACGTAATATCACCGCCGCGATTCGTCTTGTAAAACGTAGCACCGATGGTGTGCAGAAAAGATTCTTGCATCAACAAATGCGCGGCGTCACCACTTTTGCCAAGCGTATATACATGCGGATGTTCGCAGAATAATAGGTAATTGTCCGTTGGCTTAAGTGCATCTTCTGCTTGATTTCGATTGCCTAATTTAACTGCCGCTGTGTGTGCCATTAACTGTTCTTGCAGATCCCAGGCCTCCTGATAGGGGGTCAGCTGTAAATCAACAAACTGGACATTTTTATTCTGCATGCACATTATCAGTTTTGGCGGTTGCGCAATGTCTATAATTGGCAACCTTAGGGCCAGCAAATATACAAGAATGGCCAAACATTTACAGCAAGGAAAAAGAGCAGAATTGGCGGCAGCGCGTTTTCTCCAACAAAGTGGTTATGGCATCCGAGAAAGAAACTATCGAAACGGAAAAGCTGAAGTAGACCTGATTGTTCAACGCGGAGTATTTCTCGTATTTGTTGAAATAAAATCACTGCGAAACACAAGGCATGGATACCCCGAAGAGCGCATCGGAAGAACTAAAACTACCCTTTTTCATCAGGCAGCCGCTAGCTACCAAGAGGAGGAAAACTGGGAAAAAGAAATCCGCTTCGACAGCATTGCGATTACTTTTTTTCCACAAGCGATTAAAATAGAGCATTTCGAGGATGCTTTTTCGTAAATTCGCGGTTTAATATGCGAAGATGATTAGTTTCCATACAGAAGAATTAGCGTTCCAGCTGCCCGAAAAGCTTAAGCACAAGCAATGGCTTAAGGCAGTGGCTGCAGAAGAAGGGAAAAAAATAGGCGAACTAAACTATGTGTTTTGCTCCGACGAATACCTGCTTAAGATCAATCAGGATTATTTGCAGCACGACACATTGACCGATATTGTCACCTTTGATAATTCAGAAAGTCCGAATCTAATTGAAGGAGATATCTTTATTTCACACGAACGCGTACTTGAAAATGGGGCAAAATTGAATACGGCCGACAGCGAATTGCAACGCGTCATGGTGCACGGTTTGCTTCACTTGTGTGGATATAAAGACAAGGCAAAGGCCGACAAATCCTTAATGACCGAGAAGGAAGATTACTATTTAGCCAAACGAAATTAACACGTTCCACGTGAAACGCGATGAGTCGAAAACAGAAATCGTTCCACGTGAAACAAAAAAAGATATGCAAAATTCATACGATGTAATCGTGGTAGGGGCGGGACATGCAGGCTGTGAGGCTGCGCATGCGGCTGCCCAAATGGGGTCCAAAGTTTTATTGGTCACGATGAACATGCAGACCATTGCCCAGATGTCTTGCAACCCAGCGATGGGTGGTGTGGCGAAGGGACAGATTGTTCGTGAGATCGATGCGCTAGGTGGGATGTCTGGAATTATTTCGGATAAGACGATGATCCAATTTCGGATGTTGAATCGTTCGAAAGGTCCTGCCATGTGGTCGCCAAGATGCCAGTCGGACCGAGCGAAGTTCGCCGAGGAATGGCGCTGGGCGCTGGAGCGGAATTTGAATGTTGATTTTTGGCAGGATTCTGTGGAAGAGCTGATTGTTGAAAATCAAGAAGTGAGGGGGGTGGTTACGCGGATGGGGATGAAGTATTTTGCGCCCACTGTTGTGCTGACAAATGGAACATTTTTAAATGGCTTGATTCACATTGGCGAGAAGAATTTTGGTGGAGGTCGCATGGCTGAACCCATGGCCAAAGGGATTACCGAACAGTTAGTTGCGCTTGGCTTTGAGTCTGGCCGTATGAAGACGGGAACGCCACCGCGCGTGGATGGCCGAAGTTTAGATTACAGTAAAATGGAAGAGCAGAAGGGGGACGAAATCCCAACAAGCTTTTCGTATATGACCAAAAATCCGATACAAGAACAACGGTCTTGTTGGATTACACACACCAACGAAAAAGTACACGAGGTCTTGCGCAAAGGCTTTGATCGCTCACCCATGTTTGCGGGAAGAATCAAAGGCTTAGGTCCGCGCTACTGTCCATCCGTAGAAGACAAAATCAATCGCTTTGCAGATAAAGATTCGCATCAAATTTTCGTAGAACCCGAAGGCTGGAATACCGTAGAAATTTATGTCAATGGATTTTCAACGTCTTTGCCTGAAGACATACAATTTGAGGCAATTCGTTTAATACCGGGATTTGAAAACGCTAAAATGTTCCGTCCAGGTTATGCGATTGAATACGACTATTTTCCGCCAACCCAGTTGACCCCAACCCTTGAAACAAAGCTAGTCAAAGGCTTATACTTTGCTGGCCAAATTAATGGAACAACGGGATATGAAGAAGCTGCTTGTCAGGGATTGATGGCGGGGATTAATGCGCACCAACAAGCTCACAATTTGGCGCCGTTTACCTTGAGTAGATCGGAGGCGTACATCGGGGTGTTGATCGACGACTTGATTAATAAAGGGACCGATGAGCCGTACCGCATGTTCACCTCGCGCGCTGAATTTAGAACGCTGTTGCGCCAAGATAATGCGGATGAGCGCTTGACGGAAAAAGGATTTGGATTAGGTCTGGCGACACAAGAAAGGCTTGATACATTTTTGACAAAAAAACAACAGGTTGCGGAGTTAACGCAGTGCATCCAACAAACCAAAGTGCGGCCTGCGGAAATTAACGATTGGCTTACAGAACAAGGGACGGCAACGTTAAAAGAAGGTGCGCCTATCGTTAATTTATTAAGGCGGTCAGACTTAAGTTTTGCGCAAATATTAACGCATGCCATTGGACAAGATATTAAAGCCCGCTTTAGTCAAGAGGTCATTGAACAAGTAGAGATCGTTGTGAAATACGAAAGCTATATTGAGAAAGAGCGCCTGATGGTTGGCAAAATGAAGAGCATGGAAAACCTAGCCATCCCAGCACAATTCGACTACGATAAAATTAAAACGTTGTCGACCGAATCGCGAATTAAGTTAAAGTCCATTCGCCCACAAACGATTGGTCAGGCGAGTCGGATCTCGGGGGTGTCGGCTGCCGACGTATCCATTTTATTATTATTTATGGGGCGCTAATATGGAAACACTACAACATTGCCCGGCATGTGGGTCAACTAATTTTGAGAAACAATTTGAAGCCAAAGATTATACGGTTTCGCAAAATAGTTTTGGTATAATGGCTTGCTCGGATTGCGGATTGAATTTCACGAACCCGCGACCGAAGTCAGATGAGGCTGGATACTTTTACAAGTCGGACACCTACATTTCACATAGCGATACCCAACAAGGTTTAGTTAATAAGCTTTACCATGCAGTTCGTAATATCACCTTGAAACAAAAGGCGGGATGGATTCAAGCGGACCAAAAGGGAAACAAAAATCTATTAGACATAGGCTGCGGAAACGGCCACTTTTTAAAGACCTGTCAGGATGCGGGCTGGAACATTACAGGCATGGAGCTCGATCCGGAAACGGCGGCACGTGCAGCGGCGCTGGTTCAAGATAAAATCTACCCTAATTTGGCTGCGATCCCGAAGGACAAACAATTTGAGCTAATCACCTTGTGGCACGTGCTCGAACATGTATATGAATTAGATGCCTATTTTGAGTTTTTCAAAAAGCGCATTTCAGCAGATGGAAAATTGCTTTTGGCCTTGCCTAATTCCAAGAGTTTTGATGCGGGATATTTTAAGAAATATTGGGCGGCCTATGATGTGCCGCGACATATTTATCATTTCAATCCAGAGACGATTCAATTTGTGGCCATCAAGCATGGCTTTAAACTCGTGAAACAGCGCGGTCAAATCTTTGATAGTTTTTATATTGCCTTGTTAAGTAACCAATACCGTTCGGGAAGTAAACGCTTGATTCATTCCTTCCTATTGGGATTATGGTCAAACATATTGGCCTGTACAAAAACCGGAAATTACTCCAGTAATGTTTATATTTTCAAACATGTTTAATTATCTAAAAAGATCGTTGGCGCTTTTCATTCTAGTGGGCGGGGCTTCCCTGGCCCTGCTTCAAGGATGTGCGCAAATGGCGAGTCCTCCTGGGGGGAAAAAAGATACATTGGCGCCCAAAGTAATTCAATCGATTCCGCTCAACAAAAGCAAGAATTTTCAAGGCAAAAAACTGGACCTTAATTTCAATGAATACATTGCAGTTAAGAATTTAAATCAAGAATTGCTTATCACCCCAAACATTGGAACATACGAAACCCGTATCCGTCCGACGGGCTTGAGCATCCTGTTAGATAGTGCCTTAAAGCCAAATACGACCTATACCTTTAATTTCAGAAATGCGATTGAAGATATGTCGGAGCGCAACATTGGCAAAAACATTAAGCTCGTTTTTAGTACATCAGACCTAATTGATTCCTTACAGATTTCAGGGCGTGTTCGGAATTTACAGACGAATAAAAAATTAGAGAATATTCTAATTGGGCTTTATCCGTATAGTGATACGCTGAGCATTGATAAAAATAAGCCCTATTATTTTACAAAGACGGATACGTCGGGAATTTACCAACTAGAAAATGTGGCTGCCGGGAAGTATTACATGGCCGCATTTCTGGATTTGAATAACAACCTGCTTTATAATTCCAATAAGGAGGTGGTTGATTTCATCACCGAACCTTTTATTGATCTACAATCGAATCAAACCCGCGATTTCCAAATGGCACTACAAAATTTAGATCCATTAAAAGTCGCGAAAACAACGACTACCGCAAAAACGTCTCTTGTTGAATTTAACCGCGGCTTAGCTAGTGTAACACTAATTAAATGTCCCTTAACCTATCAAATTGAGCAAAATCGAGGTATTCGATTCTACTCGGGAAACGTGGAACGTAAAGACACACTAGTATTTCAGGGCCAATTAATGGATTCACTAGGGCGCGAAATTACGCACACATTTCGGGTCAAATTTCGTGTGCCGACGAAAAGGGAAAAGCCAAGTAAGGTGCTCTACAAATTCGATGTTTTTCCTTCAATTGGAAAATTTATTAGCCCGAATGACTCCATTCGTATTCGCTTGCAAAAACCGGTTGTTGGCTTTGACTCCAAATTGATTTATTTTGAAACGGGGGATGACGAGCGTAGCTACCTTCCGGACGAGGGCTTTCGTTGGAATTCCGTTGGCAATGAATTAACTATTCGAAAAGACTATTTACCCATCCGTTCTAAATTTTCATTAGCTATATCCAAAAAGGCTTTTGTGTCAGTCGAACAAGATTCGTCGGATACATATAAACAAGCGTATGAAATGCAGGATTTAGAGAATTATGGCAGTATTTCGGGAGCACTAAATCCGGCGGCCGCAAATACTTCTTATGTTGTTCAATTGATTCATCCGGAGACAAAAGAAATTATCTATGAAACCAAAACGATGAAGAATTTTGTGTTTCCGTATGTGGAGCCTTCCACCTATGAAATGCGTGCAATTGAAGATCTCAACCAGAACGGCCGCTGGGATATTGGTAATTTTAAAACGCGCATAAAGCCTGAGGCCATTTTTTTCTTTCCAACAAAGATCAAAATTAAAGCCAATTTCCAGTTGACAGACCTGTGGATAAGTACCCAATAACCACACATTTTATCCACAATTCATCCGCACCAGTGTGGATAAAAAAGATAAAGGCTTCTAGATTGTGGACAAGTAGGCAATTGTCCACACAAAAAAATAAGTTATCTACACAGAGATCTCCAAGTATCTAGCTACTAATCAATTACTTAGACTAGTTATCCACTTATCCACAGAGAACAATAAAGAAGAACAAAAAAGAGATACTTAAAATATTTCTTTCTTTTTATTTTACATGTGGATAATGTATTCTCAAAATGACTTTATGCTGAATGGTATCTAATTAATTCTAATTTAACTTTTCATTATATTTTAAATATATAAATGGTTAAAATAACATTATTTGTATGGCATAGATGTGGATAACTTGTGGATAACGTTGATTTTTGGAATGAAACAATTCTGTGCAAAAAAATACAGCATAAGTTCTATTTGGCTCAAACTGATTGCTTAACTTTGAGTCAAACAGTAAGTTGAAAAAACCTATGATACAGCACGAACACTTCACTCGGGTATTTGATTTATTACCTCAATACCAACAACTACACAAATCAGACTTATTTAATTTAAAGCGGGATGGCGAGTGGCGCCATTTTAGTTCAACGGAGATGTTGGACATTATTCATGAAACTGCTTTAGGTTTATTAGCTCTCAAAATTAAACCAGGCGATAAAGTGGCCATCATTTCGGGAAATCGGCCGGAGTGGAACTTCATCGATTTTGCGATTCAAATTATAGGCGCCGTTTCGGTACCAATGTACCCCACAATTACGGTAGAGGATTATGCTTTCATTTTTGAGAATGCGGAAGTGGGATTTATTTTTGTCGAGGGCGAAGATTTATATTTAAAATCGAAAGAAGCTTCGAAGGGAAATAAGAAGATTAAAGAAATATACACGTTTGATCCTGTTGAGGGGGCTTCCATGTGGACAGAGGTAAAGGAAATGGGCGAAGGAAAAGATCGGTCTGTTTTACAGCCATTGATGGATGCAGTCAAACCATCCGATCTACTTACGTTGATTTATACGTCGGGAACGACCGGTCGGCCTAAAGGCGTCATGTTAACGCATCATAATATCGTATCTAATGTTAAGTCATTAGATCGCGGTCAGTTTTTCGAATTACGTGCGAGTGATAAGGCATTAAGTTTTTTACCGCTGTGTCATATTTATGAGCGGACAGATATTTACATGTACATGTTTTATGGCGTTTCGGTTTACTATGCAGAGAGCATGGAAACGATCGCGGATAACATTCGTGAAGTGAAGCCTGCTATGTTTGCCACGGTTCCACGTTTGCTAGAGAAGGTATATGACAAGATTTACGCCAAAGGCAACGAGTTAACGGGTATTAAGCGGAAGTTATTCTTTGGGGCCATTGATTTTGGTTTACAATATGACCCTATGGAAAAACTAGGTTTCGTGGATTCCATTAAATATGCGGTTTATAATAAATTGATTTTTTCAAAATGGAGAGAAGCATTAGGCGGGAATGTCCGTTTAATCGCTTCGGGTTCTGCCGCGTTGCAACCGCGTTTATCGCGCGTTTTCTGGGCAGCAGGTGTACCTATTTCTGAGGGGTATGGTTTGACGGAAACATCGCCAGTTATTTCGGTTTCATTTATTAATCCCCCTGATTTTAAAGTAGGTTGTGTGGGAACGGTTATCGATTGCATGGAACTAAAGATTGCCGAAGACGGAGAAATTTGTGTGCGTGGCGACTCGGTTATGCCAGGTTATTATAAAAACCCCGAAGCAACGGCCGAAGCAATCGATCCAGAAGGCTGGTTTCATACCGGCGATATTGGGATGATGGTTGACGGTAAGTACTTAAAAATCACCGATCGTAAAAAGGAGATTTTCAAAACGTCAGGCGGTAAATACGTCGCGCCACAATTGGTCGAAAATAAATTAAAGGAGTCGATTTTCATCGAGCAATGTATGGTGGTGGGCGAAGGTCAGAAATTCCCGTCCGCGTTGGTTATTCCTGAGTTTATAGCCTTGGCTGCTTGGTGTAAACAACAAGGTATTGAGGCGGGAAGTCCAGCGGAGATGATTGCTAATGCGAAGGTCATCAACAAAATGGACGAGGAAGTGCAGTCGGCCATGGCGTCTGTCGCCAAGTATGAGCAGGTGAAAAAATTCGTTTTGTTGCCGCGTTTATTTACGATTCAGGACGGAGAAATTACGCCGACCTTGAAGTTAAAGCGCAAGCAAATTTACGCGAAACACGAAAAAGAAATTTTGGCATTGTATATAAGTTAAAACCCATTTAATAAAAATTGGGGGAAGCTCTGCCAAAATTTTCGTAATTTTGAAGCTTGTATTTACAGGCCCGAAAGGTCATTTATTTAATTCAGTATGTCACAGAACAAGAAAGTTGCGTTAGTTACCGGGATTACCGGACAGGATGGTGCTTATTTAGCCGAGTTATTATTGAGTAAAGGATATGTGGTGCACGGCATCAAACGCAGAAGCTCTTTGATCAATACGCAACGCATTGATCATTTATATGCGGATCCACATGTGGCGTCCAACTTCCATTTGCATTATGGTGATTTAAGTGATTCGACGAATATCATCCGCATTATTCAGGATGTGCAGCCGGATGAGATTTATAATTTAGGTGCGATGTCCCACGTAAAAGTATCGTTTGACGAGCCAGAGTACACGGCACAGGTGGACGGAATCGGGACTTTGCGTATTTTAGAAGCGGTTCGTTTATTGGGCTTAATAAAGAAAACCAAAATTTACCAAGCATCTACGTCTGAGCTTTACGGCTTAGTGCAAGAGGTTCCCCAATCAGAAAAAACACCGTTTTATCCTCGTTCGCCGTATGCGGTGGCGAAGATGTATGGTTTCTGGATTACGGTCAACTACCGTGAGGCGTATGACATGTTTGCCGTGAATGGAATTTTGTTTAATCACGAATCGCCTTTACGTGGCGAGACGTTTGTAACGCGTAAAATTACCCGGGGTGTTTCGCAAATTGCGTTAGGCCAATTGGACAAAATATATTTAGGAAATTTAGATGCGAAGCGTGACTGGGGCCATGCCAAAGATTACGTCGAAGCGATGTGGTTAATCTTACAACAAGAAAAGCCAGAGGATTTTGTGATTGCAACAGGAATTACAACGACTGTGCGCGATTTCATTAAAATGGCCTTTTCGGAGGTTGGGATCGAGGTTGCATTCAGCGGCGAAGGCGTAAACGAAGTGGCGAAAATTGCGAAGTGCAACAACCCATTATATCAAGTAGCCGTTGGAACCGAAGTTGTGGCGGTAGACCCGCGTTATTTCCGCCCTACGGAAGTGGAGCTTTTGATTGGAGACCCAACGAAAGCGAAGGAGAAATTAGGCTGGAAATTGAAGTATGACTTGCCGGCTTTGGTGAAGGATATGATGCAGTCTGACGTGAAATTATTTACGAAGTAAAAATGAATCCATCCATTGCGATTATTGGTTTGGGCTACGTGGGGTTCCCGTTGGCAGTGGAGTTTGGAAAGCTATATCCAACGCTTGGATTTGATATTGATGCGTCACGCATAGCCGAGTTAAACCGAGGTTATGACCGTACGCAAGAAGTAAGCGATGCGCAGTTAAAGGCTTCGACCCAACTCTGGTTTTCGTCGGAGCGCGGCGATCTAGCTTCATGCAATACGTTTATTGTCACGGTTCCTACACCGATTGACCACTTCAAAAAACCCGACTTAAGCCCCTTATTAAAGGCCTCCGAGATGATCGGAAAGGCGCTGAAAAAAGGCGATGTGGTTATTTATGAATCGACTGTTTATCCGGGTTGTACTGAGGAAGACTGTGTGCCGGTGCTTGAAAAACACTCGGGATTGACATTTAATGTGGACTTTTTCTGTGGGTATTCGCCTGAGCGAATTAATCCGGGCGACAAGGTAAACACCTTGACGAAAATCAAAAAAGTAACGTCAGGTTCTACACCTGAAATTGCGGAGTGGGTGGATCAATTGTATCGATCGATTATTATCGCAGGTACGCACAAGGCGTCTTCGATAAAAGTAGCCGAGGCGAGTAAGGCGATTGAAAATGCCCAACGTGACGTGAATATTTCGTTTGTGAATGAGCTTGCGCTGATCTTTGATCGCATGGGCATTGATACCACCGAAGTACTCGAGGCGGCTGGTACCAAATGGAATTTCTTGAATTTTAAACCCGGTTTAGTAGGCGGTCATTGCATTGGTGTGGATCCATATTATTTATTGCACAAATCGGAAAGTTTGGGTTATTATCCGCAGGTTATTTTATCTGGCCGACGGGTAAATGACAACATGGGTATTTTTGTGGCGAATAAGTTGGTGAAATTATTGATTCAAAAAGGTAAGAAAATAGGTGGTGCGCGGACATTGATGTTGGGCATAACTTTCAAGGAAAATTGCCCTGACATACGCAACTCCCGCGTGGTGGATATTTACCATGAATTGCGCGATTTTGGCATGGAAGTGGACGTCTATGATCCGTGGGCGAATGCGGCTGAGGTGAAGCATGAGCATGGCATTGATTTGGTTTCCGAGCCGGGTTCGGGTTATGATGCCATTGTTTTGACGGTTGCCCATCACGAGTTTTTGAATTTACCTTATGCCCAATTAAAGCAGGCAGACGGCATTATTTTCGATATCAAATCGGTTCTCGATAAATCTTTAGTAGACGCTAGATTATAAGCTATGGCATGGTTTGCGGTATATACGAAATCTCGTATGGAGAAGAAGGTGGCTTTACGTTTGCAGGAGGCGGGTATTGAAGCCTATTGTCCGGTAAGCAAAAAGCGCAAGCAGTGGTCGGACCGTAAAAAATGGGTCGAGGAGCCACTATTTCGTTCCTATGTTTTTGTAAACATTGATTTAGCCAAACAGAGTCCAATTGTCCGTCGGACGCTTGGGGTGGTCAATTTTTTATATTGGTTGGGCAAGCCGGCTGTCATTCAGGACGCGGAGATTTTGGCGATCCAACAGTTTTTATCGGATCATTTGGAGGTTGAGTCTATAGGGAATTCGGTTCAAGTGGGTGATTTTATCACCATTGATACAGGTGCCCTGAAAGGCCAAACCGCTAAAGTTGTGGGCATTAAAAACAAACACGAGGTGCGGTTGAGGATTGATAGTTTGGGGTATGAGCTGGTGGCGAAGATAGATAATAGTGGTCAGTAGCCAGTGGACAGTAGTCAGCGAGTAGCTTTAATATTTTTTCAGGATTATATAAGGTGTGTATTTATCAAATACTGTCCACTGACTACTGACCACTGGCTACTTACGACTGATTTCTTTCTTATCTCTTCTTTTCGTATTTTGCAGCCCAAACCCAGATTCTATGCGTTTTCGCGCGATCATTCTTTTTAGTTTAGTGGCTTTACGTCTTTTGGGGCAAGAAAATACGGCACCTACGATTCTAGTGGGTGGCGGCGTTACAAGTGGTTCATATACTCCTTTTTGGTTGCGCGCGAATCAGTATGGCGCTGTTCCTACGGAAGAAAGCTATGGTACGGTTGGGTTTGAAACGCGCGGAAAAGTGGTGTTGAGTAAGCGGGCCGACTGGAGTTATGGGGTTGCAGCGCGGGTTAATTTGGCCGAAACAAAAGCGGATCCGATGATTCAGGAAGCATATGTGACGGGACGCTATGGTATATTCGAAATGCAGCTTGGACGCAAGCGCCAATTGCAAGGTTTAATGGACTCGACACTTAGCTCAGGGTCATATATCTGGTCGGGGAACGCCCTGCCGATGCCATCGATCAATTTAGTTGTCAAAAATTTCTGGGCACCTGCGTTTTTGAAGGATGTCGTAGGCTTTAAAGGAAACTATTCCCACGGCTGGTTTGAGAATAGTCGGGCCGATGTACGCGACTTTTATTTGCATCAAAAATCATTTTATGGCCGCTTAGGAAAGCCTAATTGGATGTTTAAATTCTACGGTGGATTCAACCATCAAGTTCAGTGGGGCGGCGTTTTGAAGTATGCAGATCCCTATAATATTTCAGCAAAAAATGGCCGCATTGCCACAGGCACCAAGGAATATTTATACATGATTACGGGCCAAAGCATTAACCGCGTCAAGGAAGGCGGAGATACCGCAACGTATGGTGTTAATGATGGTTGGAATCGCTTAGGTAACCATTTGGGTACCGTTGATTTGGGTATGGAAGTGGAGCTTTCTGTTGGAAAACTATTCATGTATCGTCAATCCATTTATGAAGATGGATCGCTGTATTATTTAAACAACATCACCGACGGGTTACATGGAATCTCGTATGCGGGTTCGTCCAAAAAAGGTATCGTAAGAGTTGTTGTGGAGTATTTAAATACGGCATCTCAAGGCGGAAATGTGTTTACTAACTCCAGTGTTTTGCGGGGTTTTGACAACTATCTGAATAATGGAGTATACAATTCAGGCTGGACCTATTTCGGTAAGGGCATGGGAACGCCGATGTTGACCTTAGATTCAGAGACAGATTTATCGCCCACGAAGAATGTGTCATATGACAATAACCGCGTAGAGGCGTATTATATTGGTATTGAAGGTTTGTTTGGGCAGAATTCGGTGACTTTCCGCGGTTCAATGTCGAATGCGATTGGTTATTTTGGTAGCGAATTCGTTCCCGTAAAACGGCAATATGCTGTTGGCCTTTTTTGGTCGCGCCCAATCCAAGTCATGGGCCAAGAGGCTTTCTTGAAAGCGAACCTAGGTTTTGATACCGGATCATGGAAGAAAGACGTGGTAGGCGGCAATGTTACGTTGGCCTTACCGCTTCCGTAAACTATCCAAAGAACAAGTAACTCACCATAATCGCCGTGACGATTCCCACAAAATCTGCGGCTAATCCAGCCCAAAGCGTGTAGCGAATATTCCGCACCTGTACGGATCCAAAGTAAAGTGCGACAACATACAAGACTGTTTCGGCTGAACCTTGGAATACGCAAGAGAGGCGGCCAACAAACGAATCCGATCCGAAGGTTTTCATCGTGTCAATCATCATGGCGCGCGAACCACTGCCGCTAATCGGATGCAATAAGGCGGTAGGCATTGCGTCTACCCAACGGTTGTCGATGCCCGACATGTCCACTAGATATTTGATTCCATCCACAATAAAGCCTAAAACGCCCGAATTTCGTAAGCATGAAATGGCCACCAACATCCCCACGAGGTAGGGAATGATTTTGACGGAGGTTTCGAAACCGCCTTTGGCACCCTCGACAAACGTCCCGAAAATATCAATTTTCTTGCGCATGGCAGCGGCGATGAATGCGAAGATTAACAAGAATAAAATGCCGTTCGAAATCACTTTGGATTGCATTTCGATGGCCTCTTTGGGAAGGCTGCTAAAGTACCATAAGATACCGCCTAAGAGTCCGGTTATTCCAGCTAGCCAGGTCAGGAGTACGGGTTCGAATAGGTTGATTTTTTGTTTTATGGCTACGATGATTAGTCCGGTTATTGTGGTGGCATAGGTTGCCATTAGGCATGGAATAAAGATATCGGAGGCATCTTGGGCTCCGTAGATAGCGCGTTGCGCCATGATGCTCAAGGGAATTAAAACGGGTCCTGCGGAATGCAAGACGAGGAACATGATTTGTGCGTTCGAAGCGGTCTCTTTTACGGGATTAATTTCCTGTAAACTTTGCATGGCCTTCAGGCCAAAAGGCGTCGCTGCGTTATCTAGCCCCAGTAAATTGGCCGAAAAATTCATAATCATTTGACCGTGAACGGGATGATCTTTGGGGATTTCTGGGAAGAGGCGGGTAAAGAAAGGACCGATTCGGCGCGCAAGAAATTGAATGGCTCCGGCGCGTTCGCCCACTTGTAAAATACCCATGAAAAAGGTCATGACGCCGGCGAGTGGAAGTGCGATTTTCATTACGGCGATTTCGGCAGAATCAAACATGCCATCGACAAGGATTTTGAATATATCGGTATTGCCAAAAAAGACGAATTGAATAAGCGCAACAACAAATGCTACACCAAAGAATAGAAACCAAATCCAATTTAATGCCATAGGGTCGAGGAAATTTGGCTAAATTTAGGGAAAATCTTTGGTTCTTATGCGTCTATTCTGGGTTCTATGCTTGTTGTCGGTTCGTGTATTTGGTCAAAATCCTTGCTCATTTGAGCAGGAAATGCAAAAGCAAGGTTTGCTTGAAGTTCGGGCACATATTCCGGAGGTGCTGGTGGAATTAAAATATGCGACGACTGATAATTTTATGGGCAAGGACGTATACGGATGTCTAAAACGGGCCTTTTTGCAGCCAGAGGTGGTTACGAAATTAAAACGCGCGCAAGCGCACTTATCCAAAGCCCATCCAGGGTATCGCTTGTTGATTTACGATGCGGCGCGTCCGCTGTCTAAGCAGTGGGAATTGTGGAATACCTTAACGAAATATCCCCCAAGTGAGCGGCAAAAATATGTGGCGGATCCGCGCGAACACTCCATTCATAACTATGGTTCGGCGATTGATTTAACTGTCGCTGATGTGTCAGGTAAACCACTTGACATGGGTACGCCGTATGATTTTTTTGGTGAGTTAGCGTATCCTTCGCGTGAAAAGGAGCTTTTGGCTTCTGGTAAATTAAGCCAAAGGGCGTATCAAAATCGGCTTATCTTGCGAGATGCTATGGTATCTGCGGGGTTTATGCGGATTGAATTTGAGTGGTGGCATTTCAATGCTTTTTCTAGAAGTGAGGCGAAGCGGCGCTACCAGGTGGTGCGGTAAATATTCGGTTTATCCGTAGCTCTTGCCGTTTATCCAAAAATCACTTTTTGCCAAAAAGCTTTTAGCTAAATTTGCAAACTTAATTGAAATAGATGCGTACTAGAAAATACATCATGCTTGCTTCGGTGTTGCTTGGATCCTTTGGGGGATTTGCGCAAACTGCGATTCAAGGAAATGCACAGGTGGTGCACTTGTCGTTGACACAAGCGGTTGAGATCGCGTTGTTGCATAATTTAAATGTTAAATCGTTTGAGATTAGTTTGAAGAATGCGGAGCTGACGTATCAGCAATCGCGATTTAATCAATTGCCTTCGTTGGGCGGAAATGTTAATCAGGCAGCCAGTTTTGGTCGTTCGTTAAATCCATTTACGAACGGATTTGATTCGCGGAACATCAACTATAATAATGTCGGCTTGAATTCAAACCTGACGCTATTTAATGGCGGGGCACTCAAAAATACGATTGCTCAAAATGAGTTTACGCTGAAGGCGACTCAGGAGGATTTGGCATCGATTCGGGAGAACATTTCGTTGCAGGTGGTACTGGCGTATTTGGCTATTTTAAACGCCGAAGATCAGTTGGCGATCGCTAATACCCAATCTCAAATCACCAAATTACAAATAGAGCGTACGCAAAAATTAGTAAATGCGGGATCCTTATCGATCACGAGTTTATTGGATTTGAAGGCACAATTGGCGAATGAGGAATCAAATGTCGTTTCGTTTCAAAGTACGTTGGACATTAATAAATTAACGCTATTGCAGTTATTAAATGACTCGAGTATTCAGGCGTTTGATTTGGCGCGCATTCAGGTTCCGGTACCTTCTTCGAAGGGGTATGAGGTTCCGCTGAATGACATATATGCGAAAGCGGTAACGTTACAGCCTTTGGTTCGTGCCGCTGATTTTCGGGTGCAGAGTGCATCGCGCAGTGTTTCGGTGGCGAAAGCATTTCGATTGCCTATATTATCATTAAATGGAAGCTGGTCGGCGAATCAATCGAACGCGTTGCGCACGGTGGAATTGTTGGGCACGCAGACTGTTAATTTAGGTTCGGTATCGATTGGGGGGCAGTCGTATCCCGTATCTACGGTACAGCCAAAATTTGGCTCTGGGGCTACGGTGGGATATTTTGATCAGTTGAATAATACCCAAAACAAGGTCGTTTCGTTGAATTTGAATATTCCAATTTTTGCCAAGTATGCGAATCGGACGCGGGTTTTGCAGGCGGGCTTACAGCAGCGGAATGCGGAGATTGAGGCGGATCGGGCGCGTTTGACATTGCGTCAAAACATTGAGCAGGCGTATGTGAATATGTTGAATGCGGCGAAGCGGTATGAAGCGGGTGCTGTTCAGGTTGCGGCTTTAGAGGAAAGTTTTCGTGCGTCTGAGAGCAGGTTTTCTGCGGGAACGATTGATTTTGTGAATTACAATTTACAGAAGACGAATTTGGATAAGGCGCGCTTGAGTTTGGTACAGGTTAAATATGACTATGTATTCCGGACGAAGATTTTAGATTTTTATCAAGGAAAAAGTTTAACATTTTAGACGTTACTGTAGAGACGCGATACTTCGCGTCTAGTTACGAATAGATTATAATTTAACTAAAGACGCGAGGTGTCGCGTCTCTACAATTTGGAGTGAATAACAAGTAAGCATATGAAAGGTAAAAAAACATGGTATATCATCGGAGCTGCGGTGGTGTTAATTTTCGGGGGCTTGGGTCTTGCGAAGAAGATGGAGTGGATTGGTAAGGTAGAGCCTACGGAGGTAGAGTTTGCGCAGGTGGTGCGGGGGACAATTGTGGAGAAGGTTTCTGCATCGGGAAAAATTCAGCCGGAGGTTGAGGTGAAGGTTTCTCCGGATGTATCGGGTGAGATTGTCTCATTGAATGTTGCGGAGGGAGATTCGGTGGTTGCTGGTCAGGAAATATTGAAAATTCGTCCTGATAATTATGTGTCTTTATTGGCGCGTGCGGAAGCGCAAGTAAATGCACAGAAAGCGGGTTCGGAGCAGAGCAAGGCGGTATTGGCGCAGAGTGAGGCGCGTTTAAGTAAGGCAAAGATTGACTTTGATCGGAATGATCGTTTGCATAGGGACAAGGTGATTTCGGATTCAGATTTCGATCAGTTCCAGTCGGCCTATTTAGTTGCCAAACAAGATTTAGAAGCGGCGAAAGCGAATGTGAAGGCGGCTAATTTTAATGTTAAATCGGCAGAAGCGGCATTTAAAGAGGCTAAAACCAATTTGACAAAAACTACAATTTACGCACCACAGAGTGGGATTATTTCGAAGCTGAATGTGGAGCTTGGTGAGCGTGTGGTAGGAACTTCACAGATGGCGGGAACGGAGATGTTGCGTATTGCGAATTTGAATAACATGGAGGTTCGGGTTAATGTGAATGAGAATGACATTACGCGGGTGAGTTTGGGCGATACGGTGATGATTGACGTGGATGCATTTTCGTCTTCTGATCGCAAGTTTATGGGTGTCGTTTATGAGGTAGCTAGTTCGGCAAACTCGTCGGGAACGGCTGCTTCGGTATCGAATGATGCGGTGACGGAGTTTGAGGTTAAGATTCGTGTCTTACGTAGTTCGTATGCGGATTTGATTCAAGGTAAATTATCGTATCCGTTGAAGCCGGGAATGACGGCATCTGTAGAGATTTTAACGAATCGTAAGTCTAATATTTTGACGGTACCATTGGCATCTGTAACGACTCGTGAGCTTGGTGCTGAGAAAAAGTTGGAAGGCGAAAAGCCTTCAGATGGTGGTGCGGCAGTAACGACTCAGAACGATGTTAATACGGCTCGTAAACGCAAGGAAAACATCCGAGAGGTGGTGTTTGTCGAGGAAAAAGGCAAGGTGAAGCAAGTTGAGGTGAAGACGGGTATTTCGGATTTTGAGCAGATTGAAATTGTTTCGGGGTTGAAGGAAGGCCAACAGATCATTTCGGGTCCTTATGCGACGGTAGCTAAGAAGCTGAATGCGGGAGACTTAGTGAAGAAGAAGGAAGAAAAGAAGAAGGCCGACAAATAAAATCAAAAAAAACAGGGGGCTACCTTGCATATATTGATTTAGCCCCCTATTTTTGCAGTCCCAATAGGAACAGTATTCCTTCTTAGCTCAGTTGGTTAGAGCACATGACTGTTAATCATGGGGTCCCTGGTTCGAGCCCAGGAGAGGGAGCACAAATCAAAAAGAGGTCATTTCGACCTCTTTTTTTGTTTAAAAACCACTCTATCTTTCTTAAAATAGACATTTTTTGTGATTGCAACTTTTTATACTTTTTAATCATAGGTTTAAGATAAAGTTGCAACCCAAAGTCATTTTTAGCTTAGATTTTAATGAAGGCCTAATTTTTCAATTCTATTTCCAACGGTCATTTGTTTCATTTCCGTTTCTAGCGATTGAAAGTCTTCTCTTTGAACTGATTTTACAATACTTCCTTCACTTAGCAAATTGATTTCGTCGCACGTATCACTTAGGGTGGAGAAAATATGAGATGATATAATAACAGTCTTTCCAAGCTTTTTTAAGGTATGAATAATCTCTGTTAAGAGGATGTTACTTTCTATGTCAACTCCGTTAAAAGGCTCGTCAAGTATAAAGTATTCATTACGCTGCAATAAAATGGCTGTTAATGCTAACTTCTTCTTCATTCCTGTTGAATATGTCGTTGCATATTGGTTTAATGGTAAGTCAAAGATGTTTCTATTTTCAATATCATTTATAGGCATCTTCCTCGCATTACAAAGCAATTGGATATACTCTTTCCCTGTAATTTTTTCAAAAAAGAACGGCTCTGTAAGTAATAAGCCAAGATGATTTTTTAGTGGATTGTGGCTAGAATTTATAATTCCGTCATACTTTTCTAATCCTGCTATACACCGAAATAGAGATGTTTTTCCAGCCCCATTTTTACCTACAATCCCATAAACTTTTCCTTCATCAAATTCGATATTGATATTTTTTAGAATAGTATGATTTCCATAACTCATCGTTAAATCTTGAATTGTTATCATTTCAATATGTTTTTAAGACGTTTTTCGGCTTTATAAAATAAGAT
>NZ_JBILJM010000017.1:0-54243 GCF_044377215.1 Aquirufa sp.
CTTTCAATAAATCAGCTGAAGCCGTTCGTAATATGAATTCAGTATTAGCGACTTTGTCTATCTAATCTAGTATTCAAAAGTGTAAAAGGGCCATTTGTCAACCGACAGATGGCCCTTTTTTTATTTAGAGCGGATGGCAATAACTGGATCCATCTTAGCCGCTACCCAGGCAGGAATAATTCCGGATAAAATCCCAATAAAACTCGAAATTAATAAACCACTAAATATATTATTTGCGGTCAGTGTTAATGGTAGTGCATCTTGCGGTATGTAGGTAATCCCTACGACGAGTGTGATGCCAACAATCCCACCAATTAAACTCAAAAATACCGCCTCAAATAGAAACTGGAACAAAATAAAATAATTTTTTGCTCCTAAAGACTTTTGAATTCCAATGATATTGGTTCGCTCTTTGACCGAAACAAACATGATATTGGCAATTCCAAAACCGCCAACTAACAGTGAAAATCCAGCAATTAATGCACCAGCAATATTCAAAGCCGCAAAAATTCCGTCAAAAAACTGGTTCAAGCCATCCAGGCGATTAACCGTAAAACTATCTTCCTGCTTTGGTTTAATTGAACGCAAGCTACGCATCATGCCGGTAACCTCCCCCTCCAACTCCACTTGGCCTATATCTGAATCAAAAGCCTTAATGGCTATGTCGGGTGCTGGCTTATCCTTCTGAAAAATTGCCGAATAAGTCGTATACGGGATAATAACTTTTTCATCAGGCGATCCTCCAAAACTCAACATATCATTTCCCTTCTTCTCGATAACACCAATCACAGAAAATTTAATGCCATTAATTTTGATGATTTCACCTACGGCCGACTTCCCATCAACTAAGGCTTCAGCTACTTGGGAGCCAATAATACATACATAAATACCATTATCGGATTCGATTGGTAGGAAATAACGTCCATCGGAAATCGGAGTACTCGTAATTTGATTATACTCGTAACTAGCACCAGTCATACTCGCATCAATACTATTACTTCCACGCGTAATTGAAGCGGTACGTCCACCATCCATAATGGCAACAGTCTGAGCCATTTTTAAATTTTCTTTTAAATATTTATACTCAGCATATTTCATTTCTGGACGATTCAGATATTTCCACCACGGATAACTACTAGACATAACCCAAGGCCACTTACCTACATACATCACACCTGAACCAGCAAATGAATCAATCTCCGTACGAATTTTACCTTTCAAGGAATCTACTGCGGTAAAAACAGCTACGATAGCAAATATCCCGACACTCACGCCAAGAAGCGATAAAGTTGTGCGCAGTAAATTAGAGCGCAATGCTTGATAAGCAAACACCAAACTCTCAAAAACTTGACGTAGAAAAATCATAAATTTTAAATAGATGTCGAATTTACTAGTTAATTGTGAAAGTTCCAGATATGAAAGGATGAATAGAAAATATAAACTTTTGAATGGTCATATGGCATTAAGATTGGATTTCGTAAATTTAAAACTCAATAGCATAAATCATGTCTTGGAGTAAACACGATGCCGAAAATCTAGCCATTCATTTTGAAGGAGAATTGCATTTTAAAAATGACCTTCAATCAGACATAGCTAGAAAAATATATGCCACTGACGCATCTGTATACGAAGTACAGCCCATTGCCGTAGCCAAACCCGCTAGCTCAAAAGATATCAAAAGACTTGTTCAATTCGCCGAAAACCACCGAACAAGCGTCATACCAAGAGGAGCCGGAACGTCACTCGCCGGCCAAGTAGTAGGCGATGGAATTATCATGGAAATTGCGGCACCCATGTCCAAAGTGATTCAATTAAATATTAAAGAGAAGACGGCCTGGATTGAACCAGGTATCATTCGGGATGATTTAAACAAACAAATAGAGCCATCTGGTTTGTTTTTTGGCCCTGAAACTTCGACTGCAAACCGTGCACTATTGGGAGGTATGCTGGGAAATAATTCATGCGGATTACATTCTATTGTTTGGGGAAATGTTCGCGATCACCTGTTGGAAACACGAGCGATTCTTTCAGATGGTTCTGAGATTTACACCCATCCGTTAAGCACAGAAGAGTTTTATAAAAAAACGTCCCTACCGAATCTAGAAGGAAAAATTTATACGGAAATTCATCGCATGTTGAATAATCCTGCGGTCCAACAACTCATTCAGGATAATTTCCCAAATCCTTCAATCACCCGCAGAAACACGGGGTATGCGCTAGATGCACTGATAAGCATGCAGCCATTCAATCCTGCAGGAAAACCATTTAACCTTTCAGCCTTACTTGCGGGCTCAGAAGGAACGCTAGCTGTAGTGCATGGTATGAAAATCAACCTACTTGACCAACCAAGTAGGCACGTTGGCCTTATTTGCATACACTGCCACACGTTACAAGAATCACTTCAGGCGAATCTAATTGCCTTATCGTGTCAGCCAACTGCCTCGGAATTAGTTGACAATTTCATTTTATCATTTACTGAAAATCATCCAAATTTCATCGAAGATCGAAAATTTATTGAAGGTAAACCCGAGGCAATTTTGATGGTTGAATTCCGTGCTGATACAGAAGAACTACTACATGAAAAAGTAGACAACTGCATTCAAAAATTAAAAGAAGCGCACCTTGGTTATGCATATCCTACGTTAGTAAACGAAGATATTTCGAAAGGTTGGGATATTCGTAAAGCTGGATTAGGGTTAATTCGCAACCTACCGGGTAAGAAACAGCCCGTAAATTTGATTGAGGATTGTGCGGTGGCACCGTCAGATTTACCTGCTTATGTGGCTGAAATTCAAGCTTTGTTAGCAAAAAACCACGTCCAAGCTGCATATTATGCACATGCTGGTGCAGGAGAATTACATATTGAGCCCTTTATCGACATCCATACCCCCGAAGGTAAATCTTTATTTAGGTCTCTTTTAACGGAAACAGTTGAGATTCTGAAAAAATACCGAGGCTCCCTAAGTGGTGAACATGGTGATGGACGGCTTCGAGGTGAATTTATTCCTGCCTTGATGGGCCAAGAAATATATCAATTGTTTAAAGAGATAAAGCATGTTTTTGACCCACATAACCTATTAAATCCGGGTAAAATTGTCAATACACCGCCGATGGATGAAGCATTTCGACCACGTGTTTCACAGACAAATTTACCAACGTTCTTTCATTACGGGGATTTAACGGGCCCTTTGGCACTGGCTGAAAAATGTTCAGGCTCAGGTGATTGCAAAAAATCATCGATAAGCGGAGGTACGATGTGCCCAAGTTTCATGGCGACGCAAAATGAAAAAGACAGCACACGTGCGCGGGCAAACATGCTGCGTCAATTAATTACTTCAGAAGGTGATCAAGCCTATAACAATCCTGAATTACTCGAAGTCTTAGACTTGTGCCTTTCTTGTAAAGGATGCCAAACAGAATGCCCGTCCGGTTTAGACATGAGTAAGCTAAAAGCAGAGACATTACAACAACATTACCTCCAAAAAGGAACTCCATTTCGCACGCAATTAATTGGGCATTTTCCCAAGCTACAAGCATTAGCAAGTTACATCGCACCAGTGTACAATATGCTTGTCGCATTTCCTGGGACAAGTATTATTATCAAGACACTAATGGGTTTCTCTTGGAATCGCAGCATTCCAGAAGTACATTTCACATCACTTGAAAGTTGGTTTAAACGCTACAGTAAGCGTATTAACCAAGACGAATTCAAGCAAGGAAAAGTTTATCTATTTGCTGATGAATTTACCAATTACAACGATGTAGAGCTTGGTAAAAAAACGATCCTACTCTTAAATGAACTAGGATACGGTGTAGAAATCCCTTCTGATATCATCAGCGGACGAAGTTATATCTCCAAAGGGATGTTGGCCATTGCGCAAAACTTGGCCAACAAAAACGTCCGTAAACTCGCACCAATCATCACAAAATCAAAACCGTTGATCGGTATTGAACCAAGTGCCTTATTGAGTTTTCGTGATGAGATACCGCAGCTAGTTTCAGCAGATTTACGGGAACAAGCAAATGAGCTAAAAGAAAATTGTTTACTGATTGATGAATTTATAGCCCAAGAAATTAAAGCTAAGCGGATTGGTAAAAATGCATTTACAGCGATTAAACAAAAAATCGTTTTACACGGCCATTGTCACCAAAAATCAATCGCAGGGTTAAGTAGCACACGTCAGGTTTTAAGCTTTCCAGAAAACTATGAAGTAGAATTATTGCCAACGGGCTGTTGTGGCATGGCAGGGTCATTTGGCTATGAAAATAAGCACTACGAATTATCCCAACAAATTGCCAAATTAGTTCTTTTCCCTCGCCTACTCAGCACCAAAAGCAGCACCATTATCGCTAGTAATGGCACTTCTTGTCGGCATCAAATAAAAGATGGCATCGATAAAGAAGGAAAGCACCTTGCTGAAATCATGTATGATGCTTTAGCCAAAAAATCAATCAAGTTATGATCCAATTCAATATTTCCATTTTTGTCGAAAATGCCATTGAGACACAAGCCATAAAGGCATTGACACTGCATATTATTCCAGAATTAAATGAATGGGATTTTATTGAGCAGGCGCATGTATTTGAAATTAGTTCACATCAAGAACCTGATTCCAAGGGTTTTTCGATTCAATGCCTTATTCCTACCACGGAAGAACAACGTAAAGAGGCCATTGAAACATTGATTTCCGAATTTTTTGCACAGGAATTTCCGAATCAATTCGTCTATTTCCCGAGCCAGTTAAAGCGAATCTAGGTCCACTTTATCGCTTCAGAGCCTGTTTTCTTTAAAAAATCATTCGCACGGGAAAAGGGTTTTGTTCCAAACCATCCGCCACGATTTGCAGAAAGCGGAGAAGGGTGCGCACAGCGAATGACGAGGTGTTTTGTTTCATCTATGTGCTTGCCAACTTGTTGGGCATAATTACCCCACAGCATAAAAACCAATGGTTTTTCTCGCGAGTTTAAGGAGGCTAGAATCAAAGAGGTAAACGTTTGCCAACCGATATTTACGTGGGAGCCTGGTTGATTCGCGCGGACCGTAAGCACGGAATTCAATAACAAAACACCTTGATTGGCCCAATCTGTTAGATCGGTTTGAGTTCTTGGAACACCTACATCGGCAGTTAATTCTTTAAAAATATTTCGCAAAGAGGGTGGGATTTTAATCCCATTGGGTACAGAAAAACTAAATCCTTGCGCCTCCCCTTCTCCATGGTACGGATCTTGGCCCAAAATCACAACGCTAACATCAGAATAGGCTGTTAGTTCCAAAGCCCGAAATACTTTTGAAAACTCCGGAAAAACTTGTTGGTTCTCATATTCATCCCTAAGCCTAGCCGCCAATGTATCCATCCAAGCTTGATCGAAATGAGATTTCAAGATTAAATTCCAATCATTTTGTATTAAATCCCGTAAATTTAGGTCCTTAGTCATTAAATAAATTTTGATATGCCTCAATCCACTGAAAAAGGATTTAAGATAACTGTAAAAGTGACTCATATGCCGGATTATGAATTACAGGCACCCTATAAACACTTTTTCTCGTACCAAATTACAATCAAAAATACTGGAAATCAACCCGCTCAATTGGTAAGCCGATTTTGGAAAATCATCGACGGAAGCCAAGCGCCTGAATATGTAAAGGGATTAGGCGTCGTGGGCCTGCAACCTATTATTGAATCAGGAGAATCATTTACATATACATCTGCTTGTCCCATTGTCTCAGAGATTGGACAAATGAGTGGCTATTTTACCTTCTTAAATTTAGTTGACCAACAAACATTTCAGGTAAATACACCCGCATTTGAATTAGTTACTAATTACAGTTTAAATTAATGTTCGAACGACTACGTTTTAATTGGAAAGCACAAACGGCACATGGACTACACTCACCATTTGTCTATGATTTATACGTGTCGGTAATTAATCCGATCTACCAACAATCCAATGTAAACTTGGTAGAAAAACTTATTCATGGGGTAGGAAGCCATTTAAAGTTAGCGAAAGGAAAAATGCACGTCATCGATTTAAGTCGAATTCAAGAGATCGAATTGGAAGCAATCGAAAGCTTGTTTGAAAATACGGATAACGTAATAATTTGCTTAAATCCACATGCAAATGCGCAAACGTATTTAAAATGGCAAAGATTTTACCAAAACAAATTAGTTATTCATTCAATCGAACTATTCGAAATGGGAATTATTAGTTTAAATCCGACTGCTCCGAAACAACACTTTTGGCTCAAAAAGTCATAAAAAAAAGGAGCAACCTTTCGGCTGCCCCTCAAAAAAAAAAAAAAATACGATTAAACTGGCTTAGCGATTTCGACTAAAACGCGTTTGCCTTTAATTTGCGCACCTACCATCTTGTCGATGACCTGGTTTGCATATTCCTTTGGAACATCCACATAGGTATGCTTATTCTCAATTTGAATTTGACCTAATACATTTCCTGGAATTCCTGTTTCGCCAGCAAAAGCACCTACGATATTGGAAGGAGAAATTTTCTCATTAAAGCCAATGTTCACGAACATACGTACCATGTTTTCGTCAGTTTTGTATGGTTTTCCTTCTCGGTCAACGCGTGGTCCACGTGGGCCACTGCCGCGATCAGAACCACGTTCAAAACGACCGCCTCGATCTCCACCACGGTCTCCATAACCACCACGTGATTCACGATCAAAACGACCACCACCACGACGTTCACCACCACGCGAATCACGATCACGGAAACCTCCGCCACGCTCCTCACGACCAAACTTTCGTGATTGACGTTCGAATTCGCCTTCTAAATTTTCATCACCAAATTCATTCTTTTGGATACCCATGTTCATTTTCACCAAAGCAGCAACAATTTGCTCCGTTGAAAAACCTGCATGCTGTAAACTCTCTAATGAATCAGCAAATACCTCCAAGTCACCCTCATTGATGGTAGCAGCGACACGTTCGATAAACATGCCTTTTTTAATGCCTACTACATCAGTGAATGAAGGAATCACTCCTTTGTCAATTTTAACTTTGGTGAAATTCATAATTTCACGCAAACGATTGCGCTCAGAACCTACTACCAAGGTAAATGCTTTACCGAATTTTCCGGCACGACCTGTACGACCGATACGGTGTACGTAATATTCTTCATCTAATGGGATATCGTAATTAATTACAGCGTCCACATTATCAACATCCAAACCACGCGCAGCTACATCCGTAGCAACCAAAATACTAACATTTCCATTACGGAAACGATTCATTACTTGGGTCCGTTGGCTTTGACGTAAATCACCATGCAAACCTTCTGCAGAATAGCCACGTGCAACTAAATCTTCAACAACCTCGTCGACACGTTTCTTTTGATTACAAAAAATTAGCATCAATTTCAAAGCGTAAAAATCAATCAAACGGGTTGTTACTTCCATTTTAGCGCGACCCTTAACATCAAAATACAATTGCTCGATGTTCACATTCGTCATCTCATTCTTAACGACCTTAACTAATTTGGGATCCGTTAAATAACGACTAGTTAACGCCAAAATAGGCTTAGACATCGTCGCAGAGAATAAAACAGTTTGGCGCTCATTAGGCATTTCTTGTAAGATACTTTCAATATCCTCGCGGAATCCCATATCTAACATTTCGTCTGCCTCATCTAAAACGATCATAGATGCTTGCTGCAACTTCAAAGCGCGACGCTCGATTAGGTCAATCACACGACCAGGCGTGCCTACAACGATGTTTGCTCCCGCTTTCAATGATTTAATTTGACGATCAATTGAATCCCCGCCATAAACAGTAGTCACCCAAACACCTTTTGTGAATTTGGCCAATTTCTTCATTTCTTCAGAAACCTGAACAGCCAACTCACGCGTTGGACATAAAATTATTGCTTGTACGAATTTTTCAAAAGGAACAATGTGCTCAATCATCGGAATACCGAAGGCTGCGGTTTTACCCGTACCTGTTTGCGCTTGTCCAATGACATCGCGACCTTCTAAAACGAAGGGAATAGCTTCTGATTGGATGGGAGAAGCGAATTCAAACCCCATTTCTTTTACTGCTTCTTGGATACCTTCCGACAAAGGAAGACTATCAAAGCGAATTTTTTCACTCATGATTTTTTTGTTTAACTATGATGCCCTCACACATCCGTAATTAAACCTAATAGCCCTCTAGTCATGTAAGACAGGGTTTTACAATCTCTTGTAATCGATTTATGCGGATGCATTTGTACTAATAAGCCACAAAAGTACGCATACTTACTACAGAAAGCAAATGAATTGCACTATTTTAATAAAGGCTTTTTGGTGATCACCATGTAAACTTCAGAATCACTATCCGAAAAAGTAACGGAAGGATCATCCGATTTGACCTCTATGCGCACAGGAACTACCCCCTCACCTACCAATCGATTTTTCAAGACAAAGCCTCTTTTCAGGGACGAGCGTTCATTTTTCCCTGAGTTAACTACCAATTTCACATGCACATCTTTGAACGCATATAAGCCTTCAGCTAACCGCTTAAAAACAAGGTCATTAGAAGCTAAAAGTAGATCAGTTTGATTATCAAATTGCAATTCTTTCAAACTAAATTCAGCAGATTCAAGTTGAGTTGAATCGATTAAATACTGATGTATGGACACAAGAACTGACGATTTAGATATATCGAATGGCTTACCACTTGGCCATACTAGCGTAATTAAAGAATCGGATTTTAACCGATTCGAATCTAAAACGGCCTGAGTTAAACTGTCGTTTAATTTACTTAAACTGTCTAAGGGAATAATTTCTTCCGTTTCTGTTACATTTTCTGCATCAGTATCACTTCGAAATGTCGTATACCAAATTGCGAAAGCGCCCACTAAAACGACAGCCACCACTGAAAGTAACATGGGTAAGGTAATCCGCTGCATTAAACCCGTTGACCTATCTGCATGCGTTTCACTTTCATCCGAATACGCTAATACAATCATGGGATCGACCTTCAATATGTCTGAAAGCAATAAAATATCTGAAATTGCATATTGAATTTTACCTGAACACAAGGCATTAAAATCTGACTTCATCGCCAAAAAGAAGGCGCTATATGCTTTCCAATCTTTTAATGCTGGATAATCAGTTTGCTTTAATTTATACCCATACAAACCAAAAAATAAGGTTAACCCTTTTAGCACAGATGAACTCTTGCAACCAAGATCACGCGATAACAACATCGCAATCGCACTTTTTTTATCTGGAATCAAAATACTCATCATGCCTTCGCCAAAATGCATAATTTCATCTAAATCAAACTTAGCTTCAGAATCGCCAACATACCCCTCTATCGATTCAATAGGGATTGGTTTTTGTAAAATGAAATTATACAATGCATTGTATCGTATGCGATTGCGTACCAATTTCAATAATCCTCCCAGAATAATTGCCTCCCAAACCGGAAATAATTCAGCGACTTTTTCTTCGGTCTCTTGTAACATGACTGCAACCCTTTTCTGGATTCGCAGTTTTTCTTCCGCCGACAGTACACTAAATAATTGGGTCATATGATTAATTTCAGATGCGAAATTACCTTATTTTTATTTTTTATCCTCGTAAATAAGTACAATCATTTACCTTTGCGTTATGAAAAAAGTTTTATTTATCGATCGCGATGGAACATTGATCGTTGAACCCGTGATAGACCAACAAGTTGACAGTTTTGAAAAACTCGAATTTCTACCACATGCTATTTCGAATTTGAAGAAAATCAATGATGAATTTGATTTCGAATTGGTCATGGTGACAAATCAAGATGGTTTAGGAACTGCTTCATTTCCGGAGGAAACATTTTGGCCAGTACACAATAAAATGTTGGCAATTCTTGCGGGCGAAGGCATTAATTTTTCAAACATACACATCGACCGTAGTTTTCAAGCAGATAATCTACCTACCCGTAAACCCGGAATAGGGATGTTGTCAAACTATTTCACTTCCGAATACGACTTAGCAAATTCCTATGTATTGGGTGATCGTGAAACAGATATTCAATTAGCTAAAAATCTAGGTGCCCAAGCCATATATATTGGAAATGGCACATTGAAGGATTCGGTAGCCTTGCAATGTACGCATTGGGATGACATTTATACATTTTTAAAATTACCAGCGCGCAGCGTTACACACGAACGCAATACGCATGAAACTAAAATTGCCATCGAGTTAAATTTAGATGGATCAGGGAAAGCAAATAACCAAACTGGACTTGGATTTTTTGATCACATGTTAGACCAAATCGCAAAACATGCTAATGTGGATCTCGCTGTCCGTGTTCAAGGTGATTTACACATAGACGAACACCATACCATTGAAGACACAGGAATAGCCTTAGGTGAAGCTTTTGCTATGGCATTAGGGGATAAAAAAGGTATAAACCGGTATGGATTCTTGTTACCCATGGATGAATGTTTAGCTCAGGTAGCCATTGATTTCTCAGGAAGAAATTGGCTTGTTTGGGAAGCTTCATTCAAACGAGAAATGATTGGCGAAATGCCCACGGAGATGTTTTCGCATTTTTTCAAATCATTTTCAGATGCTGCCAAATGCAACATAAATATTCAAGCATCCGGAGAAAATGAGCACCACAAAATTGAAGCCATTTTCAAAGCCTTTGCGAAAACGATTCGCATGGCCGTGGAGCGTGACGTGAAAAATTTAAATTCTTTACCAAGTACAAAGGGATTACTTTAAACAAATTGATTATTTTTGCATAAATATTAAAAACACTATGGGATATTCAGGAGCAGCATTTTTTATCATTTTGTTCGCGATTTCAGTATTTGTGGGATCGAAACTTCAAAAAATCTATAAGGAAAGAGGCAAATAATCGCCTCTTTTTTTACATCCATCCTTCATCAGCAAAGCTGACGTACGTGTTGCCGGCCATGATCAAATGATCAGCAACCGCAATTTCAAAGAGCCTTCCCGCCTCTACTATTTTTTTCGTGATATCTCGATCGGCCTGACTTGGCTTCTTCTGCCCAGAAGGATGATTATGCGCTAAAATCAACGAAGATGCTTGTTGGCCTATTGCCGACTTAAATATCATTTTAACATCAACAACCGTTCCAGCGATTCCTCCCGTACTTATTCGCTCTATTTTAAGTAAACGAGCAGCTCGATTTAAATGGATCACCCAAAATTCCTCATGCCCCAAGTCTAAAAATTTAGGCTGAAATAAGTCAAATGCATCTTTAGAACTTCGAACAAAAGGTATGTCGTTTGGTAAATGAAATGCAGCACGCCTACGTCCAAGTTCGAGTGCAGCTATTAAAATAGAAGCCCGCGCCACACCAATACCTCGAAAATTCATAAAATCAGACGTGGTAAATTGGCCCAATCGATTTAAATCAAAATCAATCGTCTCAAGAATTGATTGCGCAATACCTAAAGCAGAAAGGCTTGGAATGCCAGAACCAATTAAAATAGCAAGCAACTCCTCCAAACGAAGAAATTCTTTGCCTTGGCTAGCTAATATTTCGCGGGGACGATCCTCCACACGCAATGCAGAAATTTTGGTTGAATACATGCCCGAAGGTAACAGGCATAAATAAGAAAACCCCGCGAGTTGCGAGGTTTTCCAAGTACTTGATAATAAAGTCTTAGGCGGCTAATTTGTTTGCCAACTTAGCTAATTTAGATTTTTGATTAGCTGCTTTATTCTTATGAATGATATTCTTCTTTGCTAACTTATCTAATGCAGAAGATACTTGCTTGAATAAGTCTGAAACCAACGCTTTATCCGTTGTAAGTCTTAATTTCTTCACCAACGTACGTGTTGATTTGTGTTGATAACGGTTACGCAAACGCTTTGATTCATTTGCACGGATACGCTTTAATGCTGATTTATGATTTGCCATCTTCTAAAAAATTCTCTTTTCTGTAAAATTGAATTGCAAAATTAAACAAAATGATTAGAAATCACAATATATCATTCAAAAAATTATTAGATAGGGTACTCCTGCTTCAAATATGCCTATTTTATACTACAAATGCCCTTTCATGGGGATTTTATGCCCATAAACGCATTAATCACCTCGCGGTATTTACCCTTCCACCCGAAATGAATCGCCTTTATAAACGGCACATACGAGAGATTGAAAATTTGGCTGTATTGCCAGATCAACGAAGACATTCGATGGATGAGGAAGCCGCCCGCCATTACATTGATTTAGACAAATATGAGCTTAAAGTCATAGCCTATCTACATTATGATAAAGCAATTCTAATGTATACCCAAGATAGTTTACAACAGCATGGCATCGTTCCATGGATTATACCGATGATGCAAAAAAGGCTAAAACAGGCCTTTTTGAACCGAGACACCCTTCAAATAATTAAAATTTCCGCTGAACTTGGCCATTATATTGCGGATGCACATGTCCCCTTACACACTACATCCAATTACGATGGCCAACAAACAAATCAAGTGGGCATCCATGCTTTTTGGGAATCCAGAATTCCCGAGATGCTACAGGCAGATCTAGAAGCGTGGGCCATGCCGGCGACTTACATCATAGATTTACAAAAAAATACGTGGGAATGGATACTAGAAGCGCATACATATGTAGGCACCTTACTACAAGTTGAGACTAAATTGAACGCGCGAACAAAGCCAGTCAATAAATATGTATTTCTAAAAAAGGGATCTATACTTACCAAAACCTATGCTCCGGCTTATGCAAAAGAATATCACAAATTACTAAATAAGCAGATTGAACATCAATTTAATCAAGCAGTTCAGCATATCGGAAATGTTTGGTATTCAGCATGGCTGGAATCTGGCCAACCCGACTTTAAATAATTTTGTGCAATTTTGCAGCATGACAGAAAAATTCATTCAACTCAAAGCAGGCAAAGACGCCCCTGTTAAACGATTTCATCCTTGGGTATTTTCAGGAGCCATTCAAAAACAAAGTCCAAATTTGCAAGATGGCGACTGGGTCGATGTTGTTTCGTCTCGAGATGAATTTTTAGGTACAGGACATTTTCATAACGGTAGTATCGCTGTCAAAATATGTTCATTCGCACCCATTACGAATAAAGCTGAATTTTGGGAAAACCGAATTCAAAATGCGTGGGATCTACGACTTTTATTGAATTTACCCAAAACCAATGCCTTTCGTCTAATTCATGGCGAAGGAGACGGATGCCCAGGGTTGATTATGGATCTTTACAAAGATGTAATCGTATTTCAAGCACACACAATCGGAATGCACCGCGATCGCGATGAAATAGTGGCAGCGATAAAAAATACCCTAGGAAAAAAAGTAAAAGCCATTTACGATAAATCGCGCGAGACGCTACCCCCAGAATATGCACAAAATTGCACAAATTCATTTGTCTTTGGGGAGGTTAAAGTTCCTTACACGGTACAAGAAAACGGACTATCATTTTCCATCAATTGGATTACAGGGCAAAAAACAGGTTTTTTCTTGGACCAACGGGACAATCGAAAATTGTTAGCACATTATGCAGAAGGAAAAGACATTTTAAATACGTTCTGCTACTCGGGTGGTTTTTCTTTGTATGCCCTACAAGCAGGTGCCAATTCAGTGATTTCGTTAGATGCTTCTGCTAAGGCAATTGATTTGGTACATGAGAATGTTCGCATCAATAAAATGGAGGCAAAAAATCATGAGGCCATTGTGGGGGAAACTCTCCCCTATTTACGGAATTGTGAAACAGATTTTGACATAATCGTACTAGACCCACCCGCATTTGCTAAATCAATGAACGCGAAGCACAAAGCGCTGCAAGGATATCAAAAAATAAATGAATTAGCGTTACGAAAAATCAAGAAAAACGGTCTTCTATTTACCTATTCTTGCTCACAAGTCATCACCCGCGAATTATTTTATAACATGCTAGTTGCCGCAGGTATCGCTGTTGGCCGTGAAATTCAAGTAATCCATCAAATGACCCAAGGGCCAGATCATCCCATCAATCTCTTTCATCCCGAAAGTAATTACTTAAAAGGATTTGTCCTCAAGGTATTGTAATCAAAAAAGGCTTCCCAAAGGAAGCCTTTTTTACTAGTCGACGAATCGGAAAATTCTACTCCAACGAATCTTTCCAGAGAACAAACCTTTATTAGGATCTAAAGACATCCAAACAAAAACTGCTTTACCTACGATATTTTCGGATGGGACAAAACCCCAAAAACGTGAATCAGCAGAATTATGTCGATTATCACCCATCATGAAATAATAATTTTGCTTGAAAGTATATGTTTTTAATACTTGACCATCTTTCACCAACTTCCCACCTTGTAATTCAATTCCAGAATTTCCTTCATATGTACGAATTGCTTCCTGATAAAAAGCAACATTCTTCGAGTCCAACGTAACAGTCATACCTTTTGCAGGTATTTTAATCGGACCAAACCAGTCACGATTAAACTTAAATTGTACCGTATCATGTGGAAAAATATCAAGAAACGTAACACCTTTGGGATCTTTAAAGGAGTCTAAATCAAATGTCTTAGCCCATGAAAGCGCTTTGATTTCGTCAATATTTTTTTTGGATGTATTCATTTTGTAACCAACCAACTGATTCGTTGAATCCGCTAAAGGCAACCAATCCGCCGAATCATAACTAGCATCAGGTGAATTGCGAATACCATAGGTATCGAAAAAAGTTTCGTCCAAATTTTCCTTCGTTTTCATGAAAACAGGGTGTTGCATGCGTTCAGGATTATCCATCGCTTTCCCATTTACATAGACTTGCTGGTCCCTAATCTCCAAAACATCACCTGGCGTTCCTACACAACGCTTCACATAAAAAGTTCGCAAATCTAGCGGCGCATCACCATCTTCCTCAAAATTGGGTGCATTAAACACGACAGCATCCCCTTTCTTTACCTCCGTAAATCCAGGTAAACGATACACCGGTAATTCGATCCAACGCAAATAAGAAGGTAAATTTGTGAACCATATTTTTTGATGCGTGAGTGGTAATTGCAACGGAGTTTTAGGTGTACGAACACCATAATGCATTTTGCTCACGAATAAAAAATCACCCACCATTCAGGAGCTCTCCATCGAAGGAGTAGGAATTGTATAAGCTTCAAATAAGAAAAATCGAATTAATGTTGCAGCGACTACGGCAAACATAACTGAATCCAACCATTCTCTAAAGGCAGATTTCTGAGTTGGTTTCTTTGTTTCTGGTGACTTCATGTCTATATAGTAAAATTTAAATCAATAAATGTAAATGCAATTATTTCAACATGTCCTCCATGCCCAAAATCCCTTTTTTACCTTGAATCCATTCGGCAGCAATAACAGCCCCAAGCGCAAATCCTTCACGACTAAACGCCTCATGCGTGATCTCTATTTGATCAACTTTAGAAATATATTTAACGGTATGCGTGCCTGGAATCGTAGATTCCCGTTGCGACCAAATCGGTACTTCATTCGATTGTGGAATTTCGTTATTTACCCATTTTGTCCGGTCCGCATACGCATCAATAATTCCTTCTGCAAGCGTAATGGCCGTACCTGAAGGCGAATCCTTTTTCTCTAAATGGTGTATTTCATTGGTGTAGATATCGTATGCTGTATGAGGAGCCATTAATTTTGCCAACGTACGATTCAATTGAAAAAATAAATTAACCCCAATCGAATAGTTGGACGCATAAAAAAATGTAGAATCATGTGCAGCAGTGGCGCGCTCAATTTCACTTTTCTTTTCAAGCCAACCAGTCGTTCCGCAAACTACAGGAATTTGTTTCTCAATACACGCAGAAATATTCGCAAAAGCAGATGCAGGATTTGAAAATTCAATCGCCACGTCTGCTTCGCTAGAAGTTAAATTCATCAGATCATGTGCATTATCAACGTCGATACGCGCAACAATTGTATGACCTCGACCGAGCGCAAGGCGTTCAATCTCTTTTCCCATCTTACCGTATCCAATTAGGACAATTCGCATAGATTTCATTTTTTAAAATTAAAGGATAAAGTCAAACTTGATACGATACCTTTTGACAAAGGGTCGAAATCAAGGATAGGTTTTACCCGTAAACTAATATCATCTGAGACATCAAATGTCTTCAAATGAGCACTTACATTTGCATCTACAACATTGAATGCCCACGCCACAAACATCCCAATGTACGTATAATCACGATTACGACGAAATCCATCGTTAATTCGCTTCAATTGATTCACGTCCAAATCACGCGCTAATCCATCCTCATAAACAACCGAAACAGTTCGGGGTGGTACGTAACTTGGATCATCAGCTCGCTGCGAAACGATGTAATAAAATGATCGGTATTTTTGATATCTGACCTGATTATAGTTAGCAATCATCCCCAGCGAAACAAATGCACCAGCTACCAAAGGTAATTTCCAATACTGTCTATTATAAGCTTGGCCCAAACCAGGAAAAATTAATGAACGGATTGTTGAAACCCGTGGAATAATCTTGTGCTTAGGCTTAGCTAAAATTGTATCCTTTTGCGACACTGAATCAACCGAAATCGCCATTAATTCAGCAGATAAACAAAACAAAACAACAAAAGGAACAACAAAATAGCGCATAAATCTAGGATTGGATCGATTCCAATAGGCGCTTTAGATCGGCAGAAGATTTAAGTAGCAACTTAACCTCCCCTTTTCCTTCAGCATTCATTTTTAAAGAGACAGGAACTTTAAAATGATCCGCTAATTGGCGTTGCCAAAGACGCATTTCTTCTGCATTAACTAACTTAGATACACCAGGTTGTTCATCTGATTTACCGGCTGCCGACTGACGAACAGCATCTTCCAACTTCCGAACAGACCATTCTTCGGCTATTGTCTTACTAAATAATTGTTGCTGCAAGGCAGGATCCTCTAACGAAATAAGACAACGGGCATGTCCCATGGATAGTTGATTTTCACGAATTGCCAATTGGATATGTACTGGCAATTTTAATAAACGCATGTAATTCGTGACTGTTGACCTATTCTTACCTACCCGAGCACCTAAATCCTCTTGTTTTAAATGGCATTCTTCCATCAAACGCTTATAAGACAATGCAATTTCAATGGCATTTAAATTTTCCCGCTGAATGTTTTCAATCAAAGCCATCTCAATCATTTGTTGGTCATCCGCCGTCCGCACATAGGCAGGAATACGGCTTAAACCAGCAAGTTTTGACGCTTGCAAACGACGCTCACCAGAAATTAATTGAAAACTACGCGCACCGATCTTACGAACAGTAATAGGTTGAATAATCCCATGAACACGAATCGAATCAGCTAAATCTTCCAAAGCCGATTGCTCAAAATATTCACGCGGCTGGTATGGGTTAGTTTCAATGTGAACTAATGGAATCTCTTCCATCAGGTTAACACCATCTAAACCTCCCATTATTGACCCTGAATGACTGGCAGAACTTTGAAGATTTTCAGAATCCTCCAACAAAGCCCCAAGACCACGTCCTAAACCCGTACGCTTTTTATTATGCTCCTGCTTTATGCTCATATTGACTAACTTATACCGTTTGAAGTAAACCATTCTTGCGAATAATCTCCTTCGCTAAATTCAAATAACTGATGGATCCTTTACTATCTGCATCGTGTAAAATGGCAGGAATCCCAAAACTAGGCGATTCTGACAATCTAATATTCCGAGGAATAATCGTCTCAAAAACCATATTTTTAAAATGGGAGTTAACTTCATTGACAACTTGATTAGATAAGCGCAAGCGCAAATCATACATGGTTAATAAAATCCCTTCAATAACTAACTCAGGATTTAAGCGCGATTGAATAATCTTTATTGTATTCAATAATTTACCTAAACCTTCTAATGCATAATATTCACATTGAACTGGAATTATTACAGAATCAGCAGCTGTAAGGCTATTAATCGTAATCAAACCTAAAGATGGCGAACAATCCATGATGATAAAATCGTAATCCTCTTTGATCGAAACCAAAGCATCCTTCATTTTACCTTCCCGATTTTTCAAATTTATCATCTCAATTTCCGCTCCCACTAAATCTATATGGGAAGGAATAATATCTAAAAATGGCACTTCAGTTGCTAATATACTCTCGTCCACTTTGGCAATCCCAACCATACATTCGTAAATACTTCGGGTAACTTCCTTCGGGTTAAAACCGAGTCCAGAGGTCGAATTTGCTTGTGGGTCCGCATCTATTATAAGAGTCTTAAATTCCAAGGCAGCAAGACTTGCAGCTAAATTAATCGCCGTAGTCGTTTTGCCCACTCCTCCCTTTTGATTTGCAATCGCGATAATCTTACCCATGAAAAAATTTCTTTTAACGAATTGAACCAACAATATTACGAAAAAGGTTTCACATCTTTTTTCAAAATTCATTCCATCAATCCTCAAATTTTATCATACGAGTTGAGAGACTTTCAAGCAAACTCTTTTAACTTGCTAGACGATTATCAATAACCAATTTTATGAGTATAAATTCGACATCACATCCTAAAGGACTCTATGTGCTCTACACCACAGAAATGTGGGAACGATTTAACTTTTATGGCATGCGTGCCATTTTATCATTATTTCTAGTAAGCGCACTTTCATTCAAACAAAATGAGGCATCTATTTTATATGGTGGATTTCTTGGCCTCAGTTACTTGACTCCAATGTTAGGTGGTTATGTTTCAGACCGCTTTTTCGGTAATCGAAATTGCATCATTTTTGGTGGTTTTGTGATGGCAATAGGCCAACTTTTCCTTTTCGGCTCGGCTAATACATTTATCACAAATTTGCCTTTGGCCAATATCCTTATGTGGTCAGGCTTATTTTTTCTGATTATCGGAAATGGATTCTTTAAGCCGAATATATCCTCTATGGTGGGACAATTATATGCCAAAGGTGATACAAAACTAGACGCGGCATTTACCATTTTTTACATGGGCATAAATACGGGCGCTTTCTTAGGTATGCTTATTTGCCCGTGGGTAGGTGATGTGAAAGTTGACGGCATACGCGTTGTTGAAGCCTTTAAATGGGGCTTTTTGGCCGCTGGGACTGCCATGATGATCGGAACCGTTTCGTTTTATTTTTTAAAAAACAAGTACATTGTCTCGCCTACGGGTGAGGCTGTGGGGCTAAAACCAAGCTTTAATTCGGCAAATGACATAACAAAAGAATCAGAAAAAGCCGAGTTTTCGACTCAATCGATAGGCATTGCGTCAATTCTGTTCGTCATACTTGTTTATGTATTTCATTCATTTATTGCAACCGCAGAGGCAAACCCAATCAAAGACTGGATTTACCCAATTATATACGCTTCTGGTCTTAGTTTAGCCTATTTAATTATGTCGGACAAAACCTTAAGCAAGGTTGAACGCGATCGCATTTGGGTGCTTTATATAATTGCTTTCTTTGTTATGTTTTTCTGGTCGGCATTCGAACAAGCCGGATCCTCATTAACTTTCATCGCTGACCAACAAACAGATCTTCATTTTTTAGGAATTGATTTACCTCCAAGTTCGGTCCAAAATGCGAATTCCATCTTCATTGTTCTTCTTGCATTCCCATTCAGTTGGCTTTGGACATGGCTTCAGAAACGTGGAATTGAACCAAATTCACCTGCAAAACAGTCAATTGGTTTATTATTGTTAGCCACTGGGTATTTTATCATTGCATCCCAAGTGAAAGATTTAGGATCAGAAAAATTAGGGGTTGCTTGGTTATTTTGTATGTATTTATTTCATACCATGGGGGAACTTTGTTTATCGCCGATTGGCCTTTCGTTAGTTGCCAAATTAGCCCCCAAGCGTTTCTCTTCCCTACTTATGGGAGTTTGGTTTATTGCCAATGCGGCAGGTTACGCCTTGGCAGGAACATTAGGCGCGTTATTGCCTTCGATTGAACCAGGAGCAGCCATGCCTAGCTTCCTAGGTTTCGAGATTCACAATTTGTACGAATTTTTCATGGTGTTTGTTTCCTTAGCAGGTGCTGCAGCTATATTACTATATGTATTGGCCGCTGGGCCGTTAAAACGAATGATGCATGGCATCAAATAAGAATATGCACGGACATGACCACCATTTACACGAAAAACATTTAAAAAGTTCTGATTTCATCACTGATATTGTTATCGGGATGTCAGATGGATTGACGGTACCTTTTGCCTTGGCAGCAGGTTTATCTGGAGCTGTAGATTCTGCTGCGATTGTGACGACAGCGGGGGTAGCTGAAATTGTTGCTGGATCTATTGCCATGGGGCTCGGTGGATTTTTAGCTGGCCAAACAGAACATGAGCATTATGAGGCCGAATTAAAACGTGAATATGAGGAGGTGGAACGTGTTCCTGAGCGCGAAAAAGATGAAATCAGAGAAGTATTTGAAGATTATGGCTTAAGTCCAGAGGCGCAAGAAATCGTGGTAGAAGCTATTTCAAAAGACAAAGATAAGTGGGTAGATTTCATGATGCGCTTTGAGTTGGGTTTAGAGCGACCACATCCCAATCGGGCACGTAATTCTGCTTTAACAATTGGTATTTCGTATATCATTGGTGGATTTATTCCTTTGGCACCCTATTTCTACGTGTCAGAACCTGTAGATGGATTAAAATATTCTGCGGGTGTAACGATACTAGCCTTACTCGTATTCGGCTATTTTAAAAGCAAAATAACCGGACAAAATCCGGTTATTGGGTCACTAAAAGTTACATCTATCGGTGCCGCTGCGGCTGCAGCTGCGTTTATGGTTGCCAAACTTTTTCAATAGGCCTTTACAGAATCATCTCCTCTTGAATCTGCGCCTCCTTGTAATCGGCCATCTGGGAGGACTAATATACCTTCGACTAATCCAATGCCTCCAGAGGTCTCAAATTCATAGCCTTTCGCTTTCAACCTAAGCATTTGCTCCTCAGAAAAACGCTTCGCTTCAACGCGTGTATTATCTGGTAACCATTGATGATGAAAACGAGGAAATTCAACAGCCTGTTGCATATTCATCCCCATTTCTAGCGTATTTAAAACTACTTGGAAAACACTTGTAATGATGGTTGAGCCACCTGGAGTGCCAACAACCATCTTTAATTGGCCATTACTTTCAATAATCGTTGGCGTCATACTAGACAACATCCGTTTTCCTGGTTGGATTTCATTGGCTTTGGAACCAACTAATCCAAATATATTAGGAACGCCAGGTTTAGAGCTAAAATCATCCATTTCGTCATTTAGTAAAAAACCTGCACCTCCGACGAAGACTTTACTTCCATACGAATTGTTTAGGGTTGTTGTAATTGAAACAGCATTTCCTTCCTTATCTACAATAGAATAATGTGTTGTTTCGGGACTTTCATAACCTGCAAAAGTACCAGCTTGAATGTCTGAACTTTTTGTTGCCTTTGTGAAATCCAAAGATTTCATTCGATTTGCTACATAGTCGGCATCCATTAATCCAGATACAGGAACCTTAAAAAAATCAGGATCACCTAACCATAAAGCACGATCCGCATAGACACGTCTTTCTGCCTCAATCATAACTTGAAGCGTAGAATCTGAACTAGGGCCCCATTTAGATAATGGAAAAGATTCAACCATTTTCATCAATTGCGCTAAGGCAATACCGCCACTAGAGGGAGGTGGCATACCAATAATTCGGTAATTTTTATAATTAGAAATAAGAGGTTTACGCCAAACTGCCTTGTATTTTCGCAAATCTTGATGCGTTATTAGTCCATTTTGTTTACGCATTTCCTCCACAATCAAATCTGCTGTTTTTCCTGCATAAAATCCTTTGTTTTTATCTTGAGCAATTCGAATAAGCGTTTGTCCTAAATCAGCCTGTTTAACGAGTTGGCCTTTAACAAACTCGTGCCCATCTAAGGAGATCAAATATGATTTACCGGGATTTTCTCTGCTAAAATCTAACCGATTCCGATTTAATCCACGCGCTTCTTTCTCGGTTAATACGACACCGTTTATGGCTAAATCAATGGCAGGCTGAAGCACTTCTGCCCAAGCTAAATGTCCAAACTTACGATGCATGGAAACCATCCCATTAACCGTTCCGGGCACTCCGGCAGAAAATATACCTATGAAACTTTTACCGGGGATTACCGCACCAGTAGAATCTAAATACATGTCACGACTAGCTTTTTGTGGAGCTTTTTCACGATAATCTAGGGTAAAAGATTTGCCTTTGGCAGTCCGATATACTAAAAAACCACCACCACCTATATTACCCGCAGCTGGGTGACAAACGGCCAAAGCAAAATTTACTGCCACGGCTGCATCAATCGCATTTCCCCCTTTTTGTAGTATTTGTAGGCCGATATCACTGGCAATGGGGTGTGTAGAAACAACCATGCCATTTTTTGATTCAATCAAAGGTTTCTGGGTGCTTTGTGCGCAAACGGTAAAGCTTACGAATAATAGAACAACTAATTTATGATACATAGCAAGTTTCAGGGTATGAAAAAATAAATGCTATAAATTTAGATAGAAAAATACAAATTTGGTGAATTCAGGTATGCCGAGAAAAGAAAAATATAAATTACCTTTGTGGCTATAACCCAAATTTTTAATTAAAACGATTAGTTAACGTGGATATTTTCGAAAAAGTAGTCAATAATATGGGGCCAATCGGTGCCCACGCACATTATTCACATCATTATTTTTCTTTCCCAAAATTAACGGGGGACTTAGGGCCTCGCATGACATTTATGGGAAAAGAAATGTTAAACTGGTCTTTAAACAACTATTTAGGTTTAGCGAATCATCCAGAAGTAAGAAAAGCAGATGCAGATGCAGCAGCTAAATACGGTTTAGCCTATCCGATGGGTGCACGAATGATGTCGGGAAATACAGATGAACATGAAGAATTTGAACGCCAATTAGCTGAGTTTGTTGGCAAAGAAGACTCCTTCTTGCTAAACTATGGATATCAGGGTATTATGTCAGTTATCGAATGTATGGTTGACCATCGTGATGTTATCGTATACGATGCAGAGTCACATGCTTGCATCATTGATGGAATTAGATTACATAAAGCCAAAATGGGTGATTACTATAAGTTTAATCACAATGATATGGATTCATTGCGTAAAAACTTAGATAGAGCTACCAAACGCACACAAGAAACAGGTGGAGGTATTTTAGTGATCACTGAAGGAGTATTTGGTATGTCGGGCAAAGTTGGATCACTCGATAAAATCGTAGAACTTAAATCAGATTACAATTTCCGTTTATTAGTAGATGATGCACATGGATTTGGTACTATGGGTGCCAATGGACGTGGTGTAGGTGAACATTTAAATTGTACCGAAGGTATTGATTTGTATTTTTCCACATTTGCTAAATCTATGGCGGCCATTGGTGGATTTGTGGCTGCGCCAAAAGACATAATTATGTACCTCAAATACAATATGCGTTCTCAAACCTATGCAAAGGCACTTCCTATGCCGTATGTCATTGGCGGAATGAAGCGTTTGGAGTTAATTAAAAAGCATCCTGAACTTCGAGATCAACTGTGGGCCAACGTGAAAGCGTTGCAAAAAGGTTTAATTGAAAAAGGATTTGATATTGGGGAAACAACTTCACCGGTGACACCTGTATTCTTGCATGGTGATTATGATATAGCATCAGTAACCTCTTTAGTTAGAGATTTACGTGAAAATATGGGAATCTTCTGTTCAATTGTCGTTTATCCAGTTGTTCCGAAAGGTCAAATTATGTTGCGTATTATACCAACGTCCTCTCATACGATAGCAGATATCAATTACACGACTACGTGTTTTGCGGAGGTTCAAAAAAGGCTCCAAGCGGGTTATTATCGTGATTTAACTAAGTAATTGATAAATTTTTAGCAGTTTTTTCACTTTTTTAACTTTTTTTTGGCTTTTTTTTGCTTAATAATTTGCAGGATATACATTTTTTGCTAAATTTCGCCTTATAAGCGCTTCAAACGGCGAATAAAGACAATCTAATTTTTTTACAACCAAAATTCAACTTATTATGAGCAGATTTGCACAAGTGAAAGATCTAATTTTATCATTAGAGTCAGATTTCGAAAAATTTTATGACAAAGGAAATCAAGCAGCTGGTACACGCGTTAGAGGTGGCTTGCAACAATTGAAGACTTTATCTCAAGAGATTCGTACTGAGGTACAAAACAAGAAAAACGCAACGAAGTAATTTTTACTTTAATGTTACTCTGTAAAAAAAGCTCGATTTATCGAGCTTTTTTTATGCCTTAAAATAAGTTTGCATGCATAACAGAAGCAACGCCGTCAACCATTATTTTTCCTCGTTCCAATTCAAAGACTTGCGTGCTTATTTCAGCTGTGTGCTTCACATCATTAATTGATACCACTTGAAAAAAGGCACGATACGTTTGTCCTACATACAAAGGACGTTTGAATTCAGATACCTGCTTTAAATAAACACTTCCGGAACCCGGAAAATCCATTCCCATGACTTTCGAGAAAACACTTGCGATTAATGCTCCGTGAATAATTGGTTTCTTAAATGGCGTAGTCGATGCAAATGACTCGTCCCAATGCAAAGGATTGAAGTCTCCCGATATTTTACAAAAATCATTTACTTGCTCTTGTGTAAATGAAAACTCAATTTCAAAACTTGCTCCCAGTTGGATCATCTCGTAAACTATTAAATTTGATAAAATGCGGGTACCTTTGTAAACAAACCGAAAAACATGATTTGTTTTATTTTAAATCCCAATTCCGGAAACAAAAGTAATAGATATCGCATGGGGATTTTGGAAAAACTACAAAAGATTCCAAATAGCCAACTGCACATAACGAAATATCCTGGACACGCTAAAGAAATTGTTCAGAACCTAATCAACGAACATAAAGCTACTCGAATCGTCGCTATTGGCGGGGATGGAACTGTCAACGAAATAGGTGCATGCGTTCAGGGAACCACTATAGCTCTAGGAATCATTCCAATTGGTTCTGGAAATGGACTAGCCAGACATTTGGGAATTTCAATGCAATTTAACAAAGCACTTAAACAAGCTCTTAAAGGAAATGAACATCTTATCGATACATTAAGTTGGAATGATAAACCATTCTTCTGTACAGCAGGAATTGGATTTGATGCGGAAGTCGCCTCCAAATTTGCACGTGGAAATGGTCGTGGGCTATTTAATTACATTAAAGCAACCTTACAAACATTCAAGACCTATCAGTCGACAAAGCTAAATCTTGCAAATGGTGAATTAGCAGATCTTTTTTCCTTGACAATTGCCAACGCAAATCAATATGGGAACAACGCGTTTATTTCGCCATTTTCCAACTTACAAGATGCTCAATTTGAAGTAGTTAAAATAAAAAAAGGTAATATTTGGCAAATAGGCCAACTTGGAATTAGTCTATTTTTGAAAACCATAAATAAGCAACATATAGTGGATATTTTCAGCACAGATTCATTTGAAATGCGTGTAGCAATCGGCACCAAATTTCACTTAGATGGAGAGAGCCTACAAACTGAAGATGAAATCATAAAAATAAAAATATTTGCAAAAAATTTAAAAATAGTTATTTAGTTAAAATAAACTAGTATTTAAATTACAATTCATTGATTTTCAATAAGTTACAATACATTATTTCGACTAAAAATTTCCGCATACCTATAATAAATACGTTTTTTATTCAAAAAAAATGTATTTTTTTTTATTTGATTTTTTAAAGGGGAAAAGCCATTAAGCGCCTATATTATTGGACATTTTTTAGTTCCAAATTTTTAGGCAATTTTATTCAAGTAAAATCAACATTTATTTATTTTTTGAAATTTGGAAGACCCCCGAATTTTACTATTTTTGTCTCCCCGCTAAAAAAACGAATTCGTTTTTCGTAGTAAATAAAACCACTTCATTGAAGTTATAAATAAACCAACTTTTGAAGGTTAACCTTTAATTAGTTGGCAAGGAATTTTTGTCTCTAAAAATACGTAAACAAATAAATGCAAACTGAATTAAAAGACTTATGGCTACGATGTTTGGAAATTATCCGAGAGGATGTTTCTAGCCAAAGTTTTTCAACTTGGTTTGCGCCAATAGTTCCTTTAAAATTTCAGCATAATACATTAACGATTCAAGTTCCTTCCCAATTCTTCTATGAGTGGTTGGAAGAAAACTATGTTGCCGTTTTACGCAAAGCTATTGACCAGACGATTGGTAAACGTGGTATGTTAGAATATTCGATCGTCATAGATAAAGGAGATCGAAAAAATCCACCAATTACGTTTAATCTACCTACTGTTTCACAAGGTTCAAATAACCTATCGAACCAGCAAAACGATCAACAGAATTCAACAAGAAATCCATTTCAATTTAAAGATTTAGATTCATTGGCATTAGATTCATATCTAATTCCAAAATATACATTTGACAAGTTTATTGAAGGAGATTGCAATCGATTAGGCCGTGCGGCAGGTATGGCTGTGGCCAATAAACCTGGTTTAACTTCATTTAATCCATTGATGATTTACGGAGGAGTAGGATTAGGTAAAACACACTTAATTCAGGCAATCGGAAATCAGATTAAAGAGGAATTCCCAGAGAAATTTGTCTTATATGTGTCAACTGAAAAATTCACAAATCAATTTGTTAATGCGATTCGGAATAATTCAATTGAGACATTTACCAACTTTTACCTTCAGGTTGATGTATTAATTATTGATGATGTACAATTTCTTTCTGGAAAAGAAAAAACACAAGAAACGTTTTTTAATATATTTAATCATTTACATCAATCAGGTAAACAAATAATTCTGTCTTCTGACCGCGCACCTCGAGATTTGGCAGGTATGGAAGACCGTTTATTAAGTCGGTTTAAATGGGGCTTGACTGCTGATTTACAACAACCTGATTTTGAAACTCGTATTGCCATTATACAAAAGAAATTGCAAGACGATGGAATTCAAATCAATTTTGATGTTTTGGAATATTTAGCGCATTCGATCCAAACGAATGTACGCGAGTTGGAGGGCGTCATCATCTCATTAATGGCGCAAGCCTCTTTAACTAGAAAAGAAATTGATCTGGAATTAGCCAAGTCAACATTAAAATCCATTGTCAACGATCAAGAAAAAGAACTTAGTGTCGACAATATCTTGGAGGCAATTACGACACACTTTGATGTAGATATGCAAACGCTTAAAGGAAAATGCAGAAAAAAACAAAATGTTTTTCCTAGACAAGTAGCCATGTACATGCTGAAGGAACTTACAAATCTACCCTTAAAATCAATTGGTTATCATTTTGGAGGCCGTGACCATAGCACGGTTATTCATGCTGTACAATCAATTTCCGAGGCAATAGAATCCGACAAGAATGTAGAGAAAACGGTTAAAAAACTCTTTAATCGCTTTAATATAGCATTAAACTAAAAAAAGAGGCTTAAGCCTCTTTTTTTAGTTTACTAGATAAATCTATTCTTCTGCAACAACATCTTTATCAATTAGAGCTTTATCGTCACCTTTGACCTTTTCTTTAATCTTTTGCTCAAGCTCATCCATCAATTCAGGATTATCCTTGATCAAATCTTTTACGGCATCACGGCCTTGTCCTAAGCGATTCCCATTATACGAAAACCAAGACCCCGACTTATCAACTACACCTAAATCTACACCCAAGTCAAGCACTTCACCAGCTTTCGAAATTCCTTCACCATACATAATATCAAACTCAACCACTTTAAAAGGAGGAGCCATTTTATTTTTCACAACTTTTACACGCGTACGATTACCTGTAATGGAATCAGCGCTTTCTTTGATTTGACCAGCCCGACGAATATCTAAACGAACAGAAGCATAAAATTTCAGAGCATTACCACCTGTAGTTGTTTCTGGACTTCCAAACATAACACCAATCTTATCACGTAGTTGATTGATGAAAATACAGCAACAACCCGTTTTGTTGATTGTACCAGTCAATTTACGTAAAGCCTGTGACATCAATCGAGCCTGAAGACCCATTTTTGAATCCCCCATCTCCCCTTCAATTTCAGCTTTAGGAACTAATGCCGCAACCGAATCAATAACAATAATATCAATAGCACCAGAGCTAATCAAATGCTCCGCAATCTCAAGTGCTTGCTCGCCATTATCTGGCTGTGAAATCAATAAATTCTCCGTATCAATACCTAGTTTTTCGGCATAAGATCGATCAAATGCATGTTCTGCATCGATAAAAGCAGCTAAACCACCCGCTTTCTGTGCCTCAGCAATACAATGTAAGGTTAATGTTGTTTTACCAGAGGATTCTGGTCCATAAATTTCAACTACACGACCACGCGGTACACCGCCAATACCTAAAGCTAAATCTAAGCCTAATGAACCTGTTGATATGACAGGAACATCCATAACCTTACTATCTGACAAACGCATCACAGTCCCTTTCCCGTAAGCCTTATCTAATTTTTCCAAAGTAGTCTGCAGTGCCTTTAATTTCTCAGCTGCAAGACCTTGTGCGCTATCCGATTGTTTTGCCATGTTATATTTATTGATAATTTTGAATGTTCCTTGTAGATTATATGTCTTTCATTTAAATCCAAACAAAAATAGGAAATACCACGTAATGAAAAAACAAATAAAATGATATTCTATCGTCAAATAAATCCTTCGTAATTAAAACCAAGCTCTTGCAATTCAAACCGTCTTTTTTCAGCAAACACTTACATGTAATTATCATATTATTGGTTACCATCCACCCAATTTTATGCCAAGAAAATTCCAGTATTTTAGCTAACGAACATTTAAAATACCGCATACATCTCGGTTTTATTAATGCCGCAGAAGCAACAATTCACACGAGTGGACAAACGCAACAAGTAAATGGCCAACAAACTCGAAAAATTGAAATAACGGGTAAAACTGTTGGTATACTAGATATCATATCGCCCGTAGTTGATTATTGGTCTGCTTACCTAGATACCGACTCCCATCTACCAATTAAAACGGAGATGCGTAAAAAGGAAGGTCGATACCGAAAAACAGAAACAGTCCTATTTGATCATGCCAATTCAGTAGCTAAAATAAACTCGCCACAAAACACGCCAACAGCCAAAAATTTAGCGATAAATCATTCCACATTAGATTTAATTGGAGGCTATTTTTTCTTACGAGATAAGCCTTTAGGTGATATGAAAATAGGCCATAAGCAAAAAGCCAATATATTAGTTGACGGTAGTATCTATGAAATTTGGTTTATCGTGAAAGGATTTGAAAAAATCGAAAGTCCTTTGGGAAATAAAAATTGTATACGAACCACCTTGGTGCTACCAAAAAATAAGATGTTTAAAGAAGAAGATGCGATTCAACTATGGATAACGAATGACACCTATCAGGTACCATTTAAAATGGAAGTAAATTTGAAAATTGGCTTTCTGACAATTGATTTGACCAACTACTCCATTGCTGGAAAAAATGTATACTAAACCTTAGCTAAAGCTTTCTTATAGGCGGCTAAAACACGTTCTCTGGCAAATTCATGATTTACAATAGGTTTAGCATAACTTAACTCTTGAAATTCTGGTACCCATTTACGAATGTATGCCAACTCACCATCAAATTTTTTAGTTTGCAGGGTGGGATTAAAAACTCGAAAATAAGGAGCCGCATCGCAACCAGAACCAGCTGCCCATTGCCAACCACCATTATTGGCAGAAAAATCAAAATCTACTAATTTGGCAGCAAAATAGGCTTCTCCCCAGCGCCAATCAATCAATAAATGTTTGACCAAAAAACTCGCAACAATCATTCGAACACGATTATGCATGAATCCGGTCGAATTCAATTCTCGCATTCCTGCATCTACAATCGGATAACCAGTTTGGCCTTGCTTCCAAGCATCAAACTCCTCTTCATTATTTCGCCATTCCATACGATCATATTCTTTGCGAAAAGCATGACCAGTGGATATATGCGGAAAATGATGTAAAATGTTAAAATAAAAGTCCCGCCAAATTAATTCATTCAACCATACTTCTGATTTTCCTATCGCTTGCAAAACAAGACTTCGAATCGAAACTGTACCAAATCGCAAATGGACAGATAACCTACTCGTCCCTGGTAATGCAGGAAAATCCCTACGCTCTCCATAATTACGAATTAAATCATCTGCAACTGTTGGCTTAGAAAAAGCCAATCCCGCCGATTCAAATCCAATTGATTCTAAACTCAAAATATCAAATTTCGCTGATAAATAGTTTTGAAGTTCTTCAGAAGGAAACTGAACGATAGGTTCTGTACGAAGGCGCTCTTTCCATTTTCGCGAATAAGGAGTAAATACGGTATAAGGAGTACCTTGGCCGCTTAAAACCTCATTTTTTTCAAAAATCGCTTGATCTTTATAGGTGTGAAATTTAATTTGCTGAGATTCAGCCCAACGCATAATGACATCATCGCGATCACATCCATACTTCTCATAATCATGATTCGCGTAAATAGCACGAATCGTATACTGAGATTGTAAATTCTTGAATGCCTCCAATGGTTGCGCATGTAACACACAAAGATCTCCACCTTGTTTCTGAATATTCGATTTTAATTCAGATAAAGAATTATGAATAAACTCAACTCGGGCATCACGGTGATCTTCCAACCGTTCTAAGATGGTGGGATCAAAAATAAATAGTGGCAATACGGGATTGTCTCCTTTCAGAGCTGCCCAAAGGCCATGATTATCCGTAATTCGTAAATCACGCCGAAACCAAAAAATAGAAACTGACTGCATAGGATAGTACTTAGTAATTTAAAACCTGACTTTTTTCAAATTGTTTAAAATATACCTTGACAAGCCCCCCTTCAAAAGTGTATATTTGTAAAATTGCAAATTTTATGCACCAATTGCGCACGCAATTGGAATCATAAATTCATTTCAAACCCCATCCGAATGAAATTATCTGAATTCAGATTTGATTTACCACAAAACTTAATTGCTTTAAACCCCACAGAAAATCGCGAAGACGCTCGCATGATGGTCATTAACCGAAAGGAAAAAACCATTGAGCATAAGAAATTTACAGATATCGTAGATTATTTTGGAGATGGAGATGTTTTAGTAACGAACAATACCAAAGTTTTCCCTGCCCGTCTTTATGGAAACAAAGAGAAAACAGGTGCTCAAATCGAAGTGTTTTTGTTACGTGAATTAAACCGCGAACACCGTTTATGGGATGTATTGGTCGACCCAGCAAGAAAAATTCGAGTAGGAAATAAATTATATTTTGGCGATTCAGATTTAGTAGCTGAGGTTATTGATAATACCACATCGCGTGGGCGTACCATTCGTTTTTTATACGATGGCGATCATGAAGCGCTCATGGCGGCAATTCACGAATTAGGTGAAACGCCACTTCCAGATGAGATTCGTCTTAAGCGCGCGGCGACAGAAGAAGATCGTGACCGTTTTCAAACAATTTATGCAGAGCACGTGGGTGCGGTAGCAGCACCAACTGCCGGATTACACTTCTCCAAAATTATCATGAAGCGTATGGAGTTAAATGGAACCCAATTTACGCCACTTACCCTTCATATCGGATTAGGAACTTTTCGCCAAGTAGATGTTGAAGATCTTACAAAACATAAAACCGATTCAGAACATTTTATGATTAACCAAGATACATGTGATTATGTCAATCAAGCTATTGATGGCAAAAAACATGTGTTGGCCGTAGGAACTACAGTTATGAAAGCCTTGGAATCATCTGTTTCAGCAAGCGGCCACTTAAAACCGATTGATTCTTGGACAGATAAATTTATCTTCCCGCCATACGAGTTTAAAATACCAACTGCCCTTTTAACAAATTTCCATTTACCTGAATCTATTTTATACATGATGTCATGTGCTTTTGGTGGATATGATTTGATTCAAGATGCATACCAACAAGCCATTAAGGAGAAATATCGCTTCTTTAGTTACGGCGACGTAATGTTAATAATTTAATTGTAAATGGGTTTATTTTGAAAAAAATAGCAATTATAGTTGCGGGAGGTAGCGGACAACGCATGAATTCGTCGGTACCGAAGCAATTTTTACTGCTTCAAAATAAACCCATTCTTTTTCATACCTTGGCAGCATTCAAAGCAGCCATTCCAGATATTGAATTAATTCTAGTCTTACCACAAGATCAATTCGATCATTGGGCCACACTAGGAAAGAAATATCCTGAAATTCTTACACAAACTCCTCACAAATTAGTTGCCGGAGGAGAAACCCGATTCCATTCTAGCTTAGCTGGTATCCAAGCCATTACCTATGGGACTGAATGTTTAGTTGCAATACATGATGGCGTGCGTCCATTGATAAGTAAACAAACGATCCAACACGCATTTGAGGAAGCATCCAAATACGGCAATGCGGTCGTTGCAATGCCATCAAAAGATTCAATTAGAATGTGGAACGAAGAAAAAAAAGCTTTTATAGCTGTAAATCGTGCGGATATACGTGTTATTCAAACACCTCAAGTTTTTAAATTAAACACGCTACGAAAAGCATACGCAAATGGATATAATTCCCATTTTACAGATGATGCGAGTGTTGTTGAAAATATAGGAGAACATATACATGTAGTAGAAGGGACATATGCCAATATTAAAATCACAACATCAGAAGATTTAGCGTTAGCTGAAATATTAAAAGGAGAAGTCAATGAATAAATCATGGAATTGGATTGGTACTCAAATCCTCAAATTCAAATTAGCCATTCTAGGTGTTTTATTTTTTACGACGATATGGTTGGCATACACAGCTAGCCAAATTCAACTTAGCTATGAATTAGCTAAAATTCTTCCTCAATCGAACGAACAATTTCAGTTGTACGAATCATTCAAGAAGAAATATGGTGAGGATGGCAATGTGATGGTCATCGGATTGGAAAATCCAAATTTGTTTAAACCAGCTGAGTTTGATGCATGGAATAACTTATTTACCGAAATAAAAAAAGAGGCAGGTATTAAATCCATGTTGGCATTACCCAATCTACCTGAAGTCTATATTGATACGACAAGAAAAATCTTTAAAACAAGACCACTGTATGCGGGATCAACAAATAGCTCGCAAGCTGAATTAGATTCATTAAAATCCAAAATCAACAAATTACCGATTTATCGAAATTTCCTTTTCACAGAAGATCTCCGGGTTCATTTGATGTTGATTACACTTGATCAAAAGACCATCAACAATAAAAATAGGATTTCACTAGTCAAAAAAATCAAATCCCTTGGTGAACACTATTCAGCTAAAACAAAAAATCAGCTGCACTATTCTGGAATGCCATTTATCCGCACAGAATATACGTCACAAGTAACGAATGAATTGGTATTATTTCTGTTGTTGGCAATCGCCGTAACTTCCCTTATTTTATTTTATTTTTTCAGGTCAATTCAAGTTGTCTTTTTTGCGCTAATCGTAATTCTAATTGGCATCGTAGCCTCACTCGCAACTATAGTTCTTTTTGGATTTAAAATCACACTTTTATCCGGACTAATTCCACCGCTTATTGTCGTTATTGGGGTTCCTAATGTCATATTTCTGTTAAATAAGTATCACGAAAACTACGCTGAAACAAAAGATAAAGAAGCCTCACTGCTGGGGAGTACAGCAACTGTGGGCCGAACGTTATTTTTAGCAAATATTACTACGTCTATTGGGTTTGGTGTATTTGCATTTACGGGTTCGGCCTTGCTTGTGGAATTTGGCATAGTCGCATCATTGAATGTCATGTTCACATTCTTATTGTCTTTGGTATTGATTCCTATCTTTTTTAGTTATTTAAATCCACCAAAGGCGAAAGATTTAGCTCATTTTGAAAGTAAGAGAATTAATCGATTTCTAACGCGCGTTGAATTTTGGGTATTTAAGCGTCGGAAAGTCATCTATAGCATCATTGGTTTTTTACTTGTTGTTTCTCTGTATGGTTTAAGCAAAATAGAGGCTGTAGGCTATATCGTTGACGATTTACCAAGAGAAAATGCTATTTATACCGATTTGAAATTTATCGAAACACACTTCAAAGGCGTTATGCCATTCGAAATTTCAATCGATGCACATGAATCAGACCGAGCACTTTCGCCAGAAATCTTGGCAAAAATTAAACGAACTGAAAAACTAATAGGTCAACACCCTGAATTTACGCAGGGTCTCTCCTTAGTTACGGCAACAAAATACCTTTATCAAGTCTATCGGGGCGGAGATCCCAAATATTTTACCTTACCGGGAATTGATGAACTTTCAAAATTAAAAGATTTCCAAGGTAGCTTACAAGGGAAACAAAATTTATTCGCAGGTTTCTTAGATAAGGAAAAACGATTTACGCGTATAAGTTTTCAAATGGCCGATATTGGAACTGTCCGTACGCAAAAACTGTACGATGAGCTTCAGCCAAAAATTGATACTATTTTTCGAACTGATAGTGAAACAGGTGATATCTTACCTGCAAGTGATGCGCGGGCCTATGGTGCAAAAATTACAGGAAACTCAGTAATTTATGCATTTCAAACAGCTTATTTGCAGACAAACCTGATAGAAAGCACAATTACGGCCATTATACTAATTTGTATTTTAATGGCACTTTTATTCCGCAGCTGGAAAATGGTCATTATTTCAACCATCCCATCCTTAATACCATTAATTATCACGGCGGGTTTGATGGGATTCTTTCACATCGCATTAAAGCCAAGTACTATTCTAATTTTCTCTATTGCCTTTGGTATTTCAAGCGATGGAACCATATATTTTTTAACGCGATACAAGGAGGAATGGTTTAAAAATTCAAATAATGTTGCCAAAGCAGTACAAATCACCATTCAAAAAACCGGTGTTTCCATGTTCTACACAGCCATGATCTTGTTTTTTGGGTTCTTTATTTTCACTGCATCAACCTTCAAAGGGACACAAGCACTTGGAATTCTCGTTTCCATCACGCTACTGATGGCTATGATTTGCAACCTTATTTTGCTACCAGCCTTTTTAATGGGTATGAATAAAAAAGAGACCAAGGCGTTCATCGAAGAAATTTAATGGAAAAACCTGCGTCAATTTATACGTTGAATTTTGTACTTCTGTGTGTAAGTAATTTCTTGTTCTCAGCTAGTTTTTCAATGATTATTCCTGAATTACCTGATTATTTAGCTAGCCTAGGTGGGAAAGAGTATATCGGATATATCATCGCATTATTTACACTGACGGCTGCATTAAGTAGGCCATTCTCAGGGAAATTGACTGATCATATCGGGAGAATTCCCGTTATGGCATTTGGTTCATTGGTATGCTTTTTATGCGGTGGACTCTACCCAATTATCCATACAGTTCAAGGGTTTCTATTTTTGCGATTTTTGCATGGCATGTCCACGGGAACAAAACCAACAGCGACAGCAGCGTATGTTGCTGATATAATTCCTGAGAATAGAAGAGGGGAAGCGCAAGGAGGATTAGGGATATTTACGGCTACCGGCATGTCTATCGGTCCTGCAATAGGCAGTTATTTAGCTAGTGAAATAGGCCTCCAAGAGATGTTCTGGATATCATCCGTTTTTGCCTTGTTATCAATTTTGATCCTATTGCGCATGAAGGAAACTCTTCCCAAATCCATGAAATCAAAATTATCAGGTAAACTATTTAAAATTGGTTGGAGCGATGTATTTGAACCTACCATACTACCCGTTTTTTGGATTATGTTATTTGTTTCCTTTTCATCTGGTGTTGTAGTTACCTTAATGCCAGACATTTCCAAAATAATTGGATGGCACAATAAAGGACTATATTTCACCATCTATACCATTTCATCCATCGTAGTCCGGATATTCTTTTCAAAAACATCAGATAAATATGGCCGTATTCCCGTCCTGCTCTATTCTGCACTCGTTTTAGCTGCAGCCATGTTTCTAATGGTTTTAGCACCTAGTCCTTTGACGGTCATTACCTCAGCTATTCTTTTCGGTTTTGCTTGGGGCTTTAACACCCCTACATTAGCAGCATGGACTACGGATTTAGCTAATAAAAACCACATGGGACGAGCCATGGCTACCATGTATATTGCATTGGAGTTAGGCATTGGGCTGGGGGCTCTTTTTGCTGGCCAAGTATATCAAGGATTCGCTAAAAATATTCCTTTGCCATTTCTAATGAGTGGAATTTTAGCTATTATCGCCTTTATTTCTCTTTTAAAATACAGACACAAACTGGCATAAAATGACATTTAGCGAATATTTGCAATCTAAAAAAATCGACGAAATAAGCTTTTCTGCTAACGATAGTAGCACTTTTCACGCATGGAAAAATCTTTTTGAACAAATAAGTGTAAGTAGCTTTACCGATCAAAAGAAATTTAAAATCAATCAGATTAGACGCAAATTTCTATTGATATCAGAAAAATAAACCTTTAAAAATAGTAAATTTTTAAAAAATCATATAACTATTTAAACTTTTACTTGTTTGCTTTGAAAGCAATGTACAAAGCGAAGAACTTTGTATTCGAAAAAAAAGATGAAGCAAATGCAAGCAAGTGAATTACAAAAGCTGTTTCCTGATGCAGCAAGTATCCCAAAAGAATTTGACCTAACTAGTCCCATTGAGCAACGTGAATACTTAGTCAATGGTGAAATGCGTCAATGGTCAGGAAAGACTCAAGATGTTTGGTCCCCTATTTATATCAAAACCGACAAAGGTTTAGAGCAAAAACGGATTGGATCTTATCCAATTACCGATGCTACAGATGCTATGGAGGTATTGTATGCAGGTGTCAAAGCCTATTCGAATGGTCGGGGCGAATGGCCGTCTATGTCGGTAAGCCAACGAATCGAGTGCGTGGAGAAATTCACGCAAAAGATGATCCAAAAACGGGATGAAGTTGTCAAATTACTCATGTGGGAAATTGGCAAATCACTTGCCGACTCTCAAAAAGAATTTGATCGGACAGTTCAATATATTTACGATACCATCGGTGCGTTAAAAGATATTGATCGTACGTCTTCTACGTTCTTAATTGAAGAAGGAATTATTGGCCAGGTAAGACGTTCGCCATTAGGCGTAGTTTTGTGTATGGGACCATTTAATTACCCCTTAAATGAGACATTTACAACGCTTATTCCAGCCCTAATAATGGGAAATACCGTTTTATTTAAACCCCCAAAACACGGCACTTTATTGCATTACCCATTATTGGAAGCATTTAAAGATTCTTTCCCTGCCGGAGTAATTAACACACTATATGGTCGTGGAAACTCAATCATACCTCAACTCATGGAATCTGGGAAAATTGACGTTTTGACGTTGATTGGATCTTCAAAAGTTGCCGATAAGCTTAAGAAAATGCATCCAAAGGTGAATCGTCTACGTGCGATTTTAGGTCTAGATGCCAAAAACGCAGCGATTGTAACCGAAAGCGCACAATTAGATGTAGCCATCAATGAGTGTTTGTTAGGATCCTTGTCATTTAATGGTCAACGATGCACTGCGATCAAAATCATATTTGTTCACAAATCATTGGCAGAAGCATTTAATAAAGGCCTTGCTGAAAAAATTGAAGCCTTAAAGTTAGGCATGATGTGGGAACCTGGTGTACAAATCACACCGCTACCCGAACCTAATAAACCTGCCTATTTGAAGGAGTTAATCGAAGATGCCAAATTACACGGTGCCACAGTTATCAATAAACATGGTGGAGAAAACTTCAAGTCAATCTTCTTCCCTGCTCTATTGTATCCTGTCAACAGTAAAATGAAAGTTTGGCATGAAGAGCAATTTGGCCCAGTGGTACCTGTTGTTCCATTTGAAGATATTTCAACGCCCATTGATTACATTCATGAGTCATCACATGGCCAGCAAGTCGCAATTTTCGGTACGGATGTGAATCAAATTTCAGCTTTAATTGACGAAACAGTCAATCAAGTATCCCGTGTAAATGTAAACGCACAATGTCAGCGTGGACCAGATTCATTCCCATTCACGGGCCGTAAGGATTCCGCCGAAGGAACACTATCCGTAACAGCGGCATTACGATCGTTCTCGATTCGTACGGTTGTGGCTACGAAAGCGAACCAACTGAATAAAGATATTGTCAATCAAATTGTTGAGAACCAACAATCAAATTTTTTATCGACACGATTTATTTTGTAGTACACACTGAATTCATAAAAAAGCCCTTGAAATTCAAGGGCTTTTTACATTATAAAACAGAGCGCTGGCCTTTAACCGCAGGGTCTGTGATGAATTCATCGTAGGTCATCAACTTATCTAAATTTGATTTAGCGCCTAACTCAATTACTCGATTAGCCACTGTATTCGTTAATTGATGATCATGACATGTAAACAACATGGTGCCAGTGAACTCAACCATACCATTATTTAAGGCAGTTATCGATTCTAGGTCTAAGTGATTTGTAGGCTCATCGAAAAGCAGCACATTGGCACCGGACAACATCATTCGCGAAAACATACACCTTTGCTTCTCTCCTCCTGATATCACCGTACATTTTTTCAAGGCTTCTTCACCAGAGAACAACATACGGCCTAAAAATCCGCGAATAAAACTCTCGTCTTTTTCAACTGAATATTGACGTAACCAATCCACTAAATTCATGGAGTCATCCTTGAAGTAGTTGGCATTATCATTCGGCAAATATGTCTGAGTAGTCGTTACTCCCCATTTAAAATCTCCAGAGCTCGCTTTACCTTCACCCATCAAAATATCAAAAAGCGCAGTAATGGCTAAAGAATCTTTTGCTAAAAATGCAACTTTATCACCCTTATTAACCGTAAAAGAAAGATTTGTAAATAAAGGAACCCCTTCCTCCGTAGTGGCCGACAAATTTTCCACACTCAATAACTGGTCTCCCGCCTCACGCTCTGGCTTAAAGTTGATGAACGGATATTTACGAGAAGACGGTTTTATATCATCTACTTGTAACTTTTCTAACATCTTTTGACGTGAAGTCGCTTGCTTAGATTTCGCCACATTAGCAGAGAACCGACGAATAAATTCTTCCAATTCTTTTCGCTTCTCATCCGTTTTTTTATTCTGATCGGTCCGTTGACGTGCAGCCAACTGAGAAGACTCGTACCAAAACGTATACGTACCTCCGTATAATTGAATCTTTCCAAAATCTAAGTCGGCAATATGTGTACACACATTATCCAAGAAATGACGATCGTGAGAAACAACAATGACGGTATTTTTGAAGTTTTGTAAAAAGCCTTCTAACCATAAAATGGAATCAATATCCAAGTTGTTAGTTGGCTCATCCAACAATAAAATATCAGGATTTCCAAAAAGTGCTTGGGCTAAAAGAACTTTCACCTTTTCAGAACCATTTAAATCACGCAACAAAGTGTAATGAATGTCTTCTTTAATACCTAAGCCACTCAATAAAGTAGCTGCTTCCGATTCGGCTTCCCAGCCATTTAATTCAGCAAACTCTGCCTCTAGATCTGCAGCTTTATTTCCATCTGCCTCAGAAAAGTCCTCCTTCATGTAAATGGCATCCTTTTCAAGCATGAGGTCATACAAGCGCTTATTTCCCATGATGACAGTTTGTAATACGGGAGATTCTTCAAACTCGAAATGATTCTGCTTCAGGATAGACATTCGCTCTCCCGGATTCATACTAATATTACCAGTTTGAGATTCAATTTCACCTGAAAGAATTTTCAAGAAAGTGGATTTCCCTGCACCATTTGCACCAATAAGACCATAACAGTTTCCTTCCGTAAACTTGATGTTTACTTCCTCAAATAAAACTCTTTTCCCAAAGCGCAGGGATACGTTAGACACAGATAACATGAAGAATGGATTAAATAGGCCGCAAAATTACTCAATTTGTACCTAGAAAAAAAGGCTAAATCATATCTTAATTGCTATTTTTTTTGCAATTTCGGGCAATTTGAAAAATCAACCTGTGAAAGGAAATACAATTCCACTTCAAGCTAAAACTCCCATTTCACTTTCGATACAACTCGAGAAAGCAGGTCTTCGTTTCAAAATTGATTCAAATGATGCCTTATTTCCTTGGAATTCTACCCAACTATCAATTAAAAATTGGCTTTTAGATCAATCAATTCAAATCCGATTGATTCAACATATTTCTGTTGAACTAACTACCGAGTTATTTTTACTTACCCCTTTGGAATTTGATTCACCTATTTACCGACTTGGCTTCTTGGAAAAAGCTCTAGGTGAAGGTGTAATCGACGGCCATGAAGTGCATGAACAGGCTGTAGATTTTGCTCAGGCCAACCTTTTATTCTTGATCCCGAGTGTTTGGAAAGATTTTTTAGTGTTGAATTTCCCCCTAGCACAGATTCACTATTCACATTTATTAGCTAATGAATTAGCTAAAACAAAGGCTTATATTTATCCGCGAATACAGCTGCATTTATTCGAAAAATCAGTGTTAGTGATTTTGATACAACAAGGCCAATTGCAACTAGCCAATGTTTTTCCATACGAATCGCCAACTGAACTTGCATTTTATCTACACTCTATTCGAGAAGCTTATGAAATTCAGTGGACAATCGAAACATTTCAATTGCGGGGTCCTGAGCACACAAATTCAATTTTAAGACAAAGCTTGATTGAGCTGGAGATTCCTATCGAATTAATTTAATATGATGCCAAAAACAGCATTTTTCCCCGGATCTTTTGATCCATTTACCAAAGGACACGAAGATATTGTCTTGAGAGCCTTAGCTTTATTTGATGAGGTTGTTATCGGTATAGGTCAAAATTCAAATAAGTCGCGCTATTTTTCATTAGACAAAATGAAACATTACATCGAGACTACGTTTAAAGATAAACCAGTTCGGGTAGTTACCTATCAAAACTTGACGGCCAATGTGGCGAAGGAAGTGGGAGCTAAATTCATCATCAGAGGACTTCGAAACACAACTGATTTCGAATATGAAAACTCAATCTCACAAGTGAACAGACATATCAACCAGGAATTAGAAACTGTATTCTTGATTACATCACCTCACTTAGCGCCAATTAGCTCAACGATTATACGTGATTTACATCGCTATGGAAGTGAAATAGGGGAATACTTACCTTATACCTTAGATGGTATTTGAGCTTGATTTACGATGAATTGTTGGATTACATAACGGATCGAACTATACGTATCCGACACGACTTTATTCATCTTATCTTGCGCAATCCATTCGACGCGTTCAATATTTTCCTCTAATTGTGGCTTTAATTTTCCCGACTGCTTGGATTCCATTACATACCACTTTGTTTTTTTCAAGATGCGTTCATTCTTAAATGAATAGGTATGATATGTGGTACATACCTTTGAAATTAGGTCTGCTGCCACATTACACTCTTCAAAAACTTCACGAACCGCTGCTTTTCTAAAATTTTCATTTTTCTCCAATTTCCCTTTAGGCAAATCCCATTTACCTAAGCGGTAAATCCAAAGAACCTCATTTTGCGGATTAAGTACGACACCACCGGCTGCTTCAATAACCTGATAAAGTGAACAAATCCGTTTCTTGAGCTCTTTCTTTTGTTCCGTCAAAATATATAAGGAATGAAAATCAAAAGGCTTGTCGGCATGCAACTCTGTAATAATTTTTTCCATCTGGTCTGGCCCCACGTTCAATAAACACGTATGCCCTTTGAAATCAGCAATTTTAATCGGCTTCAAACGCACATCTAAAATCACATCGTAATCTTCCATGGGAGGATACAAACTATTTTTTGATTTTTTGATAAGGCGTATGGGGCGATCGTTGATAAAAATGACCATGAATGGATTTTAATTTTGGCAAAAATAGAATTAAATACTGATAAGATAATCTGAATACTTATTTTTGTGAAATCAATTATTGAAGAAACTCAAGCATGCAGAATTTAACTATTTCACAAGAAGTCGCACATCATCTTTTACGCATTCAAGCGATTCGATTACGACCAGACCAGCCGTTTACTTGGGCATCAGGCTGGAAGTCACCTATTTATTGTGACAATAGAATCTCACTTTCAGATCCTGAGGCGAGAACCTACATCAAAAACAGCCTTTCGGCAGCAATTAAAGGCTATTTCAAGGACGTTGATGTCATTGCAGGGGTTGCCACAGCTGGCATTGCACAAGGTGCATTAGTGGCAGATTTATTGGATTTACCATTTTGCTATGTTCGCCCAGAGCCCAAAAAACATGGCATGGGAAACCAAATTGAAGGCAGTATTAAGCCAGGTCAAAAAGCTGTATTGATTGAAGACCTAATTTCAACCGGTGGAAGCTCACTTAAAGCAGCTGATGCCTTACGTTCGGAGGGCGTCGAAGTACTCGGTATGGTTGCCATCTTCACCTACGGTTTTGAAATTGCATCTGAAAATTTCAAACATGCGGGTGTCCCATTTTATACACTCAGCAACTACGATGTGCTTGTGGAAGAAGCTGTTAAATTAGACTACATCTCAGAAACACAATTGGTCACCCTGCAAGATTGGCGTGTGAACCCAAGCGAATGGCGTAAATAAGCTATTTTATCCGATACATATAACCAGGTAAGGCTTTCACCAACCCTTGGAACTCCAGATTTAATAAGGTAATCGCCAAATCGGTTACCTTTTTTTGTGCACGCCAGGCAAGTTGATCTAACGTACATTCCCCTTCTTTGACTAAAATTGCCATGAGTTGAGTTTCATCATCTGTCAACCTGCTCCAAGAAACCTGTTTTTTCGGCTGAACTCGATCGCCTACTTCTGCCCAATTCATCTGCAAGGCTAATGCTTCCCAACTCGTATAAATAGTCGCTTTATGTTTTTGAATTAAGGCATTGCACCCTTCTGAAAATATTTTTTCCAAATTACCTGGAACAGCAAATACCTCTCGATGATAATTATTAGCATAATCTGCGGTAATTAATGCCCCACCCTTTTCGGCTGCTTCAATCACTACAGTTGCATCTGTCATCCCGGCTATAATACGATTACGCAATGGGAAAAAACGTGGATCAGGCTTTTGATGTAAGGGATATTCTGATAAGACGCCACCACATTGTACCATTTGATCCAAAAAACGTTTATGCTTGGCCGGATACACATAATTAAATCCACCGGCCAACACAGCTATATTCTCTAGCCCTAAGTCAATGCAATGTTTATGCACTTCAATATCAATTCCATAAGCAAGCCCGCTCACAAATACGACCGGGCAACCGATAGATTGTTCAAGTAAGGATTGAGTCATACGCTTACCGTAATCAGTGGCTTTCCGTGTGCCCACGACCGCTAAACTACGCGCTTGATTTAAATCAGAACTCCCTTGATAATACAAGACCAATGGCGCATCATAAATATGTTTTAATCGATCCGGATACAAATCATCTAAGTAAAAAAGGATGGTAATTTGACTTGAGTCGCATGCACGCAAAATCGATTCTGCTTCCTGTAAGTAGGTCTTTTGAAAAACAGACTCAGCTAAAATGGGACCTATATGGGGTATTTTTTGAAGTTCAGCGCGTGAAGCTTGAAAAATTGCAGCAGCAGAGCCCGCATAAGAAACGAGCCTTCGTGCATTGACAACACCGATTTGCGGAATACGCGATAGGGCAACTTGATAGAATTTTTCGGAGGATTGCATGGACTAGGATTTCCACGAAACTACGCACCGACTATTCTAATTCCTGAGATAAAACTTGTAAAAAATCACGAATATCAGTTAACTGATTAATGACAACCTGATTGGGATTTTTGACAGCCCCTTTGTTATTTAGCGCTTGTTTAGCTCCTTCAATGGTTAGACCTTTGACATCGATCATGTCCACTAACACCTTGATTTTATCAATATCAACCTGCGTATACTTACGAATTCCAGTTCCTGTACGCTTTGGTAATAGGTGTGGAAATTGTGCTTCCCAATACCGCAACTTGGATGTATTGACTTTAAATAGCTTGGCTACTTCAGAAATCGAATAATATTGCTTATCTAAATCCATGCGAGGAATCAATAAAATCAACAAAAAAACCTAATTTTGCGATTCTTGTCTAAACAAAAATAAACAAGAGGACGCATTAAACCAATCCCTTACCAAAATTAGCCCAAATGACTTCTTCGGAGATCCGCCAACAGTTCTTAGATTTTTTTCAATCTAAAGGTCACTTAATTGTTCCTTCAGCCCCATTGGTAGCTAAGAATGACCCTACCCTATTATTTAATAATTCAGGTATGTCACAATTCAAGGATTTTTTCTTGGGTAATGGAACCCCTCCGTCGAAACGTATCGCAGACACGCAAAAATGTCTTCGCGTTTCTGGAAAGCATAACGACCTGGAAGATGTAGGATTCGATACCTACCACCACACCATGTTTGAAATGCTTGGTAATTGGTCATTTGGTGATTATTTTAAACAAGAGGCACTTACTTGGTCCTGGGAATTACTGACAGAAGTATTCAAATTACCCAAAGACCGTATCTATGTATCCGTTTTTGAAGGTGATAAAAAAGATGGTGTACCTTTCGATCAAGAGGCTTTCGATATCTGGAAAGCGATTGTGGGTGAAGACCGTATCATTTACGGAAATAAAAAAGATAACTTCTGGGAAATGGGCGAAACAGGCCCATGCGGACCATGCTCAGAAATCCATATTGATTTACGTGATGCAGACGAGGTTGCCAAAGTATCCGGAAAATCCTTAGTTAACGCAGATCATCCACAAGTCGTTGAGATTTGGAACAATGTATTCATGCAATTTGAGCGTATGTCGGACGGTTCATTAGTTCCACTACCCAACAAACATGTAGACACAGGAATGGGTTTTGAACGCCTTTGTATGGCGATTCAAGGGAAGCAATCCAATTACGATACCGACGTTTTTCAGGGAACAATTCAATATCTTGCTCAAAAAGCAGGCAAGCAATACGGGGATGAAAAATGGACAGATATCGCATTACGCGTAATTGCTGACCACATTCGTGCCATCGCTTTCTGTATTGCTGATGGCCAGTTGCCATCTAATGCCAAAGCTGGCTATGTTATCCGCCGTATATTACGTCGGGCCGTACGTTACGGTTATACCTATCTAGGCTTCAAAGAGCCATTTATGCACGAATTAGTCCCTTTATTGGCTAAACAATTCACCGGCGTATTTGATGAACTAATTGCCCAAGAAGCATTCGTTGCCAAAGTGATTTACGAAGAGGAGGTATCTTTCTTGCGTACCTTATCCACAGGTCTAATCCGACTTGATAAATTAATGGAAGACTGCTCCGGCAAAATTCTTTCAGGCGATGACGTGTTTGAACTAAATGATACCTACGGATTCCCGATAGATTTAACGGCATTAATTGCGCGTGAAAAAGGCATGGATATTGACGAAGCTGGATTCAACAAGGCTTTACAAGAACAAAAAGCACGCTCACGCAAAGACGCAGGAGCAAGTGCGGAAGATTGGATGATTGTCCGTGAAGGAGAAGAAGTTTCATTTGTAGGCTACGATGAAACCCAAACAAACACACAGGTTTTAAAATATCAAAAGATTCAAAATAAAGGTGGCGTACAATATAAAGTTGTCCTAGAAAAAACTCCATTCTATGCAGAATCAGGCGGACAGGTAGGTGATACAGGAACCTTAACATTCAAGCCTTCTGGGATTACATTACAGGTACTTGACACTAAAAAAGAGAATGACTTGATCGTCCATTTTTTAAGTGATGCACGTATCGAGCAAGTAGCTGGAGATGTCGAGGTAATCGCTGAGATAAATACCCATCGGAGAAGAACGATTACGCAAAACCACACAGCGACACATTTACTACAAGCAGCTTTACAAGAAGTATTAGGCAAGCACGTGGCACAAAAAGGCTCCCTCGTAAATGAGGCCTTGTTGCGTTTTGACTTCTCGCATTTTCAAAAAGTCACCGACGATGAAATTCTACAAATTGAACAAATCGTTAATGCCAAAATTGCCGAGAACATTCCTTTACTTGAAGAACGAAATGTTCCGATCGCACAAGCGAAAGAAAAAGGAGCTATGGCGTTGTTTGGTGAAAAATATGGCGATTTTGTCCGTGTAATCACCTTTGACAAGAACTATTCCGTTGAACTTTGTGGAGGTACACATGTGCCATCAACTGGTGAAATCGGTTTATGTAAGATCATAACTGAAACATCTGTTGCGACGGGTGTTCGTCGGATTGAGGCTATTACGTCCCAACAAGCCTATGCGCTTTTAAGCGAGCAAGAGGCTGTAATTAGTGAATTAAATGCATTGTTAAAGGCTCCAAAAGATTTGGTGAAGGCAGTGGCAAGCTTGATTGAACATGCGAATAGCTTGCAAAAAACGGTTGCCAACTACCAAGCTAAAGAAATCGGAGGTTTAAAAACTGAACTAGCTAAACAAATTAGTTCAGCTTCAGGAATACCTGCTTTAATCGCTCAGGTAAACGTACCCAATGCAGATGCATTGAAAAACGTAGCATTTGATTTGCAAACAGAAGCTGGAAGTTTATTCTGTTTACTCGTAAGTGAAATTGACGGCAAAGCCAGTTTAGCCTTAGCCATTTCGAAAGATTTAGTGGAGTCAAAATCATTAAATGCCGGTACCATTGTTCGCGAATTAGCGAAAGAAGTGCAAGGTGGTGGTGGCGGCCAAGCCTTCTTAGCCACAGCTGGAGGACAAAATCCTGCAGGATTAGCTAAAGTTCTTGAATTAGCGAATAACTATTTATAGGATGTTTCCATCCATTCCTCTCGTGCCTTTTGCGGAAGTATCTGAACAAATGGATACGTGGGGAATGCTAGGTATACCCTTCCAATTTTTCATCAGTTATGATGGGACACAGGCTTGGGCTGGATCCAAACAAGAGGCCCAAAAACTAGGTATACATATTCAAATCCGACAAAAACCAAGTGGTAGTGGGCAGTCGGTGCATTTTGCAAAATCCCCTATTCCCCTTGAAACCTATCGGCACAAATTTGAATATGTCCAACGGGAACTAAAAAAGGGAAACTCGTTTTTGGTTAATTTAACGGCTGAAACACCTATTCAAGTTAATGTGCCTCTGCAAATCATTTTTGATCAAGCACATGCGGCTTACAAAATGAAATGTGCGGAGGAATTTATCGTGTTCTCGCCTGAATGTTTCATACAAATTAAGGATCACAAAATTTATAGTTATCCAATGAAAGGAACGTCGTCTGTACGATCAAATCCATCCACGGACACCTTAATGGCAGATCAAAAAGAACAAGCGGAACATGCCACGATTGTTGACCTAATCCGCAATGATTTAAGTCGGGTGGCCTTCCCTATTCAAGTAGATTCCTATAAATACACGGAACAGGTAAAAACAAATGAAGGTGATTTGTGGCAAATGTCATCGCAAATTTCAGGGTTACTTCTTCCCGAATTGAAGGGAAAAATTGGGTCTATTTTGAGCGAATTATTACCTGCAGGCTCCATCACAGGAGCTCCAAAAGCCTCTACTATGCAAATCATCGCTGAGGCTGAGCAATATGATCGTGGGTTTTACACAGGAATCATGGGTGAATTTGATGGCCAAAATTTAGACTCTGGCGTCATGATTCGATTTATTGAACGTAAATCGGGCCAACTGATTTTCAAAAGTGGCGGTGGAATTACCGTTTTTTCAGAACTTGAAAAAGAATACAACGAACTCATTCAAAAAGTATATCTCCCCTTTTAATATGTTTTCATTTTTAGAAACTATTTGTGTGCAAAACGGTCAGGCTCTTCATCTTGACTTCCATCAAATGCGTGTCAACGAAACATTTGATACCTTTTTTCAGGAGTGGGAACCTTTTGATGTACACGAAGAGATTTCAAAAATTGTCTTACCCGAAACAGGAATACATCGCTTACGGATTACGTATACAGAGGATCCACAAACCGTGGAGCTATTTCCATATGAAGCTAAAGTGATTCAAAAATTCACCTTGGTTGATAGCGGCGAGATTGATTATGGCTTCAAATGGGCCGAAAGAGGATTTTTTCGGCATATTTTGGAGGCACACCCCTTGGCTGATGAAGTGATTTTTCATAAAGATGGAATTATTCAGGATTGTACCATCGCTAATTTAGCTTTCTTGAAGGATGGTGTTTGGTATACACCGGAAGCTCCGATGCATTGGGGAACGACACGTGCCCGCTTATTGGTTGAGGACCAAGTAGAAGAAACTGATATTTTAGTTTCTGAATTAGATCAATACGAGCGAATTTGCTTGATTAATGTTTTTCGTCCACTTTCAATCGAAAACTCCATTGCGCTACCCGGGGCTATTGTGTAAATTTACCTTATGAGTATTGCCAAAAGCCCAGCTTTCTTACTAAATCAAAAATTTCCCTTCGAACCGACGCCATCGCAGTCGGCATTATTTTCGCAATTGGATAAATTTATTGTCAACGAAGATGAGTGGTCGGCATTAACATTCATCATCAAAGGATACGCAGGAACGGGTAAAACCACCGTCATTTCAACTTTGATTAAGATTTTAGGAACCTTCAGTTATAAAACGCAGCTTTTAGCGCCTACGGGTCGTGCTGCTAAAGTGATGGCTAATTACTCGAAAAAGAAGGCATTCACCATCCATAAAAAAATTTACAGACAGGTAAGTAACCCACACTCGGGAACTTTATCCTTTCAACGCATGCCCAACTACGCCACGAATACCGTGTTTATTGTTGATGAGGCATCCATGATTACGGATGATTCTGATTTTGGCCAAAATAGTTTATTGACCGATTTGATTGAATATGTCTTTACCAATCCTGAAAATGGACATACTGGCAATAAGCTAATCTTTGTGGGTGATACGGCTCAATTACCTCCTATTGGTAAAATTCTTTCGCCTGCCCTTTCCGCGGATTACATTGCGAAAGAATTTCACATGGAAGTTAAGGAGCATGAACTAACGGATGTCATGCGTCAGGATATTCATTCTGGAATATTGTACAATGCCACAAACTTACGTGGCTTATTAGCTCAAAACTCCACGGAAATCAAGTTTAATACGGCCTCTTTTAAAGATATTTTCCGCATGACGGGAGAAAAAATGGAAGATGGCATGCAGTATGCCTACCGGAAATTTGGGAAAGAGGAAACAATCGTTTTAACGCGATCCAATAAGAGCGCGGTTCAATTCAATGAGTTTGTTCGGCGGACCATTTTGTATCAAGAGGATGAAATATCATCGGGAGATTTATTGATGATCGTGCGTAATAATTACCATTGGTTGGACGAAGATTCGCCAGCTGGATTTTTGGCCAATGGCGACTTTGTGGAAATCATGAAAATTAAGCGCGAGGAAGAAATGCATGGGATGCGATTCTTAACGGTCAGCTTACGGCTGTGTGATTATGAAGAACATCCTGAGGTGGAAGCCAAAATCATGCTCGACACCCTGCATTCATCCGAGTCAGCCTTAAGTAAGGAGGCTAATAAAAAGCTATATGATTCTGTTTGTGAGGATTATGCGCACTTACCAAAGAAAAAAGAACGGACTGAGGCAATCCGAAAGGACCCGTATTTAAATGCATTACAGGTTAAATTTGCTTATGCATTGACCACCCACAAATCACAGGGTGGCCAATGGAAAGCCGTTTTTATCGATCAAGGCTATTTAAAAGAGGAACAAGTGGATGCCGAATATATTCGTTGGCTTTACACTGCCATCACCCGTGCGACGCATGAGGTGTTTCTTGTCAACTTCCACGCCAATTTTTTCCTATAATTACAACGAGAAAGCCGCCGCTAAACCAGGATGGTATAACTTTCCATCGTAGATTGTCAAACCTTTATTTAGAGCCTCGTTGGCCGAGCAAGCATCTTGGTAACCTTGATTCGCTAATAAAAGCACGTATGGCAACGTAGCTTGCGTTAGCGCCATCGTAGACGTTTGCGGAACTGCACCTGGCATATTAGCAACACAATAGTGCAGAATTCCGTCTACTTCATAGACAGGATCTTCGTGGGTTGTTGGATGACATGTTTCAATACAACCACCTTGGTCCACAGCCACATCTACTAGCACCGTACCTGGTTGCATGCGCTTTAAATCTTCCTTTTTAATGAGGTGTGGCGCCTTAATTCCATGAAGCAGCACGGCACCTACAATTAGATCGACATGTGGCAAATGCTCTTGAATGGCATGCGGATTGGAATGTTGGGTGTGGACGTTAGCAGGCATGACATCACTCAAATAGCGTAAACGAGCTAGATTAGTATCCATGATGGTGACGTTAGCACCTAAACCAGCAGCCATACGTGCGGCTTGTGTTCCAACGACCCCACCTCCCAGAATTAATACATTGGCAGGTTTTACACCGGGCACGCCGCCAAGCATTTTTCCTTTTCCACCTTGCGGTTTACCTAAAAAATAGGCGCCTACTTGGATGGCCATCCGACCGGCTACTTCCGACATCGGAGTTAGTAAGGGCAAAGATCTGTCGGCCAATTCCACGGTTTCATAAGCGATGCACGTTGCCTTACTTTCAATCATAGCATGCGTCAGTTCTTTAGAGGCCGCAAAATGAAAGTAAGTAAATAGAATTTGCTTCGGCTTGATTAGGGGATATTCAGAAGCCAAGGGCTCCTTTACTTTAACAATCATATCCGCGATGGCATACACCTCTTGGGGAGTGCCTAAGATTTTGGCACCAACGAGATCATAGGCTGAATCGCTAAATCCGGAACCTAAACCAGCTTGGGTTTCTATGTAGACTTGGTGGCCAGCGGCAATCAAACTTTGAACACCGGCAGGCGTAAGTCCAACGCGTGATTCTTGTTTTTTAATTTCTTTGGGAACGGCTATAATCATGATTTGGTTAGGTTAAAAAAGAACAGCCAACGAAAAATTCGCTGGCCGTTACCTTTGATGAAGTATAATACATTGCAAATATATACACTGCCATAAAATTTATGGCATATAGCCGATAAATAAGGAAAATAATATAAAAAATTATACTTTTGAAGAAAATATTTCCGAAAATAGGTCATTAATTACTTGTAAACCGAAAACTTTATGGCGATTAAATCAAATTTAGATAGCCTAGATCTGCAGATTTTAAAAATTATCCAGGTGAATAGCCAAAAAACAATCAAGGAAATTGCTGAACAGGTGAATCTATCCCTTAGTCCTACGCATGACCGGTTGAAACGCTTAGAAACGGAAGGCTACATTCAAGGTTATGTAGGCATTTTGAATCGCAAAAAATTAAATCTTGGCTTATTGGTGCATTGTCAAGTTACATTAGAAAAACAAAATCGAGATAATTTTTCTTCGTTTGAAGCTTCGATTAAGGCATTCCCTGAAGTAATTTCATGTCATTTGGTTTCAGGAAATTTTGACTACTACCTGAAGGTAGTGACAGAAGATGTAGAAAGTTACAATCGATTCTACCAAGAGCATTTGGCTGTTTTGCCGTCTGTTGCCCACATTTCAAGTTTATTTGTGATGGACGAAATTAAATCAACGACCGCGCTACCGCTGAATTAATTACGTATCTTTGCAATCTTATTGGGACTGACCGGTTTTGACAGCTTAAGCAGATCGGTTGTTAGCACGTCGGGAGTTGGGGGTATTTCCTGTTTAAAAAACCTTCGAATTATAGCTGGCAATACTTCGTATGCCATGGCTGCTTAGTCTGATAGACTAACCAATTGCCATCGTTCCACCCCGGCCAAACTCTGCCGCTAGGGATCCCGGAGCGTCGACCATGCAGAGTCGATGATTGCGATTTCACTAAGCGATCATTAGTATCCAGTGAATAAGTGATCAATAAGGTCTGATCTGAACCTGTTGGCCATCGAAAATCGATCAAATCTAAACGTGTAGAAAGCTTCCGGTTTCTAGGTTTGGACGAGGGTTCGAATCCCTCCAGTTCCACTAGTATGTATTTTTCTAAAGGCCCAGTTTGTCGCTGGGCCTTTGGTATTTTGTATTGTCAACCCATTAATAGCAAGCCCTAATAAAATAGTATAGGGTAACAGCATAATTTTGAGTGATTTACCAATATATTTACAGCCATAAAAAGCAACCCTATCGCTATGAAAAAAATAATTACCTTGATACTACTCGCTGTTTCTACAGGAGTTTACGCACAGACTGACACAACTGAAGTTTTCGAAGATTACAGCCAATATGGTGAGGCTGAAGGAGTTATCAGATATTGTACGCAAAAAGTTTTAAATCAAACACCACAGCGAATCATTAGCATTGGGTATGATTACAATGCAGGATTTCACATGCCGGGTATACGTTTTAGTGAATTGAACACTTCTCCACAAGAGTTTCATGTAAACCGTGTCAATATGCTTCGCGCTCAGGTGAATGTTCCTGTCATTGCCACGAACAAATTTATATGGCAGTTGGGCGCCAATTATTGGAGCTCCAAATTTGAATTCGAGAACAATAAAGCCAATAATCCATTTGTATCCAGCCTACAATCTAATGCCTTAGTGAGCACAGGCATAAACACGACCATTTTTAAACCACTCAATGAGCGGAATTTCTTAATTCTTCAAGCGAGTGCTGATATCAATGGCGTATTCCCTAAGCTTGGCGATATTGATTCAAAAGCGTTAACCTTAAGCGCGACCGGAATTTACGGTTGGAAAACCTCCGAATCAAACATGATTGGTACAGGTATCGCCCGTACTTACCGTGCCGGAAGATTGATATATGTTCCAGTAATCCTTTGGAATAAGACATTCAATGATCGCTGGGGAATGGAGCTTTTGTTACCTGCAAAAGGATTTTTACGCTATAATTTCTCTACATCAAGTATGCTACAAGTTGGCTTTGAATTAGAAGGAAATCAATTTTATACCAAATTGCCTCAGAGTAAAAATGGCGAAGGGTTCATTCAGCGAGGAGAATTTAAACCACGTATCATGTGGGATAAAAAGATCACTGGATTCCTTTGGTTTAATGTGCAAGCCGGATTACGCTATAACTATCGATTTGATGTCATGAATAAGTATGATGGCAAGGAAGATGCCGACAGGTTTTTCACGAGCCCCATGGGCAACCCGATGTACATAAACTTTAGTTTAAACTTCGTTTCTCCCTAACAAAAAAAAGGCTTCAAAAATTTGAAGCCTTTTTTTATGTCGTAAAGAATATCGGTTTACTTAACCTGACGCGTCCAAGTATCCGTTCTACCAATTAACGAAACGCCGATGTATCCACGAACCTCTAACGTATTTGCGTTAATCAGTTTCATTGTAGATGAATAGGTATTTCCGTTCTTAGGATCATAAATATTTCCTTCGTCCCAAACATTATTTTCTTTAGGCAAAAATCCCCAAATATTAATCAAGCCTAAAACAGGTCTTTTTTTGGCGGTTTCATCCGACTGGTTTTTGTCTAATTTGGGCTTTCCCGTTTCAGGATCTATTGGCTCCTTCAACCAAACTACTTTTCCTTGGTACTTCTCACCATTCTTGTAGATACGAACCATCGCATTACCTTCACCTGTTTTCCATACACCTACAATGGCATCTGGATTATCTGGCAAGGTGATAAATGACGAAGTTGTCGTCAAAACAAGTAAACTAAATAATCCAAACATCATAGCTCGGAAATTAATCGATAATTTATTTTTCATTTGTCAATTTTTTATGATGAAATAAAATTAAGAAACTAAACTAATAACACAAATACATAAAAATATTTAATACTACTCAAAGCGACTCCGCTCCTTGATTAATTTTTCAATTTCGGCCGTAGTCCGCGGTGAACCAGCCGACAAATTTTCATTACCTGTTTCGGTAATCAAAATATCATCTTCAATTCGCACACCGATATTCCACCACTTTTTATCACAATTACTTCCAGCAGGAATATAAATCCCTGGTTCAACGGTGACAATAACACCAGGGGCCAACGTACGCGGCCCTAAATCATGCACGTCCAAACCCACATGGTGTGAAGTGCCGTGCGGAAAGTATTGTCGGGCCTCTTGTTTGGATGAGACAATACCTAGGCCAACTAAACCCGTATAGATCACCTCACGTGCTGCAGCATCTACTCGGTCATGCGGAATGCCTGTTTTACACATGGCAATCCCCGCATCTTGCGCTTTCAAGACCAAATCATAAATAAGCTTTTGTTCGGGCGAAAAACGGCCATTTGCAGGAATAGTTCGTGTTACATCAGCCGTATATCCATGATATTCAGCCGCACAATCACTCAACAAAAGATCACCCGCATTCACCTGTTTCAAATTAGTCGTATAATGTAAAACACAAGCATTTTCAGATGCTCCCACAATACTTGGATAACCTGGATATTCAG
>NZ_JBILJM010000050.1:0-11520 GCF_044377215.1 Aquirufa sp.
AACCAATTGCCGATGGAGTTTGCTGTCGAAGCTCAAAAATTATTAGCTGTATCGTTAGAGGGTTCAGTTGGTTAGTTTTATGCCCCCACTATGCAATGCTAGTATTTTTGATCCTCTAGGGAAATGTTTTTTTTGGATTAAATCATAAAGACCATAAAACATTTTTCCGGTATAAATGGGTTCTATTTGAACTTGATGAGCATTTTCAAAAGTTGCACAAAAATTGTTAATTATATCAGATTCCTTTGCATATTTACCCATAATGTAGTCTTCTAACCAGATATTACCTGTTATATTAAATTCGTTCTCGTGTCTTTGTATTTCAGCAAGGTTATTTAAAGTTAATATTCCATAAATTGGCTTATCCCAAAATTTTCTTATTCCCAAGGCTGTAGTTCCGGTTCCTACTGCCGTTATTATATGAGTCGGATCTAAAGGTGTAATTTCATTTACTAATTGTTTTATTCCATTAATGCCTAATTCTCCGTATCCTCCTTCGGGAATTAGTAATACCTTTTCATTTAATGGCGAATTTTTTAATTTGTACTGTTTTCTATTAACGAAATATAATTTCATTCCCCATTCATGCATTTGGGTTAAAAATGGATTACTAGTATAGGTTAATTCATCACCCCGTACGATCCCGATTGTTTGTATTTTTAATTGTTTGCCAATGTACGCTAAAGCATATAAATGATTCGAATACGCTCCACCAAAACTTAAAATTGGTAATTCAGGGTTTTCTTTCGCTATGCCAATATATTCGCTTAATTTGCGCCATTTATTGCCTGATATTATTGGATGAATTAAATCGTCGCGTTTTACATATACCGTAATTTCAGCTTTTTTAAAAATGGAATGATTTAACTCCTGAATAGGAGAGGGTAGTTTTAAAATTGTTTTTTCAAATAAATGTATGTCCATAGACCAAGAAATAGATCAATTAGAATCAGAAGATGATTTATTCGAGCATTATAATTTTGTTGTGGACAAAGGTCAACAATTAATGAGAATTGATTTGTATTTGTTATTGAAAATTTCAAATACAAGTAGATCGCGTATACAAACAGGTATTTTAGCTGGATCCGTACGTGTAAATGGAAGTTTAATTAAGTCTAATTACAAGGTTAAGCCATTGGATAGTATTACTGTGTCTTTTGCTCAACCTCCTCGTGATGCCGAAGTACTAGCTGAAGATATAGCATTAGATATTATTTACGAGGATAAAGATATCCTTTTAGTTAATAAATCACCTGGTATGGTTGTCCATCCAGCACATGGAAATTGGAATGGTACGTTAGTAAATGGATTGTTGTATCATTGCCAGCAATTGCCTGGCTCTACGGTAATCAGGCCTGGATTAGTACATAGAATCGACAAAGACACTTCGGGGTTATTAGTTGTTGCTAAGTCAGAATTTGCTTTATCTCATTTGGCTAAGCAATTTTATGATCATACCATAGAAAGAACCTATTATGCGATACTTTGGGGAGTACCTAAAGAATTAAAGGGAACGCTTCGTGGAAATATAACTAGAAGTCCGAAAGACAGAAAAATAATGACCATTCTCCCTGAAGGTAGCGTGGATGGTAAATTAGCTATTACGCACTATGAAGTGATTGAAACTTTTGGATTTTGTTCATTAGTTAAATTTAATCTAGAAACTGGTAGAACACATCAAATAAGAGCACATGCCCAATCAATGGGCCATCCATTAATTTCAGATGCCTCCTATGGAGGTGATAAAATCCGTTTTATGAGTACCATGTCTAATTTTAAACAATTTGTTGATAATATGTTTAAAACTTGTCCAAGACAAGCATTGCACGCATATTCGTTAGGATTCGAACATCCAACTTCACATGAATGGCTTCAATTTACAAGTCCATATCCTGAAGATTTTAATCTATTGTTGGAAAAATTACGTAACCTTATAAAAATATGATTACGGTTAGAAAAGCAATCAAATCTGATATTCCAGACATTATTTGTCTAGTCAAAGAATTGGCTTTATTTGAAAAATTAGCCAATGAGGTCACTGTTACAGAAGAAGACTATTTGATAAATGGATTTATGGACAATCCACTTTATGGATGCAATTTAGCTTTTTTTGATGGCAAATTGGCAGCATTTAGTTTATGGTATTTTCGGTTTTCTACATGGAAAGGCAAACGTTTATACCTTGAGGATTTGTATGTAAAAGAGGATTATCGTGGTTTTGGTATTGGAAAAATATTACTTAATACTGCCATTGATGAAGCTAGACTTTGTAATTGTTCTGGACTTATGTGGCAGGTGCTCGATTGGAATACTTCAGCTATAGAATTTTATAAAAAATTTAATGCCAACTTAGATGGCGAGTGGATTAATGTCAACTTAAATATTAAATAGATTTTCTATCTATAAAGTAGTAATTATTCGAAAATCTTCCTTTTTCTTTGGTAAGTATCATTTCGGCTGCTCGCTTACCCATTAAGGAAAAGTCATTTGAAATGACTGATATTCCTTCTGAAATTATTTCTTTTAATGGAGTATCATCATACGATAAGACGCCAATTTCTTGACCAAATTTCCAATGGTTTTTAGTACACCAGTTAATCATTTTAATTAAATCAAATTCCCTAAATACGATGTAAGCATGGTTTTTTGATAGGTCATATTCCTCATCCAAATCCGATATTATATCATGAGTAATTGAATATTTTTCGCAAAAAGATGTAAACCCCTTAATGATTCCTTGAGGAGTGTATTGAAAACTCTTACTGCTCAATACTAAGTTCAGACTTTGATATTTTTTTATTTTATCTAAGCATTCAGTTAGTCCAGAATATATATTTTTTTCAAAATTTTGATATAAAATAGAATAATCTTGTCCGAATTCCTTAACATCAATATCGAGTACTAAAAGTTTTTCTTTTGGAATTTTTTCTAAAATTTTTGCTACACTTTTATTAAAATGTGGTAGAACAATGTAATGATTGAATTTTCCAAGATTGTCATTAATCAACGTTTCAAAAATCTTAATGTCATGGTAATGAAAGAATAGCGCGTGTGATACTTTTTGGCCAAGATTGGCAAGTATGCTATCTAATAGAATCTCTTTGTATGGTGTCATTGAGTCCATTAATATAAATACATGCATCGAACTTCTTGTATCAGTACTTGCAACATAAAAACCCTTTCCATGGTGCGAGGTAATCAAGCCGCGTTCTCTCAATTCATCATATGCCTTAGTTACTGTCATTCTAGCCATCCCAAATTCATTTGCAACTGAATTAATTGATGGTAACTGTTCGCCTCGTCCTAACTCATTTTGATCAATAGCGTTAACAATACCATCAATTAGTTGTTGGTATTTAGGTTTATTACTATTCGGATCAAATTGAATCATAGCTTAAAACTTCTAATGAATTATAATTTGTTTTTCTAATTCCTCTAATGTTGACCCTTTCGTTTCTGGCATTAAAAATTTAACATAGGCCAATTGCCCTATCATCATTAATGCAAAAAAGAAGAATATAGAGGTTTCACCAATCAAAGTAGTAAATATGGGAAAGAAGTTTGTAATTAAAGCAGCTAAAATCCAATGTGTTAAAGAGCCCCAAGCCATACCCGTTGCTCGTACTGAATTTGGAAAAATTTCTGATATAAATACCCAAATTACAGATCCTTGGCCAATAGCATGTGCCGCAATGAAAGAGAAGATATATAATGGGACAAAATCAAATGACTCACTGTAAAATGAATAAGCAATTAACGATAACGAAACTATATAACCAATAGAGCCAATATACATTAGTATTTTTCTCCCGACACGATCAATTAAATACCACCCTAGTAGTGTAAATATTAAATTGGCCACTCCAATACCAGCAGATTGCAATAAGGCACTTGATTCATCTAAATGTGCTTTTTCAAATATCCGAGGTGCATAATATAAAACAGCATTAATTCCTGATAATTGATTAAAAAATGAAAATAAGAATGCTAGAAGTAATGGTTTAAAATACCTCTTTTTGAATATAGTTTCTTTATTATTTGAATTGGTCTTAGATAATAAAACTCGTTTGATAGTTTCGTCAGCGTCCGAATCAACTAAAGATAATATTTTTTTTGCACCCACTAAATCATTTCTTTTCAGAAGTAAGAAGGTTGGACTTTCAGGAGTAAAAAGAATAAGAATAGAAAATAATAGGCTAGGTAAACCGACAATTGCCAACATATATCTCCAGTCATTTTCACTTAACCCGTTAATTAAATAGTTTGATACGTAAGCAATTAAAATACCAAGAACAATATTTAGTTGAAATGAAATAACTAGCTTTCCACGATGTTTTGCTGGAGCTATTTCAGAAATGTAAATAGGTGCCACTACAGAGGATGCGCCTATTCCTAATCCACCTAAAAATCTAAAGATCATAAAAGTATATACATCATTGGCCAAAGCTGCACCTATTGATGATATTAAGAAGCTTAATCCAATCCAAAATAAAGTCTTTCTCCTTCCTAAAATATCGGCTGGAATTCCACCAAAGGCAGCGCCAATTACCGTACCATAAAGTGCAGTGGCCATGGCAAAACCATGTGTCCAATCATCTAAATGCCATAGTTCTTTTATTGTTTTTTCAACTCCTGAAATAACAGTCATATCCATGCCAAAAAGCATACCACCTAAGCCGACTGTTATAGACCAAAAGAGTACATATTTATTCATCTTGTTATATTTTTATAGGATGGTATACTTCAAAAATTTTAATTTATATATTATTGTCATGTACTTTAGAAGTGTAGAATAAAGGCGCTCAGGAGACATATATTGTCTAAACTCTTGAACAATCTGATTTGATTCAGTAGACGAAATTTCTTCTTTATAAACCTTAGGTGTCTTGCCTGTGAATTTTTCAAATTCATTCGTAAAATGCGCTGAATCGTAAAAACCAAACATATCAGCTAATTCATTACTTTTAATTTCTTTTTTTGAGATAAATGTTCTAAAGATTGATTGATCCGCTTAATTTGAACATACTCTATAGGCGTAATGCCAGAAATATCAATAAATAATCGCATGAGTGCTTTATATGCCGATTCGTTTATGTTACCAAATTCTTCTACTGAATTAAGATATGAATTAAGTCGTAATAATTTTAATTTACGCTTAGGATTTAATAGTGTTAAAAGAAATTCTTGAAAGATTGCACATCTTTTTTCAAAGCGATTAGCTTTTAATATATTTTGTATTAAATCAGTTTCGATATTAAATAAATTATTTATTGGTACAGAGGCATTAATAAAACTTTTAAATGTCCTAGCTACAAATGGATATAAGTCTCCAATTTAAAATTTTATTCCAAATATATGATTTCCTATCTGGTGTTTAAAGTAGCTTGGTATAGTATGCAATGCCTCAATAACGTGCGTGTCAATTGTCTCAAATACAGCTGGGTTTTTCTGTGCTCTGAAGTAAGGTAAACCTAATGTAAATGCAATGTTTAACTGATCTTCCGGAAATATTGTTTCAATTTCGTACGGAATATCAGATTGATCAATTTCAGATTTTTCCCATAGATAATCAATGTAAGGTTCTAGTTGAAAAATGGGTTTTTGATAGTGAATTACCATATTAATTTTCTGAATCTGGAAGAAAAATAGTAGCAATTAAGCTACTTAGTAAGCCAAGTACGATTAAGAGTATTAATGAATATTTCAAACTCGAAATATCCGCAAAATAACCAATTATAACTGGTCCAATTAAAAATCCAATATAGGCAATAGTTGAGACGCCCGCAATGGCAATGGCTGGTTTGATTTTAGTTTGCATACCTGCTTGTGAATAAATAATAGGTACAATTGTTGATACACCTATTCCAACTAAAAAACATCCGCAAATTTTAATTAAAATATCATAACTGACTAAAGTAATACTCATTCCTACGGCAATTAGAAATCCGTTGATTATTAATACATTTTTTACTTTATATTTATTTGATAAAAAATCTCCTAATAACCTTCCTAAAACCATAGCTGCCGCAAAGGTTGTGAAGCCAATTGTTTGAGGAATTATATTTGAAGATATAATTTCTTCAAAATAGAGCGTTATCCAATCTGCCATGGCACCTTCGCACAACATTCCACAAAATGCAATTAAAGCCAACGTGATTAAATATGAATTTAAATTAAAAATAGAAGTATCTAACTTTTCATTTGAATAATTAATTGACTTTTCATCTGGTAATAAGGAGTAATAAAAGGAAGGTATTAGTACTAAATTTAGGAATGCAATTCCCCAAAAATGAATTTTGTATCCTAAGTTCATTGTAATCATTAGGCTACCTAGCAAAGCTCCAAGCATAAGACCAATTGAAAAAATAGCATGAAATGATGACATGAAAATTTTTGAAAGTTTATTTTCTAGTGCAATTACTTGGGTATTCATGGCTATGTTTAATATATCACCTGACATGCCAAATAAAAATAAAACACCAAACAATTGAAATGCAGTAGAACTATAGCCTATTAATGGAACGATACATATGTACATGCAAACTGCAATCAAGCATATTATTTTCGAATTGTATTTAGCTATTAACCATCCTGCTAATGGTAGTGATACTAATGAGCCAATTGGCAGTCCCATAAGTACAGTTCCTAGTTCAGCTTCTGTTAAATTAAGGAGCTTTTTGAAATCAGGAATTCTTGTTGCCCACGTTGCAAAATTTATACCGCACAAAAAAAATAAAATACCTATTCCAAATCTCGTTTTGAACATAATTGAACTATAATAATTTGTTTTTCACATCCAACCATGAATTAATTCGTTCATACGAATTAATATGTAAATTATGTGGAGCTGAAAATAGGAGAGGTGTGCCAGTGAACGTTACTAAATTTCTTTCATGGTCGTCGATTAGGTAATCAGCTTGAATCATATGTTTATGTCCACAAAATACAATATTATGCCATGTAATAAATGGAAAATGCTTCTTCATCCATTCTAACTTTTCACTTAATGAATTAGGAAATTCAGTTGCTGCAGATACAATGAAGATTTCATAAGATTTAGTTAAGTCTTTAATTACTTCAATAGCGCCCTCTTTAACAGGTAAATCGGTAAAAAATCCAGGTTGCCATAAAAATGAATTATTTTCTAAATACACCTCATAAAACGTTTGTTTTAGCTTTATGTCATTTGACATTAACGCGTCATATGTATATGTACTATTGGTTATGTTGTTGATTGTTTGAATGATTTTTATGGTTGTATCGGCCATAACGTCATCCATATCTATTGCTATTCGTTTCATTAGTAAATTATAAATAAAAAAAAACTCCTCAAATATGAGGAGTTTTTTTATTAAAATATGAATAATAATTACATCATTCCACCCATTCCACCACCAGGTGCGTGACCATGTGGCGCTTCTGCAGCAGGTTTATCAGCAATTACGCACTCAGTTGTTAATAGTAACCCGGCAATAGAAGCAGCATTTTCTAATGCCAAACGAGTTACTTTAGTTGGATCAATGATTCCAGCAGCGATCATATTTTCATATTTATCTTCACGTGCATTATATCCAAAATCATCTTTACCCGCTTTAACAGCATTAATAACTACTGATCCTTCACCACCAGCATTAGCGACAATAGTACGTAATGGAGACTCAACAGCTTGACGAATAATATTAATCCCAGTTGTTTGATCCTCATTTTCACCTTTGAGGCCATCTAATGATTTAATAGCGCGAATGAATGCCACACCACCACCAGCTACAATACCTTCCTCAACAGCCGCACGAGTAGCGTGTAATGCATCATCTACACGATCCTTCTTTTCCTTCATTTCAACTTCTGTAGCAGCACCAATATATAAAATAGCAACACCACCAGATAGTTTGGCTAAACGCTCTTGTAATTTTTCACGATCGTAATCAGATGTCGTATTTTCTATTTGAGCTTTTATTTGATTTACACGATTTGTAATATCTTCTGAAGATCCAACACCATTTACAATAGTTGTATTGTCTTTGTCTATGATGATTTTTTCGGCTTGGCCTAGGTATTCAATTGTTGCATTTTCCAACTTAAATCCTCTCTCTTCTGCAATGACAGTACCACCCGTTAGTATGGCTATATCTTCTAACATTGCCTTTCTACGATCACCAAAACCCGGAGCCTTAACAGCTGCAACTTTTAGAGCACCACGAATTTTATTAACTACTAAAGTAGCCAATGCTTCTCCATCGACATCTTCAGATATAATTAACAATGGACGACCTGTTTGAGCTACAACTTCTAAGACAGGTAGTAATTCCTTCATAGATGATACCTTTTTCTCTGATATTAGTATAAAAGGTTTCTCTAATTCTACTTCCATTTTCTCAGTATTCGTTACGAAATACGGTGAAAGATAACCGCGATCAAACTGCATACCCTCAACAGTTTTTACTTCAGTCTCTGTTCCGCGTGCTTCCTCTACGGTAATTACACCTTCACGACCTACTTTCTCCATTGCATTTGAAATCATTGTACCGATTTCGAAATCATTGTTTGCTGAAATGGTAGCAACCTGTGCTATTTCATTAGAAGTTGTAATTGGTCTTGATTGAGCTTTCAAGTTTTTAACGATAGCTTCTACAGCCTTTTCGATTCCTTTCTTGAGATCCATTGGATTCGCTCCAGCTGCTACGTTTTTTGAACCAATTGTGTAGATAGCCTGTGTTAAAACAGTTGCTGTTGTAGTTCCATCCCCAGCTTGATCAGCTGTTTTTGATGCAACTTCTTTAACCAATTGAGCACCCATATTTTCAACGGGATCTTCTAATTCTATTTCTTTTGCAACTGAAACACCATCCTTTGTAATAGATGGAGAACCAAATTTTTTATCAATAATTACATTTCTACCCTTAGGTCCTAATGTAACTTTAACTGCGTTTGCAAGGGTATCAACCCCTCTCTTCATTTTTTCACGCGCTTCACTGTCGAAATATAATTCCTTTGCCATAGTATGTATAAGTGATTTTTCGGTTTAACTAAATTATAAAACTGCAAAAATGTCAGACTCTCGCATGATTAAATAATCCTTTCCTTCAATTGTAATCTCAGTACCAGAATATTTGCCATACAAGACTTCATCGCCAACTTTAACAGTTATAGGTTCATCTTTTTTCCCATTTCCAATAGCTACAATAATACCTTTTTGAGGTTTTTCCTTTGCTGTATCTGGAATGATAATTCCAAATGCTGTTTTTTCTTCAGCTGCAGCAGGCTCAACGATAACCCGATCTGCTAAGGGCTTAATAGTTAATTTTGACATGTTTGTATAAATTAAAAGATTAATAACTTTTGTAAAATACATTTATAAATAAAATGCGCGACATCATATACAATATGCATGCCACGCAAGAATGACTGAAATAATGTCAGTATACTTATTTTGATGCCGGTGCTGGAGCGCTAATTGGCGCAGGAGCAGAAGGTAAAGTTTTACCAGCCGCTTTCTCTACATTTATAGATTGTATTCCTTCCGAATTTCCTGATGTTAATGTAAAATTTGTTACAAGAACCAATAAAAGAATTGCGATTGAAAAACCCCAAGTTAGCTTCTCAACTAAATCTCCAGTTTTCTGTACGCCAAACATCTGAGTTGCTCCTGAGGATGAAAATTCTCCACTTATACCACCACCTTTTGGATTCTGAACTAGAATCAGTACGATAAGTAATGCCGAAAAAAGAATAATCAGTGAAATTAATAAGGTGAACATAATCAATCTTGATTTAATAATATGGTTAATTCCGAAATACGAGATGCAAAGTAAAGCCTTTTTTCAGGTTTAGACAACATTAATTTTGTGTAAATGTCAATTGCAAGGGAAATTTTCCCTTGTTTAACCAATATGATTGCAAATGTTTCTGATACAGGAGGAGAATATGGAGTTTCTGATAAGTCGGCTATGCCTAAATTATCAGTGTTATTTTTTTTATTTCTTGATATAGTGGGTTGATTAGTTAAAAATTGATCAACAATTTCAATTTGATTTTCAAATGAGACTATTTTTTTCGCATGATTTGCTTTTAAAGCTAAAGGGGCGTCTACAATTGAATGATGGTAATGTGATCTAAATGGAGATTGTAGGGCGATTTTGCGTTGCGTGATTGAATCAAGCTGTAGATTCCAATTAAGGAGAAAAAAATATGGGTATTTATTTACATAATCCGAGATTACATTTTGGCTGTCAATGTTATTTCGATTGTATTTGTATAATAATAAATAAAGTTCTTGTGTTTTATTTGTTTCCATATTACCAATCTCCAGCTATTTTGTTAAATAAATCTAATATAATTTGGTCCGTTAACTTTGGAATTAATGTTTTCTCAACTTGACTTAAAGTTTGATTTTGAGGAAAGTCTTGATAAAAGGAAAATTCTTGATCAAAATTTTTAGTTTCATCTAATCGATTAGTTAACTGAAATTGAACCCTTAATGTTAAACGGTTCAAACCTGCTTTATCGTCAGAGGTAGGTGCTTGCGGGGTTAAGTCGTATCCTACTATGGTTCCTTCAATTTGTAAATCTGGATTTTGACTGGTAATTTTCAACGTACTATTTCGTTGAAAATATTCTTTTAATTTCTCATTTATAGATAGGCTTAAATTACTTGGACCACCAGCAGTCTCCATTCTTATATTCGATATTTGAATAGTCTTTAGTTCCGGAGAAAGACTAGCTCCTTTAAAGCTATAACAAGAGGAAATATGTATACATACATAAGAAAAGAATATATATTTTGAGAATTTATGCCAAGTCTTCGAGATCATATTGTTTAATTTTTCGGTATAATGTTCTTTCTGATATCCCTAAATCTCTTGCAGCATGTTTTCTTTTATTTCTATTTTTCTTCAATGCGCGAATAATAATTTCTTTTTCTTGTTTTTCCAAAGAAAGTGTCACGTCTTGACTAGGTGATATTATTTCTTCAAAATTAGATTCTTCAACTACATGAATCGTCTTATTTGGTTCGATAGATATTGAATTTTCTAATCCATTTTTATCAACATTGACTGTTTGGCTTATTGCTTTAATAGATGGGTTAGGAGAATAATTAATGTCGGCAAATAAATCTGAGTTTTCATTAATTATGTCATAAGCATTGCTGTTCCCTGATTCAATTACTTGTAATAGTATTTTCTTTAATTCAGTAACATCACGCTTAAGATCAAAAAGAATTTTGTATAATATTTCTCTTTCATTCATTCCTTCAGAACCTTGAAAGTTTTCACCCTTAATAAGAGTCGATTTTATTTTAGGCTCATTAAACAATAAATATTCGTTTAGCTTCTCTTCGTCTAAAATACGATCCCCTAATTCTAATACTGAAATTTGTTCTGCTAAATTTTTTAATTGACGAATATTACCCGGAAACCGTTGTTTTTCAAGTAGTATTTTAGCTTCATTTGTTAATGAAACAGGCTTTACTCGATGAAGCTCAGAAAAATCAGTTGTAAATTTTCTAAAAAGCAATTCAAT
>NZ_JBILJM010000018.1:0-52649 GCF_044377215.1 Aquirufa sp.
CGGGAAAGTAAGTAAGCTCCAAGTTATTTAAGAAAGACCTGCACCGAAAGTGTGGGTTTTTTTATGTCAAAAAAGTAGTCAGTGGTCAGTGGACAGTCGCTAGTCACTAGTCGTCAGTCACTAGTCGCTAGTCCAGAGGAGAAGTTTGATGTAAGAGGTAAGAAGTATGAGTTAAGAGGTAAGAGGTTCATGTTCCCTTCGGACTAATTCCCTTCGGACTGACGACTGGACACTGATTACTAGCGACTAGTGGCTTACTTCTTTTTTCATCTTCTAAATTTGCCCGTTTATCTACTTGTTTAATTTGCAACAATGTTGCATATTTGTAAAATGTTTAACTTGTATCATTCTTTACAATTAAACTAAATTTACCCATGAAACACATTATTACATTTTTGGCTTTATTAGCTATTTCTACAAGCTGTTCAAAGGAAGAAGTTGAGCCAGAAGACGACAATGAATTAATTACTACCGTCAAATTGGAATTCAAGCCAGTAACTAATTCTTCACTTCCCACTAAATCATTTTTTTGGAAAGACACACAAGGTGATGGTGTCATGGATTCGGTAGATCCAATTGAGTTAGACAAAAATACCACATATGAAATGAAGGTTTCATTACTTGATGAAACCAAGAAGCCTGCATTTGATATTTCTGAAGAGGTTGAGGAAGAAGGAGATGTACATTTGTTTGTATTTAAATCTAATCCACTAAGCTTATTGAGTGTCCAGATCAAAGATTTAGATAAAAAAGGAATGCCCATTGGTTTGCGTTCTGAAGTTAAATCTCAATTTGCTGCTGGAACTGGCAAGTTCAATGTAATTCTAAAACACCAGCCCCCTGTCAATGGTAAAGCCGTTAAAACTGGTAAAGAAGAAGGTGGATCTACAGATGTAGATGTTACATTTCCGGTAACTATTAAATAATTAGCAAGATGTCTAAACAAAAGCCCGTCAAACAGTTTATGCCACTCGAAAAGTTAGGATTATTCCTTTCTTTTGCGTGTGCCATACATTGTTTGGCGATGCCTTTTGTGCTTTTTTTTGCTCCCTATTTTATTGGGACCTACGCTTTCGGTCCTGTCGTGGAGTGGGTCTTAGTGGCAAGTAGTTTTGCGTTGGCAGCCTATTTGCTTATTGCCGACTATCTCTTGCATCGAAATGTTTGGCCATTGGTCTTTTTAGGTATTGGATTGTTTATTAAGATAATTGATATTTTTGTAGGCCAACAATCTGATGAGTGGATTTTTGGTACATTATTAGGCGTATCTGTCGCTTATGCGTATTGGATTAATTTCAAACACAAATCAGCCTGCACCTGTAAAATCAAATCCTAGCGCTTTATAACACGCAGGTTTTTGTATCTTTATGATGTTTTGCATCGTTTAAGATCTTTATTTAGTGAGTACATATCAATCTACTGTTTACGAACCTGTCATAGGGCTTGAAATTCATGCCCAGCTTCAAACAAATTCTAAAATATTTGCTAGCGATCGTGTATTGTTTGGACAAGAAGCAAATACCCTAATTTCACCAATTACCCTAGGTCACCCAGGAACACTTCCACACCTAAATAAAAAGGCTGTGGAATTTGCAATAAAAATGGGTATTGCCCTCGGCTGCGAAATAACAAGTTGGCAAAACTTCGATCGTAAAAATTATTTCTATCCTGATCTTCCAAAAGGATACCAAATTACTCAAGATAAAACACCCATCTGTATGGGTGGTTCCATTCAAGTACATCTAGCTGCTGGTCCAAAGCATTTACCTTTTCATCACATTCATTTAGAAGAGGATGCAGGTAAATCACTTCATGAAGGTGATAACCCTTTCAGTTTCATTGATTATAACCGAGCAGGCACTCCGCTTATCGAAATGGTTACCGAGCCTGCAATTCATTCTGCCGAAGAAGCTTTTGCTATGATTTCAGAAGTGCGAAAATTGGTTCGCTATCTAGGTATTTGTGATGGAAATATGGAGGAGGGTTCTTTGCGAGCAGATGTCAACATCTCTTTACGCCCAATTGGTACACAAACCTTAGGAACTAAGGTCGAAATCAAAAATATGAATTCGTTGCGTAATATTCAACGGGCGATTGAGTATGAATGTCGCCGACAAGAAGCTGCGCTACTCGCCGGGGAAAAGTTGGTGCAAGAAACGCGGACATTTGATGCACATACAGGTAAAACTGCCAGCATGCGTGTCAAAGAATCCATGAATGACTATCGCTATTTTCCCGAGCCTGATTTGGCACCTTTGGAAATTTCTGCAAAATGGATCGCTGAAATTAAAACAAACATGCCCCTATTGCCTTGGGAGCAAGAGATGCAATTGATTAATACCTACCACCTATCAGCCTACGATGCTCATTTCCTTGCCGAAACGCGTGAAATGGCTTTGTATTTTGTTGAAACGACTAAACATACCCAGGCATATAAATCGGTAGCCAACTGGCTTATGGGACCCGTTAAATCCCACTTAAATGATTCTGGGAAAACAATTGAGCAATTTGAGTTGGCTCCAGCGACATTTGCTGAATTAATTGAGCTAATTGAAAAGGGAACCATAACACATAATTTGGCAGCCCAACAACTATTTCCGTTGTGCTTGCAATCACCTGCATTGGCACCAAGTGCTATAGTGGAACAACAAGGTTGGATAGTGCAATCAAATGCGGATGAGCTTCCCGCCTTTGTTGAAGCGGCTTTAGCGGCTTATCCTGAAAAGGTCAACGAATATCGCCAAGGGAAGAAAGGCTTACTCGCACTGTTTATTGGGGAAGTCATGAAACGATCGAAAGGTACTGCGGATCCGAAACGTGTTAATCAGTTGGTTGCTGAAGCGCTAAATCAAAACTAATATGAAAAAGATACTTTTATTTCTCTTGTTTGTAGGTCCATGGGCAGCGTTTGCTCAAGATTTTGAAGTACGTGTTCAAGCAACTCAAGTGGTACCGTCGAAACGCATATTTCTAGAGTTTATTAATGGAAGAGGACAGGCTGTAAAAATAGACTCCATGCTTCCGAATGCTAAAAAAGAAGTTGTATTTAAAGGAAAAGTGTTGGATCAAGGTGGCTTTTATTTGGTTAATTTCTTTGACATAGCTAATCCACAAAAGGTTCTTTTAATCTTGGAAGGGGGAGAGAAAATTAGTGTTCAAGCGGAAGGAATTAATACGCCAGAAAAGAGTGGGGCATTCAGTGTCCAAGGCAATACGCCTAACATTCAGTTTATGAATCAAATTCTTGAATTGTCATCAAATTTGCAGAAGCGCGTGGCCGTTTGGAATGCTGAATTTCAGAAAAATCCGAAAGGTCAGGCACGCATTCAAGCAGCTTTTGAACAAGCACAGCAAGAGCAATTCACTCAAATCAAGTCATTAATCCCTCAGATGGGTACAAATTTGGTAGCCTTGTGGGCGACTAATTTTTTACCTGCAGAAACAGAATTAGCTACGTTAGAAGAAATTGGTGCTCGTTTTGCACAAGCCCGCCCCAATCATCCACAGGTAAAGCCATTTCTTGAAAATTTGAATCGATTAAAGGGCGCGGCAGAGGGGTCTGAGGCCCCAGAAATTGCTCTAAATACCCCCGAAGGGACTGTTTTGCCATTATCTTCTTTGCGCGGAAAATATGTATTGATTGATTTTTGGGCAAGTTGGTGTGGACCTTGTCGGCGCGAAAACCCCAATGTTATCAAAACATACGCCAAGTATAAGGATAAAGGTTTTGAGATTTATGGGGTGAGTTTGGATAAGGACCGACAAGCTTGGTTGAAGGCAATTGAAGTAGATCAGCTAACTTGGAAGCATGTTTCAGATTTACAATATTGGAATTCGGTGGCAGCTCAGGCGTATCAGGTTTCATCTATTCCGATGACCTTTTTATTGGACCCACAGGGTAAGATTATTGCCAAAGGCCTTCGTGGCGAGACACTGAATCAATATTTAGAAAATTTGTTTAGCGGAAAATAAATATGAAAGTAGTGATCATTGGCTGTGGAAATATGGGAATGGCATTTGCTAATTCCTTTATTCAATACAATTTGGTGCAAAAGGCAGATTTGCTCTTAGTGGAGAAAAACCAAGAGCGGGGTGTACAGTTGCAAGAGCAGAAATCGGGTATTGTGGTTGACACAATTTCGAGTAAGATTTCGCAGGCTGATTTGATTATTTTATCGGTTAAGCCTCAAGATTATCCAGCTGTTTCGTTTGATTTGAAATCATACATCAAGAAGAGTCAAGTAGTATTATCGATTATGGCTGGAATTCCAATTGCTCAAATTCAGACAAGCCTATCGCATGATTTGGTGATTCGTGCTATGCCGAACACGCCGGCGCTTTTAGGCATGGGTATGACCGCTTTTGCTGCGGCGGAGCAGGTTGGCCTTGCGGATATTCGAAAAGTTGAAAATTTAATTAATTCTACTGGCCGTGCGGTGTTTTTGGAGGATGAAAAATTGCTAGATGCCGTTACTGGCTTGAGTGGTAGTGGACCAGCTTATTTTTTCTATTTAATTAAATCGATGATTGATGCAGGTGTGGCCATGGGTTTTGATCCGGCGATGTCTTCTTTATTAGTGAAGCAAACGATGTTAGGGTCATACCATTTGATGCAAACTAGTGATAAAACGTTAGATGAACTGATTCAAGCGGTGGCGTCCAAAGGAGGTACCACTGAAGCTGCATTACGTGTATTTCAGGAAAAGTTTGTGGGGGAAGGCCTTCAACAGGGTATTTACGCTGCGCGTGATCGTGCGGTTGAGTTAGCTAAATAAGCCTTCAAAAGACGCCATTGGCATCATTTGACTTATCCTTTCTCCATTAGGCGAGAAGTTCGGATTTGTGCTCGCGAATATCTGTTCAATGAGCGACCTCGTTTCCTCTTGATTTAGTGCACGTTGTTGGAATCGAATGGCAGATCGATTGGCCATAGATTGTGCGATCTTCTCTGATCGTTTGACATCTAAATCGGAAGCGGCATGTTTAATTTGTTCTAAAATGCCTTCAAGGATTGATTGCCCATCTTCATCTCCAATTTCGGTTGGCACACCTACTATATGCATTTGTCCCTGCTCATTCGTTTCTAAACGAAAGCCCAAATCATTAATTTCTGCACCTATTTCAGCCAAGAGTACCTGGTCGGCAGGGTTGATAGTCATCAGCTGCGGGAAGAGGACTTGTTGGGACGCGCCATTCTTTCTATTCAAATTCTCCATGAATTGATCGTACATAATCCGTTGGTAAGCACGTTTTTGGTCGATGACCAATGCGCCATTGGACATGCTAACAATAATATACTTATTCAATACTTGAATGTATTGCAGTTTACTATTGATTTCAGCGCCGCGTTCCCAAGCATTTGCTTTGCTTTGAATCGTTGTGGAGTCATGGAATGAATTAATTCCACTTGCAAATAAATTGGCTTGTTTGGCTGGAGCTTGTTGTTCAAAGGCGTCAATATTGTTTTGAAGCCCTTCATATAGTTTTTTCCAGGCATCGTGCGCTTCTTTTGGTTTATGGGATTCGGTATAAGCAGATTGAGGTTCTTGCCCTCGACCATTAGTTCGAATGGGGCTGTTGAAATTCACATTGTTTTCGAAGTCTAATGAGGGAATTAGGTTGTGGATTGATAGTGTTTTTCGAACGGCTGCTTGAATGATTGCATAAATTGATCGTTCGTCGTCGAATTTAATCTCCGTTTTTGTTGGGTGTACATTGATGTCAATGTGCTGGGGATCGATACTTAGAAACAACACATAGAAGGGGAAAGCTCCATCCGGCAATAAGCGTTCGTAAGCGCTCATGACGGCGTGATTCAGATATGAATTCTTGATGAATCGATCGTTTACGAAGAAGAATTGTTCTCCACGTGTTTTTTTCGCATGTTCGGGTTTTCCTACGTAGCCTTTTATGGATACATAATTGGTATTTTCTTCGCAGGATGCAAGTTGTTCGCGGTAGCTTTTACCGAAAAGGTCAACAATCCGTTTCCCTAGTTTTTCGGCAGGCAGTGCATAGGTTTCTTGTTCGTTTTGGAAGAATGAAAAGGAAACTTCGGGGTGAGCTAGGGCGATTCGTTGGAATTCGTCTAATATATGTCGGATTTCAACGGGGTTCGATTTTAGAAAATTGCGTCGTGCTGGAATGTTGTAAAACAAGTTTTTGACGGCAATGGATGTTCCTATTGGGGATTGAATGTTTTCTTGTGCTTTGAAGACGGAACCATCAATTTTGATGTGGGTGCCGAGTTCGTCGCTGGGGCGTCGGGTTTTAAGTTCGACTTGCGAAACAGAAGCGATGGATGCCATGGCTTCGCCACGGAACCCCATGGTTTTAATGCGGAATAGGTCTTCTGCTTTTCTGATTTTGGATGTAGCGTGGCGTTCGAAACACATGCGTGCATCGGTTTCTGACATGCCTGAACCGTTATCGATGACTTGTACGATACCTTTTCCGGCATCCTTAATGATGAGTTGGATTTGGGTTGCTCCGGCGTCGATGGAGTTTTCCATGAGTTCTTTGGCGACAGAAGCGGGTCTTTGCACGACTTCTCCGGCCGCAATTTGATTTGCGATGGCATCGGGGAGGAGTTGAATTAAATCGTGCATGGGTAAAAGGGCAATTAGAGTTCAAATAAAGCAAAAAAAAGGGAATGTTGCCATTCCCTTTTTTTTATAAATCAAGTAATTGATTACTTAACTTCAACTTCAGCACCAGCCTCTTCTAAAGATTTTTTCAAACCTTCAGCTTCGTCTTTAGAAACGCCTTCTTTAACTGCTTTTGGAGCAGCATCAACTACGTCTTTAGCTTCTTTCAAACCTAAACCAGTTAAGTCTTTCACTAATTTAACGATTGCTAATTTGTTAGGACCAGCAGCTTTCAAGATTACATCGAAAGATGTTTTCTCAGCAGCAGCGTCTCCACCGTCAGCGCCACCAGCTGCAGGACCTGCAACCATAACAGCACCAGCAGCAGCTGGTTCGATACCGTACTCATCCTTAAGGATAGTAGCTAATTCATTTACTTCTTTTACAGTTAAATTCACCAATTGCTCAGCGAATGCTTTTAAATCTGCCATTTTTTTAAAATTTAATTGTTACAAATTAATTATGTGTTGGAGCTACGCTCCGGTAAAACGTGTTAAAATTATTCAGGACGCTCAGACAATGTCTTCACTAGACCAGCTAATTTTTTCTCACCGCTAAGTAATGCTGAAATAACATTTTTAGCAGGCGATTGTAATAAACCAATCACTTCGCCAATCATCTCGTTTTTCGATTTGATATTTTCTAAGGCTACTAATTGGTCTTCACCAATATACAAGCCGCCTTCGATTGAAGCTCCTTTGAATGTAATTTTACCCTTTCCTGCTGCTTTTTTGAAATCTTTGATCAATTTAGCTGGAACTTTAGCATCTTCTGGTGAGAAGATAATTCCAGACATTCCTGTCAAGACTTCAGCGTCGAAAGGTGTGTAATCGGTCCCTGTCTTAGCTAAGGCTTTCGCAATTAATGTATTTTTGAAGATTTTATATTCTAAACCCTTCGCGAAACACATACGACGAAATTCTGTCGCTTCAGCTACAGTTAAACCGGCTGTACTTGCAATGTAGAAGTACGGAGTTGTTGCGAACTTTTCGCCCAACTCATCAATAATCTGATTTTTTTCTTCTCTTGTCATGATTACAATCCGGCTACAGTTCCCTTATCGATGATAATGCCCGGAGACATCGTCGAAGATAAGTTGATCGATTTTACATAAGTTCCTTTTGCAGAAGATGGCTTTAGTTTAATCAACGTGTTGATTACTTCTAAAGCGTTATCTACAATTTTATCAGCTCCGAAAGACACCTTACCGATTGAGGTATGGATGATACCGGTTTTGTCAACTTTAAAGTCGATTTTACCTGCTTTTACTTCGTTAACTGCTTTTCCTACTTCCAAAGTTACAGTACCTGACTTTGGATTAGGCATCAGACCGCGAGGTCCTAACACACGTCCCAAACGGCCTAATTTCGCCATCACGGTAGGCATTGTAATGATTACGTCGATATCGGTCCAGCCGCTCTCGATTTTTGCAATGTAATCATCCAATCCAACGTGATCTGCGCCGGCTGCTTTTGCTTCCTCTACTTTATCTGGAGAACACAATACGAGTACACGTACGTCTTTACCAGTTCCATGAGGTAGGGCAACCACACCACGAACCATTTGGTCCGCTTTGCGGGGGTCTACTCCTAAGCGAACATCAATATCCACTGAGGCATCGAATTTAGTATAAGAAATTTCTTTCAAAATCTCCGCAGCTTTTTCAAGCGAATACGCTTGCGTTGCATCGTATTTAGAAAGGGCTTCCTTTATTTTCTTCGTAAGTTTTGCCATTACCTTTTAATTAAAATGTTTATTTCTGACGATTAAATCAGAACGGTTTATCACCAGAAACAGTAATACCCATTGATCTGGCCGTTCCAGCAATCATACTCATTGCCGCTTCGACTGTAAAACAGTTTAAATCTGGCATCTTCGTTTCCGCGATAACGCGCACTTGATCCCAAGTTACAGAACCTACTTTTTTCAAATTAGGTTGAGCTGAACCAGATTTTACCTTTGCAGCTTCCAATAACAAAATTGGCGCTGGAGGTGTTTTTACAACGAATTCAAACGATTTGTCCGCGAAATAAGTAATTAGGACCGGCAATACTACGCCGTTTTTATCTTGAGTTCTCGCATTGAATTGCTTACAGAACTCCATGATATTTAATCCTTTCGAACCTAATGCAGGACCGATGGGTGGTGAAGGATTGGCTTGGCCACCTTTGCATTGAAGCTTTACGTAGCCAGCTATTTCTTTTGCCATGTTAAAACATCGTTTATTTAGTGAATTAGAGGTTTATCTGCCAATAAGGGTGGAAGCTTCCTTATCTGATTCTCCTCCGGGTGACTCTTCCGTGTAACAAGACATCTGAGCCCAATCTCCTCCTGAAATTTTCAAAACAGAGATTGCCGCTTTTTAAACGGACTGCAAAATTAAGGAAATTAATTTAAAATGCAATTAGTTGACAAAAAAAGTCCTGAATTTTAGTTCAGGACTTTTAATTAATTTGTAAAGCAGAATTACTTCTCTACCTGTGCGTAATTTAATTCCAAAGGCGTATTACGCCCAAAGATTTTAACCATAACAGATAATTTCTTACTATTCTCATGAATTTCTTCTACCGTACCTTCAAATGTCGCAAATGGGCCATCAATAACGCGAACAGTTTCTCCTTTGATAAAACTAATGGATGCGTATTCTTCAAGCGCTGCTGATTCATCCACTTTGCCTAAAATACGATTAACCTCTGCTTGGTTAATTGGCATTGGTTTTTTAATAATTACCTTGACCTTTTTTGTCTTCCCCCCCTCAATCTTAGTCTCTTCAATCTCTTCATTACTTGTTTGCAAGAAGCCTATTACACTTGGTGTTGAAGTTAAAATGTGACTAACCTCGCCAGCAAGGTCTGCTTCCACCATGATATATCCTGGAAACAAGTTCTTCTCGCGAATTACTTTTTTCCCTTTACGGATTTCATAGATTTTTTCGGTGGGAATCAATATCTGAGGAACTGAATCAGACACACCTTGGCGTGCTAATTCATTCTCAATATAGGTCTTTACCTTCTTTTCTTGTCCTGAGATTGCTCTCAACACATACCATTTAGTCTCTGCCATGGATCAATCTATTTGTTAAAATGAGGTATAAAATAAATCCAAACCAGATTTAAATGCCAAATCTACGACTCCTACCAACAAGGCAAAAATCAAAGAGGCAACTAATACCAATACTGAACTCGATTGAAGTTCTGTGAATTTTGGCCAAGTGACTTGTTCAGTCACTTCCGTCCAAGATTCTTTAATCAATGATGTAAAACTGCTCATATATTGCCGATTATCGGTTATTTAAATTTTCATTGCACGGGCACAAGGATTCGAACCCTGACCAAAGGTTTTGGAGACCTGCATACTACCGTTATACTATGCCCGTAGAAAGGATTGCAAATTTAGATAAAAAAACCTAACTAACAAACCTCGTTACGTATTATTGATTTTTTACCACTGCGAATAGCTTGTCGGCTCTAAAAATCTGCGCACCGTCTTCGAATGACTATTTGCATAGCGTGGGTCACTACTAATGCGTTTCCAATCCGGATCTGCTCCGAATTTAGCCCAATTGGCATCACGCTCAGCCATGTTTTCAAATGAGACCATATAGCTCAAACAAGGTGTGTTTTCGCCAGCCAATACTTCCCCAAAAAATACATTATGAAGGCCTACTTTATCAAAAATGGCAAGTTCATCTTGGTTAAACATGGCAATTTTACGCTTTAGCGCATCTTCATTATAGGCTTCATAGGTCCGCCATTCATAAATTCTTCCGGAATTTGTTTGTGGTAACTTCATTACAGGATGTCCCGCAAATCCTTTTGCTAATAAAGTAGATATTTTTTCATACAATGGTTTATCTGGCCCCACTTGATCGAAATATGCGCGCGCCGAAGCTTGGTAGTTGGCATCTTTCTCCAATGCCTCTTTATATCCGGCGTAGGCCAACAAAGATTTAAATGGAATCGTAACGACAATAATAGCCGGTTCAGGTTTGCCAAGATCTTTAAATACGCCAATTTTTGAAACACCATACGCATTCATTGCTGGGATAAATGATTTAGCTAAGTAATTTTCTAAGAGATTTGCATTTCCCCTGAATTTCATATGATACGTTCTGATTTCATAATATTCCTGACCGTAAGACTGAAAGGCAAATAAACAAACTGATAAAATGAGTAGTAATTTTTTCATGAGACAATATAGGTTAAATTAAAATCGTTCAAGCCTTACGCAAGCTTTGGCAAACCTTTAAGGTTTGCCAAAGCTTGCGTAAGGCTTAGCTTTTCTGTTCACAAGTATACAAAAAAAAAGAGCGGCCACTGACCGCTCTTTTCACAAAAACTAATAAAAAATTAGTCTAAGATTTCAGTTACCTGACCAGCACCTACTGTACGGCCACCTTCACGAATCGCGAAACGTAAACCTTTATCCATAGCTACTTTGTTCAATAACGTAACATCAATTGTTAAGTTATCACCAGGCATACACATTTCAACTCCTGCAGGTAAAGTAATTTCACCTGTTACGTCTGTCGTACGGAAGTAGAATTGTGGACGGTATTTATTAAAGAATGGAGTGTGACGTCCACCTTCTTCTTTTGACAAGATATAAACCTCAGCCTTGAACTTCGTGTGAGGCTTAACTGAACCTGGCTTACAGATAACCATACCACGACGGATATCAGTTTTCTCAATACCACGCAACAATAAACCTACGTTATCACCAGCTTCACCACGATCTAAGATCTTACGGAACATCTCAACACCAGTTACGACTGATTTCAAGTTTTCAGCTCCCATACCTAAGATATCAACTGCTTCACCTGAGTTAATAACACCAGTCTCGATTTTACCTGTTGCAACAGTACCACGACCTGTGATCGAGAATACGTCTTCAACTGGCATCAAGAATGCCTTGTCAACATCACGCTTTGGAAGTGGAATCCAAGAATCAACTGCATCCATCAACGCATCGATTGTAGCTACCCATTTCGCATCTCCATTCAATCCACCTAATGCAGATCCTTGGATTACTGGAATGTTATCACCATCGAATTCGTAGAATGAAAGAAGCTCACGGATCTCCATTTCAACTAATTCTAATAATTCTGGATCGTCTACCATGTCCACTTTGTTCATGAAAACGACCAATTGAGGTACACCTACTTGGCGAGCCAAAAGGATGTGCTCACGCGTTTGTGGCATTGGACCATCTGTAGCAGCAACTACCAAGATAGCACCGTCCATTTGTGCAGCACCAGTTACCATGTTCTTCACGTAATCCGCGTGACCTGGACAGTCAACGTGAGCGTAGTGACGAGCAGCAGTAGAATATTCTACGTGCGCTGTGTTAATCGTGATACCACGCTCTTTTTCTTCTGGAGCAGAGTCAATGGAAGAGAAATCTTTCTTCTCAGCAAGACCTTTTTCAGAAAGAACTTTAGTGATAGCAGCTGTTAAAGTTGTTTTACCGTGGTCAACGTGGCCAATTGTACCAATGTTAACGTGGGGTTTACTTCGGTCAAAATTCTCTTTTGCCATGATTATTTAGTTCTTAATTAGTTTATAAAAAATTCAAATGTTACAAATTCCAATTATTACTCTTTCAAGTAAGGTGTGTTAGAGCCTTTGAGCAGGATTGAACTGCCGACCTCTTCCTTACCAAGGAAGTGCTCTACCACTGAGCTACAAAGGCCAATTACCCTGCGGCCAAAATTAAACCTCTTTTGGTCTAACAAAATAAAAATATCACTCAGGGGGAATTCTCCTAAGCAACATTTTCATTCGAGCGGGAGACGGGGCTCGAACCCGCCACCTATAGCTTGGAAGGCTATCGCTCTACCAAATGAGCTACTCCCGCTGATAAATTCTCCTGTAAAAAGAACCTAAATCATAAAAGAATGTGGGGACAGATGGATTCGAACCACCGTAGGCATTCACCAGCAGATTTACAGTCTGCCCCATTTGGCCGCTCTGGTATATCCCCAAAATTCTGCATTCCAGTAGAACGTTTCACTGAAATAGTTCGCAAAAGTAGCTCCTTTTTTGATTTCCGCAAAGCTCTCGTCAAAAAAAATATGATAAATTTTAATTATAGTTTAAATCCGAAGCTAAATGCCGTTAATTGAGGTCCATAATTTTTCTCAAACAAAGGCGTTAAATCGTAATTAAAGAATATTTCTCCCACATGACGTAAAGCCACTTCTGCCTTTACACCATAACGAACATCATTCAAATTGAAATTTGATCCGATGCGGGTTAAATTCTCATTGTTTTTTTCAATGGTCTTTGTCCAGCTATCCAATCGGTAACTGACATAGCCTCCTAATCCAACCATTTTAATGGCCGATTGCTTACTAAATACCACATGTGGCACAATTGGTAAAGTAATGTAGGATGCTGTTAATTTATTTTTATCCAATTGAATTACATTTTGCTGTGCATCAAACATAGGTTGGAAATTCGTAGCCGAAGTCGTTTTGGTGACCACCCGGTTATGATCAAACATGAAATTGTACCAATCAAATGCAAAACCATATCCCAACTTGATGGCACTTTTCTTACCACGAGCGATTGTTGCGGCCGAAGTAAAATCCAGACTTACAAATCTGGAACCTAATGGCTTAAGATCTTTATCAGAATTTAGATAAGGGCTTGGGAAAATGGCAATGACATTTTCTGGCATTTTACCCGTTAGACCATTAAGTCCAATGTAGATATTAAATCTTTTTCGTTCATATAAAGTCGTTTTTTTATCCTTTGACTGTGTTTTGGTTGAATCTTTCCCCCAAATTACTTTGGTCTCAGCTCCATTCGGTTCACGAACGCGTACCCCATTCCAGTCCACATGGACTTCTTCATTCCCATCTTTTACATGAATACCATTCCATCCCACACGTACCTCTTCTTTACTAGAGGATTCAATGCTGACACCTCCGGGTTTCGATTTCATACTAATGTCAGATTTATAATTAACACCGGACTTTAGGATCCCTATCTTCACTCGGCTATTCCCGATTTGCATTGATAAGCTACTATCGCCCTCTGAATCCGTTTTGATGACTGTCCTAATTTGTTGCCATAAACTATCAGTAAGTACCAAGCCCTTTTTCTCAAATACCCCCTCAAGCTCTTCCCGCAAGGTCTTTTTAGAATCTTTATTTGCTCCTATGATCTTTTGGTCTCGCTTATCAATCTTAAGCAATAAGCTATCATTTGTGTTTTTTGCCCAAAGCCCTTGGCTAACCAATAGGCATGTCAGTAGTAATAGGTGTTTCATATTTATTGAATTTGTAATGTTTGTTTTACGGATTGTTCTGTTCGGATTACGGTATTTGCCACTTGGTGAATTCCGTCACTTAATTTATCATTTGAATTCGCTATTTCTCGCCAGCCACCAGGTTCGCCAACAATTACTTGGCGGATGAGCTGACGAATTAGATTTCGTTTACGTTTAATTGGTTTTTCGGTTACTTCTGTAACAGGAGTAACGCTTTTTTCTTCAATCGGATCAATGTCCACCCGGACAAATACAGCTTCTTCTTCCTCGCTTTTAGTTTCTTGAGGTAATTCTACAGATTTAGCCACCTCAATTTCAGGCACTGGATTTTGTTGCGGCGTATCAGGCTTAATTTCAACAGCAACATGTCTGTTGGGAATACCTTGCTTTTCGACTTGCGAGACAAGCAGTGGTTCCGTTGGAGCAATCACCACATTTTTTTCAGAAGCAAGCACCGGCAATACAGTCGGCTCAGTCTCTACTGACTGCCAGTTTAATCCAATGGATAACGCGAGCACCGCAGCCCAACTCCATGGACTGAGTGAAACTTTACGCCAAAGTGGAACAACTGGACGCGCGGTGACATCATCTAATTGTTTCCAATTAAATTCGGGAGCCGGCTCTACTTTTTCCCCCAGTTGTGCACGCCATCGTGCATCTATTTGTTCCCAGGTGTTTTTATGTTCGTCTTTCATACCACTACGTTTTTCATTTTGGTTTGAAGTAATGCGCGTGCGCGTGATAATTGTGATTTCGAGGTACCCTCAGATATTTGTAACATTTGACTTATCTCTGGATGGCTGTACCCTTCAATGGCATATAAGTTAAAAATAGTTCGATATCCGTCCGGCATATCAGCTATCAATCCCTCAATCTCCTGCGTTGACAATTGCATCAAGGCATCCGCCGGCTGACCTACATCCCACGTTTCATCAATATCTTTTAAATATACCGACCCATTTTTACGTAATTTCATGAGGGACTCATTCACCATAATGCGACGGATCCAACCTTCAAAACTTTTTCCCTCCGTAAACTGATCAATCTTCGTAAACACTTTCATAAACCCTTCTTGCAATGCATCTTCGGCGTCTGGGCTTTGGCCTAAATAACGCCGACAAACAGCCATCATTTTCCCTGCATAATGCTGATAAACAGCATACTGGCCCTTTCGATCCTGCTTTTGGCATAATCGAACCCATTCGATCTCTTTTGTTTGTGATGGTAAAATTTCGGTCAACGGTACTGAGTTAATCAATTCGAACGCAAAGATGGTAAAAATGTCTAAATGGTTGCGTGGGTTTGAAAAGAATACCAAATTCCCGTTATTTACATTCTATTTTAGACTTATGCCAAACGCTGCACCCATCGGAATTTTTGATAGTGGAATTGGGGGACTCACCTTAGCTCATGCCATAACCGAACTCATGCCAAATGAACCCATCATCTATTTTGGGGATACGGCGCACTTACCTTATGGTGACAAATCAGCCACGGCGATCCAGGCATATTCTGTCAAAATCTGCAATTTACTTCTAGAAAAAAACTGTAAACTGATTTTAATTGCCTGCAATTCGGCCTCCGCAGCGGCCTATGATTTAGTGAAGGCCTATGTGGGAACGAAGGCCATTGTTGTGAATGTCATCGACCCAGTCATTGAATACCTCGATCAGGATTGGTCAAACAAAAAACTGGGACTTATCGGGACCAAACAAACCGTGAACTCTGGAATTTACGCCCGCAAGGCAGCGGAGCTTGACAAAAATATTCAAATACAATCCTTAGCTACGCCACTTTTAGCCCCCATGATTGAAGAAGGTTTTTTCAATAACCGCATTTCAGAGCAAATTATTCAGGAATACTTAGCGAACCCAACATTAACAGGCATTGAAGGATTGATTCTTGGGTGCACACACTACCCATTAATCAAAAAACAAATTGAAGATTATTACCAAGGGAGCGTAGAAGTAATAGACACCTCGATTATTGTAGCTGAAGCAATCAAAGAGTTATTGGTTGAAAAAGACCTTTTGTCGACAGGCGTAACGGGTAGTCGGCAATTTTACGTCTCCGACTACACTGAATCATTTGAGCAATCAACTAAACAATTTTTTGGGGAAGCGATTAAGTTAACTCAATATCCTATCTGGGACTAAGCTTGTTTGCCTAATAGTTGAGATACCTTTTGGCGCAATTGCCATTTCGAAATACGCGCTTGCTGCTCTTTTTTGCTTTGACGAAACCACATCCAAGCAATTGCACCAACTAACAAATAAGGAGCGGTCAATAAATATAAGATACCGGTATTTAAACCCGTGGCGATATTAGATCGCCCATTGGAAATTGTACTTTCCACAGTCGTCCTACACATCGCGCACTGCGCAACTCCGTCCATTTGGAATAACAAAAACGCGATTAAAAATAAGGCTATTTGCTTATACATAAAAAGGAGAAATCATAAGGTAAACAATCACACCCGTTAGAGAAACATAGAGCCAAATAGGGAAGGCCCATTTGACCGTTTTTTTATGCGCTTCTATCTGATTTGTTAAAGCTTGATAAATGGCATACAAGACCAAACGAACTACCCCAATCGATAAAACAATATGTGATATTAGAAAGAAATAATACACAGGTCTTGTCCAGCCTGTACCTCCATATGGCGTAGAAGGATTCGAAATATGGTATAAGATGTATAGGACTAAAAATAATCCACCTTGCGCAAAGGCCAACTTCATAGCAGTTTCATGCCCCTTAATATTCTTGGACTTAATTGCGATGAAACCGTAAATTAAGCAGATAGCCGTAGTAGTGTTCAAAAAACCAATCACATGCGGTAACACTTTGGTCCAATCACCTAAAGGTAATTTTATTTGAATGCCGATAAGTGCCGCAACGGCCAACGGAATTACGATTGAAACGATGTTAATTAATTTATCGTTTTGTGGATTTTGGGAAATCGTAGGCATATTAATTTTCTGTTGAATATATAGTTTTCAAGACCTTTATTTCTACAATTAGTCGGTCAACTTCTTTTTTGTCTGTCCCGTCATAAAATCCACGGATGACACCCGACTTGTCAACTAATACTAAACGTTCTGAATGAATAAATGTTTCATCTGGATTTTTAATGGCCGCATCATATTCGGAAGCATCTGCCAAAGGCACATGAAATCCCTTCAAGATTAATGGGTAAATATTTTTTTTATCTCCCGTTAAGAAAGTCCAACGAGCAGTGTCTGCATCGAACTTTTTAGCATAGCTTGCTAGTTTCTCAGGATTATCGTATTTCGGATCTACCGAAAGAGAGATAAAATGTATGTCTTTGTCTTGGATAAAGGCGTCTGTAACTCGACTCATCTGAGACGTTATTTTCGGGCAAATAGTCCCGCAACGCGTAAAAAAGAAATTAGCCACATAAATTTTGCCCTTTAGTTTTTCAGAAGTGAAGGCATCTCCACGTTCGTCTATTAAAGAGAAGGAAGGGATTGTCTGAAAAACGGTATCCAACTCGGATTCATTCCAACGTGGTTTCAGTCGTTTGGCCATTTTAATTTCACCTGTAGTAGAATCAATAGCAGGAATATATCGAGGAAGACTAAAATGATTTTGGCCAAAAATCTTCAGACTTATATAAACAAGAACAGGCACTATTAATATCATTAATAAAATGCCTGTCTTTTTATTCATTTTGAGGGTAGGGATATCCCTATTAATACATATTGCCGCCCTCGAACATCAAGGCAACCAAAAGCCAGACGACGAAAATGGCAGGAATTAAAACCGCCCAAATAAGCGATTTGACTTCATGTTTTAAGTGCATGAATTCACCTACGATGTAGAACGCTTTTACAATCGTCATGCCACAGAAAATGGCTACACGTAATGTGTTAGCGGGCATGGTAAATGCAATAACGAATTCAATTGCAGTTAAGATCAACAAGATCCAAAATGTTTTCCAAATCGCACCTGTATTGGGAGGAGCAATTACTTTTTCAGAGGTTTCGTGAGCTACGTGCGAAGCCATATGTAATCAAATTTAAGATTAAACTAAATAGAAGAAGGTAAACACAAATACCCAAACAAGGTCTACAAAGTGCCAGTAAAGGCCTACTTTCTCAACCATTTCATAATGACCTCTACGCTCATAAACTCCCGTAGCGGCATTAAAGAAAATTAGAATATTCAAAATTACACCTGAAAATACGTGGGTTCCATGGAATCCTGTAATAAAGAAAAACAGATCGGCAAAAGCAGGTGGGCCATATGGATTGCGAACTAAATTCGCACCTTCAATTGGCGAAATAACGCCATCAATTACTTGTTTAGCCGCGAGGGTTAAATCTTCTGGTCCATGAATAAAGTGAGACCACTCCCAAGCTTGCGAGCCTAAAAATGTAAAGCCGCCTATGATGGTCCATAGCATCCATTTTTCTACATCTTTACGATCACCCCGGTGGCCTGCCTCTACGGCAAGCACCATCGTTACCGATGAAGCAATTAAAATAAACGTCATAATTCCGACGAAAACCAGTGGCAATGATATGCCATGTAAAAATGGAACTGCCTCAAATACCTTTTCAGGAATAGGCCAATGAGCCGTAGAGAAATAAAATGTATCCGGTGTTCCCTCCCAAGCTGGTTGGCTAAAACGAATCATTCCGTACGTAATCAAAAGGGCTGAAAATGTGAAGGTATCCGATAATAGGAAAAACCACATCATCAATTTTCCATAACTAGCTTTTAGAGGTTCAGAACCTCCTTGCCATGCTAAATTTTCTGGAACCGCTGGGGCAGCGTGTGCTACTGACATAGGTATAAGCTTAATTGTTAATCAATAAAAATATAAATAAATAAAGCCATAAGGCGTCTAAAAAGTGCCAGTATGTGGCACAAATTTTAATTTGGGTCAATTGTTTCGCGTTAATTCTCAATTTGAAAGCCGCAACAAGTGCAAAAATGAGAACCACTAGTCCTGAAACTAGATGTAAACCATGTAAACCTGATAAAACATACACAAAAGAACCAGACGGATTACCTACAAAATAAACGTTCATTTCCACTAATTGGATCCAACCGAAAAATTGCATTACTAAAAAGAGTAATCCGAGCACAAAAGTAATAGAAATACTTATTCGAAGTGCATTAAATTGGTCTTTTTTTGCTGCTATTAATGAGTAATGCATGGAAAGACTACTCAAAATTAAAACGCCAGTGCTATAGCTAAATAAACTTGGCATTTGAAACTCTACCCAGTTCCCTTCTGCTTTTCTAACTAAGTAGGCTGAAGTGAAGGCGGCGAATAACATAACGATGGAGACAATAAATAGCCACATCGTAAAAACTTTTGGGTTGATCGAGCGTGTTTCCGAAGGTTCGATAACATTTTGTTGTGCTTTCATGATTTAAACTTTATCAAATAATAAGGCAATTTGTATGATAATTAAATAGAAAAAAGAACCAAACATCATCCATTTCGCAGCTTTATCGGTCGGTCGCATCATGAGATAGAAAGTTTGGCATAAAAAAAGAATTCCAGCGACAACGGTAATGATAGCCGATTGAATTCCAGTAATGTGCAATAAATAGGGCACAAATCCCAAAGGCACTAAAAAGAGTGTATAAATCATAATGGTGAAAGCCGTTTTAATGTCTTTCTTCCCATCATTTGGTAACATCTTAAATCCAGCTTTGCGGTAATCCGCATCGGCTACCCAGGCAATCGCCCAGAAATGCGGGAATTGCCAGAAAAATTGAATGGCAAAAAGAATTCCTGGTTCCCAACCAAAATGGCCTGTTGCGGCAACCCAACCAATCATGGGGGGGAAGGCTCCTGGGAACGCACCCACAAATACAGATATGGGCCCCACGCGCTTCAAGGGGGTATAAACATAGCCATATAAAACATAGGAGAGCAAGCCGATTATGGCCGCTTTCCACGTAAAATAACTTAATAAACTTAAGGCAATAACGGCCAAAACATAACCAAAATTTCGGGCTTGAGCCGGTGTTAAGGTTTGGGTAGGCAGTGGGCGCTTAGCCGTACGCTTCATTAATTTATCGAATTCAATTTCTTTGAGTTGATTTACAATATTAGCGGCACCGGTTAAAACGAATCCTGCTAATGAGATCAAAATTATTCCTAAAGGTTTGTGTTCAATTGGAGCCAATAAATATCCAAACGTGCCGGAGAAGGCTACCGTTATAGATAGTCTTGACTTTAATAGCGCGATATAGGGTTTCAAGTTTGGCATTTAGGCGTTTTTGGTTTGTATCCATGAGCTGATGTGCCAGCCCACTAATACCAATGAAATCAATAAATGTATCGCTTGGCTTCCCAGCGGTAACGCGAAGTAGGCCATTAAAATACCTGTTGTAAATGAAATTCCAATTAAAACAAGCATACCATTTCGGTAAGTTTGCAAAGGATAAGTTGCTAATTTTTTCCAAAGTAGTAGATGGCTAACTAACAATACCCACGAAAAAGTACGATGAATGATATACGCAAGATCAAGGTTTACAATCCATTGGTCTTTTGCCTGTTCTCCCACTTCTCTGATTACATGATCCATATTTTCGCGGACCTGAGTCCCTAGCACTATTTGGACCAAAACAATAAGTAGATTAATTGCAATCCATTGCCGATTTTCTAACAATATAACTTCAGCGCTAGATTGATTGTTTAGGGCTCTCACTAAAAAATAGATGACCCCAATAGATAATAACATGTGCGCCGTTACAACGCCTGGCAACAGAAAGGAGTCGACTACATATTTACCAAGAACGGCATTAACTAACACGAGTATAAGGGCCATTAAAGTGGGTAAAAACACCTTTTTGCCCTCTTTATAACCCAGTATAGTCGTAATTAATATGATTAAGCCTGTTAACGCACCTAGTAGTCTATTGATGTACTCAATCCAAGTTTTAGTGGCATTGAATTCGACTTCTCCATGCAGCTTCTCCTTGTAGATAACTTCATAATGCAATGGCAATTCTTCGGCTTTTGTGGGAGGGATAAATCGACCAAAACATTTAGGCCAATCTGGGCACCCCATTCCAGATCCTGTGCTGCGAACGATTCCGCCAGCTAGGATAAGCAAATAGATGCTTACAATTGATAAGATAGCAGATCTTCTAAAGGCCATTTTTGGGGTAAAAAAAAGATGCATCTAAATGAGATTCATTCGGATGCATCTTAGTTTAGAACAGTTAATTAACGGTTATAACTCTCGTTTTGTGCTCCTAGTAAACCATCAATATCCTTTTCTTTTGCAATATCTTCATTTTCCTCGGGAAGATTTGAACTTTTCGTTGCAGAGAATGGTACGTTCTGAGGAATAAAATCCGCATCTGAACCTGGCTTAGAATAATCATAAGGCCAACGGTATACTGCTGGGATTTCACCAGGCCAATTTCCATGTTCTGGATTAATTGGTGTAGTCCATTCAAGCGTAGTTGAATTCCACGGATTTAGTGGAGCCCTCTTACCCTTAAATATAGAGTAGAAGAAATTCCATGCAAATATAGCTTGCGCTGAGAATGTAATTATGGCTGCAATTGAAATAAATGCATTCATGTTTGTAAATGCAGATGCTCCATCATTTCCGATCGCTGTAAACGAATAATAACGACGTGGGAATCCAGCGATACCGATGTAGTGCATTGGGAAGAATACAAGATAAACGCCAACAAACGTAAACCAGAAATGTATATATCCTAATGTCTTGTTCATCATTCGACCAAACATTTTAGGGAACCAATGATACACACCTGCCATTAATCCAAAAAACGATGCCGCACCCATAACTAGGTGAAAGTGTGCTACAACGAAATATGTATCATGTAAATTGATATCCAAAGCAGAGTTTCCTAGGATAATACCCGTTACTCCACCTGAAATAAATAGCGAAACAAGACCAATCGAGAACAACATCGCTGGAGTAAAGATCAAATTGCCCCTCCAAAGTGTCGTGATGTAGTTAAACGCTTTCACTGCTGATGGAACTGCAATGATTAACGTAAGGAACATGAATACAGAACCTAAGAATGGATTCATACCTGTTACAAACATATGGTGAGCCCACACAATGAAAGCTAACACGGTGATACCCATCATAGAACCAATCATCGCGCGGTATCCAAAGATAGGCTTGCGTGAATTTGTTGCAATGATTTCAGAAGTCATACCTAAAGCAGGTAATAACACGATATATACTTCTGGATGACCTAAGAACCAGAAAAGGTGTTGATACAAAATCGCAGATCCACCCACGTTAGGTAGCGCTTGACCTTGAATGTAAATTTCTGATAAGTAAAATGACGTACCGAATGAACGATCAAAGATTAATAATAACGCCGCGGATAAAAGAACCGGGAAAGATAAAAGACCTAAAACTGCCGTAAAGAAAAACGACCAGATCGTTAATGGCATTTTTGTAAATGTCATTCCTCGAGTACGCAGGTTTATAATTGTACAAATGTAATTTATGCCACCCATCAATGATGAGATAATAAAGAATGTCATCGATGTTAACCAAAGCGTCATTCCTAATCCTGAACCTGGCATCGCCTGTGGTAATGCAGAAAGTGGGGGATAAATTACCCAACCACCAGATGCTGGGCCTGTTTCTATAAATAAAGAAGAAAACATGATCATGGAAGACAAAAAGAAGAACCAATAGGATAACATATTGATAAATCCAGATGCCATATCTCTTGCACCAATTTGTAAAGGAATCAAGAAATTAGAGAAGGTTCCGGAAAGACCCGCTGTCAATACAAAGAATACCATGATGGTACCGTGCATGGTTACTAGGGCTAAATAAAATTCCTTATCTAGTTTTCCACCTTCATCGATCCAGCCACCTAGTATAGGGCGAAGCCACTCCAATTGCATATCTGGAAAGCCCAATTGCAAACGGAAAATTATCGAGAACGATCCGCCAATAAAAGCCCACAAGATACCAGAGATCAAGTATTGCTTTGCAATGGTTTTGTGATCCGTAGAGAATATATACTTCGTCCAGAAATTTAATTCATGGTGTTCGTGCTCATGATCATGATCGTGTGCATGAGTGTGAACTTCTTCAGCGTGTGATGTTACAGTTGACATATAAATTTATTTTCTACTTTTCTTAAATGATTAGTTTATACTAACAGCCTCAGTCGCGGTTGAATCTGTAGCGATAGGTTCTGCTGGAATATATTTAGTTGCTTTGGCTTTTAAATTGGCAGGAACCTTAGCTAGGTAGGCTGGATTTGTTGCCAAAAATGGCTTTTGTTCCGCACACCATTTTTTATAATCTGCCGGCTCATCTACAAAAACAGTAATGGCCATACCGAAGTGCCCACGACCACAAACTTCCGTGCAATTCAATTTAAAGTTAAAGTCTTTTTTGCCCAACTTAGCCCGCATTTCATCTGTAGAGATTGTTGGCGTAAACCAAAATTTAGTTGGCATACCTGGTACCGCATCCATTTTCACACGGTGGAATGGAAGGTATACCGAGTGCAAAACGTCCTGTGCATGAATCTTTAATAGTACAGGTTTTCCTTTAGGTAAGTGTAGTTCAGTCGCAGTAAAGTCATCAAATGAATGCTTATCTGTGAAATCAATACCAATATTATTTGTCTCGTCAATTAATTTGTAGTTGTAGTTTCCGAGTTGGTTATCGTCAACACCACCATAGCGAACGTACCAACCGAATTGATGGCCTGTAAGCTCAATCACAACAGCTTCGCTTGGTGCTTGCGAGGTAATATCACGCCACGTTCTCCATCCTGTGAAAACAAGAATCGCCATTACAATAGCTGGGATAACTGTCCAAATTAATTCTAATTTATGGTTTACCGGATAGAATGTAGCTTTTCTATTTTTGTTGTAACGGTATTTGAATGCAAAGAACAATAGTAATGTATTCGAAGCAAAAAACGCTAATGTCACAACTGACATAGATGTCCAAAACATTTTATCTGTAGTTACTCCATGCTTTGAAGCAGCTTCTGGTAGGAAATCGGGAGCACTATGTAGAAATGACCAAACACCTGCAATGGTGCCCAATAGCCAAAACACAAGCATTCCGTAAGCATTTGTGTTGTTTGAGGAATCCAATGCAGTATCTGCATCTTCGCTTTCAGATAGATTTTTGTTAATCTTCATACTCTTGACTATCACTGAGATAGCAAGGATGAAGAAAACGATGGATAAAAGACCAATTAGGTAATTCATATATTTTAAGTTTAATCGTATGCGCTAAATACTAAATGTCGTGATGTAAAGCCTCTGGTAAGAATGGATGGTTTTTTGCAATTAAAGACGCCTTCGTTAATTCGTCTGAGATTACATAAATGAAAGCAGCTGCAAACACAGTTACCATTCCAAATTCAACTAAACCGTAACCGCCATGTTTGCCAACTACACCAGGCATAATCATTTGATAAAAGTCAATGTAATGACCCACAATAATCATGAATGCTGCTATTTTTAAGAACAAGCGTGTACGCTTTGCATCACGTGTCATTAGAACTAAAAATGGGAACAAGAAGTTTAGCAAAACCATTAAAATTTCTGAAGTTTTGTAAATTTTATTGTGCCCCTCCCAACGCTCTAAGAAATATATAGTCTCCTCAGGTAAATTTGCATAGTAGATCAATAAAAATTGCTCAAACCATACATATGTCCAGAAGATAGAAAAAGCAAACATAAACTTACCCAAATCATGTAAATGGTTTTCGTTTACATAAGCCATTAAGCCTTTGTCCTTCAAGTACAAGATAGCTAATACGATTACAGCGTAAGTTGTTACATGCCATGACGCGAACATGTACCATCCAAACATCGTCGAGAACCAGTGGGTATCAATTGACATGACCCAATCCCATGCAAATATCGAACTAGATGCTCCAAATACAACGATAAATGCGGTTCCGATTCTAACTAGTTGGTTAAAATATTCAGTACCCCCATTTAAGTCTTCTTCTAGTGATTTCTTACGTAACATTTTCCATAGTAGAATCCACAATCCGCCAAAAACGACTAAGCGAATTAAAAAGAAGCTCTTGTTCAAATAACCGGATTTCCCTGCGATAATTTTATCATAGTTTTCGCTACCAACCTCTGTTACACCGTGGTGCATCCAGTGAAAAATTACATCCCCTTTAAATAAGAAAACTGCGATTAAAATTGGCAATGTGATGTATAAGAACTTAGGGAAAGCCTCAGGCACACGCTTCATTACGGAAGACCAACCAGATTTGGTTAGGTATTGTAAGGAAACAAAGAACATGCCAACAACAGCAATACCGGTAAAGAAGACCGCATTTAACCATACGTTAGCCCAAATACGATTAGTCCAATCGTAATGCTCCTCTGCGGATGCTTGGTGTGAAACGGCCCCACCTGAAACATGCTCTGTTGCAGCTTCATGTCCTACTGTTGCTGCCTCATGCCCTGCTTTTACTGCTTCATGTCCTGCATTGGCTACTTCGTGACCACCAGACTCCCCTTTGGATAAAAGGTAAATGCCTAGTGCTAAAGCTGCTAATCCAGCGATGAAAGCATAAATTATTCTCTTTTTGCCTTCAGAACTGAATTCAAAATGCTCTTCAACGTTTGCTGGGGAAAAATGTGAATGTCCCGCCATCTTGATCTCTATTTAATTTAAATTAATTGAATTATTGTTTTTGCAATTCGTGAACGTATAGTACAATCTTCCATCTATTTTCAGATGATATTTGTGATCCATGTGCCCACATTCTACCCTTTCCATGTGTGATAACGTGATAGATATGTCCGTCATTCATGTCCTTTAGTGCATCACTTGAATATACAGGAACACCTTTGTAGGCTTTGGCTACTAAACCATCTCCTTTACCAGCTTCCCCATGGCAGTGTTGGCAAAAACGCTCATATTGCAATTTCCCTGCTTCAATATTTTCTGGAGTGGCCGAAATTGGATTAAATAATGATTTCTCTGAATAGGATATACTATCCGTGGGGATTGCTTTTGATGTCAACTCCTGGGTTAAAAATGCCTGCTTTAAGCTATCTGAACCTGTGTAAACTTTACGAGAAACGGTTCCTTTTACAGGCAATCTCATATTCAAGCCTAGCGGGTTAATTGTATTACTATCGCCTTCTGTTTGGCTCATTGGCTCATATCCAACTGAGTGATACATATTAGGGGCGAATTCAGTTCCTGTATCATTGTGGTCAGATCCGCAAGACATTAATCCTGCTACAATACTGGCTACTAAAACGAATTTAATTCTTGGATTAAACATGTTGTTATGCTTCTTCGTGAACAATTGTTCTTATTAATTATTTAACATTTACTTCCACTGCACCAGAATCCTTTAGGGCTTTCTTGATATCAGCTACACTTACTTTATTCTTGTCTACATTGATTGCCATCACAAATTTATCATCTGTTGTACGGATATCTAGAGGAAGCGTTTTGTTTCCTGGCCATAAATCATTTGATATACAGAAAGTAGATACTAGTCCAAAAGCCGTGAATAATACCGTTCCTTCAAAGGCGATTGGAATCCAGTTTGGTAATGCAAAGAAATCTTTACCTCCAATAATCATCGGCCAGTCAAATACCATCGTGTAGCTAATCAATGAAAAGGCACAAATCATACCCAATGTGCCAAACATGAATGCTGCAACGGGCAATCTCGTGCGATCATGACCCACTGCAACGTCTAATCCGTGAATAGGGAAGGGAGAATACACATCCTCAACTTTGATTCCTTTTGCTTTTACCGCAGTTACCGCATGTAAAACCTCATCCTCATCGTCGTAAACTCCTAAAATGTAATTAGTTGTCGAACTCATATTTTTTTAATTTCGAATTTGCTAAATAGAATTACTCTTCAGATTTTTTTGTTGGCTTAATACGTTTAATCGTAAATTCCGTCGATACGCCTTTCATTACCGACTTCACCTCGGCCATATTGACAACAGGTAAATATTTCGCGAATAAGAAGAACAGCGTAAAGAATAAACCGAATGAGAAGATATAATCACCAATATCATACATCGTAGGGGAGAACATCGCCCAAGATGAGGGAATATAATCACGGTGTAATGACGTCACAATAATTACGAATCGCTCAAACCACATACCTACGTTTACCACAATTGATAAGATGAATGAAACCATCAAGTTCGTACGGATCGCTTTTGACCAGAATAACTGCGGAGAAATTACGTTACAAGTCATCATCATCCAATATGCCCACCAGTATGGACCAGTAGCCCGGTTAACAAACGCATAACTTTCATATTCTACTCCAGAGTACCATGCGATGAAGAATTCAGTTAAATAGGCGATACCTACAACCGAACCCGTTACCGTAATTACGATGTTCATCATTTCAATATGCTCAATCGTAATGTAATCTTCTAATTTGAAAACGACACGCGTGATTAATAACAATGTTTGTACCATCGCGAAACCTGAGAAGATCGCACCCGCCACGAAGTATGGAGGGAAGATTGTAGTATGCCAACCAGGAATAACAGACGTAGCAAAGTCCATCGATACAATGGTGTGTACAGAAAGTACAAGCGGTGTAGAGATACCTGCCAAAATCAATGACATATACTCATAACGCGCCCAAGTCTTCGAAGAACCTGTCCATCCTAAGCTGAAAAAACCGTACCAAAACTTACGACCTTTTGTTGTTGCACGGTCACGAATCGTTGCCAAATCTGGCACAAGACCCATATACCAAAATAATAGGGATACAGATAAATACGTTGAGATTGCAAATACGTCCCAAACCAAGGGAGAGTTAAAGTTAACCCATAAAGATCCAAATGCATTTGGAAGTGGTAAAGCCCAGTGAGCTAACCAAGGACGTCCCATGTGTGCAAGGATAAACGATGCTGCACAAAGTACGGCAAAGATCGTCATCGCTTCCGCTGAACGGTTAATGGATGTTCTCCATTTTTGGCGGAATAATAATAATACAGCCGAGATCAAGGTTCCCGCGTGACCGATACCAACCCACCAAACGAAGTTCGTGATATCCCAAGCCCAACCAACGGTTTTATTTAATCCCCAAACGCCAATACCTTGCCACCAAGTGTAGAAAAGGCAATAAGCACCATAAATGAATACAAGACAAGAGATCCCGAATGCAATTTTCCATTCCTTTGTAGGCTCTCCCTCTACTTGCTTGCAGATATCGTGGGTAACATCGGAATAAGACTTTCCACCAGTAACTAGTTTCTCTCTTATGGGTGATACAACGTGCGACATATTTTTATTTACTGTTTTACGATTAAAAATTTATGCTTTTTTAGCATCCTTATTACGAACTTTCTTTAAGTAAGAAATATTTGGTTTTACGTTAATTTCTTCAATTACGTGGAATGCACGACCTTCTTTCTCCACAAGTAATAATTTAGAGATTTCAGATACAGGATCATTCATATCACCAAAAGTAATCGCATTTGTAGGACAAGATTGAGCACAAGCTACTTGAATCTCTCCATCTACGGGACGGCGCTTTTCTTTCTTTGCTACCAATTTGCCCTCTTGTATACGCTGAACGCACATTGAGCATTTTTCCATTACCCCACGTGAACGAACCGTTACGTCAGGGTTAATTACCATACGACCTAAATCGTTATTGAAATGGAAATCAAAGTCATCTGTTTGGAAATAACGGAACCAGTTGAACCGACGAACTTTATATGGACAGTTGTTTGCGCAATAACGCGTTCCAATACAACGGTTGTACGTCATTTGGTTCAAACCTTCTGTCGAGTGAGTTGTTGCCAATACCGGACAAACCGTCTCACAAGGAGCATTATTACAGTGCTGACATAACATCGGCTGGAATATAACCTCAGGATTATCCGACGCAATTTCTAAACCTTGCATATCTTCTACCTCAGCATCCGATGAATAATACCGGTCAATACGCATCCAATGCATTTCACGACGGTTAACAACTTCCTGACGGCCTACTACTGGTACGTTGTTTTCTGCCGAACATGAAATCACACAAGCCGAACATCCCGTACATGTATTCAAGTCAATCACCATACCCCACGCATGGTTATTGTATTCGTGACCATTCCACAACGATAAATCAGTTGCGTCTTTTTCGCCTTCAGATGTTTTTACACGTGGTGTAAAGCTTCCAGCTTTTGCATCTTTTACAAAGTCTGCCAATACCGTTTCTTGAACGACCGCTTGGCGCGCCATAACCGTATTGTGTGTTTGTGTTTGTGCAATTTCTTTCGTGTCACCAGTTGGTGCTACCGAAACTCCCTGTGTACAAATACCCACACATGCGCCATTGATCTCAGAGATATACGGATACGCATTTACTCCTACGCCATCTGCAGACTTACCTGCTTTCGTACGTCCGTATCCGATCGCAATGGCAATTGTATCTTGCGCTTGGCCTGGTTGAACTAACACAGGCAAAGTCACTTCGTATCCTTTAGCGCCTACTTTAACTAAGTCGCCTTGCTTTAATTTTAACCTTGTAGCCGTTGGCTGCGAGATGGATGCATAATTATCCCAACACGCTTTTGAAACTGGCTCAGGGAATTCTTGCAACCATGGGTTGTTGGCCTGAGAACCTGTACCTAAGCCAACTTTCTCATAAACAGCGATTTCTAAACCAGTAGATGCTGCTGCGTATGCTTTGTTAATGGCAGATGAAGCAGAAGCTACGTCAACGGATGGACTAGCGGCAGAAATCGAACCTGTATTTGGTTCAAATACGCCATTGTGTAATGCTGAGTTCCAAGCAACTTTTCCACCTTTCAAAATTGTGGTTTCCCAGTTGCGCTCTAAATACGCTTGGTAGTCACTTGCTAAGCCAGCCCAAGTTAAGAAACTTGATTGTGCTTGACGCGTTTTGAAAATGGTTGAAATAGCAGGTTGCGTTAATGAATAGAAACCAGCTTTTGGTTCTGCATCATTCCAAGATTCTAAGTAATGTGAATCTGGAGCAATAAATTGACACAATGAAGCAGTTTCGTCTGCACGATCATTGGTTGCTAAACTAAGTTCCACTTTCGGTAAAGCTGCTGCTAACGCGGCTCCCATTGGGTGGTTATAAACTGGGTTTGCATTATAGAATATGACCGCTGCAATTGAACCTGCACTAGCGTCCTTAATAAAACTAGCCATCGCCATGTCATTACCTTGGCGGTAATTCATTGGGATTGCAGTATTTAGGGTGGTGCCATAGGCGCCAACTAACGCGTTAGTTGCTGCAACGATTTTTTGAACTTCGGGGTCATTTGATCCAGCAACTACGATAGAAGCTCCTTTAGAAGCGACTAAATCTTTTGCAGCTTTATCTAAATGATCAATTTTTACAGAACCACCCGCTGCAGTTGCAGCGCCAGTTAACTTAGCAACTGCATTGTAAAGTGCAACAGCTACTAAACCTTCTTGTGATGGCTTGTAAGTAGCACGGTAATCTGCATTCGCACCCGTATTTGAAAGAATTGTTTCAAATTGGTAATGACGCGACATGTCTCTTTTACCCCCTTTTTCAGAGCTTACACGGCGGGTTACCGCCCATTGCGCGGCAAATTCAGTAGGTGAAATCCAAGAACCTAAGAAGTCTGCTCCTATCGAAACGATTGTTTTCGCTTTGCTGAAATCGATGCTTGGTAAAATGCCACCATGAGCTTGTGTTAAACCATAAGCTGGATTGGCATCATATGAAATGTGTTGGGTTGTTGGGTATTTCGCCGCGAATTCAGCAATTACCTTTTTAGTCGTTGGAGAAAGAACCGTGTTTGAAATGATTCTGATTTGACCTCCTTTGGCAGCTACAGCAGCTAATTTTGCTGTAAACTCTTTATCTAATTGAGTCCAATCTGCAGCTTTACTACCGATTTGTGGACCTTTTAATTTTTCATTGTCATATAGACTCAATACCGAAGCATGTGCACGGCCTGAAAGTGTTCCTTTGGAAACCGATGATAATTTGTTACCCTCGATTTTGATCGGCCGACCTTCACGCGTCTTCACCAAAATTGAAGCATAATCGCCTCCGTCCGTGTAAGTCGATGCGTACCAGTTGGCAATCGTAGGCTCCACATCTTCTGGCTTGTTCAGATAAGGAATAGTTTTCTTAACTGGCGCTTCGCATGCAGCTAATGAAACGGCTGCAACACCGAATCCTAACATTTTAAGAAAATCACGACGATGAGTTCCTGCGCCATCGACTAAGGCATCGCCTTTCGAATCGTTTTCAGATGGCATATTGCCAAACTCATTGTGGACATTTTTGACAAACGATGGTTCATTGGTTAACTCCTCAATCCCTTTCCAATACCTCTTGTTCGAATTTTCCATATAATCTTTCTTATTCAGACTAATTTTGAATCTATTGTAAACCTATTAATAATGGCACTTAGAACACTCTAGGCCGCCTATGTTTTGTACTTTTAATGGAGTCTTGCTATCCTTATTATGAACTTCTACAAGTTTATCATAATAGGCATTGCCTTTTGCATTTACGTCTGATTGGCGGTGGCAGTCGATGCACCAGCCCATTGTCAACGATGAACGTTGCTCAACTACTTCCATTTTCTCGATTTCACCATGGCAGTTTTTACATTCTAATCCACCTACGTTTGTATGTTGTGAGTGGTTAAAATATGCCAAATCCGGCAAATTGTGAACACGAACCCATTGGATAGGCTCGTCATTTTCCAATGCTGTATAAATTTTTTGAATTTCTGGGGATTCGCGTTTGATGGCGTTGTGGCAGTTCATACAAATGTTTGCAGATGGCACGTTACCTCCTTTACCAGAGTATACGCCTGTGTGACAGTAGTTACAGTTGATTTCATACTGCCCTGCGTGTAATTTGTGTGAAAATTTGATTGGTTGCTCTGGAGCATATCCTTGATGGATACCTACGCCATAAGCCGCATCAATAGTCGCTTTACCACCTAATAAAAGGGCTAAAACCAAAACACCTGTCTTTACTGCCGAGTTTGCCGCTAATTCTTTTAGGTTGGCCGAAATGCGTTGCATCAATGGAGTCTCTGCAGCAGCCTCTGGATTTTGCGTGATTTTACCTAACGTATTTACAATTGAAAGTAATGCGATCAATACGAGAACCATAATGATTAAAAGTCCAATTAATAAGACTTCCATCATTCCGCCAGAGCTAGCTGCTGCTGTTCCTTCGGCTCCCGCCGCTGGGGCCGCTCCCGCCGCCGGGGCTGCTGGTGCCACATTAGATGCATCGATGTAGGCAATAATACCTTTGATTTGATCATCCGAGAAATTCGGATAAGGTGTCATCGCAGCTTTATTGAACTTGTTATACAAGTCATTCGCATATTTATCGCCTGAGGCAATCATTGCTTGTGGATTATGAACCCATTTGATGATCCATTCAATCGGGCGACGCTCACTAATTCCTTTTAGACCTGGCCCAACAAGTACCTCGTCAGTTGATGCATGGCATGCCGCACAGTTGTTTTTAAATAATGTTTCCCCTTCCGCTGCATCTTGAGCGTATACTGCGCCAAAAGTGGCTAAAAATAATGTGAAGGATAATAGAAACTTAACGAGAGTTATTTTTTTGCAAAACATAATATTGATTTTCTCATTTTAATTCAGTCCGCAAAACTACAATCCGAATTTTTAGGAAACAATTTATTCGTAGAGCAATTTCGTGTTTTTTTAAGGTTTTAGCGGTTATTTAGAATTTTTCAAAATAATCTAAAGACGAAAATGTAATTTTTCTAGAGTAGTTTGTACAAAACGGAGTTTAACAAAAAAACCTTCCGGATGGGAAGGTTTTTTCTGAGGTTTCGAGCGGATTCGAACCGCTGTAGAAGGTTTTGCAGACCTCTGCCTAACCACTCGGCCACGAAACCAGTTAATTGGGACGCAAATTTAGCTTTTTTTCAATTAGGAGCAAGGGGAATGATAAAAAATAGTAGTCAGTCGGCTGTGATCAGTCGATAGCCTCTACTCTCTATTCTAACTTAATGTAAATATGGTAATCTCCGGCGGCATCCCCACACGTCCTGGATAGCCCAAATAACCAAATCCACGATTCACATAGAGTTGTTGGCCATCCTCCTCATACAATCCCGCCCATTGTTTATAAATATATTTTGCTGGCGACCATGTATCAAAACCTGGAATCTTTACCCCGAATTGCGCCCCGTGCGTATGCCCCGCAAACGCTATATCGATATCTTTAAATTTGGCATTTTTCGTTACCTCGGCATTCCAATGCGTTGGATCATGCGATAATAATAATTTGGTCGCAGCCTCCTCTGTCCCCGCATATGCCTTAGCTAAATTGCCATACCACGGGAAGCGGCCGATACCAATATTTTGTACGCCAATAATAGCTAATTTTTCGCCTGACTCCGAAATGATATGATTTTCATCCATGAGTAGGTTCCAGCCCATTAATTCATGCGCCTTCATCAAATTATTTAAATTTTCTTTTTTGGCCGCTGGACTTTTCCATTTCACATAGTCTCCATAATCGTGATTGCCTAAGGTGCTAAAAACGCCATAAGGAGCTTTGATTTTTGAAAACATCTTAAAATAATCCGTTAATTCTTTGGATTCATTATTTACTAAATCCCCCGTAAAAAATACGAGGTCCGTTTTTTCACGCATGAGCATATCTACGCCACCCTCTACAGCTGTTTTGTTGAAAAAGCTTCCTGAATGTATGTCCGACAACTGAGCAATGCGCATGCCCCGGAATTCTTTGGGGAGTTTCGGTATTTTTAGACTTACTTTTTCGATGCGGTAATCATGTGCACCAGAAAGAATGCCAAAGGCAAATGTGGCAGCCGGAACAGCACCTACTGCTAAAGCGGCTTGTGAAAGGAATTCATGCCGACTGATCGCGCTCGGATCTTTTTTGCGAATTTTATTATTTCCCCAGCGGAAAAAGCGGGTGATATCCTCTAACAGCAAAAACAGAATAATGGATATTTTGCTAAATACCGAAATCATGACTAATGACATGAACGTAACACGCAGTTCGTTTTTCCAGGCGTGCAAAGGCAAGGAATTATATGAAACAATGCCTAAAAGAATAAATACAGTAAAGCCCCAAAAGAAATATTTAGCCGTTTTTTGGATACGATTAGTTGATTTTTTGAAGGCAGTTTTTACGGCCATCCAAACATAGTAATCCAATGCAACAAGTACAATACTGATAAAAGGCACAAAAAACATTTTATTCATGGGTTCTAAACTATCTTTGCGGTTCAATTGTTCCAAAAGTGCAAATATATATGAAAAAGACATTAAGTATTTACGGAGGCGGTTGGGTAGGCGCACCATTGGCATTTAAACTAGCATTAGCGGATTTTGATGTTCATGTTTCTGCCTCTCAAGTACATCCCCAAGCCAAACATCCGCACGTACATGTGGTCGATTTTCGTGCCAGCGACGAGACAACTGAGAGCGAATGGTCACAAATGAATCAATCTGCAATTCAAGTTTGGTCCATTCCCCCACGCCGTAAGAAAAACTCGGAAGAACAATATTTGCGAATCGTACAAAATTGGGTCAGCGGCTTGGATGCTGAAAAAGTGGAGAAAATTATCTTTTTGTCCTCTACATCTGTCTATGCAAATGTGTCGGCTATCGTGGATGAAACGGCTGAAATCAATGAAAATTCATTGATGGCCCAAGCAGAAGCTATTGTTTCGGCCTCTCCAATCACATCTATAATTTTACGCCTGGGAGGCCTAATGGGAGGAGACCGATTTGTAGCTAAATACTTTTCAAATAAGCGGAATGACGGCGCGAATTGCCCTGTCAATTATGTTCATAAAGACGATGTAGTCAATTTAATTGCCCTTACATGTGAGAAAATCCAATCCGGGATCTATAACATTGTTGCTCCCGAACACCCCACCAAACAAGATGTGGGTATGAACGATTGTGAAAAACGTGGCATGAATTCGGGTTACTGGGATTCGAGCCAACCGTGTTTAGGGGGTAAAATTGTTTCGGGAGATAAAATCGTAGAGGAATTAACGTACGATTTTAAATGGCCTGATCCGATGGAGTTTTAATCACAAATTGTACAGACGCAATACTTTGCGTCTTTTTTTTAAGACGCGAGGTATCGCGTCTCTACATTTTCAATTCACTCACTGCCAGCCAAGCCATTAAACCTGGCCCAATTGCCAACGCTTTTTCATCAATATCAAATGTAGGTGTATGTACGCCGCTGATAATACCACGCGCTTCATTCCGAATCCCAAGTCGATAAAAACATGCATCGACATGGTGGGTGTAGAAAGCAAAATCCTCGCCAGCCATCCAAAGATCTAAATCCACCACATTTTCTTCGCCCATATATTCGATAGCCGCGGCTTTGGCTTTACGTGTTAATTCAGGATTATTTTGTAAAAATGGATAGCCTTTCAAAACCTCAAAAATTGCCTCACCTCCCATAGCATCTGCGATTCCTTCCGCTAATTTTTTCATCTTTAACAAGCCTTCTGCCCGCCAAGTTTCATCCATTGCCCGGAATGTACCCGCAATATTCACTTCATCAGGAATAACATTAGTAGCCCCTAATCCCTCAATTTTTCCAAAAGTTAACACAGAAGGTAATTTTGGATTTTTATTTCGTGAAATGATTTGCTGCATCGCCACAATGATATGCGATGCAATAACAATTGGATCGATACATGCATCCGGCATGGCTCCATGCCCACCTTTGCCGATAACCTTGATGTATATTTCATCCGTACTGGCCATATACATGCCTTCTCGGAACCCTATTTTGCCAACTGGAACATTCGTAGCAACATGTTGGCCAAAAATACTTGCAGGCTTTGGGTTTTCTAAAACCCCTTCCTGAATCATTATGCTGGCACCACCTGGAGCTTTCTCCTCTGCTGGCTGGAAAATCAATTTCACGGCACCTTCAAACTCTTCTTTAATGGATTGCAAAATACGTGCTGTCCCCAACAATGATGAGGTATGCACATCATGCCCGCAGGCATGCATAACTCCAGGGGTTTGTGATTTATAAGGGACATCATTCGTCTCTAAAATTGGCAACGCGTCCATATCGGCGCGCAACGCAACTACCCGACTCGTTGGGTTTTTGCCTTCAATCAAAGCCACCAACCCTGTATTTGCTAATGGCGTACTCGCAATACCCATAAGGGCTAATTGTTTTTGTACATAAGCCTGTGTTTCAAATTCTTGAAAAGACAATTCGGGATGCTGGTGAATGTGGTGCCTGTACGCAACTGTTTCGGTTGTGTGTGCAGCCGCTAGTGATTTGATCTTTTCAATAAGTGAAGGCATCAGAAAATATTTATTTTGACAAAAGTACAAAATATGGCTTAAATAGCTCTAAATCGAAATGAGAGCTCTTCTAATTATTTTATGGCAAGCCCTTGTCAATCAGGTTATTATTTTTTTTAACTTTAAAGCATGTGCTACTGAATGCAATAATTTTTTCCCCCATGAGTCAAAAAGTATTAGTCCTTAACCAAGATTATAGTGCCTTGACCATTTGCTCGATGCCCAAGGCTTTTTTATTAGTTTACCTCAATAAAGCTGAATTAATAGCCGAATCAACTTCAGAAAAGCTTCACTCCATCCATCAAACTTTTCCCTATCCCTCGGTCATTCGACTAAATCGCTATGTTTATTTTCCGTATAAGGGGGTGGTGTTAAGCCGACAAAACATCTTCAAACGCGATGGTAATCAATGTCAATATTGCGGATCTGGCGACCATTTGACATTGGATCATGTTATCCCTAAATCGCGCCAAGGACGTACCTCATGGGATAATTTGATAACGGCGTGTAAATATTGTAACTCTAAAAAGGGACATTTGACTCCCGAGGAAGCAGGAATGCATTTATTGCGCAAGCCATTCAAGCCATCATTTGTTATGTTTTTGCGAAATTTTTCCGGAATTTTGAATCATCAATGGCTCCCCTTTGTAGGATCTAAGACTGAACCCATGTATTAATGTTAAAAATCTCGTTTATTGGTGCAGGCCATGTGGCCTGGCACCTTTCTCAAGCGCTGGAAAATGCCGGTCATAGTGTGCAAGAAGTATTTAGTCGCAATCCCGCCAAAGCCAAAGACGTTGTTTCTTATTTGTATAATGCCCAAGTGCAGGAGCATTTAGATTATTCAGAATCGACCTCTACCGTATTTTTTCTATGTATTCCCGAGTCAGCTTACAGTTTGGTACTACCTGAGCTACTTTTACCCAAATATGCAACGTTAATTCTTGTGGCCGGCACGACCTCTTTGCCTGAAGCAATGATTCAATACGACCCTCTCCGTGAAAGCACAAATCAGCTAGGGGTGTTTTTCCCGGTCCAACATCTGCAAGCGGAACGCAAAATTAATTTAAGTCATACACCCATCTGCATTGAGGTATTAGTGGAAGAAACAGAGGCTTTATTAGTGCATTTGGCAAAGGACATCTCGGATTCTATTTATTTAGTGAACGGAGAGGAGCGCAAACGGATTCACTTAGCCATGTTGATGGCAGGGGTTTTTACCCAACAATTGTGGTTACAAGCGCAATCGCTACTTGAATCTATCGATCTAGATAAACAGCTAATTCAAGGGCTTATGCAAAATTACGCTCAGGCATTTTTCGCAAATCAGGTGCTGGCATCCAATCAAGAATTAGCCAAACTACAAGATACCCGGATCAGTCTTGACCATCAATCACTACTTGAGAAGCCTGAAATGAGGGAAATTTACCGCAATATGGTGGAATTGATTCGACAAAAATCTATTTGATTAATTTGCGATCCATTTTTTGGATCACCTGTACTTTGCTAAAACCAATAATAATAATTTGATTATTGTTTGTTGGGAAAATGTAAAATAAGCTATCACCTGCCACATTTTTTTGAATACTAGGAGGAACTTCTTGATTCAAAGATTGGCTATAGGCTAGCGCATCTAATACCTGTTGAATTTTGGCGTCTTTAACTTGTCCGCGTAACGATTGGGCATTTCCCTGAATGTATCTAACTGTATATTTTGTTCTAAGAGCCGTGTCCTGCAAATTTTGCTGCATTTGCTGGCCCCACTCATCCACTTGATTAACGATATCTTGTGGAAGTACCCGTTTGACTTGCCGCGCTTTCATCTCTTTTACGGCTGCTGCCGTATCAATACGGGTAGAGAAGTCACATTGAGTAAATAAAAATAGAACGACTAAAAAGCAGATGTTTTTCATATTGAAAAATGTAAAGCGCAAAGGTATTCATTAATTGGTTATCTTTGCGCAGATTTTTAACCCCACAGAAGACATGCTGGAGCAGCTAGAAGCCATCCGAGAGAGATTCCTTGAAGTAGAACAACAGATTGCGATGCCGGAAATTGTTTCCGATTTAAAGAAATTCAAGACCTTAAGTAAGGAGTACAAAGACCTGCAAAAAATTGTTGATCAATACATCACCTACCAAAATTTATTAAAATCAATCGAGGAAGCTAAGTCAGTCATTGCAACCGAAAAAGACGAGGATTTTCGTGATATGGCTAAAGCCGAATTGGAGGAACTAGCTCCTCAAGAAAAAGAGATGCAAGAGGTGTTGAAGGAGTTGTTGATTCCACGTGATCCGAACGATTCAAAGGATTGTATTTTGGAAATTCGGGGTGGAACAGGTGGAGATGAAGCGTCTATTTTTGCAGGCGATTTATTTCGCATGTATCAACGGTTTGCAGAAAAACAAGGTTGGACGTTCCAAATTATGGACTTTACCGATGGTTCAGCTGGAGGATATAAAGAGATTATTATTTCCGTACAAGGAGAGGATGTTTATGCCAAATTGAAATTTGAATCGGGTGTTCATCGTGTGCAGCGTGTCCCCGCCACAGAATCAGCAGGACGCATTCATACCTCAGCAGCTACCGTTGCTGTGATGCCAGAAGCTGATGAGGTGGATGTGCAAATCAATATGAATGATATTCGCAAAGACACATTCTGTTCTTCAGGTGCAGGTGGACAATCCGTAAACACAACCTACTCAGCAGTTCGTGTGACGCACATTCCCTCTGGTTTAGTTGTTCAATGTCAAGATGAGCGTTCCCAAATCAAGAATTTTGACAAAGCGATGACAGTTTTGCGTTCGCGTTTATACGAAATCGAATTAGCAAAACGTAACGCAGAGATCGCGGGAAATCGGAAATCGATGGTTGGCACAGGCGATCGCTCAGATAAAATTAGAACCTATAATTACCCGCAGGGCCGTGTTACAGATCATCGGATTGGGCTAACTGTATATAATTTACCTACCGTTATGGATGGCGAAATTGCTGAATTTATTGAGCAGTTACGCATTGCAGAAAATGCGGAGCGTCTAACAGAAGGGGCAGTTTAGATTTTGTAGAACGCATACGTTGCGTCTCTTTTGATTATTAGACGCGAGGTATCGCGTCTCTACATGTTGATTTGACGCCGGTATCGCGTTTTTTGATTATTAGACGCGAGGTATCGCGTCTCTACATGTTGATTTGACGCCGGTATCGCGTTTTTTTGATTATCAGACGCCGGTATCGCGTCTCTACATGTTGATTCGACGCCGGTATCGCGTCTCTACATGTTGATTTTACGCCGATTGCCCTAAGCCTTTTCTAGCTTAAACTCAAACCGAGTCCCCTTGTTTATCTCCGATTGCACCGAAATCTTACTGTTGTGCGCTTGGACGATGTGTTTAACAATGGAAAGTCCCAGTCCCGTTCCCCCCGAATTTTTCGAGCGGCTTTTGTCAACCCGATAGAATCGTTCAAAGATACGATGTAAGTGTTCTTCCGGAATCCCAGGCCCATTATCCACAACCGATATTGTGTATACTTTTTTCTTTTCTGTTATGATAATCTGAACAAGCCCCTTGTCTTTGCCATACTTGATGGCATTAACGACCAAATTCAAAATCACCTGCGAAATCCGTTGTTCATCAGCTTTAACTTGAATCATTCCTACAGGAGCGATGAGTTTGAGTTTAGCGTCTCTTTTTTTGGCTTTTGCCTCCAATTGTTCGAATAATTCTTCAATCAATGGCCGAAGATTAATTTTCTTCTTTTCAATTTTAATTGCCCCTGTTTCAATCTGAGAAACAGTTAATAAATCTTGAACCAAATTATCTAAACCATCTAAACTTTTGGCTGCCTTTTCTAGGAATTTGACACGGATTTCAATGTCCTCATCTGGATTATCCAATAACGTATGAACAAAACCCTGAGCCGCAAAAATGGGAGTTTTTAATTCATGAGAAACATCTGCCAAAAATTCTTGGCGGTACTTCGCCGCTTTCTTCAAATCTTGAACCTCCCCCTCTTTGGATGCTACGTAGGTATTTAATTCCTTTTTTAAGAGTTCGATCGGATTTGTTTTTTCCACCAACTGCTTGCGTGGGGTGACTGAAAAGTCCTTCTTTTTTATCTGCTTGATTCGGTCATACAATTGATTGACCTCCTGAAATACTAAATAATCGAGCGCGAAATAGATTAAAATCGAACCGAATATAAAACAACTAATGAAACTAATGACCAAAATGGTCAAATCACTCGACGGCAAAAACGAGATAAATGCCGTAGTCACACCTGAGATGAAAAAGGATAAAACGACCGAAAGATATCTAGGCTGTAACATGTTCGAATTTACAGATTAATTTTTAAAATGTTGTACCTTTGCGCTTTGAATAGATCTTATGGACTTAAATCTGCTTACGGCAATCTCCCCAGTTGATGGCCGTTACCGTCGCCAAACCCACTCACTCGCTCCTTATTTTTCTGAGTTTGGGTTAATCCAATATCGCGTTCGTGTCGAAATTGAATATTTCATCGCTCTTTGCGAAATTCCATTAGCTCCGTTAGCGAGCTTTCCTAAGGAACATTTTGCAGCACTACGTGCGATGTATATCAATTTCACGGAAGCTGATGCACAATGGATTAAGGAAACCGAAAAAGTAACAAACCACGACGTTAAGGCAGTTGAGTATTTCATCAAAGATCGAATGCTGGCACTTCCTGGAGATCTGACCCCTTACGTTGAATTCATCCACTTTGGCCTTACATCCCAAGATATTAATAATACCGCCATCCCACTTTCGATTGCGGAGGCACATAAACAGGTTATCTTGCCGGCTTATCAGGCGGTTATTGAGATTTTAGAAGCCTATGCAATTGAGTGGAAAGAGATTCCGTTGTTGGCGCATACACATGGCCAACCGGCTTCTCCGACACGCTTAGGAAAAGAAATTATGGTTTTTGTTGAGCGATTAAATCGCCAACTAGACTTATTGGCGCAAGTCCCATTTACCGGAAAATTTGGTGGTGCAACAGGTAATTTCAATGCGCATCAGGTATCATTTCCAGAGATTAATTGGCCGGAATTTGCTGCCAATTTACATGCGAATCTAGGGATTACACGGTCAAAATACACGACGCAAATTGAGCATTACGATAATTTAGCTGCCTATTTTGATGGCTTAAAGCGATTGGATACAATCCTTATTGACTTGTCTCGCGACATTTGGCAATACATTTCGATGGGTTATTTCAAACAAAAAATCAAGGCAGGAGAAATTGGTTCTTCAGCGATGCCCCATAAAGTAAACCCAATTGATTTTGAAAATGCCGAAGGAAACTTAGCCATGGCAAATGCCTTCTTTGAATTCTTATCTGCGAAGCTTCCTATTTCTCGTTTGCAGCGTGATTTGACGGATTCTACCGTACTTCGTAATGTAGGAACTCCGCTAGCGCATGTGGTGATTTCGTTGAATTCATTGCAGCGTGGTTTGAGTAAATTGGAATTGAATAATAGCAAAATCCAACAAGATTTAGAGGATAACTGGGTAGTCATTGCGGAGGCAATTCAAACCGTTTTACGCCGAGAAGCTTTCCCAAAACCATATGAAGCCTTGAAGGATTTAACCCGTCACCACGGCAAAATTGACCAGGCTGTTTTCCACGCATTCATTGACGGATTAGCTGTGACTGATGCCATTAAAGCCGAATTGAAATTAATTAGCCCATTTAACTTCGTAGGCCGCGACGAAAATTAATACATTAACTAAACCCCTCCGGACTCTTTCCCTCCGGACTTCGGACTTTTGACTATGAACCACCGCCTCATGCACATCGCCCTTGTGGTCGCCGATTACGACGAAGCAATCGCTTGGTACACGGAAAAGCTTGGCTTTAGTTTAATTGAAGACACCCGACTTAACGATGTGAAACGTTGGGTTTTAGTGCAACCATCGGGGAAGGGTTCATGCCAATTGTTACTAGCCAAGGCTGCAACTGACGAGCAAAAATCCCGTGTTGGAAATCAAACCGGTGGCCGCGTTTTCTTGTTTTTGCACACGGATGACTTCGAAAAAGACCATCAAAATTTGATGAAGCACAACATTAAAATCGTTCGCGGTCCCGTGGTAGAAGAATATGGTCAGGTCTTAGTATTCGAGGATTTATATGGAAATTTGTGGGATTTAATTGGCTAAAATTTTGAATTAAGAGATTTCAGTTTACATTTGCATGAAATTAATACGACAATGACAAAAGCAACATACAACAAAAACTGGTGGCAAGGCTAATACCCCCTTGAACAGTTTCGCTGTGTGTACATGATATGTTTACCAAAGGCTTGCTGTTCTCAGTAAGCCTTTTTTAATTTTGTCCCTAGAAAACATGTCTATAATTCAAATTCGAACTACTAGAAAATCGCTGTTGGCCGACACCCTCACGCCAATCGGCATTTTCATGAAGATTCGTAAAAACTTCAAGAATTCCGTAATCCTTGAATCCGCTGATTACCACGGTCGGGAACACGGATTTTCGCATATTGCCTTTGACCCTGTTGCTTCATTTGAATTAACAGATTCAAATGTTATTCAAATATTTCCTGACGGGTCCATAGAAAAGTTCACTTTGGAGAACCGCCGGGATGCCATTCAAGCCCTCAAAGCTTTTGCGGATCGATTTGGTTTTCAAAAAGAAAAAGGAGATTCGCCCATGGCGAATGGTTTGTTTGGCCATATTTCATACGATGCGGTAACCTACTTTGAGGATATTGAGATTCAAGCGAAAAATCCCGAAACGGAAATTCCATCCATTCGCTATTTTGTGTACCGCTATGTGGTTGCGGTCAACCATTTCAATAATCAAATGTCGCTTTATGCGCATAGTTACGATGGTTCGGAGCCTTCCTTTGATACGATTACGTATTTGTTGAACATGCCACATTACGATTCTGAGCGCTTCGAATTAGTCGGTGAGGAGACAAGTAACTTGACAGATCCACAAGTAAAAGAAATTGTGGAAACCTGCATCAAACATTGTTTACGTGGGGATGTTTTCCAAATTGTCCCATCCCGTCGTTTTGCCCAAGGATTTAAAGGGGATGATTTTCAATTATACAGAGCTTTACGCTCCGTGAACCCCTCCCCGTATTTGTTCTATTTCGACTATGAGCACTACCGAATTTTAGGCGCGTCGCCTGAAAAGCAAATAAAAATCGAAGGGGATGTTGCTGAGATTCACCCGATCGCGGGAACATTTAGACGCTCGGGGGATGATGCCCGTGATGCGGAATTAGCCCAAGAATTATTGGCAGATCCTAAAGAAACGGCCGAACATGTGATGCTCGTCGACTTAGCGCGCAATGATTTAAGCCGAAGTGCGGACCAGGTCAAAGTAGAGACCTTCAAGGAAGTACAATTCTTTTCGCACGTGATTCACCTGGTTTCTAAAGTGACTGGTCGTTTACAAAAAGTAGTTAATCCCTTGCAGTTAGTGGCGGATACGTTTCCTGCGGGAACCTTAAGTGGCGCGCCAAAGCATAATGCGATGACCATCATTAATCGCTTAGAACCAACGAATCGAGCCATTTACGGCGGGGCTATCGGTTTTATGGATTTTCAAGGAAACTTCAATCATGCGATTGCGATTCGTACGTTCTTGAGTAAAGGCAACACGCTATATTTCCAAGCAGGGATGGGCGTAGTTGCCAAGTCTGTTGTTGCCAGTGAAATGCAAGAGATACATAATAAATTAGCAGCTTTGCGTCGCGCATTGGAAGTTGCCTCCACTTTAAGCTAAGCCGATATGAAGAACGTTTTGGTACTAGACAATTATGATTCCTTTGTATATAATTTAGTTTACTTACTAAAGGAATTAGGTGCGCACGTAGATGTGTTTCGCAATGATAAGATAACATTAGAGGAGGTTGGCAACTACGATCAAATCCTATTATCCCCAGGTCCAGGTATTCCTTCAGAGGCCGGAATCATGATGGATTTATTGAAGGAGTATAAGTCGACAAAAAAGATTTTGGGGGTTTGCTTAGGTCACCAAGCTATCGCGGAGGCCTTTGGTTCGGAATTGCAAAATATGGGGGAAGTTCTGCATGGCGTGACGACTGAATGTCAGGTACTCGACCCTGCAGAACGGCTGTTTTTGGATATTCCAGCCCGCTTTGAGGTTTGTCGGTACCATTCCTGGACAGTGATTCCGGGATCCATGCCTACGGACTTAAAGATAACGGCGCAGGATGACAAAGGGTATGTGCTGGCGGAGGCGCACCAGCGATTCGATGTGCGTGGCGTACAATTTCACCCTGAGGCGTATTTGACGCAACATGGATTACAAATGATTAAAAATTGGATGAAATAAAATATGAAAAAGGTTCTAGAAAGAAGAGTGAGTGGAGAGGCGTTGTCAGAACATGAGGCGCGTGAGGTGATGTTGGAAATCGGGAATGGCGGAGTTAATCCAAGCCAAATCGCCGCATTTTTGTCATCTTACTGGTATCATCCGATTCAAGTACACGAGTTAAAAGGCTTTGTTGCTGCTATGCTTGAGCTTGCAGTGACGATTGATTTGTCGGAGTTCGATGCCATGGATGTGTGTGGAACGGGTGGTGATGGGAAGGATACGTTTAACATAAGTACGACTTCTTCGTTTATCATTGTAGGTGCAGGTCAAAAAATTGCCAAACACGGCAATCACGGGGTGTCGTCCTCTGTGGGATCTTCTACAGTTTTAGAATTTTTGGGATTGAAATTTAACAATGACCCGAAAGTATTAAAACGTAAAATGGAAACATCCGGTATGTGCTTTTTACACGCACCTTTGTTTCATCCTGCGATGCGTTTTGTGGGCCCGATTCGGAAAGAGTTGGGGATGAAAACGTTTTTTAACTTGCTGGGGCCTTTGTTGAATCCGGCGAATGTCAACAAGCAATTGACAGGAGTGTATTCGCCCGAAGTGTTCGATTTGTATGCGGGATTCTTTAAGGATTCGAGTAAGAAGTATGGGATTGTTTTTGCGGAGGATGGCTATGATGAGATTTCGTTGACTTCAAATTTTCGATTAGAAACAAATACGGGCCGACAGGTTTATTCGCCTTCAGATTTGGGTTGTGAATATGTCCAACAATCCGAGTTGTTTGGAGGGGCAAATGTGGAGGAATCGGCCAATATGTTATACAAGATTTTACAACGAGAAGGGACACCGGCACAAACGAATGCCGTGCTTGCGAATGCAGGTGCAGCGTTATGGGTTGCCGAGAAAGCGCCATCATTAACGGATGGTTTTGCCATGGCGAAAGAATCCTTGGAAAGCGGGAAAGCGTTTCAGGTGTTCAAGAAGTTTATAATGGATTAAGACGCGAGGTATCGCGAAAATAAATAGACGCGAGGTATCGCGTCTTTACAACTAACTGGTATGAGTATTTTAGACCAAATCATTGCCACCAAACGAGCGGAAGTCGCCGCAGCAAAAGCGCACGTTTCTGTGTCTGCGCTTGAAAAGCAGGGCTATTTTGCGCGTGCTTGTCATTCGTTGGCCATGTCGTTGGTCCAACCAGCATCCACGGGTATTATTGCAGAATTTAAGCGCAAGTCACCATCGAAAGGTATCATCAATGATTCCATGGGAGTAGACGAAGTGACGCGTGGATATGTGGAAGCGGGAGCTGCTTGTCTATCTGTATTAACAGATACACCGTATTTTGGAGGCACCTATGCCGACTTTAATTTAGCGCGTTTGACCAACCCGAACACACCCATTTTGCGTAAGGACTTCATGATCGACGCATACCAAATTATTGAGGCGAAATCGATGGGTGCGGATGTGGTTTTATTAATTGCCGCGGCATTAAACCCAGCGGAAATCAAAACATTAGGTTTGTTGGCGCGTTCCTTAGGTATGGAAACGCTCCTCGAGGTGCACGACCAAGAGGAATTGGAACGTTCATTGGGCGATTACATTTCGGTGGTGGGCGTGAACAATCGGAACCTAAAGAATTTTTCTGAGCAAAATGTGGAGGCATCCAAAGTGCTTGCCGACAAAATTCCGGCACAATTTGTCAAAGTTTCAGAGAGCTGTATTTCAGGCCCTGAGATTATTACAGATTTGAAAGGATACGGATATCGTGGATTTTTGATCGGTGAAAGTTTTATGAAGACCATTAATCCGGGTCAAGCATTAACTGATTTTTTAAAGCAATAAACATGAAGTGGAAGGTTTGTGGCATGCGGGATTTGAATAACATTGAGGCAGTGGCTGCATGCGAACCGGATTTTATGGGATTCATTTGGGCTACTAAATCTCCACGCTATGTGGGTCCTGATTTTGTTATTCCTACACTTTCAGCGAACACAAAGGCGGTTGGGGTGTTTGTGAATGAGACTACGGCCAACATACTTGCCTTGTCAAAAAAGGCTGGATTTCAAGTCGTGCAATTGCATGGGGATGAGGGGCAAGAGGTCATTAATGAATTGCAAGCGGCAGGTTTGCTTGTTATCAAAGCAATTAGCGTGGCCACTGACGAAGACATAAAAGGCTTAAATTTGAGCCCTGATTTTTATTTGTTTGATACGAAAAAAGGATCGCAAGTGGGCGGAACGGGGGAACAGTTTGATTGGTCTATACTAGAAGCATACAAACTCGATATTCCCTATTTTTTAGCGGGCGGTTTGGAAGAGGCGAGTATCAAAGTAGCGAAGCAATTACCGGGCTTATTTGCCTTGGATTTCAATAGTAAATTAGAGTCAAGTCCTGGGTTAAAGGATTTGACGAAGGTAAAAGACATAATGCAAAACATATGAATCATTCATTTCAAGTTGACGAACGTGGATATTACGGAGAATTTGGCGGAGCTTTTATTCCGGAAATGTTGTATCCCAATGTAGAGGAATTGCGCAGCCGCTATTTAGATATCATCGCGGAGCCTGCGTTTAAGAAGGAATATGATGATTTGTTGCGTGACTTTGTAGGCCGACCGACCCCTTTGTTCAAGGCGGAAAGGTTATCGGCTAAGTACAATACGAATATTTATTTCAAGCGGGAGGATTTGTGCCATACGGGTGCGCACAAAGTGAATAATACGGTTGGGCAGATTTTAGTAGCGAAGCGTTTGGGCAAAAATAAGATAGTGGCGGAGACGGGGGCGGGCCAACATGGCGTTGCGACGGCGACGGTTTGTGCGCTGATGGGGATGGAGTGTATCGTATATATGGGTGCGATTGATATTGAACGTCAAGCGCCTAATGTGGCACGGATGCGTATGTTGGGCGCACAAGTAGTCGCAGCTCAATCTGGATCTAAAACCTTAAAAGATGCGACGAATGAGGCGATGCGCCACTGGATAAATAATCCGGTTGACACGCATTATATTATTGGTTCTGTGGTAGGTCCACATCCTTATCCCGACATGGTGGCTCGGTTCCAGTCGGTGATTTCGGAAGAAATACGCAGTCAATTGCTAGAGAAAGAGGGTCGTGATTATCCAGATTATGTGATTGCGTGTGTGGGTGGTGGGTCGAATGCGGCGGGTGCTTTTTACCATTTCTTGGATGAGCCACGTACCCAATTGATTGCGGCGGAGGCGGCGGGAAAAGGGGTTAATTCGGGCCATTCGGCGGCAACAACTTTCTTAGGGAAACCGGGAGTTTTGCATGGCAGTAAAAGTTTATTGATGCAGACGGCTGATGGTCAGGTTATTGAGCCATACTCGATTTCGGCGGGTCTAGACTATCCGGGCATTGGACCGATGCATGCCAATTTATCGCTGACGGGACGTGCCCGGTTTTTTGGTATAACAGATGCGGAGGCATTGGATGCGGCGGTTGAATGTTCTGTCATGGAAGGAATTATTCCGGCATTGGAAACAGCGCATGCCTTGGCGGTGTTTGATAAATTACAAGCTAAGCCGGATGAGGTAATTGTCGTGAATTTATCGGGCAGGGGAGATAAAGATTTATCCACGTATCAGCAGCACTTAAAATTGAATGACTAAGATGAATCGGATTACGGAATTATTTGCGAAGGCGACGGAGCCTATTTTGAATGTTTATGCGACGGCTGGCTATCCAAATTTTGGGGATACGTTGACAGTTTTACATGCCTTGCAGGAAGGTGGGGTTGATATTATTGAGATTGGGATGCCGTATTCGGATCCGGTTGCGGATGGGGAGACGATTCAACAATCGAACCAAGTGTCTTTGGATCAAGGGATGACCGTGGCGCATTTATTTGAACAGTTGAAAGCTATGCGTCAAACCATAACGGTTCCTGTTTTATTGATGGGTTACATTAATCCGGTTTTACAATTTGGGGTGGAGGCATTTTGCAAGAAATGCGCGGAAGTGGGGATTGATGGGGTTATTTTGCCGGATTTGCCGATGGCCGAATATGAATCGGAATACCAAGCGATTTTCGAGCAATATGGATTGTATAATATCTTTTTGATAACTCCGCAGACAACAGACGAGCGCATTGCCCAAGTTGATGCCATCAGTAAAGGGTTCATTTACATGGTATCATCGGCAAGTACAACCGGGGCGAAGACGGGTATTTCAGATATTCAGGAAACTTATTTCAAGCGAATTAATGGGATGAATTTGAAAAACCCACGTTTGATTGGTTTTGGCATATCGGATCGTGCGAGTTTCGTGAAAGCTTCAGAATCAGCGGCTGGTGCGATTATCGGAAGTGCATTTGTGAAGTTGCTAGGTCAAACACAAAATCTTCATGCGGATATTGTGGGATTTGTTCAATCGATTAAAGGTAAAAAGTAATAGTTTGTTTTTGGAAAGAAATATTTTTCCTATCTTTGCAACCCAATCAGCAATTTTATGTACGAAGCGACCGCTAAGTGCTGATATTACACAAAATAAAAAGTCAGATGAGTGATTTAATTAAATTTGTAGAAGCCGAAAACGCATTGCGTAGAGCTGAGCGTCCAGAATTTGCAGCTGGAGACACCATTAATGTTCATGTTAAGATCCGTGAGGGGAATAAGGAGCGTATTCAGGTGTTCCAAGGATTGGTAATTCAACGCAAGAATTCAGGTGCTGGTGAGACTTTCACTGTACGTAAGATTTCTAATGGAATTGGTGTTGAGCGTATCTTCCCAATTCTATCTCCAAACATCGATAAAATCGAAGTATTACGTCGTGGTAGAGTGCGTCGTGCACGTTTATTCTACATGCGTGGTAAGCAAGGAAAATCGGCTCGCGTCAAAGAGAAGAAAAAATAGGTTTGAGATTTTTTGTATAAAAGAAAGCTGTTCAGAAATGAGCAGCTTTTTTTGTGGGTTTGTATCAGTAGAAATTTTAACTGGCGTGCTTTTAAACATAGTTTAAACCTATTCAATCATGAGATCAAGTTCCTCGAATCGTCGGAAGTTCCTTCACGACGCGAGTTTATTAAGCGGATTGGCCTTTATGCCTTCTGTGAAAGATGTTACGAGTTCGTTTGTCAAAGGTTCTTCGCAGAAAATTATCGCGCCTCGGTTGCGTTTTGGGGTGGTTGGGATTAATCATGGGCATATTTATTCGATGGCTAATTCGATTATCCGTGGAGGAGGGGAGTTTGTTTCCTATTATGCCAAAGAGCCAGATTTGATTAAAGATTTTGCGAAGCGTTATCCGCAAGCAAAACTTGTTAAGAATGAGGCTGCGGTTTTGGAAGACCCTTCGATCAAATTAGTTTTAAGTTCGATAACGCCAAATGAGCGCGCGCCTTTAGGAATTCGGGTGATGCAGCATGGGAAGGATTACATGGTGGATAAGCCAGGGATTACTAGCTTGGAACAATTAGCCGATGTTCGGAAAGTTCAAAAAGAGACGAATCGGATTTATTCGATATCGTTTAGTGAGCGTTTTGAGAATAAGGCGACGGAGTTGGCGAGCCAACTGGTCGCTCAAGGAAAGATAGGAAAGGTGATGCAGACGTTGGGAACAGGGCCGCATCGGATGAGTGTAAATTCACGTCCCGACTGGTTTTTTGATACCAAGTATTATGGTGGGATTATTACGGATATCGCCTCACATCAAGTAGATCAATTTTTACATTTTACGGGTTCGACGCAAGGAGAGGTCGTGGCTTCGCAAATTGCGAATCACCACCATCCACAGTATCCCAAATTCCAGGATTTTGGTGATTTGATGTTACGCAGTAATAAAGGGTCAGGATATATTCGGGTGGATTGGTTTACGCCGGATGGATTGAATACGTGGGGCGATGGTCGTTTGACGATTTTAGGAACGGATGGATATATTGAAGTACGTAAGAATACCGATATTGCTTCGCCGCATGGAACGGGGAGCCATTTATACATTGTGAATAAGAAAGAGACCTTGTATGTTGATTGCAAGGACGTGAATTTGCCACACGGCGAATTGCTCGTGGATGATGTGTTGAATCGTACAGAAACGGCGATGACACAAGCGCATTGTTTTTTATCAACTGAACTCGCATTAATTGCACAGAAAAACGCAACCAACATATCTATTAAAGCATGAAAAGGAGAAAATTTATCAATAATATAGCCTTGGGTGCCGTGGGAACCCTTGGGTTTCCTACGATCGTTCCAGCACACGTGTTGGGTGGGAAAGATGCCCCAAGCAATAAGATTAATATCGGCCAAATTGGTTGCGGTCGAATTGCACGTACGCATGATTTGCCGGGAACGTGGAAACATGAGAAGGCGCGCATTATGGCGGTGTGCGATTTGGACCGTCATCGGACGGAGGAAACAAAGCAATTGGTTGAGGAATACTACACGAAAAAAACGGGTCAGTCGAATTACATCGATGTGAAGATGTATGATGATTACCGGGAGATGTTGTTGAATAAAGACATCGATGCGGTGATGATTAGTACGCCGGATTTTTGGCATGCGCAGCCTGCGATGGAAGCAGCGATTGCAGGTAAAGATATTTATTTGCAAAAGCCTACTTCGTTGACGATTCATGAGGGGCGCCAACTCGCCAATGTGATTAAGAAAACGGGACGTATTTTACAGGTGGGAACACAGCAGCGGTCAACCTCACAGTTTCGAATAGCGGCGGAATTAGTTCGCAATGGTCGGATTGGAAAATTGCACACGGTTAAGGTAGGCTTGCCAGGAGATCCCTCGGGGCCGCCGGCGCCAGCGATGCCTGTGCCGAAAGGATTTAATTACGAGGCATGGTTGGGATCTACGCCCAATATGCCTTATACGGAAATTGCGGTGCATCCACAGAAGGGCTATGACCGCCCGGGTTGGTTGCGCATGGAGCAGTTTGGTGCTGGTATGATTACGGGCTGGGGACAGCATCATTTTGATTCAGCAGCTTGGGGAATGGATACGGAATACACGGGTCCGGTTACGATTGAGGCGTTGGCGGAATTCCCTAAATCTGGTTTGTGGAATGTACATGGAGATTTTATGGCCAAAGCAGAGTACGCAAATGGAATTACCATGTATACGTCGGGAGGTTTTCCAAATGGTATTCGTTATGAAGGGTCAGAGGGATGGATATTTGTTTCGCGGGGTGATTATGCGGCGACGCCTACAGATCCAACATCCAAAGTACGTTCGAAGGCTTTGGACGCATCAGATCCTAAGATTTTAAGTTCTGTTATTGGGGAGAATGAAATTCATTTATATCATTCAGTAGACCAACATGGTAATTGGCTTGATTGCATTGAGTCGCGGAAGGAGCCGATTTCGCCTATTGAGATTGGACACCGGGCTTGCACAGTTTGTTTAATTACGCATGTGGCGATGAAGGTGCCGCGTAAATTAACTTGGGATTCAAAGAAGGAGAACTTTGGGAACGATGCTGAGGCAAATGCCTGGTTGCGTCGCTCTCAAAGGGCACCTTATGGAACTGATCGGGTAAAGTTCTAGATTTTTTCTATCCTCCGAACGTTTTTGTTGATGGTGTCAGATTCCACGACACCATCGCGTAAACGAATGATTCGGTGGGCATATTGGGCAATATCGTCTTCGTGGGTAACCATGACGATGGTATTGCCTTTTTTGTGCAATTGATCAAAGAGATCCATGATCTCGTAGGATGTTTTGGTATCTAGGTTACCTGTTGGCTCATCCGCCAAAAGTATCGAAGGATCATTGACTAAGGCACGTGCAACGGCTACACGCTGTCTTTGTCCACCTGAAAGCTCGTTTGGCTTGTGAAGGGCACGGTTTTCGAGACCTACCCCTGCGAGTGTTTCCATGGCAATCCGGGTGCGTTCTGATTTAGAATAGCCGGCATAGATGAGTGGAAGGGCAACGTTTTCAAGGGCGGATTGACGGGGTAGTAAGTTGAAGGTTTGGAAAACAAATCCAATTTCCTTGTTACGAACTGCGGCTAATTCATTTTCCGACATCGTCGAAACGTCTTGGCCGTTTAAGATATAAGACCCGGTGCTGGGGGTATCTAGGCAGCC
>NZ_JBILJM010000065.1:0-2937 GCF_044377215.1 Aquirufa sp.
TTGATGCCCAACAAACCATGTTATTTATTTTCATTCAATTATCGTTTTTAGCTGTAATTGGCTGGTTTTTCGGCACCATGGTGATGGGCTCGTTCATGTTGGCTGCAGCCATCGGTGCGATCCAATTAGAGACTGTGAATTACATTGAACATTATGGATTAAGCCGCGATCGCGTGGAATCAGGCCGTTACGAGCGTGTGAAGCCACATCATTCGTGGAATAGCAATCACATTATGGGGCGCTTGTTGTTGTTTGAGCTAAGCCGACATAGCGACCATCACTACCAAGCATCGCGTAAATATCAGGTACTTCGCCACCAGGAGGATACGCCTCAAATGCCTACGGGTTATCCGGGGATGATTTTATTGGCCCTCATTCCACCCATTTGGTTTCGGGTGATGGATGTGCAAATGAAACGTTTTGATGTGTTACCTAAAAGGAACGAACAGCTTTCACCAAGCATTTAAAATCTTTGAAATACGGCGACTGTAAACCAGTTTGCAAGTTGTGCGTGTAGGCATTGTCTTTGTCGACCTCCGAAGAAGTCCAATACCAGGCTGATTGAAAAATACTTCCTCCCCCAATTTTCTTGTGGTTTAATTTGGGATGTATCAAATCGAACTCTTCCTTGGTAGGCAAACGCCAATCATCAAATCCATTTTGAATTAAATCCTCACAGGCTTTTTGCGCTTGTTTGAATTCCATTTTTCCAATGTTTTCGACCGTTGCGATGAGGCCATGTCCATTTTTTTCAAAGATGACATAACCTCCATTTTTGATGGGAGGAATTCGTTTGTTGGTGCTGCGGTCTGCTTCTTGGCCAAAGGCTGGCGAAATAATCAGTAAGCAAAGTATAATTCGAAGCATGTGGTTGATGATTACGTAATTTGGTCATTCAAAATTAGAGAAAATAGTGTCATAAGGAAATAAAATTGTTGATTATCCGTTTTAACCTCAAATCAATATTAAAATTTAATTGTACTTTGCATCTTTAATTAACACTCCTTATTCTTTGAATGAAAAAACGTTTTTTCGCCTTTGGTATTTCATTCCTTTTTTTGTTTTTATCGGCGTGGGTGAGTGTGGGCCAACAAACCACTTTGTCGGCTGATCCAGCCAAAACATTTCGTCAAGCAAATCTCTTTTTTCAGTCTAAAAACTTCATCGCTGCGCGCGAAGAATTCATTCAATATTTAACTTATTTACAGCAACAACCCCGTGAGTCTACGGCGGAAAAAACTCAGGTGGAGTATTACATCGCTATGTGTTCGATATACACCATGCGTCCTGAGGCGGAAATGCAAGCAATTCGTTTTGTTTCGGAACATCCAGAAAGCCCTTTTGCTGCCCTACTCAAACGCGAAATGGGGGAGTTTTACTATGAAACGGGCGATTGGATCCGCGCTATTCGTTACTTGAGCCAAGCTGCACAAACCAATTTAGAGTATGCTTATTTCATGGCAATTTCCAATTATCAATTGGGCCATTACCTTGAGGCATTAGCCATTTTCAATAATTTGAAGAATGAGACGGAAGTGGAATATGCATTACCAGCTGCATATTATGCGGGTGTAATGCACTTTAAACAGGGAGAATTTGAAGAAGCTGTTTCCGACTTTAAAATTGCTGCCATAGACCCAAGCTATACAGCTGAAGTTCCTCAATGGATATGTTCGGCATTGGTTAAGTTAGGTAAATTTCAAGATTTGGAGCAATATGCGGAACCCATCTTAGCGGATACAACTGGGAAATATCAAAAAAAGGAAATTGCTTTTATTTTGGCTGAGAAGCAGTTTCAGCAAGGTGATTTTGTTAAGTCAGCAAAGAATTTCGAGATTCTTTACAATCATGCGCCTGACCTATTTACGCGTAGACGTAATTTCAAATGGGCATTCGCATTGTATCAGTCAAAACAAGATGATAAATCTTTGTCTATTTTAACTAAAATTGCTTCACCTGCTGATTCTCTTGGACAGGAAATATTACAATTAACTGCAGATATTTACCAGAGACAAGGAAAAGTTGATGACCGATTAGCCTTGTTAGTCGAGATTGCAAGTATGAATTATCATCCTCAGCTGCAAGAAAATGCCTTTATTGCTCGTTGGGATATTTTGAAGTCTAAAAATGATTGGCCACGCATCATTCTAGAGGTTAAAAAATCACAGACTTTAGATACAAATCCAGCCCATGTGGAGTTGTTTGTAGACCTAGCGCTTTTCGCCATCCAACAGACACAAGATTTGTCGGCCTTATCCCACTTTATGCTCCATTCTCCTGCCGGGAAAGTCAAATTCCAAGCTTTATATCAATTGATGATGTATGAAAAGGGTGCTCAGTATTACGCAGCAAATGACCAAAAGCGGGCTATAACCTTCTTGAAACGCTCATTGGAATATCCATTAAACCAAGAAATGGCGTGGAATGCGCGTTATGCCCAAGCGGAAATCTTAGCGAAAAACAATAAGAATTCAGATGCGATTAAAATTTACATGCCTTTGTTGGAGGAAACTAGTAAGCCAACAGGTTCCCCAGAATTAAGCCAACGGATTCGCCTAAGTTTGGCGCAGTCGTTCACGTACATTACGATGTATGATCGAGCTCAAAACTATTTTGAGGATTATTTGTCCAATAAATTACAAGTTTCAAAAACGGTTGATGATTTTAGAAATGCGGGTGAAACGGCCATAGCTAATGGTAAGATTAATTTAGGACTATCTTATTTTGATCAAGGTATAGCACTAGGTCAAACTGGGATGAGTTCTTTATTAGAGCGGAAAGCTGCCGTGTTAATGAATGAGCGAAGATTTGAAGAAGCACATTTTGTTTATGAAAAATTAAGCCAAGTAAGCACAAATGGCTCTAAGCATGATGAGGTTTTATTTTTGGCAAATTTGGCTCGATTTAGATCTCAAAATAAACTAGTTTTTGCGGAAT
>NZ_JBILJM010000066.1:0-2818 GCF_044377215.1 Aquirufa sp.
CGTTATGTATGCCATCATTTTCATGTTAATCGGTTGGCCAGGTTGATCAGGCGTTATTTGATTATTATAATATCCATAGGCTAATTGAGATGCTGTCATTAACAAGCAAAACAAACTCACGTGAGTTCCATAAAATGGAATCGCAAACGGCAGCGTTAAAATCGAATCGAATGTAGATAAGTCATTTGCCCAAAGGAAGGATTCTTGACGAAGATTGATTAAGTTCGGGAATAGCATAAATACGGCCATTAATACAGGCATAGTAGCTAAAACGGGTACGCAGCCGCTTAATGGATTTACGCCAACTTCCCCATAAAGTTTCATGGTTTCTTGTTGGACGCGTGCTGGATCATCACCAATCTTCTCTTTGATGGCTGCTATTTCAGGAGCCAAAATGCGCGTCTTAGCCATTGAAACATATGATTTGTATGTTAATGGTAGCAAGGCTGTTTTAATGATTAAAACCAAAAGAATGATTAGTAATCCATAATTTGATACGATACTCTCTAAGAAATCAAACAGAGGTACGAAAATGTACTTTGTAAGCGGTAACAAAAAGTCATAGCTCAGTTTGACGTTTTTTCCAAAAGAAGGAGCTACGGTTTTTATTATAGAATAATCATTTGGTCCAAAGTAAAACTTATAATTTGATTTGCCTTGGATTAGATCCTGTGTTGATGCTGTTAACGTAGCGTCTAATGTCTTTAAATGTAAAGAATCAGTCAGGTTGGGCGTGCTGATTAAATCTGCTTTTTTAAATTCAAAACCCTGTGGAATTAGACCTGTTAAGAAATACTTTTTCTTAAATGAAATCCATTGAGTTGGCTTTATTAAATTGTCTGTTTCTATTCCACTCGGATTTTCAGATAAATTATCAAACTCCTCATCTTCAGTCAATAAATAATTGATTGTGGCTTTGCGTTCTTCATTAATATCTTTTTCATTTTGAACTAGATTTTCTTTCCAATGAATCGTGTAATCAGCCCCCGTGATTACGCTAGCTGCATTTTTCGCATCAATTGAATAGTCGAGTTCGAAATTTTCTTCCCCTAAAATATATGTTTGACTAATTTTTTGTCCTGTTGCTAATGTACTTGTAAATACAACATTGCCTTTATTCTCTTGAACATCGTAGATTAACGCATTCAGTTTGATTTTTGTATTTCCAGATGGGATCTCAACATCAAATTGATCCTTGCTTGCATCAAACATTTGAATTCCTTCACTTTTACCCGAGTTGTAATTTGCGTAGCTACGGTAATTCTTTAACGTTACTGATTTAATTTTACCGCCGTAATTTGAGAGCGTCACGACCATATTCTTGTTTTCTAACTTTAGAAAACGCTCCTTGATTTGTGCAGAAGAATCTGGTGCAGTTGGGGCTGTTACGACAATGTTAGCTTTTGGCTTAACTACAGTTGTTTTTTTAGCTACTTGTTCTGTTGGAACCGGTTCCACAGGTGCAAAAAAATATTGATAGCCAAGTAACATGGCCATAATTAAGACGATACCGGATATTGAATTCTTATCCATAAATTATTTTGAATTTTTGATAAATGGAACTGCGTGTTGGTACGCAGCCTTAATAAATTGGACAAAAATAGGCGATGGTGCCTCAACTGTTGATTTATATTCGGGATGGAACTGAACTCCTACATAAAATGGATGATTGGGTAGTTCGATAATTTCAACAAGTTCTGATTCAGGATTAATGCCTGAAGTGACCATGCCAGCTTGATTAAATTGAGTTAAATAGTCATTGTTAAATTCATAACGGTGACGGTGTCTTTCTTGAATTGATGTTTTTCCATAAATTTTAAAGGCCATCGTACCTTTTTCAATTTTACATGGATAAGATCCTAATCGCATAGTTCCTCCTTTTTCTGAAACATCTTTTTGCGATTTCATTAAATCAATGACTGGATAATTTGTTTCTGGATTCATTTCAAATGAATGTGCAGCTTCTAAACCTATAACATTACGCGCAAACTCAATAACGGCACATTGCATTCCTAAACAAATTCCTAAAAATGGTATTTTATTTTCACGGGCATATTTGACTGCGTTTATTTTACCTAAAATACCGCGTTCTCCAAATCCTGGAGCAACTAAAATTCCATCTAAACCTGTTAAAACATCTGCCACATCTATATCCTCCATACTTTCTGAAGATATCCATTTGACATTTACCTTTATTTCATTGGCTACACCCGCATGAATAAATGCTTCAGCAATCGATTTGTACGAATCTTTTAGCTCTACGTATTTACCAATTAATCCTACTGTTATTTCAAATTTGGGGTTCTTTAATTTATCTAAAAATTTAGTCCAAGCCGTTAAATTACTATCCGTATCATTATAAATATCAAGTTTATATAAAACGCGGCTGTCTAAACGTTCTTGTTGCATCAACATTGGCACATCATAGATTGTTTCGGCATCTCTAGCTTCAATTACATCTTGTTCGCTCACATTACAAAAAAGACCTATTTTCCTTTTCATTTCTTGTGGAAGCGGATGCTCCGTACGGCAAACTAAAATATCGGGTTGAATTCCTGATTCGGATAATTGTTTTACGGAGTGTTGGGTAGGCTTTGTTTTTAACTCGCCTGCTGATGCCAAATAAGGAACAAGGGTAAGATGTATAAAAAGGGTGTTTTTCTCTCCTAAGTCCCATTTTAATTGCCTTGCAGCTTCAATAAATGGTAATGACTCAATATCTCCAACGCAACCACCTATTTCTGTGATGACGATATCAAATTTTCCTGTCTCACCTAAAATTAAAATGTTACGTTTAATTTCATCTGTAATATGAGGG
>NZ_JBILJM010000019.1:0-50058 GCF_044377215.1 Aquirufa sp.
CTCCCGTTCCCCCTTGAGCAACGCCCACAGTTCCCGTCGAAGTTAGTACTTTCGAGGCGTCCGTAAAGATTGCTTTGGAGGCTGTTAGCGTACTATTTGTCTGTGAGCCGGTGAGTAAAAGGTTTCCACCAACTTCTACATTTCCAGTCGTATTCACACTTGAAAAGGTTTTCGCTCCAGCGATTGTCTGTATTCCTGTTGTCATAATGCCCGGATTTGTACCATCTGCCGGACTGAGACTGATTTCACCCCCAGCCGTAATCGTCAGGCCTTTTGCCGTAGCACTTGCATTGACTGTCCCAAGCGTCACAGCTGGCGAGGCATTTTCTGCCGCCCAAACTCCCGCACGCGAAATTAAAACTTGGCCATCAGTGCCTGGACTAATTGCCGTGACAGCGGAAGTTCCGGCTCCCACGAGTAAGGCAGCGCTTGTCAGGGTAGTAGCACCCGTTCCCCCTTGGGCAACGCCCACGGTCCCTGTGGAGGTAAGCACCTTAGAGGCATCCGTAAAGATTACTTTAGAGGCTGTTAAAGCATTATTTGTTTGCGATCCGGTTAGCTCGAGGTTTCCGCCAACAGATAAATTGCCGCTCGATGTAAGACTGGCAAAGGTTTTCGTTCCAGCCAATGTTTGCGTTCCTGTTGTCATAATGCCACCCGTAGAAGCATCTGCCGCAATGGGCTGACCGGCTACCCAAGCGGTTCCCGAATAAGTTATTATATCCCCAGCCGTAGTACCCGATAAACTGTTGATACTACTCGTTCCATTGCCAATAAGTATTCCTTGGCTAGTAAGCGTATTTAATCCCGTTCCCCCGTTAGCAACAGGTAATACGTTGGTTACTTTCGAGCCTAGGTCGATGGCGCCGGCCAACATACCATTCGTTATTTTGCCCGTACCTACAGCTGCAACACCCGTATTGGATAAACTAATATCACCCGTAATGGATTGTGCTGATGCGGCATTGGACCCATTCCCAATCCAAATTTTACCATCTGTTAATGCGGTTCCTGCTGGACTAGTAGATGAAACTGTTTGCGTAGTAATTGAGGTAATTCGCCCCTTTGTATCCACAGTAATAATTGGAATAGCACTTGCACTTCCAAAGTCTCCGGCTACTACGCCGCTATTCGCTAACGTCGCACTAATCGCACCTGTACCAGAACCCGTCATATCGCCACTTAACGTGATGGTTTGATCCCCAGTATTTGACCCGATAATGGAGGCATCATTTCCGACCGTTAATGTTTTTGAAATCGTTCCGCCAACTAGATTAAATCCTGTTCCCAAACTACTTGGCCGGACACCATTCACGGATTTATTAGTTAAATCTTCGGCTCCTGCCAACGTACTCAATGTTCCGGCAGTTGGCAAATTCAATGAAGTAGCTGCAGTCACTGTCAGGTTAGTTGCATAAGCTCCGTTCCATACCAAATTACCGCCCATTGTTATCGTTTTACCTGTATTGTCTACACCTGTACCACCTTTGGCAGCTGATAAAATGCCTGAAATTTTAGCATCTGTCACAGCTCCATCTGCGATTTTTAAAGTACTAATGGCATTCGCCGCAATGCTAGGACTTGTTGCCGTTCCCGTGATATCGCCGGCTAATCTAATTTTTCCAGAGGTTGTTGATGAAGCATCCGGTGTTCCACCCGTACTAACGGTATTATCCACATAAGCCTTATTTACGGCATCCGTATCGGCCGACGGGGCATCTTGTAAAATCACTTTTTTACCTATTCCAAAACTTAAATTGCCACCCATGTTTCCTCCAGAAAGCCGGACATAACGCGCATCCAGCGCCGCTTGGTCTGTACTTATCTCATTCCAGATTGCACCGTCGTAAATAAAAGTTCGACCATTATTGGAGGAAGTCGGATCCGCCGAAACAATGTAAATATCACTATTTGTGGGGGAGCCAACAGCTGTAAAAGCTCCTCCGTTGTATGTTCCCGTATATGTTCTGCCATATAGAATAGCTACATTTCCACTACCATCTGGCGTGATGCCATTCACTTTTTGAACCGCACCCGTGACGTCATTTACAGGAATCGCACTGATCGAAAAGAAAGGATTTCCCGCCTTGACATAGCCTGAACTCATGCTATTTGTTCCTAATCCTCCATTAGCAACAGCAAAAACCGTCGATCCAGATATCGTCCCATTCAAGACTGGACTGGTAATCGTAGGATTGGAGGCCCGTACCAAATTTCCACTACCAGAAGTATTCAATGCTGATGGGCTAGCCGTCGCACCACTGAAATTCCCCAAAACTGTACCGTTGGCCATCAAAGGCAAATTGCTTAAGGTAATGTAATTCGCAACACCAAATTTGTCATCCACATAGGTTTTAACTGCATTTTGTGTCGGGAATAAAGTCGTACTTGTCCCTAAAGCCGCATCCGATTTATTGGCTGTATTTTCCTTTAGGTCTAGTGCTGTTAGTGTTGCACCACCTACCGAACCACTTACTGCTAAATCCACATAGGTCTTTACCGCTTTTTGACTCGCATAATAGGTGTCACTAGGCGTTGAATTTCCTAGGTCAGTCGCTGTGGATTTATTGGCCACTAATTCCGCCCCTGAAATTTGTGCCACAGGTATACTGGTTGTCGCCGTATAGGCTGAAGTTCCATTTCCATATAAAAAACCGGTCAATGTTCCCGCTGTTCCACTTCCACCATGTGAGGCAATAATCGTTCCAGTCACGTTAGCTGCATTTCCGCTAATGTTTCCCAAAATTTTCGACCCACTTACTTGGTCAATTTTTTCATCTGTCACCGCACCATTTAAGATTTTAATTGTCGTGACAGCATTAGTCGAAATCGAAGGAGAAACGGATGTTCCACTCAAATCCCCTGCTAATTGGACAATACCTTTAACCGTTGTGCTGGCATCAGAAACGCTTCCATTAGTAATTTGAGTATCCACATAATCCTTGATCATTTTCACAGAAGGATACTTGGTCGTAGACAGCGCATCCGCTCCCATGTTATTCGATTTATTACTCGAAATTTCTTTACTAGCTAAGCCGGGAACTAAGGGCGCCGTCGCCGTACCACCCAAATCTCCTCCTAATTGAATGATTCCTTTTGCACTCGAACTCGCATCAGAAACACGCACATTTGTAATTTGTGTATCTACATACTCTTTTATCAATTTTACGGAAGGATACTTGGTCGTAGACAATGCATCCGCACTGATATCAATTGATTTATTGGTTGCAATTTCTTTGCCTGCCAAACCAATGACAACAGGTGAGGCCGAAGTTCCTCCCAAATCCCCTGCTAATTGGACAATACCTTTAACGCTCGTGCTGGCATCTGACACTCCGCCGCTACTAATTTGACCATCCACATAATCTTTAATCATTTTGACTGATGGGTATTTGGTCGTCGAAAGTGCATCTGCAACGATATTATTTGATTTGTTGCTTGAAATTTCTTTACTAGCTAAGCCGGGTACTAAGGGTGCGGAAGCCGTCCCTCCCAAATCTCCTCCTAATTGAATGATGCCTTTTGCACTCGAACTCGCATCATTTACGGATAAGGAGGATATTGAATTTTGAACAAAGGCTGTGGTTGCCACTTGAGTTGAATTTGTTCCATTGCTTTGAGTAATCGCGATGGTTGTGCTGGGTAATTGGGGTATACCGGTGAAAACAGGTGAATTTTTATCTGCTTTGGCATTCAAATCCGCGGCTAATGCCGTACCCAACGTGGCCTGATCTACATAGATTTTTACCGCTTTCGCCGATGGGTATTTCGTATCCGAAGCGCCATCTGCTGTCAAATCCACGGTTTTATTACTCGATACTTCTTTTTGAGCAAGTCCTGGCACGGTTGGATTTGTCGCTGTTCCAGCGAGATCCCCAGAAAGCTGAACTTTACCGGGAGCAAGTGTTGTCGCATCCGGTGCGCCGGAAACCACCACTTGACTAATCGCTTGATCCACATACGTTTTAACGGCTTGTTGGCTCGGATAAGCCTGATTACTGGGACTTCCACTCCCTAAATCTGTGGCAGTCGATTTATTACTTAACGACTCATACGAACCACCTAAACTATTGAATTGATTTATTGTCTGCGCCCGCTGATCATTTAACTGAGCACTCAAGGTATTGAAATTTTGATTCACTTGATTTTGGATAGTCGTATTCGTTTTGTTAACTGAAATCAGACCGGTTTCCTGAGTTTCTAAGCGTGATTCGTGCAAATCAACACGCTTTTCCAAGCTAATTCGTTGTGCTTCCACCGCAGCAAATTGATTATTCGTTTGAGTCACATTAGCAAGTAACTTATCCTCTAAGGGTTTTAAATCTTGCTTAAGTAAATACCCAGGATCATTTTCAAAATGGGATAATTTTTTAGGAGCATTTTGCACATTCGCGTATTCTACAGATGCGGCATACAATGCATATGGGGAGTAGTTAAATGTCTGATTACTAACCTCAACGAAGCTGGATGTATTTTCAAATTTAACAGCCACGACGAGCGACTTAACTTTTGAATCCCATACTAATGCACTCCACTGGCGATTTATCGCGGTACTTGACTGCGTATTTCCTGTACCAATCGTCAAATTGACCAAGCCAAAATCATCCGTTTTCGTTTCATGTATCTCCTCGAAGTCTGCGACATTCCCTGTCTTAATCGTAAATCGAATCGTTACATTGGCCTTTGCCATGACTTGATTTTGAATAAATGTTCCGGGAATTTCAACGGGTTTGGGATTCAAGATCACCGCTTGGTAATTGATACCTGTATTTTGCGCCAAGCTGTTCCATCCCAGGAATAGCACAATCAGCGTGCTGATAAGTTTTTTCATAGCGATTTGGGATTTAATTAGGGAAAAGGCGGATGCCAATAAATAGCGCGTTAGGCTGAAATGCCAAGGTGGTGTTGTTTACGGCAGAAACCCCGATACTTTTCATGGATTGAAATCCAAGCAGAATTCCAGTATACGAATTTATGCGATGGTTTAGTTGGACAACGTATCCCGCCAATGTCTGTAAGCCATTAAATTGGGAATCATTTTGTAAATCCAAAAATTGGGTATCAATAGTTTGTACCCCATCTATAAGTAGTTGGCCCTGTAGCTTACCCTGTACTTCTAGCGATGTTTTTTTACTGAACGGAATTTGCATACCTCCATGCAGACCGACGCCAATAAAATCCGTTTGATAGGCAATTTGACTACTATTAATATTACCTGAGGTGTTGAATTGATCAGCGGAAAGTTGGACCCCTACACGAAGCATACTAATCAATTTGGCTTGGGTGCTGTGATTGGTAAAATAAACAGCGGACCGATTGGTTTTAAGGAGTAATTTGGACGTATCAAGTAGAATTTTTTGGTAGCTGATTTCGAGATGCCGACCAGATGACGGCCGCAAAGATTCCAAAGAGCCACCAACCGAATTCGTAAATTGATACGTTGACACGTTAGTACCTAAGCGAATGGACCAATTTTGTGCGTAAAGGGGAGGGGAAATGGCAAAAAGCCAGATAATGCCTACGGAGACGACATGCGTCCATGTGGCTGGGGAGGATAAATTCATTAAAGTGTTTTTTAGAACTAGGTTGCTTGGCCGAAATTAGCGAATTTTAACATGTAAAAAAGAAATAAACTGATAATTGATATGAAAATTACGACTGCCATTGATTATGCTGAATTAAGCCAATTGGCCAGCGCGAGTATTTTGAGTTCAGTGCGCGAAAACCCTTCTTTATTTTTTTGTGCCGCTACGGGAGGATCACCTACAGGCATGTATGCAGAAATGGCGAAAAATGCGGCGGATTTTACGCAGATGCGCGTCATGAAAATGGATGAGTGGGGAATTATTCCTTCGGAACATCCAGATTCGTGTGAGTCGTATTTACATAAACATTTAGTAGGACCTTTGGCTATACCTGAATCGAGGTATTTCGGATTTGATACGAATATGTCGGATACGGATTCAGAATGCCTTAGGATGCAAGGAATTATTGCGCAAGAAGGTCCTTTTGATATTTGTATTTTGGGTTTAGGTAAAAATGGGCATATCGCTTTTAATGAGCCGGCATCGTTTTTAAATGCCAAATTTCATAAGGCTTCCTTGGCAGAATCGACGATCCAACATGACCCAGCGCTATCACAGGGTGCTGAACCGGCATTTGGTTTATGTGTGGGCATGGAGGAAATCTTGCAATCGAAAAAGATTATTTTCTTGGTGACCGGAAACGGTAAAGAAGCTGCATTTAAACAAATTATGACGAAGCAAATTACCACGGATTGTCCAGCGTCATTTTTGTGGTTGCACCCCAATGTGGAGTGTTATACGACGGTTAACTAACCCCAAATTCATGCATAAAGTATTCCCATCTTCCACGCTTGCCTTACAAGATATACCGGATGGGTCGACGCTCATGTTTGGCGGTTTTGGTTTAACAGGTGTCCCTGAGAACGCAATTAATACGCTTTTTAAAAAGGGAACCAAAAACATCACATGCATTTCCAATGAAGCAGGCCTGGAGGATTTTGGCTTAGGATTGCTGATTGGCAATCACCAAATCTCCCGCATGATCTGTTCCTACATCGGCGAGAATCATGTGTTTGAACAATTGCTCATCGACGGGAAATTGGAAGTAGAACTGGTTCCGCAGGGTACACTCGCCGAACGGATTCGCGCAGGAGGTGCAGGCATCCCCGCTTTTTATACACCGGCAGGTGTAGGCACGGAAGTGGGTCAAAACAAAGAAAAACGCACGTTTTCTGGGTCCGAGTACTTATTAGAAACTGCCCTTCAAGCCGATTTTGCTTTTGTCAAAGCGTGGAAAGGGGATACAGATGGTAATTTGATTTACAAAGGGACATCCCAAAACTTTAATCCAGTAATCGCCACCGCAGGAAAAATCACCATTGCCGAAGTGGAGGAATTAGTGCCTGCGGGAACCTTAGATCCCAATCAAATACATACGCCAGGAATTTATGTCCAACGGATCTTTCAAGGTAAGGATTACCTCAAGCCCATTGAACATCTAACAACTCATCACGATCAGCTCATCGCTGCTGACCTCAGTCCAGATGAACTAAAAAAGGAGTGGATTGCTGAACAGATTGCGAAAGAAATCAAAGATGGTGATTATGTGAATTTGGGGATTGGCATTCCGACGCGCGTGGCAAATCACATTCCGGCTAATCTGAAAGTTATCTTACAATCTGAAAATGGGTTGTTGGGCATCGGTCCATTTCCAGAACCGGGGGAAGAAGATGCGGATATCATTAATGCCAGCAAGCAAACAATCACGATAAATCCAGGAGGTTCTGTATTCGGATCTGAAGCTAGCTTTGCGATGATTCGCGGTAATCACATCGACGTGACCATATTGGGTGGGATGGAGGTTTCCGAAAATGGCGATTTGGCTAACTGGAAAGTACCTGGAAAAATGGTCAAAGGCATGGGAGGTGCCATGGATTTAGTAGCTTCCGCTGATTACGTCATTGTGGCCATGATGCATCGCTCGCCAAACGGAAAATCTAAATTGGTCAGCCAGTGTAGCCTGCCGCTCACCGGAGTTCAATGCGTGAAACGTGTGGTCACAGATTTGGGTGTTTTTGATATAATTCCCGAAGGGGGATTTAAATTAATTGAATGTGCGCCAGGTGTTACGATAGCCGCCATTCATCAAGCAACTGAAGGAAAATTAGTTGTTTAAATAGCTTCTTTTCTGTCAAAATTAGGGCACTATTCACATTTTTTATGTGCAAACTTTTGGAGCACAAAAATAAAATGGCAAAATTCGGAGAATTAATTAGATAACATTAGCTTAACATGGATGTAATCTAATCAACATTATACCAATATACTTTTGTCCCTTAATCAATTAAACAATCCATTCATGAGATTACTCGTACGCACGCGTGCGCACCAGTTACTAGCTCAAAGTCGTCATGCGGTTTTCCTATTAACTAGCGCCATCCTCTTACTTTGTTTACAAACCAATACGGTTTACGGGCAAGGATCTAAAATTACTGGAAAGCTAACCGATGCCACCACGCAAGAACCCCTTGCTGGAGGATCAGTTTCCATTAAAGGTTCCACCAAAGGAACCACCGCTGATGCTAATGGTCAGTATTCCATTTCCATTTCTTCTGGAAATACAGTACTGGAATTTAAATTTGTTGGCTATGCCACCAAAACAGTAACTGTTGGTAATCAATCCACAATTAATGTGTCCTTAGCACCTAATGCATCCGACTTAGAACAAGTTGTTGTGGTAGGCTACGGTACGCAAAAGAAGACAGATGTTACCGGTTCTGTTAAATCCGTGGGAAGTGCCGACTTCAACAAGGGTATCATCAACTCCCCGGAGCAATTATTACAGGGTAAAGTTGCGGGTGTAAACGTTACTTCAGCAACAGGTGAGCCTGGTGGTTCTCAAGGAATCACGATTCGTGGACCTGGTGGAATTCGTACAGGATCAACTCCTTTATTTGTAATCGATGGTTTAGCTTTGGATAACTCATCTACAGGTGGTGGTAATCCATTAAACTTCATTAACCCACAAGATATCGAGACAATCGACGTATTGAAAGATGCCTCTGCGACTGCCATCTATGGTTCTCGTGGTGCAAATGGTGTCATCCTAGTAACAACTAAAAAAGGAAAAGCAGGAACGTCAAAAATTGAATTCTCGTCGACGATTGGTGTTAGTTCCATCACACGTCCCTTACCTGTCCTATCTGCGAGTGAATTCCGCAAGCAAGTAGTGGCAAATAGTGGTGTACTAGAGGATTTTGGCTCGGAAACAGATTGGCAAAAAGAAATTACGCGCCAAGCAATGACCAAGAACTACAACCTAAGTTTAGGTGGTGGTGCCAATAAATTAACCTACTACGCTGCTTTTGGTGCACAAATGCAACAAGGTATTTTGAAAAACAATCAGTTGGACCGTTTAACTGGCCGCATGAATGTGAATCAAAAATTCTGGGATGATCGTTTGAACCTAGATGCCAATATATCCTTCTCCAATACAGTAAATGAGCGTCCTGCCATTGAAAATTTATTAGGAACAGCGATTGCAAATAATCCTACCTTGCCCACATACGCAAAGGATGGTAAAACACCTGCAACGTTTATCAGTCAGTCAAATCCATTGACAACGTTACAATTGTTTAAGGATGTGAATACCACCAATCGCTTTATTGCAAATATTTCACCTTCTTTGAAATTGACGAAAGGCTTGGTGTATCGAATGAACTTCGGTTATGACAATTCTACATCCGTACGCGATGTACAGACATTAGCAAGTAATGTTCCTAAAATTGATGGTCGCTTAGATACGTATAATACAAGTAACATGAATCAGTTGATTGAAAATTATTTGACGTATAACCTAGATTTAGGAGATCACAGTTTTGCAGCTTTGGTGGGTCATTCATTTCAAAAAATTGAATATCAGTGGCGTACGTTCAGCATCAACCGTTTTCCAATTGTTCCTACGGAGCCAATTTACAACCCAGGCATCGGACAAGAGTTAACGCTTGCTACGAACAGACCAGCGGGTAATGCATTCATTAATGAATTGCAATCATTTTACACACGTTTGAATTACGATTATCAAGATAAATATTTGGCAACTGCCACAGTGCGTGCCGATGGTTCGTCCAAATTTGGTTCCAATAATAAATATGGCATTTTCCCTTCATTCTCATTGGGATGGCGTATTTCTGAAGAACCTTTCTTGAAAAATTCGTCGATTAGCAACTTGAAATTACGTGGAGGTTGGGGACAAACAGGTAACCAAGAAATTCCACCAAAAATCACACAGCCGTTATTTACAGCGACGGTGGGTGCATCTACCTCGTACCCATTGGATGAATCTGCTTCATTCCCAGCAGGAATTACCTACTCGCGTTTAGCAAATCCGGATATCCAGTGGGAGGTTTCTACACAGATGAACGTAGGTTTGGATTTTGCTTTCTTAAATGGCGCACTATCTGGATCGGTTGATGCGTTTAGAAAGGTGTCCACCAACATGCTTTTGGAGGTTATTCCAGCAGATCCAGTTCAGCCAGCGAGTTCAGTTTGGACTAATGTGGCGAATATGGAAATTGTCAACAGTGGTGTGGAATTGGATTTGGATTATAAATTCCAAACGAAATCAGGCATTAAATTTAATGTGGGGGGTAACTTAACTTTGATCAATAATGAAGTTACAGGTTCTCCGTATACTGTTATTCCTTCAGGATCTGCATCAGGTTCAGGTTTGACATCAGCGACGATCAACGGATATATCAACGGACAGCCGATTGGTACCTTCTTCTTACGTGAATTCATTGGTTTTGATGAGAAGGGAATTAGCAAGTACAAAGATCAAGATGGTGACGGAATTGTGACTGACAAAGATCGAATTGCGGCAGGAACGGCTTTACCTACGACCATGTACAATTTCTTTGGAAATGCATCTTACAAAGGATTCGATGTTTCCATGCAGTTTAACGGTGTGTCAGGGAATAAAATCTACGATAACACAGCTAATTCATCGTTTTACAAGTTGAGAATCTCAAAAAACACGAACGTGACGCCAGCTGCTTATGCAGATGCGAAAGAGTCCATCAATAACGCGGCGCCAGTTTCAACACGTTACTTGAAAGATGGTGCATTCTTACGTTTGAATAACGTTACGCTTGGATATCAAATCCCAACAGCCAAGTTAGGCATAAGCAAATTTATCTCCAGTGCACGTTTATCCGTTACAGGACAAAACCTGTGGGTGAAAACGAAGTACGATGGATATGATCCAGAAGTAAATAAGGATAACTCGATTAACGGTGTTTTATCTTACGGTATTGACTACCTAAGTTACCCGAAAGCGAAATCAGTGATTGTTGGTTTAAATCTTACATTCTAATTTGAATACCTACATAGAAATGAAAAAGTTAAGAAATATAGCCATGTTAATGGTAGGGATGACAGCCTTAGTAGGTTGCTCCGATTTGAATGAAGTTGTATTAGATGAATACAATGCAGCGAATTTGACAGATAAGCAAGCAGCCGATGGAATGATTGCTCCGGTGTATGCTTTATTGCCAACGATCTTCCAACATACGACCTTGTTCGCGTTGCAAGAAATCTCAACGGATGAAGCAATTTTGCCTTACCGTGGTGGAACAGATTGGGGTGATAATGGAATCTTTTTGTCTTTACACAAACACGAGACAACGAGTACAGATCCAAACGTACGAAATACATGGAATGCAACCTTAGCGGGTATATCGCGTTCCGTAACGGCAATCAATTCCTTGAAATTGAATACGGATGCCAATGCTAAATTATACACAGCTGAAGCTCGAGGTATGCGCGCGTATTACAACATGGTCATGTTAGACTTATTTGGATTAGCCTTCTCAAAGGATGATTTAAGTGAGGTAACAACTATTCTTCGCGGTGAAGCAGCTATCGCTTATATCAAAAGTGAATTACTAGCGGTAGAACCTTTATTGTCTACTTCAGTTGGCCCAGGTCGCTTAACCAAAGGAGGCGCTTGGGGTTTATTAGCTCGTTTGCATTTGAATTCGGCAGTTTGGCGTGATCCTTATGGAACGCCAACGCACAAGGCTGAGGATATGGATAAAGTGGTTGAGTATTCAGATAAGATCATTAACTCAGGCCAATATGCCTTGTCAACTGATTATTGGGATATCTTCAGCAATGCGAATCACGGAAATAAGGAGTTGATTTTTGCGGTTGATCAGCGCGCAGAATTGAATGGACATAACCGACTTTCTTATTTCTCATTAGCGAATGATCAGCGTCCATTGCCAGCATTTCCTGCAGCAAATGGTACTGACGGTCCAGCAATCACACCTACTTTTTATCAGACATGGGTTTCTGCGTATGGTTCCGTGGATCCAGCAGTTGCAGATCCTCGTTTTTACAAGCAAAATGTAAAGAAGGAAGATAATCAATGTGTTGATCCAGCAACATATAAAATTGACCGTGGAATATTGCGTGGCCAACAATACGGATTGATCTTCAAAAGCGGTGCCTTTGTGAGATGTGCAGATGGAAAATCAATGCAGGTGGGTAAAATTGTCAACTCGCGTGGTAAAGGAAATCCCATGGTCATTCATAACGAAAAGGTTGATTATACAACAGAGGGTAGTGATTACAGCTCTGGTTTCCGTGTGTTGAAATATGAGTTCTCGAACAAGTCGGCATCTGGCCGTAATTTCGGCGAAGCAGATATCATGATCGTTCGTTTAGCAGATGTTTATTTAATGCGTGCGGAGGCTAAGTTGCGTAAGTCAAATGATGCAGCTGGGGCGCTTGCCGATGTGAATAAAGTTCGCTTGTCTCGTACAGCTAATTCCCCTGCAACGGCACTTGCAAGCATCAACTTAGATTTGTTGTTTCGTGAGCGTGGTTTTGAGTTGTATTGGGAATTACAACGCCGGACGGATTTAATTCGTTTCGAAAAGTATGAGGACAGCTGGACTGAGAAAACAGATAAAAATAAGAATAGGCGTGTTTTCCCAATCCCGCAAACGGCGATTGATGGAGCGTCTAACTTAACAGGTTATTTAAAACAAAACGCAGGTTACTAATTTTTTTTATCTTTAAGGCGCCAATATTTTTTGGCGCCTTTTTTTTTGACCTATTATGAAAAAAATCGTCTTTTTATTCTTACTTCAAGCGACTATTTGCCTTGGCCAAAAAGCACAAATTGTTCGTGGACCTTATTTGCAGTCTGTCACACCCAACTCTGTTTTAGTACATTGGCGGACTGATATTCCAGCTCCTAGCCGTGTATTTTATCAGGCAAAAGGAAAAATTTTAGTTGCTCAGGATACAGCCCACGTAGTCGATCACGTGCTCGCATTAACTAAATTAAAACCGGCGACGAAGTATGCTTATCAAATTGATTCTCAATCTTTTGATTCCAATCGCTATGTCGTTACCGCTCCTGCATTTGGGTCGAAAGAGTCCGTACGGATTTGGGCTTTGGGTGACTTTGGCGATGGCTCAGCAAGCCAAAAGGCTGTCATGAAATCGATTGAATCGTATACGCAAGGAAATCGTCCAGATGCTTGGATTTGGTTGGGAGACAATGCGTACAACAACGGAAAGGATGAAGAATATCAAAAATATGTATTTGATGTTTATCAAACAGCATTTTTGCAAAACCTTCCTATCTATCCTTCTCCTGGAAATCATGATTATGCAGGTAAACACGATCCTAGTTTGCCTCCTTATTTTAAGATATTTAATATGCCCGTAGCAGGCCAAGCAGGCGGAGTTCCTTCGCAATCGGAATCTTATTATTCTGTTAATTACGGGCAAGTACATTTAGTTGCCTTAGACACGGAAATGCGCGATGTGAATGGATTGCAATTAATGGATGGTAAAGGTCTGCAATACGATTGGTTAAAGGCTGATTTAGCGGCGAATAAATTACCTTGGGTGGTTGTCTATTTTCATAAACCTCCTTATTCCAAAGGCTCGCATGATTCGGATACTGAATTGAACATGAAGCATTTACGCGAAAACGTAAATCCACTTTTCGAGCAGTATAAAGTTGACCTAGTCATTGCCGGGCATAGCCATGTATATGAACGTAGTTACCCAATGCGCGGGCATTTTGGCATAAATGAGACATTTGATGCGGCAACGCACGTGGTGGCTGAGTCTACCTCACCTAATCATTATGTTGTAGGACCAAAGGGCCAAGGAGTGATTTATGTCGTGAATGGATCAGGTGGGAGAGTAGGCGGTCAGCGTCCCGGTTTTCCCATGAAGTCGTCGGTGTACACCAACAATAAAATCGGTGGATCCGTCATCTTGGATGTTGACAAGCGTACCTTCAACCTAAAATGGATCCAATCCGATGGGGTAGTTGGTGATGAATTTGTGATCGAAAAGCGGTAATATCAAATTGTTAAATCATTGTTTGAGCCTTACTTTGCTCATACATTTGGATTAATTTCAAGAAAAAAAACATATGCGCCACCTACTAATTTTTTGTGCTGTTTTATTGACCTTACAAGTAAATGCACAATCCGATTTACAGTCTCAATTAACATCAAAGCGTGTCACACTTCCGAACGGATGGAAGTTATCACCTCATGGAGAATCGATTCCGTTAGGGGATTTGCCTTTGCACGTGGCTGTTTCTCCAAACCAAAAATATTTGGTTGTCACGAATAATGGCCAAAGTGTTCAGAGTTTACAATTGATTGATGTCGCAACAAGTCGGGTCTTAGATTCGAAAGAATTACCAAAATCTTGGTATGGATTAAAAGTAGCAGCCAATAATAAAACAGTTTTTGTTTCGGGGGGGAATGACAATGTCATTTTGGTATTTGAAATTGAAGCAGGCAAGCTAGTTGAAAAGGAAAGTATTGCTTTAACAACAGAAAAGAAAGCGGTGATTTCGCCATCAGGTATCGAATACGATGATGCAACTGGTATTCTCTACGTAGTTACGAAGGATAATAATTCCTTGTATGTCATCCAGTCCCAAACGAAAAAAATTCTGGCCATTCATAAATTACCGGCTGAAGCTTTTACATGTCTATTGAATCCTAAAAAGGATATCTTGTATATATCGATTTGGGGAGCTCGTCAAGTTCTTCCATTTCAAATTTCCTCGAATAAATTCGCGCCATCTATAGCTGTTGGTGATCACCCCAATGAAATGGTCTTGACAAAAAATGGCCAACATTTATATGTCGCCAATGCAAATGACAATTCGGTATCTGTCATAGACACGCGCACTGCAAAAGAAATAGAAGTACTGAATGCGGCTTTGGTTCCTAACGCCCTAGCGGGTAGTTCCACCAACGGATTAGCATTGTCGGCCAATGAAGAGCGCTTATATGTAGCCAATGCAGATAATAATTGCTTAGCAGTTTTTGAAGTTGAAAAACCAGGTCAATCAAAATCCTTAGGTTTTATTCCGGTGGGTTGGTACCCAACATCCTTACAAGTTGTGAAGGGTAAATTGTTTGTCGCCAACGGAAAAGGTTTTTCTTCCTTTGCGAATCCAGATGGCCCAAATCCCATTGAGAAAAAACAAACAGTTACGTACCAGAAATCGGACAACAATAAAAAGGTTCGTACAGGTTATATTGGCGGATTAATGAAAGGGACGATGTCCATTTTTCAGGAACCTACTGGCCCTCAATTAGCTATACTTTCAGCTGCCGTTTATCAAAATACGCCATATACCAAAGAAATTGAAATGAATCCCTCAGGTGAAAAAGGAAATCCCATTCCCATGAAGGTAGGAGATGCCTCACCGATTAAATACGTGTTTTATGTTTTGAAGGAAAATCGCACCTATGACCAAGTTTTGGCGGATGTTGCTGGTGGAAATGGCGATACGACGTTATTGTTGTTTGGAGAGAAATATACGCCTAACCAACATAAAATTGTGAAGGATTTCGTGTTGTTAGATAATTTTTATGTTGATGGCGAAGTGAGCTCAGATGGACACAATTGGTCCACATCGGCACATGCAACGGACTATTTGGAAAAGACGTGGCCAACATCTTACGGTGGACGCGGGGGTAAGTATGATGGGGAAGGGAACCGCTTGATTGCGAACCCAAAGAATGGATTTATTTGGGATTACTGCCAACGAGCCGGTGTTTCTTACCGAACCTACGGTGAATTTGCGGATGATTTTAAACCAAATATTCCTGCTATTGCAGACCATTTTTGTCCTGATTTTGCCTCATTTGATCAAAATATAATGGATACAACTCGTTTTCATGCTTGGAAGAGAGATTTTGATCGCTTGCTAGCGCTAAATCAGGTGCCTCGATTTAACTCGTTGCGTTTTCCAAATGACCATACAGAAGGCCAACGATTAGGGAAAAAGACTCCGTTTGCTTACGTTGCCGACAATGATTATGCCGTTGGTCTATTTGTTGAGCACTTGTCTAAATCACCTATTTGGAAAGAGACAGCAGTTTTTATTGTCGAAGATGATGCGCAAAATGGACCTGATCACGTAGATGCACACCGGACGACTGCTTACCTAGCAGGTGGTTTTGTGAAACGTGGATTTGTCGACCATACACCGTATTCCACTTCCTCGATGTTGCGTACGATGGAATTAATTTTAGGCTTGCCTCCAATGAGCCAATACGACGCGGCAGCTACGCCGATGTTCCGAAGTTTCTCACCGGTGGCTAACTTAAGTTCATTTGATGCTTTATTGCCGCGTACGAATTTATTCGATACGAATGTATTAGATACCCCAAGTGCGCAAAAAAGTGCTCGATTTGATTTTAGTAAAGAGGATTCCGTTCCCGATTTGGAATTTAGTGAAGTGATTTGGAAGGCTGTTAAAGGCGAAAATTCGGTGATGCCAGCACCGCGTAGAGCAGCCATTTTAGCTGTTTCTGGTACTGATATCGATTAGCATGCAGTTTCTATTGGTTAGTTTATTAGGTGCCCGATTGGCTTTTGCGAGCCTGTCGGACACGTTGGTTACGGTGGTTGTGAGCGCAAGCCGACAACCCATCGAGCGAAATCGGGTGGCTTTTCCAATTTTTCAGGCTAAAGTCCCAAGTAGTCAGTTACCGAATACCCCTGAATTATTCCGAACCGTTCCGGGTGTTTTTTTGCAACGTACGAATCAAGGTGGTGGTTCAGCTTTTGTTCGCGGATTAACCGGGAATCAAACTTTGTTGGTGTTGGACGGAATTCGATTCAATAATTCAACGTTTCGTTTCGGCCCTAATCAATATTTAAATACAATTGATCCATTTTCCTTAGATCAGGTGGAGGTGCTACGTGGTTCAGGTGCAGTACAATATGGCTCTGATGCACTGAGTGGTGTTGTTCATTTGTCCACCAGCAAGCCTCAGTTTAGTCAGACATCCCGCTGGGCAGGACATGTATTAACCCGGGCCATCAGCCAAGGAATGGAAACCAGTGCCTTAGGAAAAGTTAGTTATCAAGCCCCAAAATTTAGTATTTCTGTCCTGGCGGCGGCGAAAAAATTCGGAGATATCACGCGGGGTGGAGGGGGATTTCAAAGGCCAACTGGCTTTGAGGAGCAAAATATATTGGTTCATGCGCGGCAGAAATTAGGCCAACGGATTATTTGGGAGAATTTGGTCCAACAAAATAGTCAAGCGAACGTTCCTGTATTTCATAAAGTGCGTTTGGAAAATTTTGCGTTGAACGAAATGACTACCCAAATTTATCGTCGGGCATTTAGTCGCTTAACATATCAGGGGACCAATGCGCTGTTGGATCAAGTCGAATTGACGGCCTCGGTGCAGGAGAGTGTTGAAAAGCGCTCCCTTCAAAAAAATGGGAGTGCCACTTTGCGTACGGAAAATGATGCAGTGCAAACCTTGGCTTTGATTGGCCAGGTGAAAAGCAGGCTTTCATCTACCTGGACCAGTTCTACGGGACTTGAGTCGTATATAGATGGCGTTCAGAGTACGCGCGTGGATCAAAAAGGCGCCCAGCGGATTAATTTACGCGGTTTATACCCTAACAATTCGCGCTATTCAACCTTATCGGCCTTCAGTCTACATGAATGGTCACTTAAAGATGTGCAGGTGCACATGGGTTTGCGTTACCAGCACATAATGGCTGATTTGCCGGATTCGACGGTAGGTCAATCGAAAATTTCCATGGGTGCGCTGGTGTACGATGCTGGTTTGTCTTATGCGTTGGGTCGGAATTTAACAGTATTTGCTTCCGTTGCCTCCGGATTTCGCGCTCCTAATTTAGATGATTTGGGCAGTTTAGGGATTGTGGATTTTCGGTATGAATTACCAGCTTATGATTTAAAACCGGAGATTTCCTGGAATAAGAATGTGGGAATTCGTGTGCATACGCCTGTGTGGAAGTCGGAGCTTGTATTCTTTCACTCCAATTTGACCAATTTAATTACGCGTATAAAAACAACGGATGTCATTCAGAATTACCCGGTGTATCAGAAGGAAAATACGGTAGAGGCATATATGTGGGGATTCGAGTGGGGCCAACAGCTTCAATTGGGGGAGCGATGGTCAATGGCAAATCAAGTATCTTATGTTTATGGGCAAAATGTAAGTCAAAATGAACCGATGCGGCGCATTCCACCATTATTTGGCCATGTTTCCGTGACATACCAGGTAAAGAAAGTACAAACCAGCATGCTCTGGCAGGGAGCAGCGCGCCAGGACCGTTTAAGTGCCGGTGATCGCGCCGATAATCGAATGAATCCGAAAGGAACACCCGGTTGGGGAATCGTAAGTTTACACCTAGCTTATCAGCTAAATGCTCACTTGCGCGTTGCCTTGCAGGGAGAAAATCTAGGTCATGTCTTGTACCGCATGCATGGTTCAGGGATTGATGGCATGGGACGCAGTTTGCACATGCAAATTGGCTATCAGTGGTAATTAATGGTTTTTCCGCTGGTCAGCCTCGTCATCCATTTCAACTGTCTTCTTTATTTTTCTCCAATCAATCGTTCGGTTATAGCGAATCATGGTTTTGTCTGCATCAAAAATCCGTTTGTCCGGGAAGCTAAATTGGTAGGGCGTGAAGTTGGGCGTTTCCGTAAAGAAATCATCTAAAATACTGGCTGTTTGGTCGTAGTGGTTGACAGCCGGAATTCCAAGTAAGGTATAGATGACGCGCAATATTGACCCAAAATTAGCGTGTCGGTGCGATACATAATCGCGTTTCACATACGGGCCAGCCATCATCAAAATACTTCGGTGTGCGTCGATGTGATCCACACCGCCTTGCGGATCGTCTTCGGTTACGATGACAAGCATATTTTTCCAATAAGGTGTATGTGAGAGAAATTGTAACATACGGCCTAGTGCTAGGTCATTATCGGCCATAAATGAGGCCTTATATGGAAATCCTGCAGTAGAATCCAAATCTCCACCGTGGTCATTCGGCAATTGTACCGTGATCAATGAGGGCATTTTGTCTTTGCCACTAAGCCATTTTTCGGTGAATTCAGTTTCAAATTGATGCACGCGAAATTGATCAGGAATGCTGGTATTAAATCCGGCATAGTTGTGGCTTGTATTCTTAAAGAGCGCTTTTTGCATGGGAACCATGACGATGTGCCCAGCTCCGGTAAGAGTATCTGACCAATCTTCACGTACGTGTCCAGTTTCGTTTGCCTCCCCAAAATTGTAAAACGATATGTTTTGGCGTTCGAGTGCCTCCCAAATTCCACCAATCTCCGCATAATCTTCTGGATCCATACTTCCGGTTGATCCTGGAAGTCGGCGACCCGGCGCTTCGGAGAATAATTTAGCAGTCTTGCTTACGCTGGAATTTGTTTCAACCCATTCATTGGGAATCACGCCCATCATCCAGTGGTGTCCGTGGATGGAAGCGTCGCTATCGCAGTAGAAATTATCACTCATGGAAAATGCTTTGGCGATTTGGTGGTGATTAGGAGATACGTCAACATTCCTAAATGTTTTGTTTTTCTCGTAGACTGTGCGGTTAAGCCCGTAACGCGCTAAAGTTGAATCTCCATTTGCACCTTTAAATTGGCCAAAAAATTCGTCATACGTACGGTTTTCTTTGGTAATGTAGACGATGTGTTTAATGGGTGTTTGACCTGGTTTCGTGATGGAGAAGGTGCTGTTTCCTCGCTTAGAACCATCTTTAATGACGAATGTATTGTTTTTAACTTGGGTGGTAAATTGAGCTAATTCTATTTTTGACGGCATGGAAATCGTTTGGAATGTACCTAATTGGACATCTCCAATGTATGTTCCTTGTTTCGGAGCTTTGTAACCGACGCCACCATTGGGTCCGGCACCGTATCCGCGACACGTGGTGACGTAGAGTGATTTTTCGTCGGCTGCTAATTTTACGCGCGTGGGCCCCCAACCGGTTGGAATAAATCCGCTTGTTTTTTGGGTAGGCACATCGATGACCGCGACGGCATTTAAGCCTAATAACGTAACATATAGTTTCTTTTCGTCTTTACTAAGTGTTAAACCAAAAGGTAAATAGCCTCTGCGTTTATCTAATAATGGGGAAAATTGGATCGGAATATGCGCTTTAATCTTTTTTGTTTTGTAGTCAATGACGGCGATGTTGTCATTGGTCGCATTGCTGACAAAGATATATTGCGAGCCAACGGCGATGGAATTAGGACTTGATCCTCCGACAACTTCCATTTCTTCAACCATTTCACCGATTTGAAAACCGGGTTTATAGATTTCGATTGTTTGGTTAGTTCGCAGATCAATCTGGTAAACACTCATGGCTTCGTTAACGCGTGGGTCTCCCACACCGGGTATGGATTTACCTGCTACCATGGTTCCCTCGCGCGATTCTTTCGTGTCATTTCCATAAGGGTGGTGGGGAATATATTGAGATTGAATATTCTCAGGTGTCGTTCCGTTGACTAGCGGATAGGCATACATGCCCACATTCGCCACGAATGCATATTGATGATCGGGACTAAGGCTAATGCCAAAGGGCAGGCGACCTGTGGGCGTGCTCGATTTGATATTTCCGGATGTTAAATCCAAGCGCACCATGCGGTAATTTGCTTGATCCAAAACGAGGAGTTCATTTTTTTCTGGCATGATGGCCATATCGGATGCGAAACTATCATTAAATATTTTTTCGCCAATTTTCCCATCGAGTGAAATGGTTCTTAGCACATTTCCGGATTGAATATCTACGTGGTATACGTTACCTGCATCACCTCCACTGAGGTAAAAACTTTGGCTATCTGAGGCAAATACAATTCCTAAAAAAGAGCTTTTTCCATAGGGTGAATTTTTATCGGGTGTACCAAATTCCGGAAATCTTTTTGATGTTTGATTTCCTAAATTTATGCGCGTAAATGCGGCATTGTGTATGGTAATTGCCCATTTTTTGTCTGGGCTGATGGATAAGCCAAAAGGGTCATCTGTTATTCGTAAGGTTTTTCCAGCTGGTGTCACATAGCGTCCGCTAGGAAGGACGGAATATGAACTTGTATCAATTTTCGCAAATTCATTGAGGCCGGGGACTTCGAGGATTTGTTGGGCTTGTGATGTAAATAGGCTTGTGCAGCAGGCTAAAAGGAGTATCAGGTTCTTCATGAATTGAAATATTTCCCGAAAGGTAATTAATTCAACGCTTTTGACAGTTAAGAAATGGTCAAGATTTAAATGGATTTCGTTCAATCCATTTGGCTTTTGGTTCGAGTAGGTTGAAAATAAAGCCTAGGTTTCGATTGACCATGGTATTTTTATGTTGCATCCATCCGAATAATTGTTCGGGTTTGGCGCCTATGGAGCTTTTGATTTCCATCGCAGTTCGTCCAAAGTTGATGCGCTTAAATCCGTTATGAATACTACACCCAAGCATATCATAAAGCATATTTAGGTAGAGCATTTTCTCCTTTTGGATTTTTTCGTCGTAGCCGAGGAAGTAGGTTTCTAGAATTTCGTCGTGGTGGATGAGTGTATTAAAGCCAATTAATTCTCCGCTCTCAAAATAGGCAAAAAACCGAAAGCTATCTCCTAATTCTTTTTTGAGCGAATAAAAGTGATTCTTGGTTAAGAAAAAGGTGTTGAAAGGCGCGTGGTCCGCGACGTGACGGTACAGCGTATAAATTTCGTTTTCTAGCTGGTCAATTTCGTCTAATGTTAATTGGCGCTTTTCTATGCCAATGGCCTTTTTGCGTGCGCGCTTATATTGATCTCGGTATTTTTTGGTTAGCGCTTGTACGTAATCAGTTTCTTTCGTCCACTCGGGGCGAAGGTCGATGAACATATTAGGCTGGGAGCTGAATTGAAGGCTTTTTTGGAAGGCTGCTTGGTCAAAAAGTGGGCGATCAATGGCTTCGAAATCCTTGAATATGTTCAAGTGGGGCGTTGGAGTTAGTTCTGTTACGAAGGTTTTTAAGCCTGCGAGGATTTCGGGTTTGTTGGCGCTTGGACTAAACGAAATGGCGTGTTGGCCTGTCAACATATTATTCCCAATAATCGCAAGTTTCGATGAATAGCGTTTAAATAGAAAGTTTCGGAGTAGGGTTAAAGCGCCATGATCTCGATTGCCGAAGCTGGCTAATTTTCCAAGATCGAGATGCTGCAACATGGCTGTTGCGATTAATTCGTTTGCTTGATAAATACCGATGAATTGGCAGGTAATATTTCCCGGTGCTGAATTTTCAAGGACACGTAGGTAGGTCGATTGTAGAAATATACTTTGTGCGGCTACTTGATCCCAGTCTGTTGGAAGGGCGGAAGCGGACTCGAAAATGCGGTATTGGTAGTTCAAAAATTATTGTTTACAACTAGTAAACCGTGAATCAAAGTGTTTTGTTCCCAGTGGATAAAGTTGTGATTACCCAATTTTTTCTATTGTTAAAAAATCAAATTTGGGTCTTATGAAGGCATTACGAATCAAAACATGTGATGATGTTTTAAATTTGAGTCGATTCGATATCGTTTTACTTAAGGATATTTTCGATTTTAGTTTATCGTTTTCGCCCTTAAAAAAGGAAGCTGTTATTCAGTTAAAATTTCAAAAAGGAGGGCAGTTGGCCTTGTGCTTACGTTGTGATGAATCACATTTTGAGAAATTTAAATTGAGGAGGGAAAGGTTTCAAGCAAATGAAGATTATTACTTTGATTTGTCTGATTGGTTGCAAATAAAATGAAATTATATTTAGAACAAGGAGTTTTGCAAATCCCTGATTATTTTAATCAGGGATTTTTTTTATCCAACCTCTACCTTTTGATTCAATAGTTTTGACAAATAGGTGGCTTCGATATTTAAAAATGAACACAAGTATTTTTGTTTAACCCGCTTTAGTAAAAATGGATATTCTTTTTCAATATACTTTAATCGATCATGTGCTGATAATGTTCTTAAAAATTCACATTGATTTTGGTATTCGCAGAGATTGTTTAAAAGCTCATGGATTGAAAATTTTGCGAAATTTGTACTTAAATCAACTAAATATAAATATGATTTTTTATTGATGTAATAAACTACTGAATCTTCGATTGCTTCAAAATACTCTTTTGACGGTTGGCCAAAATGAAAACTATTTACTGTAGTAACAAAATCACCTTCCTTCGTAAACCAAGTTGTTACTTCTTTTTCATCGTCCAAACGGTAGATTCTTATAAGCCCTTTCTCGATGTAAAATAATTTATCGCAGATTTCTCCAGCTTCGATGATGAATTCTCCCTTGTTTACTTTTTTTGAATAAACTAATTTTAAAAACCATTCGAAAAACACATTATTGCTTCCTTTGAAAAAGTAAGGACTTTGAGCTAATCGTTCAGTTAATTTCATGGTTTAGTTTCAGGAGTATCGAATTGCCTTAAAATTCAAAAATATTTTCTGGAAATACAAATATCCATTAGAGGTGTCGGATAGATCCCCGGTCTTAGCAAATATTTGATTTAGACGCTGGTGATTTGTAGAACTTATGAAGGAGCGACACTTTGCGTCTCTACAAATGTCATGACAAAGCGTCTAATGTCCAACGTCTTGCGTCCAATGTCCAACGTCCAACGTCTAACGTCTAACGTCTAACGTCTATTTTGTGGCCCCGGCGGGAATCGAGTCGGGCGCGACTTTTACTGCAAAACTACAATAGAAGTCCAAAGCTTGAATTTAGCACTTCACTTTCATAGAAGCACCAAACCCCCGCTTTTGCAAAACGGCTGTTAGCTGCTGGTGTTTTAAATTTCATTTTCCGACAAGTCCTTAGCCAAACTTGCAATTTTAAGTTTTCGGTTTCTAATTACATAGTTTAAATCAGATGTGTTGTCAATCATTAATTGTCTATTATAATAATTGATGTGTTCAAGAATGCCAAAAACGTTTGCAATGATTGCCCAAAATATCAAATTCTCTGTTTTCACTTCCCAATTGTTAAAATATAGCTGGATAATAAATACTAACGGAATTAAGCCTATCATAAAAAGGTTGTTTTTTTTCGATTTTCTAAAAAATATTAGATTCTTGTTTTGGTCAAATGGCTTTCCTGTAAGCCTATTAAGTTTTAGCTTCCAATAATGTTGTCCTTGAAACAATATGAAAATGCACAGAACTAAGCCATATAAAATAAATATTATATCAAGAAATGAATTAGTAAAGAGCAAATAGATTGCAATTAATGGGAAAGTAATAAATGCGTGCATCCGTTCCATTGGATAATACCAATTTAACCGTTTTATTAAATCTTTTTTTGTCATTTTTCTGTTTTTATTTATTGTCAGTTTGTACACTTGCAGCTAACTAGTATATAGGCGCTATAAACATTCTCCTATCACCCCAAATATAGGTAGATTGTCGCTATAAATTAGCGTGTTATTCAATGTCACCATAACATAAAATTATTATACGTATTCAAATGAATTATTTTATTTTAACAAATAAACCTACCCCCGATAATCAACTCTTGACATCTTAGAATTGGGGAACTATCAGTTTAAGAATTCTACTTGTAGGGGTTTAGGGAAACATAGTTAAGTCTTAAGTTAGAGGAATATTCCCGAAAGTCATAAAACAAAACCCTCGCTCTGATGCAAGGGTTTTTTAGTGTCGTCCCAGCAAGAATCGAACTTGCATCTAAAATTTAGGAAATTCTTGTTTTATCCATTAAACTATGGGACGTTAGTATTATTTCAAATATACTATACTGCTACACACTTTTACTACACACTTACACTTTTTCACTTTCTAAATCTATCCCAAATCTAGTCCTGTATTTACTATTGACAATCTTTTAGTATAATCAATACTGGAACCTTTAGGAAACGCCTATTCTATCCGTTGAACTACAGCGCCAATATTCTCACCTCTTAATTCTCACCTCTTAACTCTTACCTCTCACATCTCAACTCTCCGGAACCACCCCATCATTATACCCCATCAAGTGATTAGTATCCAACCAATTTGGGAATATCTGAAAATGTTTTTCCTTAATAATTTCCATCACCATACCACGTAATTCACCCAAATTTGAGCGTTGTTCCGCTGATATAAATACGGTTTTAGGCGTATTCGTTTGCCAATGTGATTGCTTCAAAAAGCGCGTCACACGCTCCATTTTTGTTAACTCCGGATTGCCATCTTCATCCACTGCTGCTCCTTCAAAGAAAACATCTTCGACGTTATATAGGTCAATTTTGTTGAAAACCAGGATCGTTGGCTTATCACCCGCGCCCATCTCATTCAAAATCCCTTGTACAACTTCAATTTGTTCTTCAAAATTTGGGTGCGAAATGTCAACGACATGGAGTAAGATATCCGCCTCTCGAACCTCGTCCAACGTAGATTTAAAGGATTCAATCAATAGGGTAGGGAGCTTGCGAATGAATCCTACCGTATCTGTCAATAAAAATGGAATGTTATCCCAAACCACCTTGCGAACCGTAGAGTCCACCGTGGCAAATAATTTATTTTCAGCGAAAACATCCACTTTAGCTAATTTCTGCATGAGCGTCGATTTGCCCACGTTGGTATATCCCACGAGCGAAATACGAACCATGCGGTCCCGGTTCTTCCGCTGGGTCGAAGACTGTTTGTCGATGTTTTCTAATTTATCTTTTAAAAAGGAAATGCGGTCGTTGGCAATCCGACGATCCGTCTCCAATTCTTTTTCACCTGGTCCACGCATTCCCACGCCACCGCGCTGCTTTGAAAGGTGCGACCACATGCGCGTTAATCGGGGCAACATGTATTGATATTGGGCTAGTTCAACTTGGGTTTTGGCCTGAATTGTTTTAGCACGCTGGGCAAAAATATTGAGAATTAATAAACTACGATCTAATACTTTCATCTCTCTGCCCAAGAGTGAGATTTCATATTCGATGTTACGGACTTGTGAGGGGCTTAAATCATCATCAAAAATGAGCATATCTACATCTTTCGCGATTAGATAAGCAATAATCTCTTCTAATTTCCCCTTACCCACGTAGGTGCGGTTATCAGGTTTAGCTAAGTTTTGTGTGAAACTTGCTAAGGTCAATACACCTGATGTTGAGGCTAAAAAGGCCAACTCCGTTAAATACTCCGACGTTTGTACCGCATTTTGTTTCTGCGTAGTTACAGCCACAAGTACTGCCGTTTCTTTTTCCTCTCCCGTACTATATCCGTTTTCTTCCTTCATAATTTTAAGCTAAAAAAAGCCTTTCCGATTAAGAAAGGCTTTCTTGCTCTGTTTAGTTCCAATTATAAGCCATCAATTAATTTTTGATTTAAGCTCACGTAATCTTCATTTTTTCCAGCTTTCGCTAATTCGATGGATTTTAGGGCAGTAGCTTTAGCGCCAACTTTATCTCCTAATTTGGCTTGAATTTTCGCTTTTAAATGCATGACCCAATAGGCTGAAGGATTAGCTTCAGACGCTTTGGTCACCCAATCCAATGCTTTTTTCAAATCACGACCAGTCTCGTAATAATAAGACGCCGATTCAAAATAAGGTTTGGTATCAACGCTCATTGCCTTCTCAATAGAAGCAGCAATTTTAGCATCAATTTCCGTGGTTACCGGAATGGATACACTTGTTTTTTCCCACATGATTTGAATTTCACATGTATTGGCAATCACTTGGCCCAACTGAATCGTAAATGATTCCACGCTAGAAGCAAGCGAAATGGTAGGTACTGATACTTTTAGCACGTCTTCCTCTGGATGGTAATTGAAAACGCCATTTGTTCCTTTATTGAAAATGATTTCCCAGCTTTTAGCGGAAGGAACAATCATTAGCTGATATGAACCCGCTTTCAGTTCTTTACCCGCAATTTTGACATCTTCGCCAAAAGTCACTTTGGTTGGGTTATTCGCTCCCGCTCTCCATAATTTACCAAAGGGAACGATATCACCAAAGATGGTACGTCCTTTAATGATCGGACGCGAATAGACTACTTCGATGAAGGACTGCGAAAAATCTTGTTTGATCGTTTGACCAGGACTTGGTGCCGGCATTTTAATGCCCTGTGCCATTGTTTGCAACGAGATTAAAACGAAGATAAAAACGAATAATTGCTTCATAATTTTAGGCTGAAAGGGCTTCGGCTCCACCTACGATTTCAAGGATTTCCTTGGTAATCGCAGCTTGACGTGAGCGGTTATATTCTAATTTTAATGCTTTGATTAATTCACCCGCGTTTTCTGTCGCTTTGTCCATGGCAGTCATTCGAGCGCCATGTTCAGATGAATTGGACTCTAATAATGCTCTAAAAATGGACAACTTAATTGACTTAGGAATTAACTCTGAAATGATTTGCTCCTCAGAAGGTTCAAAGATATAATCGACTGCACTTGATTTTACACTCGTTTCAGCCGCTACCAAAGGAAGCAATTGCTCCGTTTGGATGATTTGCGTGGCTACGTTTTTGGAGTAATTAAACAATATTTCAACCACATCGAATTGCTTTTCCATGAACGCATTCAACATGAATTCACCGATTTCCCGAACGTTTGAGAAATTCAAACGCGAAAAGATATCTACATGCGCATCATTAACTTTATAACCACGTCTTGATAGATATTCACCCCCTTTTTTACCCAGGGATAAAACTTCTACTTGGCCCGCTGCGTGTAAACTCGCGTATTTCTCCTGCACCAAAGCCATAGCTGCTTTACCTACATTGGCATTGAAAGCACCACAAAGACCACGATCTGAGGTTACAACGATTATCATAACCCGTTTTACTTCGCGTACTTCCGTGAATGGATTTTCCGCACCAGCTTCTGTTTGAGCAGAGACGGTGGAAATCATTTCAGCTAATTTGCTTGCGTAAGGGCGCATTTGTTGAATGGCATCTTGTGCCCGACGCAACTTAGCTGCCGAAACCATTTTCATAGCTTTCGTGATTTGCTGCGTTGAATTGACAGATACAATTCTATTTCTTACTTCTTTTAAGGAAGCCATAGTAGTCTAAATTTTATGCTTTGTACTTAGCTGCAACTTCATTACCCACACGCTTCAATGTAGCAGTTAGGGTATCATCGTATTTTCCTTGACCTAAAGCCTCTAAAGTAGCTTTTTCCGTCGCGCGCAATACTTGAATGAAATCTTGTTCGAATTCGCGAACTTTTTCTACCGGAACATTATCCAAGTTACCTGTAGTTGCTAAATAAATCATAGCTACCTGCTCTTCTACACGCTGTGGTGCAAATTGAGGTTGCTTTAACATTTCTAGGTTACGACGACCACGGTCAATCGTTAACTTCGTAGATGCATCTAAATCGGAACCAAACTTCGAGAATGCTTCTAATTCACGGAATTGTGCTTGATCCAATTTCAATGTACCCGCCACTTTCTTCATCGATTTGATCTGTGCATTACCACCCACACGTGATACCGAAATACCTACGTTGATCGCTGGACGAATACCCGCATTAAACAAGTTAGTTTCTAAGAAGATTTGGCCATCCGTAATCGAAATTACGTTGGTTGGAATATATGCCGAAACGTCACCTGCCTGTGTTTCAATAATTGGAAGAGCCGTTAAGCTACCGCCACCTTTCACAATCCCTTTGATGGAATCAGGTAAATCATTCATGCTTCGCGCAATCTCGTCCGAGTTGTTGATTTTCGCCGCACGCTCCAATAAACGAGAGTGTAAGTAGAAAACGTCTCCTGGATATGCCTCACGTCCCGGTGGACGACGTAATAATAAAGATACTTCACGGTATGCTACCGCTTGCTTCGATAAATCATCGTAAACAACTAAGGCAGGCCGACCGGTATCCCGGAAGAATTCTCCGATCGCAGCTCCTGTAAATGGTGCGTAAAATTGCATCGGTGCAGGATCACCCGCAGATGCAGAAACGATAACCGTATAATCCATCGCGCCAGCCTTACGAAGCGTTTGCTCGATTTGCTTAACAGTGGATGCTTTTTGACCAATGGCTACATAGATACAAAATACCGGCTCGCCTTTGTCGTAAAATTCTCTTTGATTGATGATCGTATCGATACAAACAGCTGTTTTACCAGTTTGACGGTCACCGATTACCAACTCACGCTGGCCACGACCTACTGGAATCATCGCATCGATTGCCTTGATACCTGATTGTAATGGTTCTGTTACCGGTTGACGGAAGATTACACCTGGTGCTTTACGCTCCAATGGCATCTCATATAACTTTCCAGTGATAGGACCATTTCCATCGATAGGCTCACCTAATGTATTCACAACGCGACCTAAAATTCCGTCTCCTACTTGTACAGACGCAATTAAGTTCGTACGCTTTACCGTATCACCCTCTTTAATCTGGCTAGAATCGCCCAAAAGTACAGCTCCTACATTGTCCTCCTCTAAGTTCAAGGCTAAGGCTTTTAAACCGTTTTCAAAAACGATCAATTCACCCGCTTGTACATTGGAAAGGCCATAAATACGAGCCACACCATCACCCACTTGGAGTACAGTGCCTATTTCTTCTAATTCTGTTTGAGTTTTCGCCTGAGATAACTGCTCTCTTAAAATTGCCGAAACCTCATCTGGTCTTACTGATGCCATACTAAAGTTTTATGTTTTTTATTATAAAATTTCGAGTGCAAAATTAGCTAGGAAATTTCAATATTCCCATAACTTTGGTAAAAAATCAGCCTATTTATAAGACTTTTTTTAGATTGTTTTTTTAGCGCAAAAATGACGCCTGTTAAATGCCGTTAATTTTATTGAGCGAGCCGCAATTTTCGTGTATCTTAGGAACTTTATTTTTGAATCAAATCAGATTTTCATGAACTTTTTAAAACCATTGGCATACCTAACAGCCGCCTCTTTACTTACTTTTTCTTCGTTTGCACAAACCAAGCCTAAGGCTCCACTTAAAACCAAACCTAAATTGACCGTTTCCGTAACAAAAGTTCCGGTTAAGCCATTTAACTCCGCTATTGATTCGGTTTCCTATGCCGTAGGTGTTTTGGTTGCTCAAAATTTTAAATCTCAAAAAGTAACCTTGAATCCAGAAATGGTTGCCAAAGGCTTTGCTTCTGTGACATCAGGTGGGAAACTATTAATCAGCGAGCAAGAATGTCAGAGTGTCATGAATAATTTCATGATGAAGAACCAACAAGCCCAAGCGGCTGAGCAAGCAAAACAATATGAGCCAAATCGCGTTGAAGGAGAGAAGTTCTTGGCAGCGAATAAATTGAAAGATTCTGTGATCACGACGGCTTCTGGTTTACAATATAAAGTACTTAAAATGGGGGATGGCCCCAAGCCCTCTGCAGCCGATAAGGTGAAAGTACATTATCATGGAACATTAATCAATGGAGAAATTTTTGATTCTTCAGTGAATCGCGGCGAACCGATTTCTTTCCCTGTGTCAGGCGTGATTCCTGGCTGGGTTGAAGCGCTGCAATTAATGCCCGTTGGGTCTAAATTTAAATTATACATTCCTCAAGAATTAGCTTACGGCATTCGAGGAGGTGGTCAAACGATCAAGCCTTACGCAGCCCTTATTTTTGATGTGGAACTATTAGCGATCGAAAAAGAATAACATGAAAAGGATACTTCCGATTTTAATTCCTTTGTCTTTATTGGTAGTTGTTTTCCTGCACGGGAAAACGCAGGATACCCAGGTAAAGGCAACATATGAGCAAGGTGATTTACAGCCAACGGAAACGCAAAAGAAGGTAGAGCGTTTGGTGTTTGGTATTTTAAGCAATTACCATTATCGGAAGATTCCTGTGAATGATTCCTTATCATCCAAGATTTTTGATGCCTATATCAAAAACCTAGATCCCAATAAAGTCTTCTTTTTAGCAGCTGATGTCGCGGAAATGGAGAAATATAGGCTCACAATCGATGAGCAATTGAATATGGGGGATTTGACATCTGCTTTTCAGATGTATAACCGGTATCAAAAGCGCATGTTAGAGCGCTATGCTTACATCGACCAACTAATGAAGCAACCGGTTGAATTTACCTCGGATGAGACTTATCAGCCTGATCGTGAAAAAGCGCAATGGGCCGAAACGGCTGAGGAGCTAAATAATTATTGGCGCAAAGACTTAAAGCGTCAATTGCTAGATTGGAAAATTGGGGGCAAAGCAGACACAACTGCCATCCGGGAATTGAAAGAGCGGTATGCGCGTTCTGCCAAATACATGGCTCGTACCCGGTCGGAAGATGTTTTTCAAGTATTTATGAACGCCTACACGGAAAGTATCGACCCACACACGTCGTATATGATTCCGAAAGCGGCGCAAGAATTTAACAAGGACATGTCCCAAAGTTTTGAGGGAATCGGAGCCACACTTCGTCTAGAAGGTGATTATGTAACCATTCAGGATTTAATACCTGGTGGTCCAGCGTTCCGTAGTAAATTGATCAATCCCAAAGACCGCATTGTAGGTGTAGCTCAAGGTGACGAAGGCGCGTTTGTCGATGTGATCGGTTGGTTTACCGACGATGCCGTCAAGTTAATTCGGGGTACCAAGGGTACCGTTGTCCGGTTGAAAATTTTAGCAGCGAATGGAGTAACGGGTTCCCCTACTTCGGAGGTACGCATTGTACGTGAGAAAATTAAAATTGAAGAGCAAAAAGCGAAACAAGAGGTATTGAATTTCAAACAGGGAGATAAAAATGTGAAGATTGGTTTGATTACCATTCCCATGTTCTACCGGGATTTCGAGGGAGCGCGTAAGCGTGAGGCTGATTTTAATTCAACAACCTCGGATGTCCGTAAGTTTTTAACGGCTTTTAAGCAATCGGGCGTCGACGGCGTAGTGATTGATTTGCGAAATAATGGGGGAGGCTCCTTAATTGAAGCCGTCGATTTGACGGGTTTATTTATTACGAAAGGACCGGTTGTACAGCGCAAGCAGGCCGACGGTAAGATTTCGCAAGAAGTAGATCGCGATATCGAACAAGTTTATGCCGGTCCATTAGTTATTATGATTAATCGCTTTTCAGCTTCTGCCTCCGAGATTTTTGCCGCTGCCATACAAGATTACAAACGTGGAATCATTGTCGGGGAGCAGTCTTATGGAAAAGGTACGGTTCAATCAGTGGTGGACTTAGATAATTATTTAGGGGATGGGAAGGAGCCGGCGGGCCAACTGAAAATTACGTTGGAGAAGTTTTACCGTGTAAATGGTAGTTCGACGCAGCATAAAGGAGTTAGTCCGGATTTTGCGTTACCATCAGCTTTCTCTGCGGAGGAGTTTGGCGAAAGTTCGCAGCCTAGTGCGTTGCCTTGGGATATGATTGCATCAACGAGCTATCAGCCTACGAACAATGTTGTGCCTGCGGTACTAAGTAAAATGCAAGCGGCGTATGCGACACGTTTAAAAACCAAGCCGGACTTGATCAAGTTGCGGGCCGATTTTGAGCGTTGGAAAAAAATCAAAGAGACCAATTCCATTTCATTGAACATGGAAAAGCGAAAGAAGGAATTGGATGAGCAGAAGAAAAAACCGGATGAGTCTCAGGCGGTGATGGATGCGCTGGGTGGAGCGGATGAGTCGACTGCCGACAAAGACAAGAAGGAGAACGCGGCAGATAAACATGCCAAAGACGCATATTTAAAAGAAACCCAACAAATCCTTGCGGATTGGTTGGCCTTACAACCTAAGTAGATATGTTGGATCTGGCCAACTTGCTAAACTTATCGAAGCCGGTAGTCTTGGAAACGGGGCGCTGGATTCAGTCGGTGGTGAATGACATCGGGCAGGAGGATATTCAATATAAGGGAACGAATGATTTGGTTTCCTATGTGGACCAGACGGCTGAAAAACGGCTAAAAGAGGGCTTGGGAAGGGTTTTTCCGGAAGCAGGATTTGTGGCAGAGGAGTCGGCCTCAGATTACAGTGAGGTGGGTGATGGCTACTATTGGGTGATTGATCCGTTAGATGGTACGACAAATTTCTTGCATCGACTGCCTATTTATGCGGTATCTGTGGGCTTAATTTATCAGAAACAGCCGATATTGGGGTTGATTTATGAGCCTAATCGAGATGAATTATTTTGCGCTGCGAAGGGAACTGGGGCTTTTTTGAATGATCAATCGATTCATGTTTCAGATCAAAATCAGGTAAGTCGGAGCTTGTTAGCAACAGGTTTTCCGTATTATGATTTTTCTTATCAGGATCAATATTTAGCTTTGCTAAAGGAATTGATGCAAAAAAGTCACGGTTTACGTCGGATGGGTGCTGCGGCAATCGACTTGGCGTATACGGCATGTGGTCGTTTTGAGGGCTTTTTTGAGGCAAATTTAAAACCTTGGGATGTGGCGGCAGGAAAAATTATTATCGAAGAGGCGGGTGGATCTGTGACGAATTTTTCGGGTGGGGATGAGGTAATTTTTAGTGGGGAGATTATTGGGGCTGGGCCTATATTTGATGAATTTTTACGCATACTACAATCGAAATGGAAACCGTAATTATTGCGCTGATTTTTGTGGGAGCTTTGGTGTATTTAGGCCGACTGGTTTATCAACAGTTTTGGGGTAAGTCGGCTGGTCAATGTGCCAAAGGCTGTGGGACGTGTGCGGCGATGCCAACTGAAATTAAATGAACGAAAAGGAGATTGGCAAGATTGTTGACTGGCATATTATTCGCCGCATTTACGGCTTTATTCAGCCGTACAAAATTCGTTTTTGGTTTTTAGTTTTATTGATTTTAGGGACAGCTAGTGTTTCGCCGGTGATCCCGTTGATGATTCGATTTACATTAGACAACTATGTGAGTTTGGGTCACATGGCGGAGTTGTTGCAGCAATTTATGCTGATGATTCTTGTCTTATTGGTACAAACTTCCCTTCAATTTTCAACGAGTTATTTAGCGGGCTTTTTAGGCCAAACAGTCATTCGTGATATCCGTGTTCAGTTATATGCTAAAATTGTCCATTTGCGTTTAGCTTTTTTTGACGCCACTCCGATTGGTCGTTTGGTAACTCGTACGGTATCGGACATAGAAACTTTGAACGATGTGTTTTCAGAGGGTTTAGCTTCGATTGCTGGAGATTTGCTTCAATTATTTTTGATTATTGGGGTTATGTTTTACACGGATTGGCGGTTGACTTGCGTGATTTTAGCCACCTTGCCCTTCATGTTTTTCTCGACGTATGTTTTTAAGGAGTATATCAAAAAATCATTTAATGAGGTTCGTTTAGCAGTCGCTAATTTGAATTCCTTTGTACAGGAGCATATTTCTGGGATGATGGTTGTGCAGTTGTTTCATGCGGAGAAGCGTGAGCTGGCCAAATTCAATGTGATTAATCAAGCGCATCGCGATGCGAATATTAAGGGGATTTTGGCTTATTCGGTTTATTTTCCCGTGGCGGATGTGATTTCGGCGGTGGGTTCAGGGTTTGTGGTTTGGATGGCGTCAACTTATATTTTACGTGAGGAGATAACATTAGGGACGCTGACGGCGTTTGTGATGTTCATAAATTTATTTTTCCGTCCGATTCGGATGCTTGCGGATCGGTTTAATACGCTTCAGATGGGGATTGTGTCAACGGAGCGGATTTTGACTTTGTTGGACTCGACGGATTACATCCAAAATAATGGGTCTGTATTGGCCGATGAAGTACGTGGTGAAATTAAATTTAACGAGGTAAGTTTTGCGTACCAAGAGCCTGAATGGGTTGTTAAGCACGTTGATTTTACTGTTCCGGCTGGAAAGACGATGGCGATTGTGGGCGCTACTGGCGCTGGGAAATCGTCCATAATTGGGTTGTTGGCTCGTATGTATGATTGCCAACAAGGCGTCATTGAGATTGATGGGGTTGCTTTGCCGGATTATGAGATTGAAAGTTTGCGGGAGAATATTGCGGTTGTGTTGCAGGATGTGTTTTTGTTTAGTTCATCGATTGCTTATAATATTCATTTGGGTGATGACCGGATAACGCAGGAAAAGATGGAAGAGGCGGCTAGGGCAGTTGGGGTACATGATTTTATCATGAGTTTACCTGGTGGCTATGCCTATGAGGTAATGGAGCGTGGGGCTACGTTAAGTGTGGGGCAGCGTCAATTGATTTCGTTTGTGCGTGCGATGGTGCGTAATCCAAAGATAATTGTGTTGGATGAGGCGACGTCATCGGTGGATTCGGATTCGGAGTTAATGATCCAACAAGCCATAGCAACCTTGATGAAGGGGCGCACAGCGGTGGTAATTGCACATCGATTGTCGACGATTCGGAATGCGAATCAAATTTTGGTGATGGATAAAGGGGAAATTAAAGAGCGGGGAAATCATGAAGAGTTATTGAATCAGGGAGGCTTATATTCGACGCTGTATCATTTACAATTTAGTCGTAATTAATCCTTATCTTTGCGCGCTTATGAAGTTGAAAAATTATTTATTGGTTCTATTAATCGCAGTGATCGGGTTGAGTTCATGCGGTAAGTTTGAGAAATTTAGAAAAAGCGCTAGTGTTCCTTTGAAGTACAAGGCTGCGATGGATTACTACAAGAAGAAGGAATTTGATAAGGCTGGAATTTTATTTGATGAAATTCTACCTGTATTGAAGGGGGATTCGACGCAGGAGTTGGCTACATTTTATCAAGCTTATTGTGACTTCAATTTGAGTAATTATGCGGTTGCGAATTCTCATTTTAAGAAATTTGCCGAAGTTTTTTCGCGTAGTGAATTTGCGGAGGAGGCGATATATATGTCGGCATTCTCCCTCTACAAAGACTCTCCGAATTACAATTTGGACCAAACAGGGACTTTGGCAGCCATTAATGAGTTGCAGGGTTATTTGAATAATTATCCGGAGACAAAGTACAAGGATGAGTGTACGCAGATGATTAAGGATTTGCGTAAGAAGTTGGAGCGGAAAGCGTATGAGAAGGCGAAGTTGTACTATAAGACATCGCCGTTTAATATTTTGTCGTTGAAGTCTTCGGTTATTGAGATAACGAATTTCCAACGTGATTTTCCGGATTCGGATTACAGTGAAGAAATCGCGTATTTAAAGGTCGTTTCGCAATTTGATTTGGCGGAGAGTACGATTGAGTCGAGGCAGCGGGAACGTTATGGAGATGCAGTAAAATTCTATTTAGAATTAATTGATAAATATCCTAGTAGTGCTTATTTGAAGTTATCTGAAAAGATGTACACGACTAGTTTGAAGGAAGTGGCTCGTTTGACGGCTGTGGAGGCGGAGCAGAAAGCTTTGCAGGAGAAAAAGCAGTCGAATACGTCGAAGGTGACGACGAGTCCACAATAGTTTTATTCGAAAAAATACTTTATTTTTGCAACCTTAATTTAAAATTAACGAGATGTCTAAGATCCAAACAAATCCATCCATCATTACGCGTGATGTAGATAAAATTGCTATTAAGACGGGGAATACGTATGAGTCAATTTCGATTATTGGCCAGCGTGCGCGTCAAATTTCAAGCAAAATGAAAGAGGAATTGTCTGGCAAATTGTCGGAGTTTGCTTCTTCGGTTGATAACTTGGAAGAGATTTTCGAGAACCGTGAGCAGATCGAAATTTCAAAATATTATGAGCGTATGCCTAAACCAAGCGCTTTGGCGATTGATGAGTTTTTGGCAGACAAGATTGATTATAGAGCACGCGAGGAATCTACAGACGGAAACTAATTTTTCTTCGTTTGATTTCAATATGAAATCTTTCCGCGCTTTTCTAGTAAGTATTTTATGCTTCGGTTCTTGGGTGCTATGTGCCCAAGAACTTGAAGTTTCTGTTACAATTAATACGGAGCAAATTCAGCTCGATCAGCAACGTGGCACGTCCCAGATTTATGCGGAGTTGCAGCGTACCATCCAAGAATTTTTATCGAGTAGACGTTGGTCTAATGACGTTTTTTCTCCCGAGGAAAAAGTTAAGGTGAATCTTAATTTATTGTTGACGAAAGCCAGCTCACAAGGAGACTTTGAGGCCAATGCGCGTTTGCAAGTTTTGCGGCCGGTTTTTGGCACTTCGTATGAGACGGTGATTTTGAATGTCATTGACAAGAATTTTAATTTCAAATACTTGACTGGAACGCCGATCACCTATAACGATAATAGTTATATGGATAATTTTAGTTCGATGTTGGCCTATTACGCGAATCTATCCCTGGCCTATCATTACGATTCGATGGGTTTACGTGGCGGTGATTTTTTTGTTCAGAAGTTGACAAATTTAACCAACCTCGCCCAAAACTCAGGTTCTGGCTGGGGAACCATGAATGATATACGATCGCGGGTTGCGATTGCGGAAGGTTTGCTGAACCAACAAATGCAAGGCTTGCGTGAGGTTTATTATACGTACCATCGCATTCATTTAGATGCGTTTAAGGATAAGCCCGATGATGCGCGGAAAGGGATTTTAGAATTGTTAATGCAGATTCGTCAGATTAATCAAGTTCGGCCGGGTGCCGCTTCCATTCGCGTGTTTTTCGATTCCAAATCGGATGAGATTTTTTCTATTATGGATGAAGCGTCGCCTTCTGAGCGGCAGCAGGCCTTTGCTTATTTGAGTTTATTGGATCCGATTCGTACGGAAATGTATCGGAAACTGATTCGATAGAATATCAGTTTTTTACTCCCAAAAAATCTTTTTCCCCCTTACCTTTGGCAATCCTCCAAGGTTTGCCAAAGGTAGGTGGTAATCAGTTATTTGATCTCGAAAATCATGACCGTTTCGGTCTTTTCACTTACCTTAAATCGGTTGTCAATTCGCTGCCCAACTATCCAGGCAACGGAACCTTTACTAAGTAATAAGTTTGTCTTCTTTTTCAAATTCACCGGCACCTTTTTGTCCGTTAAAAAATCCGAAATCAATTTTTTGCTATTCATACCGAGTGGGCAGAACCAATCGCCTTCCTGCGCCTTGCGGATCTCCAACGGAAAAGTCAGGCTATCTGCGTCTAAACACGCAATATTCGGATCGGTGGGCACTTTGAAATCAGGTGTTTTTTCTTCCACATAAATGTGCAGCATTTTATTCCCTACTTGAATATCTTCGTCCTCTTCTTGAATGAGAATCGGCTTAAATTCGGATTGATCTTTCGGACTGATCACCCATTGCGCCCGATCTATGTTCAAGGTAAACAAAGGTGATTCGAAAATCTTACCTACTTTGTCGGCAGGGTGCTGAATAATTTGCTCGATTTGATCTGGATGAAAATGTAAGCCTTGCAACCAGCGTTGCTGCATAACTTTTTCTTTGGAGCTTAATTCGGCTAATTTGACGAACTGATTATTGGAGGTATCTGTGGTACAATTAGTAGATTTCCAGGCGTCAAATTCATCTGAAATCCAATCTTCGACAGCTCGAATGCGCGCACTCGTTTGGGCCAAGGTCTGATCGAATGATGGATTCATTTCCTGAAACTTGGGAACGATTTCGTGGCGAATGAAATTGCGTTGGTACTTCGTGGATTCGTTGGACGAATCCTCCCGCCAAGCCATCCGATTCGCAACTACCAAATCAAAAATTTGCTCTTGTGTGGCAAAGGCCAAAGGACGAATCACGTGCCCATTTTTAAGGGGTATGCCGTGAAAACCAGCTAATCCACTGCCGCGTGTCAGGTTTATGAGTACCGTTTCTGCGCTATCCATCAGGTGGTGCGCCGTAGCGATGTATGAATATCCTTCTTGTTGTCTAATTTCTTCGAACCAATTGTAACGCAATAAGCGCGCGGCCATTTGGGTCGAAATCTTTTCTTTTTCTGCGAAGGCTTTTGTATCAAAAACGATGGAATGATAGGGGACTTTCAGGGTTTTGGCAAACTTTTTGACGAACACCTCATCCGCAATTGACTCCTCGCCGCGCAAGCTGAAATTCACGTGAGCTATGCCAAAATTAAATTTGGCTTGGGCAAATAATTTAGCCAAAACCATGGAATCAATCCCGCCACTTACGGTCACAAGGATTTTATCTTCCGGTTTAAATAAATTCTCTTTTTGGATAAATTGGATGAAATCTTCCAGCATAAAATTGGTAAATTGCGCGTTCAAACTTTACTATGCGGCAAAGATACCGAATATTCCTGCTTTTCTTGTTGGTGTTCCCTGCAATCCTGCAGGCGCAAAGTCAATTGGAAGTCATTCGGGCGGATAGTTTGAATGGGGTCCAACAAGAATTAATTATGCGCAAAACCTTAATTGGTCGTGTGCAATTGCGTCAAGGAACGACCTTGTTAAGTTGCGATCAAGCGGTTTTAAATAGCACAACCAATAATGTTGAGGCGTATGGTCACGTTAAAATTGTGCAAGCGGATACCGTGACGATACTTGGCGATACGGCGATTTATAATGGCGATAGCCGACAAGCCTTTATCACTGGGCGCGTGAAGTTGGATGATCATACCATTATTTTAACGACCAACAAACTGGATTATGATATGAATTCGCGTATGGCGATTTATCATACGGGGGCGAAGATTATTGACAAGAAATCTACGTTGACAAGTCGCGAAGGCTTCTATAATACGGTGACGAAAAACTTCTTATTTAAGGAAAAGGTCCGTGTCGTTGACAAAGAAGGCGGGCTCGTACGAGCTGATTCTTTGCGCTATAACACCACTTCCAAAGAGGCCTATTTCATTTGTCCTACGGAGATAATTACCCAAAAAGATACGGTTTTGACGACAGCTGGTTTTTATAATACGCAAACTAAAGTCTCCAATTTTACCGGTCGGTCTACCGCGCGTACTGCCGAATATATTTTATCGGCTGATACACTTTTCTATGATAGTCCCACGCAGATTGGGGTGGCACGCGGAAATGTGGAGTTTTTGAGTCAAAAAGAAAAGGTGATTTTGACGGGGGATCATGGGCGTTATGCGGGGAAGTCGGGTGTGACCCGTGTGTTTGGCCATGCGCTAATGAAGAATATTTTGGAGAAAGACACCTTGTTTTTGACGGCGGACACCTTGGTGTCCATCAACATACAGAAAGATTCGATCCGGAAATTATTTGCCTATAAAAACGTCTTGATTTATAAATCGGATCTCTCCGGGAAGTGCGATTCTCTGGGTTACGATGTGAAGGATTCAACCATTCATTTTTACCAAAAGCCGATTCTTTGGGCCAATGGCTCGCAGATGCAAGCGGATTCCATGTCATTATTTATGACGAACCAAAAGCTGCGCGAGATGCGCTTGCGCGGACATTCCTTTATCATTACCAAAGACTCTGTGGCTCATTATAATCAAATTAAAGGCCGAAAAGTCTGGGTGCATTTTGCTGATGATTCTAAATTGAAGCGCGTGCAAGTGGATGGAAATGGAGAAAGTGTTTATTATGTGATGGACGACAAACAAGTCACCACTGGACTAAATCGCGTTGAATGCAGCCGAATGAACATTTTTTTCGATGATAATAAAGTGAAACGGATTGCCTTTATTACGAAGCCTGAAGCCAAATTTGCGCCTCCTAAAGAGTGGAAAGAGGAACTCGAATATTTAGATGGGTTCAACTGGCGTGCGAAAGAAATTATTACCTTGCCGATGGTCTTGGATCGGGTTCGTACTGTTAAAAAACCTTAAAATTTGGCCTTTTATCCTGTAAATGGCCTGTTTGGCCTTTTCCTTGTTTGCATTGCAATAAAGTATCCCTATTTTCGTTTTAGAAATTCTACGATGAACAAACGCTTTTTACTTTTAGGGTTATTGGTGCTAGGTCTTTTGACCGCAGCTAAGCCTGCACAGGCGCAAGTAGCTAAGTCAGGTGAGAATTATTTATTTGTCAATGATCGTGTTCAAGTTTCTCATTTATATCCCAACCCGGCCGTTGATTATGCGGAAATTGATTTTCAGATCAATGCGGGTGTGCAAGATGTTAAGCTTACCTTCTACAATATTTTAGGTCAAGAAATAAAAGAAATTACCTTAGAACGTGATCAGCGTTCCGCACGAATTCCGATGCGTGATTTTAATAACGGTATGTATATGTACCAATTGACGATCGATGGTCGATCCGTCGCCACCAAGAAATTAATTGTTCGTAAGGGTATGTAAATAAAAAATCCCTGGTCTTTCGGCCAGGGATTTTTTATTGTAGACGCGAGGTATCGCGTCTCTACATTTTCAGACGCGAGGTGTCACGTCTCTACATTTTCAGACGCGAGGTGTCACGTCTCTACATTTTCAGACGCGAGGTGTCACGTCTCTACATTTTCAGACGCGAGGTATCGCGTCTCTACATTTTCAGACGCGAGGTATCGCGTCTCTACTTTTTTAGACGCGAGGTATCACGTCTCTACATTTTATTGCTTGGCGATTGTGCGCTTAATAAACGCTGTCAAATCAGCACCTGTCAATAAATTCTGCGACAAGAGCGCCAAATCCGAGATTTGCTTCGCTAACGCTTTTTGCTCATCCTCCGAAGTAAGCTCAGCTAATTTGCTGATCAACGGGTGATTCGCATTCACCGTGATGTTGTAAGTCGTAGGCATCGCACCAAACATGCTCATACCGCCACCGCCATTCTTCGACATTTCACTCATGCGGCGCATGAATTCATTTTGCGTTACAATTGCAGGCAATTCGTCTGGTGACATCGCTTCCACCGCCACGACTTTTTGTTTGTCATTTAAGGTTTCTTCGAAAACCTTTTTTACGGATTCTTTTTGCGCATCACTCAGAATTGCTTCCAGATTGATACCGGTGTCGATCAACTTTTCAATGCGGTCAGCGTCCACACGTTTCCACTGTGTTTTTTCCAATTTGGCCTCCATCCCTTGAATAAAATGGCTGTCAATCAAGGAATCTAAACGGATCACCGAATAGCCTTTTTGTGTGGCGGATTGAATAAAGGCATCTTGTTGCTGAACATCCGTCGTATATAAATATACTTTATTGCCGTCTTTGTCGGTCTGTGCCGCCTGAACCTCCTCCGCATATTCATCCAGCGTGAAATATTTTCCAGCCATGTCTTGTACCAAACAGAAATCCTTGGCTTTCTCCATGAATTTCTCGTCGGAAATCATACCGTATTTGATGAATAGGCCAATGTTTGCGAATTTCTCCTCAAACGCTGGTCTATCCGCCTTGAATAATTCGGCCAATTTATCGGCCACTTTCTTCGTGATGTACGAGTTGATTTTCTTCACATTCGAATCCGCCTGCAAGAACGAACGCGATACGTTCAATGGGATATCCGGTGAGTCGATTACCCCATGCAATAACATCAAAAACTCAGGCACGATATCCTTTACTTCATCCGTGATGAATACTTGTCGGCTGTATAATTGAATCTTCTCACGCTGCAATTGCATCTCATTCTTCACTTTCGGGAAGTACAAAATACCCGTTAAATTAAATGGATAATCAACGTTCAAATGAATCCAGAATAACGGTTTCTCTTGCATTGGGTACAATTCATCATAGAATTGCAAGTAATCTTCATCCGTTAAATCAGCGGGTGATTTAGTCCAAATCGGACTTGGGTTGTTGATGATTTTCTCTTGAAACTCAATCGGCATTGGCAAAAACTTGCCGTACTTATCTAAAATTGATTTCAATCGGTACTCCTCTAAAAACTCCTCAGAATCTTCCGCAATGTGTAAAATGATATCCGTTCCGCGGGTCTTCTTTTTCGCTGATGCGATGGAATACTCGGTGGATCCGTCGCAAATCCAACGCGCCGCCTCGGCACCATCTTGATACGATTTTGATATAATTTCAACTTCTTTTGAAACCATAAATGCGGAATAGAAGCCTAAGCCAAAATGACCGATGATTCCTTTGTCATCACCCTGGTCCTTGTATTTTTCCACAAATTCTGTGGCGCCAGAGAACGCAATTTGATTGATGTATTTTTTAATTTCTTCGGCCGTCATTCCGATTCCATTATCTGAAATCGTGATTGTCTTCTTGTCTTTATCGAAGCTTACCTTAACTTTTAACTCACCCAATTCACCATTGAATTCACCAATAGAACTCAAGCGTTTGATTTTTTGGGTGGCGTCTACTGCGTTGGAAACCAACTCACGAAGGAAAATCTCGTGGTCCGAATAGAGAAATTTTTTGATGATGGGAAAAATATTCTCGGTGTGAATGGAGATGTTACCTGTTTCTTTCATGTTTAATTGAGATTAAAAATCATAAATTTGAACCACTAGTTATCAAATGATATTCCAAGCCGATTGGAAATGTCATATTGTCAGATTTTATGAAAAAAATTATTTTCCTCGTTTTGATGGTGCAGGTGGCGTTGGGCCAACAAGAATCCCTGCGGATGGTGTATCCATTTATTCCCATGGGGATTAATCCTGCGGAAGCCGGTCTACGGGGTGTAGCGTCAATAACCGGTATTTATCGCAAAAAACCGCTATTCCAACAAAATTTCGGAGGTTCCTCGCAGCAATATTTCAGCTTCGACATGCCCATCGCGCAAGGAAAAGGCGGGATTGGGTTTTTGGCTTATAATACCGACCAATCCTATTTGTTGCCACAAGGTGGACTGGCGGCCAACCTCGGTTTATCGGCCGTCGGATCGTATGCTGTCGATTGGGGAAGGGGGAATACCCTGCGTTTCGGAGGACAAGTAGGGATAGATCAATATCCTATTTTGGATAAAACAGGTACCGCTGTACTGCGCAGCAGCTTTGGGCTGGGGCTGATGTATACACATGATCAATTAGTTGTAGGCATTAGTAAACCCACCCGCGAGGCGCCCACCTATGTTCGTGCTACCTATACCATGAATTTAGATGATTCTTTTACTACCAAATTCGGATCCGTGATTCGATTCGGATCGGGTGAAACAAAAGTAGACGCGCACGCCACGGTATGGTATCACGAAAAAGTGGGTGCGGGTCTTTGGTATCAAGGAACGGGATCGGAATTTGGCGATGCTGCGTTACTGTTGAGTGCAGAAGTAGCACTCGGACGAAATTTCCGCGTGGGCTATGCATACGATTTACTAGGAAAACAAGTAGCCTTGGCCACGCCCATGAGCTCCGGTGTAGCCTCAGGATTTCATCAAATTTTTCTTCGCTATGAGATCGATACCGGGAATGGGAAAATTGCCGAGTTTAGACCCTAAGGAAGTAGGAAATTATTTTGACTTTAAGAGGATATTATTGGAATAAATAAAGATTTTTTTTCATCATGTTTAAATTGAATTTTTTCGAAAGAAATTTGTGCCTTTATAAGGTAAAAAACCCAATTTTTTGGAAATAAATACAAAAGAGTATAGTAAATTGCGGGGATTTTTTTCAGAGATAAACACGCGTGCTTAACCAAATCAATAACGTTTGAAACTTTTTCTAGTCACCGGCTAGAATTTTACATTATGGATCCATTTTCCTACGTTGCGAATGCAGATACACAGGTCATTGCCGACCTGTATGAAAACTACAAACAAGACCCTAATTCCGTAGACAACTCTTGGAGAGATTTCTTTAAGGGATTCGATTTTTCACAAACCTGGTTAGGTGAAGGTGCGTCTTCCGGCGCTGCATCTGCAGATTCAGGTCACATTCAGAAGGAAATGGCGGTGATTTCACTCATCAAAGCCTTCCGTTCCCGTGGTCATTTGTTATCCAATACCAATCCTGTCCGCGTACGTAAAGATCGACAGCCTCGTTTGGCTTTAACCGATTACGCGCTGTCAGATGCTGATTTAGATACCGTTTTCCAAGCAGGTACTTTCCTCGGAATCGGGCCAGCGACGTTGCGTCAAATCCAAGACGCCCTACATAAAATCTATGCAGGTACCATCGGGTTTGAATATTCATACATCCGCGAGGTGGATACGAAGGAATGGTTGCGCAACAAGATTGAAAAGGAAGCTTTGGCTTTCAACCCAACCATTGAAAAGAAAAAACATATCCTCGAGAAATTAAACGAAGCAGTCGTTTTCGAGAATTTCTTAGGTACAAAATATTTAGGCCAAAAGCGCTTCGGACTTGAAGGTGGTGAATCTACCATTGCGGGTTTGGATGCGATCATCAACAAATCTGCGGATCTGGGCGTGAAGGAAGCGATGATTGGTATGGCGCACCGCGGTCGTTTGAACGTGTTGGCCAACATCATGCACAAATCATACGAATCGATTTTTGATGGTTTCGAAGGAAATGTGCCCAATGAAATTCATGGCGATGGTGATGTAAAATATCATTTAGGCTATTCTTCGAAGCATATTTCACCAAACGGTAGCGAAATTTCATTGAAATTAGCGCCCAATCCATCCCACCTCGAGGCGGTAAATCCATTAGTAGAAGGTTTCTGTCGGGCAAGTGCTGACGCCCATTATAATGGTGATTATTCGAAAGTAATGCCGATTTTGATTCACGGAGATGCAGCGGTAGCCGGTCAAGGTATCGTGTACGAAGTGACCCAAATGGCGAAATTAAAAGGGTATTCAACCGGTGGCACCATCCACTTTGTGATTAATAACCAAGTAGGTTTTACCACCGATTTTGAAGATGCGCGTTCGGCGATTTATTGCACGGATGTAGCGAAGATTATCGACGCACCGGTATTCCACGTGAACGGAGATGATCCAGAAGCGGTGGTTTTCGTGTCGCGTATCGCTGCTGAATTTCGTCAGGAATTTGGTCGGGATGTATTTGTCGACATGGTTTGCTACCGTCGGAATGGTCATAATGAGTCAGATGAGCCGCGTTTTACGCAGCCTACGTTGTATGCCAACATAACCAATCATCCAAATCCGCGCGAAATTTACATTCAAAAATTAATCAAGCAGGGTGAAATTGAGGCAAAATTAGCCGAGCAAATGGATTCTGAATTCAAGGCAGAGCTACAAGCGCGCTTGGATTTAGTGAAGCAAAAAGTTCGCCCTCCTTACATTCCTTTGAAATTAGATAATGCGTGGTCGGCATTGCGCTACTCAACCGAAAAAGACTTCGAAAAATCGCCTAAAACGGCCATTTCTCAAGCCGTAGTAGATCAGGTAGCGAAAGCAATTACGACCTTGCCAAAAGGTTTTGTTGCCTTGAAGCAAATTGAAAAGGTAATTGCTGATCGTAAAGTATTCTTCGAAAAAGGTGAATTAAACTGGGCTACGGCTGAGTTGTTAGCCTATGGTTCATTATTAGTTGAAGGCAAAGCGGTACGTTTATCGGGACAAGATGTCCAACGTGGTACGTTCTCACACCGCCATGCGGTATTGCACGATGCCAATACAAATGAAAATTACAGTTCCTTAAATCATATTTCAGATAAGCAGGAGCAAGCTCAGATTTATAACTCATTATTGTCGGAATACGGCGTACTAGGTTATGAATTTGGTTATGCCTTAGCGAATCCGAATGCTTTAGTTATTTGGGAGGCACAGTTTGGTGATTTTGCCAATGGCGCGCAGACGATGATTGATCAGTTTGTTTCTTCACACGAATCGAAGTGGGGGACACAAAATGGGTTGGTGATGCTGTTGCCACATGGCTATGAAGGTCAAGGACCGGAGCACTCGAATGCCCGTCCAGAGCGTTTCTTGCAATTAGCGGCTGAGAATAATATGGTGATTGCGAATTTGACGACGCCAGCGAATATATTCCATGCGCTGCGCCGACAATTAACTTGGGAGTTCCGTAAGCCACTCGTGGTAATGTCGCCAAAGTCAATTTTCCGTCATCCGAAAGTAGTTTCGAAATTGGAAGCCTTTACGAAAGGTTCGTTCCAAGAGGTGATTGGGGATGACTATGCAGATAAAGCGAAAGTGAAACGCGTCTTGATCTGTTCTGGTAAAGTATATTTTGACTTGATGGATCGTCAAGAAAAAGATAAGCGTAAGGATGTGGCGATTATCCGTTTGGAGCAATTGCATCCATTCCCAACGAAGCAAGTGGAAGCGGAATTGGCAAAATACAAATCGGCAGAAATTTTCTACGTGCAAGAAGAACCGGAAAACATGGGCTATTGGTCGTATGTGATTCGTGAGTTTGGTTGGTCACGTTTTGCCAAATTAGTCGCACGTAAGAAATCGGCCTCACCGGCGACAGGATTCTTGAAGGTGCATGGAGAGGAGCAGGCAGCATTGATAAACAGAGCATTTGAATAATCGAATATTATGGCTATAGAAATGAAAGTGCCCGCGGTGGGCGAATCAATCACGGAAGTAACGGTTGCCACTTGGAACAAAAAAGAAGGCGATCACGTGAAATTGGATGAGGTATTGTGCGAACTAGAGTCGGACAAAGCCACGTTTGAATTGCCAGCTGAGGCTGAAGGTATTTTGCACATTGTGGCAAAAGAAGGCGATGTTTTGCCGATCGGTGCAGTAATTTGCACGATTGAGGCGGGCGGTGCAACTGCATCGGTTACCGTAGCAGACGCCGCTCCGGCAGTAGTAGCCGCTCCTGCACCCGCAGCAGCTCCGGCTCCAGCAGCAGGGCCAACGACCGTGTTGGAAGTTAAAGTTCCTGCAGTAGGTGAGTCGATTGCCGAAGTAACCGTTTCGGTTTGGAATAAGAAAACAGGTGATGTTGTTTCATTGGATGAAGTTCTTTGCGAATTAGAGTCGGACAAAGCGACCTTCGAATTGCCAGCTGAATCAGCAGGTGTATTAGAGGTGATTGCGCAGCCAGGTTCTGTTGTTCCGATTGGAGGCTTGTTGGCAAAAATCACCGTAGGTGGTTCCGTAGCAGCAGCGCCAACGGCGGCACCAGCTCCAGCGGCAGCGGCTCCGGCAGTTTCTTCAGATGCAACGTATGCAGCAGGTCATCCATCTCCAGCAGCAGCAAAAATATTAGATGAAAAAGGAATTGCGGCAGCATCGGTTGCGGGTTCAGGTGTGGGTGGACGTATCACGAAAGAAGATGCCGTAGCAGCTTCGAAACCAGCGGCGGCTGCACCGGCAGCTCCGGCAGCTCCGGCTTCTGCACCAGCGGTAGCACAAGGCGGAACACGTCGTGAGAAAATGAGTTCATTGCGTAAAACAGTGGCCCGTCGTTTGGTGGCTGTGAAAAATGAAACGGCGATGTTGACAACCTTCAATGAGGTAGACATGAAGCCGGTTATGGATTTACGTGGAAAATACAAAGATAAATTCAAGGAGAAACATGGCGTGGGCTTAGGCTTTATGTCCTTCTTCACGAAAGCGGTTTGCGTGGCCTTGAAGGAATACCCTTCGGTAAATGCGAAGATCGATGGCGATGAAATCGTGTTCCACGATTATTGCGATATTTCGATTGCGGTTTCTGCACCAAAAGGTTTGGTTGTACCGGTGATTCGTTCAGCAGAGAACTTGTCGCTTGCGGGTATCGAATCTGAAGTAGTTCGTTTAGCGGGAAAAGCACGTGAGAATAAATTGAGTTTGGAAGAAATGAGTGGCGGAACATTTACGATCACGAATGGTGGGGTATTTGGTTCGATGCTTTCTACGCCAATCATCAATGCGCCACAAGTTGCGATCTTAGGTATGCACAATATCGTTGAGCGTGCGGTAGTGGTTGACGGTCAAATCGTTATTCGTCCGATCATGTATTTGGCATTATCGTATGATCACCGCATCATTGATGGCCGGGAGTCGGTGAGTTTCTTAGTTCGCTTAAAGCAACTATTGGAGGATCCAGCTCGTTTATTATTAGATATTTAATGACTAGAATAGGCCTTGCGGGGCCTATTCGCTTTCAATCGCCTTATGCAAGAATTTGATGTTGTCGTAATTGGTTCGGGTCCTGGTGGATATGTTTCGGCTATCCGTTCGGCCCAATTGGGTTTCAAAGTGGCCATCGTGGAGAAATATGCCGTGATGGGTGGAACGTGTTTGAACGTGGGATGTATACCTTCGAAAGCATTGTTGGACTCGTCTGAGCACTACCACAATGCGGTGCATACCTTCCAAGATCATGGAATTGATATTTCAAAACCGAAAGTCAATATGGACCAAATGATCAAACGCAAAGCGGGTGTGGTTTCGAATTTGAACGCGGGAATTGCGTATTTGATGAAGAAAAATAAGATCACGACCTTCCATGGTTTGGGATCATTTGATTCAGCGAAAACAGTTAAAGTGACCAAAGAAGATGGTTCTTCAGAGGTGATTGCTGGAAAGAATATTGTGATTGCGACGGGTTCTAAGCCAACGATCCTGCCGTTCATTCCGGTGGACAAAGAGCGTATTATCACGTCGACCGAAGCCTTGAAAATGAAGGAAGTTCCAAAGCACTTAATCGTGATTGGAGCTGGGGTAATCGGCGCTGAATTAGGTTCTGTTTACGCACGTTTAGGATCAAAAGTTTCCTTTGTGGAATTTGCGGATAGCATGATTGCCACGATGGATAAGACGATGGGCAAGGAATTGCAAAAGTCGATTGCCAAATTAGGCGCTGATTTTTACTTGTCGCACAAAGTGACAGGTGCATCGGTGAAGGGGAAAGAAGTGACGGTGAAAGCACAAGATGCGTCGGGTAAGGAAGTCGAGATAAAAGGAGATTATTGCTTGGTGTGTATCGGTCGCCGACCGTACACGGATGGATTGAACTTAGCTGCGGCGGGTTTAACGGCCGATGAGCGTGGTCGGGTTGCGGTAGATGAGCATACGCTTCAAACATCGGTTCCGGGAATTTATGCGATTGGTGACGTGGTTCGTGGAGCGATGTTGGCTCACAAAGCAGAGGAAGAAGGAACTTTAGTAGCAGAAGTTATTGCAGGCCAAAAGCCGCATATCAATTATAATTTGATTCCAGGTGTCGTTTATACCTGGCCAGAAGTGGCTTCGGTAGGGAAGACGGAACAAGAATTGAAAGCGGCAGGTATCGCTTACAAAGAAGGTTCATTCCCGTTCAAAGCTTTGGGTCGTTCAATTGCATCGGGCGATGTGGATGGTTTGGCGAAAGTTCTAGCAGATGCCACAACAGATGAAATCTTAGGTGTTCATATCATCGGCGCACGTGCAGCAGATATTATTGCAGAAGCGGTGGTAGCGATGGAATACCGCGCATCAGCAGAAGATGTCGCTCGCATGTCACACGCGCACCCGACGTACACGGAAGCTTTGAAAGAGGCTTGTTTGGCTGCAACGGCGAAGAGGTCTATTCATTCGTAAAATTGTAGAGACGCGATACTTCGCGTCTATTTTTTTGATTTGTATTTAAGACGCGAGGTATGAACTGCACCCAAAAAGTTGGACAACTTATTGGGTGTTTTTTTATGTCAAGAAAAATCAAGTACTCCTACGATCTCAAGCTTTCAAGTGTTAAAGCATTTATTGACGATCATCA
>NZ_JBILJM010000067.1:0-2704 GCF_044377215.1 Aquirufa sp.
TTTTTGATTCTATTTTACGACTTAAAACAGAATATTTTATATGTTTTTAAAACTAAAACAAAATAAAATTTGGATAACAATTGTAAATCATTTGAAAAATTCTAAATTTAAAATTACGGAAAAATTAAAAGATTCTTTAAATAGTACAATCATTGGTTGTATTTGTTCATTGTTTGTTGGATGCCTTCCAAGCAAAAACAATCAATGATCTCATTCGATCTGATCAAGATGAACGGAATAATGTCAATTTCATCTGAATTAAAGTTGCTTAATACGAAATCTGCTTGTCGGCCTTTTGAAAAATCAGCCCCGATTCCCATGCGTAATCGACCGTATTCCTGTGTTTGTAAAACTTCTTCGATACTCTTCAATCCATTATGACCGCCACTGGATCCCTTTGGCTTTAAGCGAAGCGTCTCTAAAGGCAATGCGATGTCATCTGTTAAGACAAGCAAACGCTCTTTTTCAATTTTAAGTTGTTGGCACCAGTAATTCACCGCCTTCCCACTTAAGTTCATAAACGTACTTGGCTTCAATAAATAAACGGTATGTCCTTTTACTTTATACGATGTTATGGCGCCTAATCGATCTTGTTTGAAACTTACTTCCTTTGTTTTGGCTAAATAATCGACTGCCATAAAGCCGATGTTATGTCGCGTGAATAGGTATTCGGGTCCGATGTTGCCTAGGCCAACGATTAAAAAGTTCATGAGGAGGATAAATTATGTCACAAATTACGTTCAAATTTTTTAGATCACCTCGAAGCATGTACCTTCGGGGTGAAAAATTATGCTTATGAATAAGATTGCATGCATTACAGGTGCTAGTTCAGGAATAGGTTTGGCTACGGCTCATGTGCTGGCCAACGAAGGTTTTCGGTTGATTCTTTGTGGAAGAAGAATCGATTCTTTGCTTCAGTTGCAAGCTGATTTGCCTGTTGAATCCCATGTGCTTACGTTTGATGTTAGCGTTTTGGCTGAAGTCGAGGCTGCATTTACATCGTTACCGGAAGCATGGAAGTCGATAGACGTGTTGTTAAATAACGCGGGTAATGCGCATGGATTGGGTCCCATTCAATCTGGAGATGTGGCCGATTGGGATGCCATGATGCACATGAATGTTGATGGTCTTTTATACGTTTCGCGCACGGTAATTCCGCAGATGATTGAACGTCAGACGGGCCATATCCTTAATATTTCATCGATTGCAGGTAAACAAGTCTATCCGAATGGAAATGTTTATTGTGCCTCTAAGGCAGCTGTGGAAGCACTTTCGCAGGGCATGCGCCAGGATTTAAATGTGCATGGGATTAAAGTATCAAACATTGCACCAGGTGCAGTTAACACTGGATTTTCTCAGGTACGATTTAAGGGAGATCAAGCCAAAGCTGACGCTGTATACGCCGGATTTGAGCCATTAGTGGCAAAAGATGTCGCTGATTTGATACGCTATATGGTGATGGCACCCGCACATGTGAATATTGCGGATGTGACTATTTTGCCAACGGCACAAGCCTCGGCAACGCAAATAAATCGCGTTTAAAGATTTCTTTGACGAACGGTTTCGTAAATGATTACTCCGGCGGCAACGGATACGTTTAACGATCCTACTTGTCCACTTTGTGGAATAACGGCCAAATCATCTGATTTGCGGATAATCTCATCTGAGATTCCATCTTCTTCCGAACCTAATACAATCGCGGTCGGACCCGTATAGTCAACCGCATACATGGAACTTTCCCCTTTTTCAGTACACGCAACTACGCGCAAGCCCGAATTTTGTAGAAAATTTACCGTTTGCAACAAGCTGTCTTCTCGGCAAACTGGAATAAAGTTTAAGGCTCCCGAAGATGTTTTCATCGCATCCGCATTAATCTGCGCGGCGCCTTTGGAAGGAATGACAATCGCATGCACACCCGCACATTCAGCTGTACGCGCAATCGCGCCAAAATTCCGAACATCCGTAATGCGATCAAGAATTAAAACCAAGGGGATTTGACCTTTTTCGAAAGTATCTGCAATGACATTTTCCAGTTTGGCATAATGAATAGCCGAAACGAAGGCAATGGCTCCCTGGTGATTTTTACGCGTGATTCGATTTAACTTTTCAACAGGCACTTTTTGAACTTGAATGCCTTTTTCGTGCGCTAAATCTAGAATTTCAGTATTCCCTAACTCACGTTGAACTAATAAACGATCGATTTCCTTCCCAGAACGTAAGGTTTCTAAAACAGATTGAATACCAAATACAATTTCCTTATTCTCCGTTTTCGGAGTGGTGAAATGTCTAAATGGTTTTCGGAATGGGGGTCTTGATTCGTTTTCTTCTGACACGGTATTGGCTGAAATGTGGGGCAAAGGTCGGCATTTTTTTTCAAACCATTTGTCTGAAGGTCAAATTTACCCGTGGAGCCTGAATTTTCAGCGCCTTGGGCAAGGCATGAAGCCAATGCTGCTGCGTTTCATTTTCCATGGATAATAAACTACCAGGAAGTAACGGAATGCGAACTTTTTGACCCGTTTTCCGATGTTTGAAGTCGAAGTTCCGGGTCGCACCTAGGCTGATCGAGGCTATGCACGAATTGGGGACAATGCTCTTCTCATCATCCGCATGCCAGCCCATGCCATCCGCACCATCGTGGTAGTAATTCAACAAACAACCGTTAAATGTGACGTTTAGCTGCTTTTCTACCCGGTTTTTGAGT
>NZ_JBILJM010000068.1:0-2668 GCF_044377215.1 Aquirufa sp.
AATAGGACGTGATTTATTTTATAAAACTCAAACGCAGTTCGAACAAGCTTTGAATGGCGTTTATGGTCAGTTGCAAACAATTACAAACACCGCATACATTCAGCAAGAATTTATGTCGGATAACACTACATTGGATTTCAATCCCTTGGATCGTGGGGGTGCAGCTGGTTGGGAAGCATTTGAATATTCGACTGTCAATCAGGGGAATGGTGAGATTAACGCACTTTGGAATAACCATTATTCCACCATGTATAATATCAATTATGCGTTGGAAAAATTAGCTGAAAGTAAAATTGACGGGACCGCAAAAGCAGTTTTGGATGGCGAGTTTAAATTTCTGAGAGCTTATCATTATTTCAACTTAGTTCGCTATTTTGGGGATGTTGTTTTGGTAACAAAAACATTAGTCAACCCGAATGATGCGTTTGCTTTGGTACGGTCTCCACAAGCTGATGTGTACAAACAAATAATCTCTGATTTAACGGATGCATCGAAAGCCTTACCTGCAAGAGCCACTTTGAGAGGTCGTGCAACGCAAGGCGCTGCACTAAGTTTATTGGGTAAAGTGTACTTGACCCAAAAGAATTATGCAGGAGCAAGTTCTACTTTGAAGCAGGTAACTACGTTGGGCTATTCTTTAAACGCTAACTACAAGGACAATTTTGATCCAGCTAAAAAGAATGGTGTAGAATCTATTTTTGAGGTTCAATATCAAGGAGGTAATGATTTGGGCGAGCAAAGTAATTTTGTGTACGTTTTTGCCCCTAGATTATCAGCAGGAGCCGTGACAGGTTTTGCAAATACGGTGCCATCAGGAAGAAATATTCCAACACGGGACATGATAGCTGCATATGAAGAAGGAGATGTAAGGAAAGCTATTTCCTTACAACCTGGTTATACATTGAATGGAAGATATGTTGATATTCCTTACGTAAGTAAATACCAATATCCGCATACAATAACAGGTCGTTCGGATAATAACTGGCCAGTTTTACGGTATTCAGATGTGTTGTTAATGTTGGCAGAATCAATCAACGAAGCTTCAGGACCGAATGCAGAGGCTTACGATTACCTCAACCAAGTAAGAAGAAGAGCTGGTCTAAAAGCTGTTGACGGTTTAAACAAAGAAACTTTTAGAACGGCTGTTTTAAATGAGCGACGCGTTGAATTAGCATTTGAGAACCACCGCTGGTTTGATCTTCAACGAACAAATACACCTGCTTCTCTTGCGGCTCATATGAATAAACATGGCGCATTAGAAAAAGCAAATCCAACTGTTGCTAGAGGTGGAATTGCTTTCAATAACTTAGATTATGTTTATACGGAATTTGAGTATTATTTACCTATTCCTGCGGCACAGATTTTGATTAATGCCAAATTAACTCAGAATCCAGGTTACCAGTTATAATTAATTTTTAACATCACATGCGTGGTGTTACCTAGCGGACTAATTAACTTGCGATGTGAACTTTATGTTGACATCGCAAGTTTTTTAAAAAGCTGTATTAAACTACTAAGCAGTGCAAAACGATATATCAAGTGATCTTTGGCTATTAATTGGGCGCTTACACCCTTTAATTGTACATTTTCCCATCAGTTTACTTTGGGTGGGATTATTGCTTGAGTGCATTGCATGGCGAAAAAAATCAGATCTTTTTCAACCAGCAATCGCTGTGATTTTGTGGGTAGGGACTATCTCTGCGCTTTTGGCAGTAGGGTTCGGGTTGGTGTTGAGCAATCAAGAGGAGTACTCAGGAAATTTAATTTACCTTCATCAATGGTCAGGTATTGCGACTGCCTTTTTATCAGGGCTTACATTATATACTTTTTCAGTTAAGGAGAATAAAAGTTTTCGTTTACTTTTATTTTCAACGGTCATTGGGGTAAGTGTTGCGGGTCACTTTGGAGCTCAGCTAACACATGGAGAGAATTACTTAAGTCTTCAAAAAGAAAAGGCAAAACCCATCATTCCATTAAATGCGTCCCTTCAGGTTCAAGACCTGACAGGTAAAATTGATACGAAGCAAAAACAAGATTTAGGTATTGAGGCAAGGAATATATTAGAAAATCATTGCTTTGAATGCCATAGTGTTAAGAAGTCCAAAGGAAAATTACGTTTAGATGCCTTGGAATATATGCTAAAAGGCGGAGAGGGCGGTCCTGCCATTCAAATAGGATACCCTGAAAAAAGTGAGTTTATTCGTCGGATTAAACTTCCGGCAAGTCATGATGATGCCATGCCTACAAAAGGCAAACGCCTAACCAAAAAAGAAATTGAAATACTTGAGATTTGGGTAAAACAAGGAGCTCCTTGGCCGGGAAGTTCAGTGAAATCTGTTCAATCAGCTAGTGAACCAAAAGAAATCACGGAAGAAAAATCAATCATTGGAAATGAAATAAGCAATGAAAAAATTCTAGCCGTTAGTGAGGAACGGATCAGTACCCCTACGGCATTGAATACGAATCAGATTCAAGAATTAACGATGAATGTTAGATCGATTCTTGCGCACAATTGTTACAGCTGCCACAATGCGACCAAAACAAAAGGGGGCTTGCGGTTAGATAAAAAAGAACTCCTTTTCAAAGGTGGCGAAAGTGGTCCGATTTTAGTTGCTGGGAATCCGAGTAAAAGTGAAATTATTCGCCGCATTAAATTGCCGGCTGGACA